>JAFPUM010000039.1 GCA_017395425.1 Clostridia bacterium | reverse complement strand
TTCTTCAGTTTACCACCTTTTTCGCTTCTTGTATATTGACATTTCGCTGATTTTTTTCTGACCCTTCCCACTTTTCAACTTTGTGCAGAAATTGTGGATTTCTCAGGGTCACTGAATAGTTACAACTGTTTTAGAACTCGCAACAAAAAAGAAAAGCGCCCAATTTACGTTAGCCGCGTAAAATAGGCACTTTTCATGGTTGCGGGAGCAGGATTTGAACCTACGACCTTCGGGTTATGAGCCCGACGAGCTACCTAACTGCTCCATCCCGCGATATAAAAAGACGAAGGCGAACCACAACTCCTGTGTGACTGCTAAAGTATTATAGTACAATGGTACGGATTTGTCAAGTAGAAAAAGGCAAAAGAGTCAATTTTCCTGTTTTTCATAAATATAACTAAGCAAATAAAATAAAATTAGGTAAAACATCAAAAGATCGATCAAAATGCAACCAATATTTGGGTAAAAAAACAGTGAAACATTGGCGATTAAATTCCGCTGCTGGGCGGTGCCGATGCTTCACTGTTTTTCTGTGCATGCAATAGAGGTTGTTTAATATTCGCTGCCCTTGATGTAACCAAGATCCATCAGGCGCTTGAGGGCGTTTTCACTGCCATTGTCGGCGGCGATTTTGTAGAAGCGATAGGCCATATCGGCGTTCTTATCGATGCCGATGCCGTTTTCACAGCAGAAGCCGATGTTGAACTGTGCCGCGACATTGCCGTTGCGGGCAGCCTTGCTGTACCAGCGGACGGCTTCGGTGTAATTGGCAGGGACGCCGGTGCCGTTGATATAGCAGTTGGCGAGGGCATTCTGCGCGTCAGCGAAGTCCTGATTGGCAGCCGCCAGATAGAGCTGCAAGGCGCGGGAGTAATCCTGTTCCACGCCCTGACCGAATTCAAAGCAGATGCCCAGGTGATAGATGGCAGCGGCGTTGCCTTTTTCGGAGGCGCGCACAAACCATTTGACCGCCTGTCCCTCGTCCTGTTCCACACCGCTGCCGGTTCGCAGACAGACCCCGTAATGGGTCTGGGCATTGGAATGTCCCTGCTTGGCGGCCTGTTCATAGAGATGAGCCGCTTCGGAAGGATTGCGGCTCACGCCGAGCCCCTTTTCGTAGAGCTGTGCGAGATTGAACTGTGCGTTCGCGTTATCGCGATTGGAAGCGAGAATATACCAATGCGCCGCTTTGACGTAATTTTGTTCCACATGATCGCCGTTTTCATAGCTCAGTCCCAGCTTGTATTGTGCGTCGGCGTTGCCCTGTTCGGCGGCCTTCATGAGAAGCTGTATTTTGATGTCAGGCTCGGTTTCCGTCACAGCGGGTTTCTCCTGCTTTTCAGATGTTTCGGTTTTTTCTGCGGTGGAAGCAGGGGTCGGCTGGGTGCAGACGGATGGTTCCGCGATGGGGGGATTATCCAGACGCGGCGCGGCGTAATCAATCCGGGGAATAGAGATAAATTCCGGTTCGATGTTGATGGATTCTTCGGCAGGAGCGAAGAAGGGTTGCTTAAAGGACGTGCTTTCAGACGAATGGAAGGTCTCAGAGGAATGGGGTTCCTCCATGGGTACGGGAATCGGTTCCGGCTCGGCAAAGAAGCTTTCGCCGTTCCATTCGCTGTCGCTGCCCATATCGGAGAGGATATTGCTGGAAAAGAACTCATAGGAATTCATACCGGATTCGTCAAAGGATTCCTCGACCGGTTCCTCTACAATTTCGGGTTCTTCCACGATTTCAGGTTCTTCCACGATTTCAGGTTCTTCCACGACCTCGGGTTCTTCCACGACCTCGGGTTCTTCCACGATTTGGGGTTCTTCCACGATTTGGGGTTCTTCCACGATCTCAGGTTCCTCCACGATCTCAGGTTCTCCTACGATCTCGGGTTCTTCCACGATCTCAGGTTCTCCTACGATCTCGGGTTCTTCCACGATTTGGGGTTCCTCTACGATTTCGGGTTGCTCTGCGACCTCTGGTTCTTCCACAATTTCAGGTTCTTCAACGATAGTCGGTTCTTCTTTTGTTACGGAATCCTCAGAAGGTTCTGGAGCTTTGATGAACACGGTTTTGACGGCAGGACGACGGATGCGTCTGCGCTTTTTGAGATTCACCGGTATTTTTTCGGTTTTTTCCGAGGACGGTTCCGATTCCGTTACAGGCACCGGTGCAACAGGCGGCTGCGGTTCTTTGCGCGGGATTCTGGTAAACGGCTCGGGTTCCACAAACGTCTCATCTACCGGATATACGATCATGATGTTCTCAATGGTGTCATCGTGCGGATAGGGCAGGGCGAACTGTTTTTCGTACAGTGCCTGTGCCACAGGCTTTTCCACGGGAACCGAAGGCGATGTGGGCTGCTGACGGTTGAGAATCAGCCGCATTTTGGGAATGGCGCGTACATGAAGCCGTCGGCATAGGGTACGCCACAATTCCTCCGTATCCGGCGCGGGACAGACGGCAAGCACATCCGCCGGGATGGGTTCCGGTATCAGCGGGCTGTCAAGCGCATCGGACAAATCCGGAAGGGTGCCGTTGGATTCATCACTGGTTACGATGGGGTCCATGGTTTCGAGTGTGGCCGCGATGGGCTCGTTGCCGTTCAGCACGAATTCCTCGTCGCTCATAGCAGGCGCTTCGGGAGTAAGCGCCTCTTCCAGTGCGTCGTCGTCAATGGGCTGCATGGTCTGATCGAAGATAATGGGTGCGGGAGGTTCCTCCGTGACAGGCGGTTCGGGAGCAGGCGGCGCGGACGGTTCTTCCAGCAGGATAAAGTCAAAGTGATTGAACGGGTCATACGGTGTCGGTTCGCTCACCGACGAAAACGCGTAATACAAATCCTCGCTTTCGTCGCCATTGTCGCCATTGTCGCCATTGTCACCATCGTCGTCTCCGTCATCTCCGTCGTCGGCATCATCGGCATCATCGGCGATTTCCTTTTCCGCAAATGACAGTACAGGACCTTCCGGCTCACCGCTCCGGGGAACGACAGGCACAATCACCGCTTCCGGTTCCTCGTCGCCGGTGTCGTTCTTTGCCTCATCGCTGTCCGCATCGGAGACGAAAAGGGTGTCGAGCGGAACGGGACGGAAAGGCGCGAGCGGATCGCGAACCGGTTTTTCAGGGGGGTTCCATTCGACTTCTGTCTGTTCCTCAGCGGGTTGGGCAGGCATATCGTCAGTCGGTTCTTCCACAACGAGGAACAGTTCCTCCGGGAATTCTTCTTCCGGAGACGCGTCAGGCGTATCCACCCCGGTTTCCCCGGCTGAATCGGGATAGAAGGCATACCAGTCGGGGGAAGGTTCGCGGTGGGCGACGGGATAGCGCAGCTTGCTGGTTTCGTTCTCGTAATCCTCGTAAAACCGCTGTGCTTCCTCGTGTGTGGGCTGATCGGACGTCACCGGTAATGGCGGCGTGTCGGCGTCTGTTTCAGCGATATCCTCTTCCGTGCCGGTTACGGATTCCGTATCCGTGGCGGAATAAAGGTCGTCGGGAACCTGGGGAGGAATTCTGTCCTCCCATGCCTCAAATTCTTCTTCATACTCACCGAGTTCGCTCAGCTCGTCCGGCTCAACATAATCATCCAGTTCCTCTATTTCGTCCGGGGCATTCATGGAAGCGTACCGGGCGCGGAGGTTTTCGATGAGTTCGGGCGGCAGACGGTATACGTCGAGATAAGGGCGCAGGTCGTCCATGATGTCATGGGACGGATCGTCGATAAAAAGCGTGTAATTTTTTTTGCAGTCGCTGAACCCCATGCCAAAGGGCTTGTCATCGAGACAGACGCACATCTTGTCCAGACTGCGCAAGGGAACGGCGATTTTGACCGTATCGCGGATGAGCTTGGAACGCGCGGCATTTTTGGAATAAAACAGCAGCAGCGCAGCGGAGCGGTTGAGTTTTTCGACGTTGATGGAACGGTATCGGTCATCGACGTCAAAATTGTCGTCGTAC
This sequence comes from Clostridia bacterium, assembly GCA_017395425.1. GTDB lineage: Bacteria > Bacillota > Clostridia > Oscillospirales > Acutalibacteraceae > RUG762. The sequence goes on along the minus strand of JAFPUM010000039.1, from coordinate 26,082 downwards.
CAGACATTGAAGCCATCGTCATTGAGTGCGTCGATGACCGGCAGGACTTCATTGACGTCGTCCGAGCAATACTGTATGTAAATATACGGGTAGGGATTGTACTCCGAAAAATAATCGTTCATGGGACGTCCCCTCTCAAAGGTATTATTTCGCGGTATCCCATCTATTATACAATGATTGATTTTGATATGTCAATACCATAATATTGAATTTACTGTTTCCAAATCTGACGGCGGCTTACATTCATTTTATATATTGTCATTGGTGAAGCGAATGATTCTGCACAAAATAATAAGGCGGCGCGTTTTGGCTGACGGGCGGGAAAGACGCGTTGCGTGATTTTTTTCTGCAAAAAGGAGTATCGGAATATGAGGGTGAAAAAAACCGGACGGAAACGGAGGATAGCAGCGGGCGCACTGCTGACGGCACTCTGTCTGTGCTGTGTTTCGGTGGGCATCACGGTCGGACAACTGCCGGATGAGCTTACCGTGAGCCGCACATCGGCTTTGACCCAGTCAACACCGCTTTGTACTTTTTTGCCTACCCGGCTGGCATACAGCGGTTCCCGTCAGGCGTCGGCAAAGCTGTTCGGTTTGATACCGCTCAAGACCCTGCCGGTGCGCACGGCTTCGCCAGTTCGGGTGAAGCTGGGCGGAACGCTGTTTGGCGTGAAGATGTACACCGACGGTGTCATGGTGGTGGGACTGTCGGATTTCGTGAGCGGGGGCAGGAGCCGGAATCCCGCCAGGGAGGCGGGCATGGAGGAAGGTGATCTCATCCGGTCGGTCAATGGGCAGCGGGTATACCGGAGCGACGATTTTTCCGAAACAGCCGAGCGTTGCGAGGGAGAGATGACGCTGGAAGTTGTAGGACAGGACGGCATCAGCCGGAACGTTACGCTGATGCCGCTGTACTCGGACGCGGACGGCTGCCGGAAAACGGGAATGTGGGTCAGAGACAGCGCGGCAGGCATCGGAACGCTGACCTATATCGAGCCGGAAAGCGGCGCATTCGGCGGACTGGGTCACGGCATCTGTGACAGTGACACGCTGCGTATGATTCCCGTGCGCAGCGGTGAAATAGTGGAAGCCGAGTGGATTGACGTCAAGCGGGGCGTGAAGGGGGAAGCCGGAGAAATCCGCGGCTGTCTGGGCGCGGGCACACTGGGAAAAATCCGCAGCAACACCGTATGCGGCATGTTCGGACAATACACCGCGGAACTGCCCTGTGACGGGCAGGACGAATATGAAGTGGCAGTGCGGCAGGAAGTGCGGGCAGGCGGCGCGCAGGTGTATTGCACGGCGGACAGCAGCGGAAAACCGCGTTTTTACGACATCGAGATTCAGAAAATCAATTATCGGGCGGGCGAGCAGGCGAAAAACATGATTGTGAAGGTAACGGATCCCGAGCTGCTCGACAAGACGGGCGGCATTGTGCAGGGCATGAGCGGCAGTCCCATCGTGCAGAACGGGAAGCTGGTGGGAGCGGTGACGCATGTCTTTGTCAACGATCCCGCCTGTGGGTACGGTATTTTTGCCGAGAACATGCTCCGGGCGGAGGACGGTTAAAGCAGCAGTGTCCGCAGCTGCGTCAGATTGTCAAGCACACAGTCGGCCAGCAGCTGGGATTCCCCGTCGGGCGGGGTCAGATCGGGAATCATGACAGTGAAGCAGCCCGCGTCGTGCGCGGCGCGGACGCCGGAGGGCGAATCTTCCGCCGCGAGACACGCTGTCGGCGGAAGGCACAGGGCAGCGGCGGCAGCCAGATAAATGTCCGGTGCGGGCTTGCTTCTGGTCACGTCCGGACCCCCGATCACCGCGTCGAAGATGCCCCATAACCCGTGCGGCGCCAGATAATGCTCCGCGCGGCGCAGGGGGGATGCCGTGGCAAGCGCGATGCGGTAGCCGTGTGCTTTGAGTTCCCGGGTGACTTCGGCCGCGCCTTGTTTGAGCGCGACGCCTTCGCGGTCGATCCATTCCGCCATCATATCCCGGCGTCTGGCGCGGATGGCGTGATAATCGGCGTTGTCGCCGAACCACGCGCGGAATTTGGGAATGGCGGCTTCGGGGGAATTGCTTCGCAGGCTGAGCGCCTGCGCTTCGCTCATGGCAAAGCCAAAAGAGGCGCTTGCCTCCCGCCAGAAGTGCAGATAGAGCCGTTCCGAGTCGACGAGTACGCCGTCCATGTCAAAAATAACGCCGTGAATATTCTGAATTCTTTCCGCCTGCGGCAATGTGGAGTTCATATTCGATGACCGCCTTTCCGATGGGGTGTTCCGATAGCATATTCCTATTATACTGTATGAACCGTGGAGGTGCAAGTGCCTTTTGGATTTCTCGGAAAAACCTTCAAGAAAGGCTTGCATTATGCCGGAAAGGTTGTTACAATAGATAGGTATCGTCTGAAATCGACAGACGGTACGCCATCAATTCTTTAACCAACGGAAATACATAGTGGAATTTTCGGAAGGAGGATTCCTTTTTCTATGGTATGGCATAGTGAAAGAAAAGAAGATGTCGCCGAAGCGCTTCAGACGCAGCCCAAGATCGGCTTGTCCGAGATGACGGTGCAGATGCGGCTGAAGGAATACGGCGGCAATATACGTCAGTCACGGCGCAGACGGTCGCGGTCGGCGGCGTTCATGGGCAAATGGCTGGCACCGCTGAGCGCGGTGCTGACGGTGCTGTCGGCGGGATGGCTGGCGCTGGCGGTGTGGCAGGACCGGCTCGCGGGACGCAATCCGCTCACGGAACGGAACTGGCTTTGTCCGGCGGTGACATTGGCATCGGTGATGGTGCTGGCAGGGGTGCGCACGGCACGGGAACTGTCGGCAACCGATACGGCGATTCGCATGATGCGGCATTCGACGGCACGTTCCAAGGTGCGGCGCGGGTCGGTGATCAGGGATGTACCGTCAGAGGAACTGGTGCCCGGTGATATTGTACAGCTTGAGGCGGGCGATATCATTCCCGCAGACGGCAGACTGCTGATCACCAGTTCGTTTGTGTGTGACGAAAAAAACCTGACCGGAGCGGACACATTTGTCATGAAGGATGCCGACGCGGTGCTGACGGAAGAAACGCCGCTCGGAGAAAGAACAAATATGGTCTACGCCGGAACGACAGCGGTTTCGGGACGCGCCCTGATGCTGGTGACGGAAACCGGCATGGATACCGAAGCCGCGTGGAAGAGCATGGGACGTCGGCGCAGACGCAAAAAAGCCAAAAAAAACAAGGGTCTGAAACAATACCGCAAGCCGCGCAGACAGAAGCCTGACCGCAAGCTCAAAAAGCTCCGCAAGCTCCGGCTCCGCACGCCGGCGGTGCGGGACGCCTTCCGCCTGCGCACCCTGACGATCTGGGCGACGGTGTGTGTCGCGCTGTCGGCGGCGGGAACGCTGTTTTTTCGGGTATCTCCTGAGGTGCTTCCGCGTCAGTGGGAGGAGATCAGGATCTTTCTGACCGCCAGAATCACGGGCGTGGACAGTCCGCTGCTGACTTCCATGTATGCGTCGGGGTATTATCCGTATGATCCGTCCTTTCTCAATCGGGCATACGAACTGGCGGGCTTCATGCTGCTGCTGGCGATCTGTGCCGTGCCGCTGGGACTGCCGCAGAATGTCATGCACGCGCTGGCGGAGGGGATGAAATCCCTGCGCCGCAGCAAGACCGAACTGCACGACTTCGCCAAAACCGAGATCATCGGCTGCACCTCCCTGATCTGTACCGACAAGACCGGCACGCTGACACTGGGGGACATGACCGTCACCAAGGGGTGGCCGGTGGGCGATACGCCCGCCGTACTGTCGGAGGGATTCTGGTCGGACGAACTGAAATACCTGATGAAGTCCGCGGCGCTCTGCTGTGACAGCGAACTGCTGTATGATTACGAGGGACGTCCCGTGGTGACAGGCGATCTGACAGAAGCTGCCATTATTGCGGCTTATACCGAAAACGGGGGCGATATGCGGAAGCTGAGGGAAACCTATCCCCGCAGCGGCGGCATACCCTTTGATTCGTCCCGCAAGCTGATGACCGTGATTCACGAGGCGGACGGACTGTATATGGCGGTGACCAAGGGTGCGCCGGATGTGCTGGCGGCGCGCTGCCTCAATGCCGATACCGATGAGATCAACGCCCGCGTGGCGGAAATGGCAGGGGAAGGGCTTCGCGTGATTGCCGTGGCGGCGCAGGTGTTTTACCGTCTGCCGGAGGAAATCACCCCCGAAACAGTGGAAGAGGATATGCTCTTCCTGGGGCTGCTGGGACTGGACGATCCCTGCCGGGAGGACGTGACCAAATCCGTGCGGGAATGTGCCGCGGCGGGCATCCGTACCGTGATGCTCACGGGCGACCATCCCGAAACGGCAGCCGCGATTGCCCGCCGTCTGGGAATACTCGATGACGGCGGTGAAGTCATGACAGGCGAAACGCTGGCGGCGATGCCGGAAACCAGACTGCGCAGGGTGCTTCCGCGTTATTCGGTGTTTGCGCGCATTTCGCCGGAGGATAAGATGCGTCTGATCCGTGCGTGGCAGTCGCGGGGCGAATGCGTGATGATGGCGGCGGGAGGCATGGGCGACGCGTCCGCGCTGCGGACGGCGGACATCAGCTGCGCCATGCAGGAAACGTCGGCGGAAGTAGCTGTGAGAGCGGCAGACATTACGATTTCGGATAACCGGTATGTGGATATCCGGCGATTGGTCAGGACAGGACGTGCCATCCGGCAGAATCTCGCCAAGCTCAGCGAATACAGCATGACCTGCTGCGTGGCGCAGACCATGACGCTGTTCGGCGGAAGGCTGCTGTTTCACATCAACTTCTTCCGGATGCTGCCGCTGATTCTGCTCAATCTCCTGCTGTTTGTATTTATCCAGCCGTTTTTTGCCGACGAACCGGCAGAGCGCGATACCATGCGCCATATGCCCCGGAGGAATGACGGCAGACTGATGGGGTTCTTTGAGAAGACCCGCGCGATGCTGTCGGGAGGATTTATCGCCTTCAATACGCTGCTGGTTTACCGGCTGGCGGGGGGCGGAACCTATACGGTACATGCGGGCGGCGCCTGTGGGGCGTTTGTATTTTTGTCAATGAGCCTGGTGCTGTATGCCCTGTGCGCACGTTCCAACCGACCTTTCCTCATCACGGCAGCAGTGCGCAACAGAGGTCTGCTGTTCGGCTCGCTGGCGGTGGTTTCCACGGTGCTGTGCATGAGCATGGTGAAGGAAGCGGCGGGACTGCTGGGTCTGAACACATTGTATCTGCATTGGCTGCGGGAAATGGGCTTTTTGTGGGGCATGGAGTTGTTTGTGTGGCAGTATCCGAAGTTTTACGGATATGTTTCGGGCAGAAAATAAGCGTTTTCTGCCCGGTCATGTGACAGAAAATACCATTCATATTCTTGCGGGGGACACACACAATAGTAATGCCGACGCACGGAGATTTCATCATAATACAATGAATGAGAAATAGAAGGAGTGCTGTTATCATGGCAAACAAATCCAGTAATAAGCTCGTGGTTCCCGAGGCGAGAGAAGCCCTTGACCGTTTCAAAATGGAGGCGGCCAGCGAAGTCGGCGTCAATCTTCAGAACGGTTACAACGGTCATCTGACGTCCAGAGAAGCGGGCAGCATCGGCGGACAGATGGTGAAAAAGATGATCGAGTCGTATGAAAGCAGCATGAAGTAACGGATGGATCGGGTTATCCTCTATCGGCGCCCGAGGGTGAAAGAAACATGATGATGGCGGCAGAGAGGCGTTTTGTCTGAGAAAAACCTCCCTGCCGCTTTTACTGTCATCAGGAGAAATCCTCCAGATAATTGCGGTACTGTTCGGCGGTATAGGCGTAAATGCCGGAGCGAAGGCGTTCCACGGCGTCGGACGGAAGCTGTTCCACGTCGGTGGGCAGCAGCCGGACAGGTGTTTCCCCGTCTTCTTCAAAGACCGCCACCCGACCGCGATACAGCCGGAGGAGCTTGGTGCGGAACGTCGGAGCGGACACATCGGAAGGGGATGTGACGGATGACGGGGCAGGCATATCGGTGTCGGACATAACGGCGGGAAGCCGACGCGGCGGCAAAGCGGGGGCATACGCTGCGGCGGCAGCGAGCGAATACACTGACGCGGCAAAGGCGGTCAATGACAGCAGCAATGTGATTTTGGCGGTTTTACCGGACATATACATCATACAATAATCCTCCCTGAACGGTTACTCTGTCTTTATCATTGCCGCCGGAGGCGGATTCCATACAGTGCGCCGTCAGTTTTTTCCTTTCAAAAAGATGGTTACAAAAATATGAATTCTTTGGAACGGGAGTGTACAAGCGGAATTCTTTGTGGTATAATAAATTTTGTACGAGCTTTCAATATGCGTTATGCTGACTTGGTTACATAGGATTTTTCGGGAGGCGATAGCATCATGGATTTCAAGGACTCGTTTGCCGCGTTCCGCCAGAAAGCCAAAGAAGTGGCGGGCAAGGCGGCTGACGGCGTAAAAATCGGCTTTGATTCGCTGCGGGATTCCGTGAAGGGACTGTCGGGAGGTTCGGGGAGTGCCCGGAACTACCGGGGAGCATCCTCCGCGGGAGGGCGCAGGGGCGGCAAGGCAGCCAGACCCATCTGGCTGAGTGTTCTCTTGACGATGGGCAAATATCTGGCGCGGACGTTTGCCACGTTTGTGCTGATCGGCATTATCACGAGCTGTATTGTCGCGGCGGCGGCGATGGTGTATGTGCTGACCATGCCCAAGAGCGTGGATGAGATTGATCTGGCATGGCTCAAGCTGAATTATACCACCAAAATCTTCGCATATGACAGCGAAGGCAATCAATTTGAGTATGAATCGCTGCACGGCAATGAAAACCGTGAATGGGTGGATGAGCAGGATATCTCGGATTATGCCAAAAAAGCCGCCATTGCGGTAGAGGACGAGCGATTCCTCAAGCATCACGGCGTGGACTGGAAGAGTACCGCGGGCGCCTTTGCCAATATGTTCCTCGGCATTTATAAGACCGAGCGCGGCGGTTCGACGATTACGCAGCAGCTCATCAAAAACGTGACCAAAGACGATGCGCACAGCGTCAACCGAAAGCTGACTGAGATTTTCAAGGCGCTGGAGCTGGAAAAGAAATACACCAAATCCCAGATACTGGAAGCCTATCTCAATGTCATCGCGCTGGGAAGCGGCTGCAACGGCATTCAGACGGCGGCGCAGACCTATTTCGGCAAGGACGCCAAGGATCTGACGCTGGCGGAATCGGCGGCGATTGTGGGCATTACCAAGTATCCTTCCAAATACAATCCCCTCTACCACCCGGATGAGAACCAGAAGCGTCAGCGCTATGTGCTGAAGAAAATGGTTGAAAACGGACTGATTTCCACGGAGGAATATGAGGCGGCCAAGGCGGAGGATTACATTTCCCATCTCAACACCGCGTCGCTCAACCGCAATACCACCATCAAATACTGGAGCTGGTACACCGAGCAGATTTACACGGATATTGTCAACGACCTGCAGAAGCGCAACGGCATGACCGAAGCCGACGCCCGCTTCCAGCTTTACAACGGCGGTTTCAAGATTTACGCCAACGTGGACGTGGAGCTTCAGAAGAAGGCGGAAGCCGTCTTCAAGAACAAGAGCGGCAACAATACCGATTACTGGGTGAAATTCCCCCGTTCGGTGCAGCCGCAGTGTGCCATTGCCATTCTGAATTATGAGGGCGAGATCAAGGCGATTGTGGGGGCGCGCGGAGAAAAGAACGCCAACCGTCTGCAGAATCACGCCTCGCAGTCGCGTCGGCAGCCGGGTTCGGCGATCAAGCCACTCAGTGCCTACGGTCTGGCGGTCAATCTGAATGCCATTGAATTTTCCACACCGGTGACGGATCAGCCCATGACCATCCGCGATGAGGGCAGAAACCGTACATGGCCCCGCAACGACGGCGGACACTATCGCGGCAATATTCCGGTGGTCAAGGGTCTGGAGGTTTCCGCCAACTGCGTGGCGGCGCGGATTGTGCGCTACATCACGCCGCAGGCGAGTTATAAATTCCTGACGGAGCGTTTGTCCATCAAGCTCAATGAAAAGGACAACAACCTCGCGCCCATGTCGGTGGGCGCATTGACCGACGGCGTCACCGTGCTGGAGATGGCCTCGGCATATGTCATTTTCGGCAGCGGCGGCATTTACTATTCGCCCGCGTCCTATTCGCTGGTGACCGACCAGCAGAACAACACCGTGCTGGAAAATACCACCGCCCGCGGTACACGAGCCATTACCGAGGAGGCAGCCACCATTGCCAACCGGATGCTGCTCGCGCCGGTCAACGGCAGCAGCGGTACCGCTACCAGCGCCAAGATCAGCGGCTTTGACACCTTCGGCAAGACCGGTACGACCACCGACACCAAGGACCGTTATTTCTGCGGCGGCACACCCTATTATGTGGGCGCCTGCTGGTTCGGCTACGCGGACAACAAGCGGCTGGAATACACCGCCAACTATGCCACGAGAGCGTGGACGTATGTCATGCGTTCGGCGCATAAGGGGCTGGATCGCAAGAAGTTCAATCTCAGCGACAGAGTCTACGCGCGGCAGTACTGCACGGTATCGGGCGGTCTGGCGAGCCCGTATTGTCCATCCACGGCAACCGGGTATTATTCGCGCAATACCTCCATGCCGATCTGTCCGGTGCATGGCGGCGGCACGCTGACGCGTTCCTTCACGGCGCTGCTCGACGACAAGGCGAGCTTTGAGACGTCGCCGCCCACCACGGTTTCCACCACAGGGGAACAGCCTTCTGCCACCGAAAAGACGGAGGAAACCGAAAAGACCGAAAAGACCGAAAAGACCGAAAAGACCAAGAAGACCACGGAGGCAACTACCGAGAAGACCACTGAAAAGACCACCGAAAAGACCACCGCTGCCACGGAAGCACCCGAAGCAGTCGGATGATGTGGTTCCGGCGGATATCTGTATGACGCATTCACCAGCCGCTCTTTTTCCCCTTTTTGGGGTAAGAAGGAGCGGCTGGTGTTTTCTGTCGGTATGGCTGCGGCATATTTGCGGCGGAAAAAACGTAAATATTCATAAAATCATAAAATAATCATTGATAGCCGGCATTCTTTATGGTATAATACAAAGGCAATACGCAGTATCTCTTGAAAGGGTAGATTCGACTTTGACAGAGAGAATTCAATATAAATTCCGCCGGATGCTGAACCGCTGGGGGCATCTTTCGCAGGATGAAAGAATTATCGCGGTGTGTGCGGTGAGTCTGTTTCTGCCGTATCAGATGGTGGCGGTACCGGGTTTGCTGGCGGTATTCCGGGCGCTGTTCCGGAGCGACGTGCGGAAACGCATGAGCGAGGTTTCGGCTTCCCAGTACATATACGGTTCGATAGGGCTTTTTACGCTGCCGGCAGTGCTGTTTCAGAATTGGTTCGGACTGATGGGCGGCGTCGTGCTGTGGCTGATGCTGGTGTTTATGCTGTACTTGTTTTCCGTGATGACCGTGCGGTTTTATAACAATCTGATTGATATGATCCTCATACTCAGTGTCTTCGCGATGTTGTTCGGGGTCTTGGATAAATTCGTGCTGCACTGGTTTATTTTCGAGGGAAGGACATCATCGGTCTTTTTCAACGCCAATTATTACGGATATGTGTTGGAACTGTTTGTGATCATGGCGCTGTACCGCTTTGAAAGCCGGCATTCGATAGGGTATCTGGTGATCCTCTTTGCCAATCTGGGAAGCATTCTGCTCTGTGACTGCCGGACGGCATGGGCGGCATTGGCGATTGCGCTGCTGTTTTACGCGGTGCATTACAAGCACAATGTCAAGTGGGTGGTGATCATCATGCTGATCACCGTCGGGGTCGTGATGACAATCCTTGCGGCGCCCACGCTTTTCAGCCGTATGGCGGGCGAGGTGCTGGACAACGATTTCAGCAAGCGTTCCCGCATCTGGGGCACCGCGATTGAATGGATCCGGCATAAGCCGCTGTTCGGGTACGGCATGAATTCCTTCCGGGAAATCTGTATCCGTACCCACGCCAGGCGTGTACGGTGGCATTCGCACAACCTGATTCTGAACGTGCTGCTGGATTTCGGCGCGGTGGGGCTGGCATATTTCAGTTGTATGGCGGGCAAGATTGTGAGCGTCATCAATAAGCCGGCGTTCTGTGTCTCGTATGGCATGGTGCGCAAGCTCATCATGGTGTCCACGCTGGCGACGCTGATTCACGGCATGACGGATGTGCCGCTGCTGGGGGTACAGACGGCGCTGATGATGATTTATGTGGTATCGGGGTGCAGTGTGGAGCGCAACGAGCGGGTGTTCAAGCGTCTGATCAATTTCTGTGAGATTTATGAATAAGTCTGGCGGCAGTCGGCGATGAAGTCGGCTGCCGCATTGTTTTTGCTCATATTCCCGCCGGGGGATGAATATACATGTACCGTGAATCAGACGACGGCGGTGAGGCGCCGTCGGTCAACGGAGGAATGCAGCATGAACGATTCTATCAGCTCTGCCGAGCGGCGTGCAACCGTGCTGGGCAGGTATATCGTGGCACATAAAGCGACGGTGCGCCATGCGGCGGCGGTCATGGGGGTATCCAAATCGACGGTACATAAGGAGGTGAATGAGCGTCTGAAGGAAATTGATTATGGATTGTACTGTCAGGTGAGGGAAGTGCTGGATATCAATAAATCCGAGCGGCATATCCGCGGCGGCATCGCGACGAGAGAAAAATACCGCCGGATGGCGGAGGAAAACGCCAAGCGACGTTAGCCCCGCAGGAAGGGATTGCAATCCGCCCGGAACCATGGTATAATAGGAACGATGCAGAAATAATTAATACATTTCACTTGCTGAAACACGCAGGCAAACTGTATTTTTAAGCAGAAAATGACTGATTAAATTCTGCATAGTTCCATAGAACGGATAGTGATCGGAAAAGGACGTGGAAGATATGGCGGAAATCTCCCAACTGCTGGGTGCGATGATCTCCTACTACAAGGGCGACCCGTGCAGGATACATCACTTTCTGAAGGTGCATGATCTGGCGCGGATCATCGGGATGCTGGAAGGATTGGACAAGGAAACGCTGTTTGTACTGGAAGCGGCGGCAGCGGTACACGATATTGCCGTTCATTGGTGCGAATTGAAATACGGCAGGTGCGACGGAAAGCTCCGGGAACAGGAAGGACCGCCGCTCTGCCGTGATATGATGCAAGCGCTGGGATTTGAGGAGCAGGTGATCGAACGTGTTTGCTGGCTGGTGGCGCATCATCACACCTATGAGCAGATCGAAAGCATAGAGCATCGCATACTGGCGGAAGCGGATACGCTGATCAGTCTCTATGAAGACGATGTTTCCCGCGAAGGGGTGCAAAACACATACGATACACTGTTCAAGACCGAAACGGGAAGATTTTTCTGCCGGAAGATGCTGCTGGAAAAATGACGGTTTTCCGGTGCGTTTCGCGATTATCATAAAAAAATCAGATTATCTTTCATTTTTGTGTTGATTTTTCGGACAAAGGTGATATAATAGTAGTATCAATTCAGTGATGAAAGGAAGCGGTTGTTATTTTTTTGAAGGAATTTATTCAAGAGAGAAAACAGGCCTGCATTCTGTTTGCCTTGGCTGTGGTGATGGTGCTTGCGGTTATTTTTGTGCGCAACACCTTCTTTTTCGGTGAGCAGTATATCATCGGAAAAGTTGTAACCATCGACTCAGGCAGTGCTCAACTGGATCATTTTGACAAGGATGACGGCGCTTACACCGGCGATCCGGACAAGCTTTATATCCGGTTTGAGACGGATAACTGTGAGTTTATCGATGAAGACGGCAATCCCTGTGAAGTGGAGGATATTATCCCCGGTTCCAAGGTCAAGATGACTTCCAGTTCCAGTCTGAAGACTGACAAATACGGTTATACCACTGTGTACATCAAAAAAGTGGAGGTTCTTGAGGCTTACTACGATTAATCATGATCCGCCTCGGGATGACACAACAGACGAACAGCCGCCGCAGGTGATTTCTGTCACTGCGGCGGCTTTTTTGGCGTGTTTTCTGCGTGAAGGGAAGAACACCGGTCAGAACACGGTTTCGATGCGTTTTTCGGCGGAGGGGGGCGAATAGACAAAGCGATCCATATGGGCGCCGGAGAAGAAGTAGTGGGGAGGGGAGGGAGGTGTGTCGCAGCGGAAGGTATCCACCAGCACCAGCTTGATTTTCATGCGTTCGGGAATCATGCTCTTGATATAAACGCTGGCGCCGCAGCCGGGCTCAATGCCGTCGCGCCGCTCGGCAAGTCCCGCCAGGTTGGGCATGATTTCCACAAACACACCGTATTCCTCTACCGAGCGGACGGTGCCCGTGACGGTTTCTCCGACATGAAAGAGCGCGGCGTTTTCTTCCCATGTGCCGAGCAGTTCGCGGTGGCTCAGCGAGATTCTGCCCTGGGGTTCCCGGCGGAGGACGACCGCCTTGATATCCATTCCCACGGTGAAGCGGTCGGAGGGGTGGGCGATGCGGGAGACGGACATGGTGTCGATGCTCATAAGAGAAGGGATGCCGCAGCCGATGTCCACGAAGGCGCCGAACGGTTCCAGATGGGTGATGCGTCCGTCGATGACGTCGCCGCAGCGCAGGCGGGAAATATACTGTTCCATGCAGCGCTGCTGGACGTCGCGCCGCGACAGCGTGGCGTAGGGAAGACCGTGGCGGTCGGACGTGATTTTCTTGACGGTGAAGCATACCGGCTTGCCCACGCGGGAGATCACGGCAATATCGCGGGTGGTTCCCTCGGCGATGCCCAGCGCGCCTTCTTCCCGCGGAATCACGCCCTTCATGCAGCCGAGATCCACAATGAGATTGTGCCCGCTGTCGCAGAGGACGGCACGGGCTTCGAGAATCTCGTTATGCTCCATGGCTCTTGTGAGGGCGGCGGTACCGGCGGTCATATCGGTGTTTCGTTTTGTATGGAATAAAATGCCTTCGGGAGTATATTGTATCATTGCTTGCTCTGCCTTCCCCATGAACCGACCGGTTCATGCTTTTTTTAATCTTCCAATATGTATGCGTTTCACCGGGTTTGTATGATAAGGCTGTGGAAGAGAAAGATACACCGGATTTTTTTTGGAGAGGTTCGACATAATCCGACACATGTCCGCATAGGTATGATACTATAATAAGACGTTGAAAGAGGGTGACGGGACTGAAACAGACCGTGTATGTGGATGTGTTGCTGGCGATCAATTTCTTTGTCAACTATTTTCTGCTGCTGTCGTCGGGACGGATTCTGCGGATAAGGATCAGCCCGACGCGCCTTTGTCTGGCGGCGGTGCTGGGAGCGGTGTCGTCGCTGACCCTTTTCCTGCCGCGCATGGACGCGGTGAAGGGAACGCTGTTCAAGCTGGCGGTATCGGCGGTCATGGTGCTGGCGGCATTCGGCTGGGGCGGCGGACGGCGCTTTGCGCGGCAGATGCTGGTGGTGTGCGCCGTAACCTTGGGCTTCGGGGGGACAATGCTGGCGCTGTGGCTGACGCTGTCGCCGGGCGGCATGGTGTACCGCAACGGTGTGATCTATTTTCCGCTGTCGCCGCTGTTTGTGATGGGCGCGACTGCCGGGTGTTATGCCGTTATCACGGTGGCGGGAAAGATTGCCTCGAGAATGGAACTGCGCGGCAGAATCTGTGAGGCGGCAATGACCTATGGCAGCCGCACGGTGTCACTGCGGCTGTTGTGCGATACAGGGAACGGACTGAGCGAACCGTTTTCGGGCGCGCCGGTGATTGTGGTGCGGCAGAGCGCGGTGGCGGGACTGCTGCCGGAGGGTTTTACGCGGCTGTCAAGCCGACTCCCGGACGGGGGAGAGGCGCTGCCGCGGCATGTCCGGCTGATACCCTATGCCACGGTGGGAGGCGGCGGACTGCTGGCGGCGTTTCGTCCCGACCGGCTGGTGATTTATGACGGAAAACGGGAGATAACGCCGGAGGGCTGCTACATAGCGGTATCGGAGCAGATGGAAGACGGCGCCTACGACGGAATTGTACACCCAGGATTATTCATGAAGTGAGAAAAGGAAAGCGACAAGCATGAAAGAATTGACAGGAAAGGTGCAGACCACACATGCCGCGAGGCGGGAGAGATGGAGAAGACAGATCATTTCGCTGATGCGTCGGCTGCTGCATAAACCGCCCGTACACTATATCAACGGTCCGGAAACACTGCCTGCCCCCCTCTCCAACGAGGAGGAACAGGCGATTTTTTGCCGTATCATGGAGGGGGACGAGAGCGCCCGCGAACCGCTTATCACCCATAATCTGCGGCTGGTGGTGTATATTGCGCGCAAGTTTGAATCAAGCGGCGTCGGGCTGGAGGATTTGATTTCCATCGGCACCATCGGTCTGATCAAGGCGGTCAACACCTTTTCCCCCGAACGCAGCATCAAGCTGGCGACGTATGCGTCACGCTGCATTGAAAACGAGATACTGATGTATCTGCGCAAAACCGGCTCGGTCAAGTGGGAGATTTCGCTCGACGAGCCGCTGAACATTGATTGGGACGGGAATGAGCTGCTGCTTTCCGACGTGCTGGGGAGCGACCCCGACAGCGTGAGCATAGGCATCGAAGAGGAGAATGAATGCGACCTGCTGCGGGAGGCGGTCAACCGTCTGGACGAGCGGGAGAAGCGGATTATGTCGCTGCGCTTCGGACTGTTCGGACAGGAGGAGCATACGCAGAAGGAAGTGGCGGATTTGCTGGGCATCAGCCAGTCGTATATCTCACGCCTCGAAAAAAAGATCATCGCCAAGCTCAAGGAGGAACTGGCGCACCTGTGCTGATGCCTTCCGGGGCAAAGATACCCCCCTGCACGGTTTTCACGGTACGGAGGGGTATTATTTCTTGTGAATATTCCTTGCTAAACACTCATATGAAGCACATCCGCGAGACGGAAGGCGGCGGAGACGTCGCCCCGGATGCGGAGGCAGCCGGAGGTGTAGGCGTTGATGGGGGAGAGGCGGCGGTCGATGAGCTTTTCGAGATGACCGGAGCTGATGCGGAAGCCGCAGGTGCTGTTTTTGTAATCATAGGGTTCGAGTGCGGGCGCGCCGTCGCGGATTTCCAGATAGAATTTGCCCGCCCCCTCGCCGGTCACGTCGAACTCATAGGAATAAACGCCGCTGCCGAACGCGGCATAGTCTTTGGTTTCAAAATAGTCCTTCATGGTTTCATAAAGCTGTTCAAAACGCATGAGAATCATTCCTTTCTATGGGGAAAAGCGGTTTTTATACCGGCTATTATACAAAATAGGGCCGAATTTGTAAAGGCAGGGGAGCGCCAAAGTTTTTTCGCGGTGAGAAAATATTTTTGTGTGGTTGCAATGAGGCGAAGAATATGGTATCATGAATGACAGACCATATTGATGGGAATCAGGTGACCATATGAACCGGAAGCGAAACCGCTTATACGACGACCGCCCGAGCGCGGGACACCGTCCCGACGAAGGACTGGAACGGCAGTTCGGGGCAATTCTGTTTTGCTTTGCGCTGCTGCTGCGGCTGACCGTGGCGGGCGGCTATCTGAATGCCTACGACACCGAATGGAACCTCATGTGGGGCATGGAGCTGGGCGACGGCTTTTTCAGCGCCTATACCCATGTGACCTCACTGGACTATCCGCCGCTCTATCTCTATCCGCTGTATCTGGTGGGACGGCTGATGCGCCTGACGGAATTTCAGGGATATGCGCCCTTCCGTATGCTGGCAATCAAGTGCTTTCCCTGTCTGGCGGACAGTCTGACCTGCGCGGTGCTGTACCGTCTGGGAGGACGCAGGAATGCTTCCGCCGGGATGATGGCAGCGGCGCTGTGGGCGGTCAATCCGGCGACCGTCTTCAACTGCGCGTTCTGGGGTCAGACCGACTGCGTGCTGATCTGTCTGGCGGCGCTGCTTTTTGAGGCGCTGGCGCAGAAGCGCGTGACCCTGTCGGGCGTTCTCTTTGCGGCGATGTGTGCCACCAAGCTCCAGGGGCTGTATCTGACGCCGGTGGTGGGCATGGAAATATGGTATATCTGTTTCGGCACCTTGCGGGACGGTCACTTCTTACAGCATATGCGTTCCGGCAGGATTTGGTCTGACCGGCGGTGGCAGCGCGGCGCAAAAAAATTCCTGCGGTTTGCGGGGGCTGTGGGGGGAACCTTTGCCGTGATTTATCTGCCCTTCATGATCGGCGGCGCGATTGCCTCATCCGACCGTGCGGCAGGCTTTTTCCAGCCGCTCACGGTGTATGCCGACGGGGTGGACAAGTATCCCTACATCACCATGAATGCCGACAATATCTATATGCTGCTGGGACTGAACGGCGTGAGCGACGATATCCGGTTCCTGCCGGGGGTGAGCGTATCGCTGCTGGGCAAATTCTTTCTGCTGGCAGCCGTGGCGGCGGTGCCGGCGGTGTATCTCCGCGGGAAGCGGCACTCGCACTGGCTGGCGGCGTATATGCTGACGGAATGTATCTTTATGCTGACCTGCCGGCAGCACGAGCGGTATCAGATCATCACGCTGCTGTTTCTGATGGGGGGCTTTCTGCAATTGGCGGACAGGCGTCTGCTGACGCTGTTCTCACTGCAATCGGCGGTAATCTTCTTCAATCAGGCGCGGGTGCTGGGCAGCGTGCTGGAACGTACCGGCTGGTGGGAAGGCTATCGCACAGGACGCCGCGCGACGAACCAAAGCATGATACCGGCACAGCAAGCGGTCATTTCAAACGGCGCGTGGTGGGTGAGACATCATTATGACTTTGCCGTATGGAACGCGTTTTTCAATGTCTGTCTGATGGCGGTGTCCCTGACGCTGGTGCTGCGGTATCTTTTCAACCGAAACGGGCGGATCATGCAACGGAACTTTTTGCAATGGATTTTCCCGCGCGACGACAGAGAACGATATACAAAACGGAGGTCTGCCAAATGACAACCACAAACAAACGACCCGATTGGTGGGAATGGCTGCGCCGTTCTCCCTATGTCAGGCGGGAGGGGCGCTATGGCTATGTGCTGGCGGTCGGCTTTCTGACGGCACTGTGCGTGATGATACCTTTTATCGTGTATGACAAGGGGTATTTCCTGCTCTACGGCGATTTCAACGTGCAGCAGTATCCGTTTTATATGCACGTTCACGACGCGCTGCACAAGGGAGAATTCGGCTGGGATTTCAAGACAGACTTGGGCGTGAACCTCATCGGGTCGTACAGCTTTTACAATCTCGGTTCGCCCTTCTTTCTGGCGACGCTGCTGCTGCCGTCGGGCGCGGTGCCGTACCTGATCGGTCCGCTGCTGGCGCTGAAAATCGGCTGCTGCGCGACCACGGGGTACGCCTATATCCGCCGCTTCACGCGTTACGACGAATTCGCGGTGATGGGCGGCATGATGTATGCCTTTTCGGGATTTTCCGTGTTCAATATGTTTTTCAACCATTTTCACGAGCCGATGGTGTTTTTCCCGCTGATGCTCATCGCGCTGGAAGAATTCATGGAGCATGACCGGCGGGGCTGGTTTGCCGTGACAGTGGCGGTGAATGCCTTTGTCAACTATTACTTCTTTGTGGCAGAGGCGTGTTTTGTGGCGATTTACTTCTTTGTGCGGCTGGCAGGCAGCAAGAAATGGCGGCTGACACCCCGCAAATTCGGCACGCTGGCGTTTGAGACGGTGCTGGGCTTTGCGATGGCGGGCGTGATGGTGCTGCCGTCGGTGTGGGAAGTGGCGCAGAATCCCCGCACGGAGCAGAAGCTGTACGGCTGGAACGCGCTGGTCTATGCCAAGCCGCAGCGCTATCTGAATATACTGGAAGCGTTCTTCTTCCCGCCCGACCTGCCTGCCCGTCCCAATTTCACCCCCGATTCCAATACCAAATGGGGTTCCGTGGCAGCCTGTCTGCCGCTGTTCGGCATGACCGGCGTGATCGCGTGGCTGCAGGGACGCAAGGGACATTGGCTGCGCCGGATGATCATCATCTGCTTCTTCATGGCGTTTATCCCGATTCTCAATGCGTCCTTCCAGCTCCTGAGCGCCACCTATTATGCCCGCTGGTTCTTTCTGTTTACGCTGATGAATGCGCTGGCGACCGTGATGGCACTCAGCAACAGCGATATGAACTGGGATCGCGCCGTGAAATGGGCGGCGGGCATTACGGCGGCGATTGCCTTCGGCATTGGCTTCATGGTCAAGACGCTGCCCGACGAGGAAAAGGAGATTCCGCTGGAATTCGGTCTGATGGAATACCGTGACCGTTTCTGGATTTATGTGGCGATTGCGATGCTGTCGCTGATGATGACGGCGATGCTGCTGAAACTGCTGCGGGAAAAAGACCGGATGCGGGTGTACTCGCTGGGCATGGCGGGCATTGTGACCGTGTATGCCGCGACCTGTATCATTTTCATCGGGCAGGGCAAGACGCTCTCCTATGACAGCCGGGACTATATCATTCCCTATGCTCTCAGCCGCGGAGAGAACATTCATCTGCCCGGTCTCAAAAAAGCGCAGTACCGCGTGGACTTTTACAAGGACATGGACAATATGGGCATGTTCTGGGACACCTCCTGCATTCAGGCGTTTCACTCGATCGTGCCGCCGTCGGTGATGGACTTTTACGAATCGGTGGGTGTGGAACGCGGCGTAGGCAGCCGTCCCGGCACCGATGTGTACGCGATACGTTCGCTGCTCAGCGTGAAATATCTCTTTGACAATGCCGAAAAAGGTGAGTTCCGGCAGAAAACCGTGGTGGACGGGCAGATCAGGGAAACCAGGATGCCGGGATGGTCGTATCTCAAAACCGAGGGCGGGTATGACGTCTGGCAGAATGACGGCTATATTCCGTATGGCTTTACCTATGATTACTATATTTCGCAGAAAAACATGGAAGAGGCGTTTGCGACGGGCGACCACGCCAGTCTGATGCTGCGGGCGCTGGTACTCAGCAGTCCGAAGCAGGAGCAGCGGCTCAGCGACATTCTGACGCCGCTCCCCAACAATATGACCGCCTTCCATGAGAGCAGCTATCTGTCGGACTGCGCCGACCGTGCGCGGGAATGCTGCTATGATTTCCGCACCGACCGGGAGGGATTCTCGGCTTCCGTCGATCTGTCGCGGAAGAACGCGGTGTTCTTCAGCATTCCGTGGCAGGAGGGCTGGCAGGCGTATGTCAACGGAAAGCGGGTGCGTATCGAAAAGGTCAACGTCGGCTTTATGGCGGTGGTCTGTCCGGAGGGACATTCCGACATCCGCTTTGTATACCATACGCCGCTGCTCCGGCTGGGCATATGGGTTACAGTGACAGCGCTGGCAGCCTTCGGCGTGTACGCGGTGGTCTTTGCCTATGACCCGGAGCGGGGCAGGGTGGTCTGGCTGGTCAGGCTGAGCCGGTGGATTCGGCAGAGAAGGAAAGGAGCCGCGTGAGCAGGTGACGGAGCAAGAAAAAATCCGGCAGGACGCGCCGTTGTATGAAGCCCTGTGTGATTACGCCGCGCAGGGAAGAGCGTCCTTTCATACGCCGGGGCATAAGGGGCAGGCGGCGGATCTGCTGTCGCTGCCGCTTTGGATGGACTTAACCGAGCTGCCCGGAACCGATTCCCTTTTTGAGTGCAGCGGCGCTATCCGGGAAGCGGAACGGCGCGCGGCGGAACTCTTCGGCGCGGCGGACACGGCGATTTCGGCGGGAGGCTGCACACTTGCCATTCAGGGGATGCTGGCAGCCTTTACAAAACCGGGCGATACGGTGCTTTTTTCGCGCAACCTCCACCGCAGCGCGGTCAATACGGCGATGCTGCTGGATTTGCGTCCGGTATGGCTGGCGCACAGCCGGGACGCGGGCGAGGGACTGCCCGGACGGATTGCGCCGTCAGAAGCGGCGGCGGCGTTGACCGCTCATCCCGGCGCGGCGGCGGTCTATCTCACCTCGCCCGATTATTACGGCTGCCTCTCCGACCTGAATGGCATTGCGGCAGTCTGTCGGCAATACGGTGTGCCGCTGCTGGTTGACAACGCACACGGCACCCATCTGATTGCCTTCGGACTTCATCCGCTGCAATGCGGCGCGACGGCATCCGCCTGTTCGGCGCACAAGACGCTGCCCGTCCTGACCGGCGGCGCGTGGCTGCACTGTGCCGACCCGGACGCGGCTCCGCGGCTGAAATCCGCGATGGCGCTGTTCGGCTCCACCAGCCCCTGCTATCTGACCATGGCGTCGCTGGATGTGGCGCGGGCATGGCTGGCGCGGGACGGTATGGCAGCTTTCCGCCGTCTGGCGGAGACGGTGGACGGGCTGCGTACACTCGCGCGGGAAGTGGGTTTCGGTCTGCCCCAAGGAGAATGCGACCCGGTGCGGTTGACGCTGCTGCCATCGGCGGTGGGCTATGGGGGAGAGGAAGCGGCGGATTATTTCCGGATGCAGGGCGCGGAATGCGAACACAGTGACCGCGCAGCGGTGGTCTTTATTCTCACGCCGTTCAACAGCGAGCGGGATATTGCGGTGCTGCGCCGTGCGATGGAACGTTTTCCCGTGCGGGCGCCGATATCGCTGCCCGCGGGAGAGACGGTGCTGCCGTCCATGGCTATGCCCCCGCGCGCGGCGCTCAGACAGGGCAGTGTGCGGGTGCCGACAGAGCAGGCAGCGGGGAGGATTGCGGCGGAGGCGGCGTGTCCCTGTCCGCCGGGAGTGCCGATTGTCATGCCCGGTGAACGGGTGGATGACAAATGCGTAAAAATTCTGTTAAACACTGGAATTCATGAGATAAGTGTGTTACAATAGAACTGTTTATTTTTGCAAGCGCCGCGGTGGTTCTGTTTTTTCGGGCGGCGTATCCGGAGAGGTTGATTATTTATGAAGCTTTTGCTTGCCATTGTCAATAATGACGACAGCTCTGCCGTCGCTAATCATCTGACCGCCAAGGGATTTATTGCCACCAAGCTGTCCACGACGGGCGGCTTCCTCAAGGCGGGAAATACCACCTTCCTCATCGGCACGGAGGATGAAAAGGTGGAGGAGGTCATTGAGATCATCAAAACCTTCTCGCACAAGAGAAAACAGGTGGTGGGCGATGAGACGGAATTTGACTTCACGCTGTTCAAGAGTGTGCCGGTGGAAGTCACGGTAGGCGGCGCGGCGATTTTCGTGCTGGACGTGGAGAATTTTGTGAAATGCTGACCGATAGCGCGGCGGATGCCCTCAGAAATCTTTCAAGGCTGTTCTGCGGCAACCGGGAGACCGTGACCGCGCTGGCGGAAATGACAGCGGAAGGACGTATGCCGCACGCGTGGATTCTGGAAGGCGCCGACGGTCTGGGCAAATCGACCTTTGCGCGGCTGATTGCGCAGGGTGCGATGTGTACCTGTCCGCAGCCGTGGGCGGGGGAATGTTCCCACTGCCGCAAGGTGCGCAGCGGCATTCATCCCGACCTGACCGTAGTGACGGGGAGCGGGAAAATAAACGCTATCTCCATCGACGCGGTGCGGAAGGTGCGGACCGATGCCTATATCGCTCCCAATGAGGCGGACAAACGGGTGTTTGTGCTGGAAGACTGCGACAATATGCAGTCCGCCGCGCAAAACGCGTTTCTCAAGCTTTTTGAGGAAGCGCCGCCGAAGGCGGTATTCGTGATGACCTGCCGCTCGGCGATGCACCTGCTGGAAACCATCCGTTCCCGCGGGCGGATGGTGACGCTCTGCCCCGTGAAGCCGGAGGAAGGGGCGGCTTTTCTGTGCCGTCTGCATCCGGCGTGGGACATAGCAGAGACGGCGGAAGTCTGCGGGAAAAACGGGGGAAATCTCGGCGAGACGCTGCGGGCGCTTCAGCCGGCTGACCGAGACGGTACAGAGGACGCGGATGCCTTGGCGGATACGCTCACAAGGGAGATTGTGACAGCGATGTGCGGCGGCAGCGAGCTGACATTGGCGGCAGCCTGCGGACATATCGGACGGGATCGTCTGCTGGCGGCGAGGGTCTGTGTGCGGTTGAGCGAGGCGCTTCGCCGCGCCCTGACGGTTTCGGTGGGGGCGCAGGATACACTGGAGCATCCGGACGCCGAGGTGCTGCGGCTGGGCACATTGATTCCCCCGGCGGCACTCATGAAACAGATCGAAGAAATACAAACGCTGAGCGATTGGCTTGGAATTAATATCAATATGCCGCTTTTTTCTACAAGGCTGGCGATTGTGTTACAGCGGAGGTAATATGGCAGAGATTATTGGTGTACGATTTAAGCAGGGCGGGAAAATCTACTATTTCAGCCCGAACGAAGAGACGCTGGAAGTGGGCAGTTATGCGGTGGTAGAGACGGCGCGGGGAATTGAGTGCGGCGAAGTTGTGCTGGATCGGCGGCATATCAATGACCGTGAGCTCAACCGCGATATCAAGCCCATTATCCGGAAGGCGACAGAGAGCGATATGGCGCGTATGGAGGAAAATCAGCGCAAAGCGAAACGTGCGTTTGACATCTGCCGTCAGAAGATCAAGGCGCACGGACTGGCGATGAACCTGCTGGAAGCGGAATATACGTTTGACAACAGCAAGATTGTCTTTAAGTTTTCGGCGGAAGGACGTGTGGATTTCCGTGAACTGGTCAAGGATTTGGCGAGTGTGTTCCGGGCGCGCATCGAACTGCGTCAGATCGGGGTGCGCGACGAAGCCAAAATGCTGGGCGGACTGGGTGTATGCGGCCGCCCGTTCTGCTGCAAGCAGTTTATGGGGGATTTCCAGTCGGTTTCCATCAAGATGGCGAAGGAGCAGGGGCTTTCGCTCAATTCCGTCAAGATATCCGGCACCTGCGGCCGCCTGATGTGCTGTCTCAAACACGAGCAGGATACCTATGAGGAACTCATGAAGCTGCTGCCCGCACCGGGCACGTCGGTGAGCACGCCGGACGGCGACGGCGTCGTGGTGGAGCGGGAACTGGTAGCGGGCAAGGTGAAGGTGCGTCTGAATGACAACCCCGAAGCGGCACCGAAGGTGTACCGTATGGTAGAATTGGAGGACGGCAGTTACCGCATCAGCCGCAGCGGAACCGAGCGTTTTGAAGACGCGGCGGGATACGATCTGCCGGAAGAACCCTATGAGGCAGAAGAAACCGTCCGGAAGGAAGAGAACGAGAACGGTCGGAACGATTCCCGTCGTGCCAGAGGCGGCAGAGGGGGACGCCGGGACAGCCGCGGCGCCGGAGAAGAGGAGCGGAATGTCCGTCATGGCGGCGGAAAACCGGAACGTCCGGGGGACGGCGCAAGAAGAAACGGCAAACCATCAGGTCGCGGCGGTAAGAAAGGCGAGGGAGAAGCCCCCCGTTCCAGACCGCCGAAACCGATCAATAAGGGAAAGAAGAGTGAGAAGCATCATTAGTTTCATTCACTTCGTTTTTTCCATGGGGCGGGGGATTTTTCATAAAAAATCCCTTTTCCCGAAAAAAATCCGAAAAAACACTTGCAATTTTGAATGGCATGTGGTATAATCTACAAGTTGCCGGAGCAGACAAGACTTTGTGAAGGCAGCATTCCGGTGTACGCGGTTCTTCTTGCGGCGTACATTTGGGGATTGGCGGCGCGAAGAAGTGCCGTAGAGAGACGCCCTCACCGGCGTCGGGCAGGAGATTGTCCCAGGATCATTCTTCCGTCGCAGGCAGAGCCGTGGCGGCTTTGCCGCAGACAAAGCGGATATTCCTCTGGGCGCGGAATGCGCTGTATGAATGTCTGAAATTTTTGAGGAGGTTTTTACCAGTGAATGCAGCAGAAGCGTTGAAATCCATCGCAGCCGACAGCATGAAAGCCCAGCCGCTTTCTTTTGAGATCGGCGACACCGTCAAGGTGTATGTCAGAATCCGTGAAGGTGAAAAAGAAAGAATCCAGATGTTTGAAGGCACCGTAATTGCCCGCAGAGGCAGCGGCGTGTCCGAAACCTTTACCGTGCGCCGTGTATCCTATGGCGTGGGTGTAGAGCGAGTGTTCCCTGTGAATGCGCCCGCTGTGGATCGCATTGAGGTCGTCCGCCACGGTAAGATCAGAAGAAGCAAGCTCTATTATCTCCGTGATCGCGTGGGCAAGGCTGCCAAGGTCAAGGAACTCATCAAGAAGTAAAACCGTACTTTCTGCTATTTGCGGAAGAACGGACTGGGGAAGGGACGTTGCCGTGTTCGGCTTCGTTCCTTCTTTTTTGTCAGAGGAAGAAAAAAACAGAAGAAAACAAAAAATTTGCAAATCCTCTCTTTTAATCTGTCGGCAAAAGGTTTATAATGAACAGGATACTTATTTTGAAAGATGGCGGGAGGAATCCCGGCGTCGTATGGAGGTTTTCAGATGAGCAGCAATTATGTACCAAACGAAGAGGAACAGAAGTCCGGCGGTCTGATGGTGGAACTGTACGAGTGGCTGGAGGCGATTGCGTTTGCGTTGTCCATTGTGGTCATTCTCTTCACGTTTGTGTTCCGTGTGGTGAGTGTGTCGGGACCTTCCATGAACCCGACGCTGATCAGCGGTGACCGAGTGATTCTCAACAGCCTGTTCTTTACGCCGTCCAATGGCGACATTGTGGTGATTACCCAGCCCAATTCCCATGACAATGAGCCGCTGATCAAGCGTGTGATTGCCGTGGAGGGTCAGACCATCGCGCTCGACCCGGAGAACGATACCGTCACAGTGGACGGTGTGGTACTCAATGAAAATTATATTCTCGAAGAGGATCTGAAAAGCGCGGGCAATGCCTATGAATATCCCCTCACGGTTCCCAAGGGCAAGGTGTTTGTCATGGGCGACAACCGCAACGATTCCTTTGACAGCCGCGCCGACGGACTGGGCATGGTGGACGAGGATTATATCATGGGACGGGCGATTTTCCGCATTTATCCTTTCGAGCGCGTCGGAGGTCTGGACTGATGGCGGAAAAGAACTATGTCGGCGCGGGACAGCAGATTCAGTGGTATCCGGGGCATATGACCAAGACCCGCCGCCGCATGGAGGAATGTCTCAGGCTGGTGGACGGTGTGGTCGAGATTCTCGACGCGCGGATTCCCATGAGCAGCCGCAACCCTGATATTGACGACATTGTGGGACGAAAACCGCGGCTGGTGCTGCTCAATAAGGCGGATGTGGCGGACGCGGCTTCCACCGACCGGTGGATTGGCTGGTTTGCGCGGCAGGGCGTGCGTGCGATTGCCTGTGACTGCAAGACCGGCAAGGGTCTCAACCGTTTCGCCGATGAGGTGCGTACCATGCTTTCCGATAAAATCCGGAGCTGGCAGGAGAAAGGCATGGGCGGACGCAGTATCCGGCTGATGGTAGTGGGTATTCCCAACGTCGGCAAATCGTCCTTTATCAACCGTATGGCGAAGGGCGCCAAGGCAAGGGTAGCGGATAAACCCGGCGTGACACGGGGCAACCAGTGGTTTACGATTGGCGGAGGTATCGAACTGCTCGACACGCCGGGCGTACTGTGGCCGAAATTCGACGATCCCGAGGTGGGACGGCGGCTTGCCTTTACCGGCGCGGTCAAGGACGCGGTGGTGGATGTGGAATCGCTGGCGCTGGATTTGCTGCGGGAGATGAGCCTGTATTATCCCGAACGGCTGTGCGAACGCTATAAGCTGGAGACAGCACAGGACGTGGAACCGCTGGAACTGATGGAAACCATTGCCCGTAAGCGGGGAATGATGCTGCGCGGTGGGGAATATGATTATGAGCGGGTTTCGGTAATGCTGCTGGACGAATACCGTGCCGGAAAGCTGGGACGTATCACGCTGGAACGGAAGTAATGAATAAAGAAAAAGCGCGAAGCGCCAATTAGCCGCGCAGCGGCGCGGGGTCCAGGGGGTGAGCTCCCTGGCAGGGGTTCGGGGGCAGCGCCACCGGCAGGGAGTGGGACAGCGTCCCACGAGGCAGCACAACGTGCTGCCGAGCGAGACGCGCCAACCTCTACAACGGGGGAGGGCGAATGCAAACGGGGAACCCCACCAAAGCAAATTACGCCAACCTCTACAACGGGGAAGGGCGAATGCAAACGGGGAACCCCACCAAAGCAAATTACGCCAACCTCTACAACGGGG
>JAFPUM010000038.1 GCA_017395425.1 Clostridia bacterium | reverse complement strand
GCTGAATAAAAAATTTAAAAAAATTTCCGGTTAGCATTTCCATACAACATTTTTGTATACCTCAAAAAAGCCGCAAACCCCCTTCCCTAGGCTATTTGCGGCTTTTTGCTTTCCTTTCAACTGTTGAAGTCGGGATTATATAACATAGGCACTTATATGTCAACGTTTTTTTCTATTTTTTTATAAGCATCCGGTATTCTCTCTCCAGATGGGTTCTTTGAGGTCAGTCAAGACTTGACAAATGTCCGCTCGGATGATATGATATTATTAGATAAAAATGATAGAATTTGTGCAGGATATATGGATACAATGGGAGGTATAGACATGCAGGAACAGGAAAACACCAGAATGAACCGCCTCAATGCCACGGAAAGCTTTTCGCCGGATGAATGGAATGATGCTGGCGGCATGGAAACCGATGTTTTTTCCGGCGCGGAGGAGATACGGAATGCGCAGCATATGCAGGATAAGCCGCAGACTGCGGGTTCTTCTCTGTTGGCGCGCCGTTCCCGATTCCGTGTGGGAATTACGGCGCTGGCTGCAGTGTCGCTGGCGCTGGCAGTTACTGTGGCGGCTGTGGTTATGAATGCCCGCAACGGTCAATCATCGCTGCGCCGCAGGGGATTGCTTCCGGATGGCGGACAGACAGATATGGTCATGGGGTCGGAGGATGTGCTGGCAACCGGTATTTTGTATGATATGACCTCTGTGTATTCCGGCGCTTCCAGCGATACGGAGATTGTGTCCCATCTGAGCGGCGGCAGTACGCTGTTAATCTACGACGTGTATGGACAGTATTACAAAGTGAGCAGTTCCGATCAGACTGTGAAGGGCTTTGTGCCGGTGTATGCCGTGGATACGCAGGGCGTGGAAATAGAGCCGCGCAACGGTTACAAGCCCAGTACGACCGAGACGGTTCCCCGAAATCTCCCGGGAGGCATCACACGCACAACCCAAAATCAGACGCAAACCACCAAAAAAGGCAAGACTGTTGCGCTCCGATCACTTTCGTTCGGCTTTGAGGAAATTACACTGGAAATCGGGCAGAGCATGACAGCCAATGCGATCTATACCCCGGCGGATGCCACAGAAACCGAATGCCTTTGGGTGGCAGGCGATGATTCCGTTATTTCCGTTTTTTCTACCAATCAGGGCAAGTCATGCAAAGTCACGGCTTTGAAGGTTGGCACCGCCCGTGTGACAGCTATTTCCCAGGATCGTAAGTTTGCCGGTGGTTTCAATGTGACTGTCAAGACCGCGACTGTAAAAGGTCTTTCATTCGACTATTCCGGGAAAGATGTGACTGCCGGTTCTTCTTTTAAAGTGGCACTGCGGACTGATCCTTCCGATGCAGCCGCAACCGATATTGTCTGGCGCACGGGCAATACCGATGCCGCGCGTTTCGGCAGTTTTGACAATACGGCTGCCAGCGTGGCAGGCGTCAAGGAGGTTACGATTTGTGTTCCTAAGAACTGTGATTCCACGTCTTGTGTGATTTCAGCGGCTACCAAGGACGGAAAATTCAGCGCAAAATTCACACTGAATGTCACAGCGGCGGTTTCATCCGATCCGGTTTCCAGCGAACCGGTCGATCCGGCAGAGCCAACCGACCCGACTGACCCGACTGATCCCACAGATCCCGACTCTTCCACGCAGGAAACCACACCGTCTGAGCCGGATGTTACGCCTGAACCGTAACAGGAATATAACCGCACACCAAACAACGGGACACTCCCGCTGCTGTCTTTCAATGAGACAGCAGCGACGAGTGTCCCGTTTTGATGATTTTTATTGAGTAAGTGATAAAGAAAACTTATTCCATCCCGCAGGTTTCGATGACCTGTTGCAGCGTATCGGCGGAGCGTTTGAGCGCAAGTGCTTCCTGACCGTTCAGTTCGATGGGGACAGTACCCTCCACGCCGTTCTTGCCCACGATGGCGGGCATACTCAGCGCAATGCCGCTGATGCCGTAATTATCGTGCTGGATGCTGGACACCGGCAGGATGGATTTTTCGTCCCGCACGATTGCCTCGCAGATGCGCTTGACCGACATGGCGATACCGTAATAGGTGGCGCCTTTGCGGTTGATGATTTCATAGGCGCTGTTTTTGACGTCATCGGCAATGCGCTCCATAGAGGACTGATGATTATGATGCCCACGCATTTCACAGAAGCTGTTCAGTGGAATGCCGGAGACATTGGCACTGCTCCACGCGGCGATTTCACTGTCACCGTGTTCACCGATGATAAAGGCGTGAATGGAACGGCTGTCCACACCCAGATGCTGCCCCAGCAGATATTTCAGGCGGGCAGTATCCAGCACTGTGCCGGAACCGAACACGCGGTTTTCGGGGAAACCGCTGAGCCTGGCTGCCGTATACGTGAGAATATCCACCGGGTTGGCAACCACCAGCAGGATACCTTCCTGATTCACCTTGGCGATTTGGGGAATAATAGACTGGAAGATGCCCACGTTTTTCTTCACCAGATCGAGGCGGGTTTCACCCGGCTTCTGTCCGGCGCCGGCTGTGACGATAATGACCGCGGCGTCCGCGATATCGCTGTAATCACCCGCGTAAATCTGCATGGGCTTGGCGAAGGGCAGACCGTGGCTGATGTCAAGCGCTTCTCCCTCCGCTTTTTCCCGGCTGACGTCAATCAGCACCATTTCGGAAAAAAGACCACTCTCCATCAGCGCGAATGCCGATGCGCTGCCCACAAATCCACAGCCAACCACAGCGACTTTTCTGCTGTTGATTTCACACATTGTTTTTCAAACCTCGCTTTATATTATGATTATTATTATTTTTTCACTATTCATTATTCATTATTCTTTATTCTTTACTTCTGCTCCATGCCTTCATGCGGAGGGCTTTGTCAAGAATGACCTTGCGCATACGGATGGAATGAGGCGTGACCTCTACGAGCTCATCGTCGGCGATGAATTCGAGGCACTGTTCCAGACTCAGTTCGGTATGAGGCACCAGCCGGAGGGCTTCGTCCGAACCGGCAGCGCGGGTGTTGGTGACGTGTTTCTTTTTGCACACATTGACGACAATGTCCTCGGATTTGGGCGAAGCGCCGACAATCATGCCCTCATAGACCGGCACGTTGGGACCGATGAACATTCTGCCGCGCTCCTGAGAATTCCACAGGCCGTAGGCGGTGGTCTCTCCGGTTTCATGGGCAATCAGGCTGCCCTGCTGACGGGCGGCGATATCCCCCTTGTACGGCTCGTAACCGTCGAAGACGTGGTTCATGATGCCGTTGCCGTTGGTGTCAGTGAGAAACTCGGAGCGATACCCCATCAGACCGCGGGCGGGAATCTTGAATTCCAGATGGGTCATGCCTGTTTCGCGGGTATCCATGTTGATCATCTCCGCCTTGCGGGTGCCGAGTTTCTCCATGACCGCGCCGACGTATTCCTGCGGCACTTCGATCATGAGCAGTTCGATGGGCTCGCATTTCACGCCGTTCACGGTTTTGTAGATGACCTGCGGGCGGGACACCTGAAATTCAAAGTTCTGCCGCCGCATGGTTTCGATGAGAATGGAAAGATGCAGCTCGCCGCGACCGGAAACTTTGAAACAGTCGGTGGTATCGGTTTCCTCCACCCGCATGGCGACGTTGGTTTCCACTTCCTTGAAGAGACGGTCGCGGATATTTCGGCTGGTGACGTATTTTCCGTCCCGCCCGGCGAAGGGAGAATTGTTGACCATAAACATCATGGAAACAGTGGGTTCGTCGATTTTGATGAAGGGGAGCGGCTCCACGCAGGTCGGATCGCAGACCGTTTCGCCGATGTTGAGTTCGGTCAGTCCGGACACGGCGATGATGTCGCCCACGGAGGCGGATTCCGCTTCCACGCGCCGCAGTCCCTCAAACTGATAGAGACGGCTGATGCGCACATTCTGCGTGGTGCCGTCGCGGTGGCAGAGTGTAAGCGCCTGACCGGTTCTGACGCTGCCGCGTTCCACACGACCGATGCCGATACGTCCCACATAGTCGTCATAGTCGATATTGGAAAACAGCACCTGAGCGGCGCCGTCAGGGTCGCCGACAGGCGCGGGCACTTCCTTGAGAATAGTTTCAAACAGATCGGTCATATCCCGTCCCATGTTCGACGGATCGAGCGAGGAATAGCCATCGCGTCCCGAAGCATACACCACCGGGAACTCGAGCTGATCCTCGTCGGCGCCCAGATCGATGAACAAATCCAGAATTTCGTCGATCACCTCGGCGGGACGCGCACCGGGACGGTCGATTTTGTTGATCACGACAATCGGCTTTTTGCCCAGTCCCAGCGCTTTTTTGAGTACGAAACGCGTCTGAGGCATACAGCCCTCAAAGGCGTCCACCAGCAGAAGAATGCCGTCCACCATCATGAGGATACGCTCCACCTCGCCGCCGAAGTCCGCGTGACCGGGCGTGTCGATGATGTTAATTTTGACGCCCTTGTACATGACGGCGGTCTGCTTGGAGAGAATGGTAATGCCGCGTTCACGTTCCAGATCGCCCGAATCCATCACGCGGTCGGCAACGGCTTCATTTTCACGGAAAATGCCGCTCTGACGCAATAGTTGATCCACCAGCGTGGTTTTGCCGTGATCGACGTGGGCGACAATGGCGATATTGCGAAGTCTTTCTTGTGATGAGATACTCATGGTTTCAACCTCGATATTTCTGAAATCTATACGTCAGATTATACCACAGTTTTTGGCGGTTGGGAACCATGCCGCATGAAGAAAAGAACAAGCCTTTCGGGATTTTTTTTGTGAATATCGGATAGCGGATTATGGCAGCGGCACACTGTTATACGGAGAAAGCCCACAGATTGCGGATTTGTCCCTTGATGTCATCAAACTCCCAGAGCTTCCGGGAATTGGAACGGCTGTTAGGGTCATTGATGCGGATTTTTCCTTTCTCTATGCCGGTCATGACGATGTAATGCCCTGTGTCGGTAAAATCGCCCGGTCCCATGATACAGACCACCGGATGCCCTTGACGAAGCTGTTCGGTCAGACGGTCGCGGTCGAGGGGAATTTCTTTGACGTTCATACCGAGAAGCGGACCGCCTTCGGACATCAGCGTCCAGGAAGTGCCGTTGCCCTTGACCGCGTAACCGTGGGCAGTGCTGAACGCGGCGGCGGCGCCGGGATGAAAAGACGTGTCGTGTGTGAGGTAAATGGTGACCATGGAGAGACAGGTGGGACCGCAGCCGGTCATGGCAAGAAGCCCGCTGCCGTATGTTTCATAGCCCCAGCGCTCGTCCCATTGCATCAGCAGCGGCACCGAGGAAGCGCTGCGGTATGCAGAAAGATCAATCTCAAAGTTTTTTTCTTTGTTTATGGGATAGTTTACCACAAAATCTTCGGTTTCAGGATTGCGTGCCATCAGGTCAAGCAATTCCGGCGGGTAAGCGTCGAGGGTGAGTTCATGTACCCGCATGAAGCGTTCCAGCTTGCTTTCCGTTATATAGGTACCCCATCCGCCGATGGTTTTCAGCCCCGACATGAGCGCACAGATCAGTACGACGGCGGTAAGAATCAGACCGAAAGGCGGATAGGTCGGACGATGAGACGGTTGATTCATCAGTATAATAGCTCCTTTCTGACAATGAAACATGATGCTCCATTGGGCATTTGATAAATCCGTTGCATTCGGTAAACCTATTGTAGCACGGCTCGTTCGGAAAGGTGTAACAGCAGTTCAAAAAAGATATGAATGAATTGGGAATACACGTCAAAACATTTTTCCAAAAAGCGGAAAAAACGCTTGACAAACCGGTAACAAAGGCGTATAATCTCCGTAGCAATCAAAAAGTGTAGCAAATGATACACTTTTTCGAGGAAGGAGCCGATTACCGTGACCGCGAGTCAATGGGTTGCCTCGGATCTTGCCGCTGCCATGCGCTGTCCGATCTTTGCGGGCTGCACCGCCGACGAGGTGAGCGGTTTTCTGCTTTCCCGGAACGTGCAGGTGTTTGATTTTCTGTCGGGGGAAGAGATTTCCCGTGACCTGCGGCAGAACTGCTGGGGCGTGGTTCTGAGCGGCTCGGTGCGCATTTTTTCCGGACGCCGGGAAGAGGATACTGTGTTGCTCAACGTCGCCGGCGTGGGTAATGGATTCGATATCGCCGCGCTGACCGGACGGGGCGGACAAATGCCCTATACGACGCTCATAACGGGCGGAAAGAGTCGTGTGGCATTTGTACCGGCAGGCAACGTGACGCAGCTCATGCGGGTGTATCCCGCTATCGTTGCCAACAGTCTGGCGTTTCTCACCGGACGGGTGGTGTTTCTCAACCGACGCATTCACACGCTTTCCTGCGGCAGTGCCGAAGAGAGGCTGCTGGACTATCTTACGACGGAATCCATGGGATCGGAGAGCGGGGGACTTGTGAAGCTCAAGAGCTATGTGGAACTGGCGGATCGGCTGAGTATCTCCCGAGCGTCCCTCTATCGGGCGCTGAGTGCGCTGGAAGAGGCGGCGTTGATCCGGCGGGATGGTAAGATGATTACCGTTTTCCGGACAGAACGGCAGCAGTCCTACGAAGCATAAAAAATTGTCAAAAACGCGGTCGGCGGCTTCGTCGGCGGCTTTTGAATCATACAATCACAGAAAGGAAACAACTGTATGAAGCAAACCATTTCCAAAGTACTGGCGACGATTGTGTCGCTGGCCATGATCGCCGCGCTGGCTTCCTGCGCGGGCAAGAACGACAAGGTATCGGGCAGCGATGCCGATGCACCCAAAACGCAGGTAACGACCACCGTCAATGTCGGCGCGCTGATCGGACCCACCGGCGTGTCTATGGCAAAGCTCGCGGCGCAGGAGAAGACCTTTGCCGAGGCTTATTCCGACGACAGCAGCGAGTATGTCAACACCTATAAAACGGTGTTTGCCGAGGAGCCAACCCAGATGGTTGCCATGCTCTCTTCGGGAGAAGCGGATGTAGTCTGTGTTCCCACCAATCTTGCGGCAAAGCTCTACAAGGTTACCACCGGCAATGTGAAGGTCGCCGCGGTCAGCACACTGGGCGTGCTGTATTTCATTGATACCTCCGGAGAAGTCAGCTCTGTTGCCGATCTCGAAGGCAAGACGATCTATGCGCCTTCCACCGTACAGGGTTCCAATCCCGAATATATCCTCAACTATCTCATCGAAAAGAACGGTGTGAATGCCAAGGTAAACTTTGATTTCACGGTGGACGAACTGACGGCGAAGATTGTCAAGGGCGACGTGCAGACCATTATGGTGCCGGAACCGAAGGCAACCGCCATCAAAGGTCAGCTCAAGAAGAACGAAAAGACCTTTACCGTCACCAATGTGCAGGAAGAGTGGAACAAGGTTTGTGATACCACCATCGCGCAGGGCGTGGTGGTGGTGCGCGCCGACTGGCTCAAGGACAATGAAGGCGCTTTCAAGACCTTCCTCAATGACTTTGCCGCTTCCACCGACGCGGCAGTGAACGATACCGAAGCGGTTGCCGCGGATGTGGTTTCGCTGGGCATCATTCCCAACGAAGCGCTCGCCAAAACCGCCATGCCGGGCTGCAACCTGGTGTGCAAGACCGGTGACGAAATGAAGCAGTCGGTATCCAACTTCCTTGACGTGCTGCTTGCGGCGGATCCCCAGTCTGTCGGCGGCGCGGTGCCGGATGATGCTTTCTATTATCTCGGCTGATCAGGGCGGTATCGGCGATTGAAAAACATTCGGAAAATTGCCATCAAGACGGCTGTCGCAGTACTGTGGCTGGTACTGTGGCAGCTTGTCTGTGTTTTGGTGGACATGGAACTGCTGGTGGTTTCCCCCCTGACGGTGCTGCGGCGGTTGACGGAACTCGGACGAACGGCGTCATTCTGGCAGTATGCGTTTTATTCGCTGGGGCGGATTATCGCCGGATTTGCGCTGGGAAGCGTTGTGGGGACGCTGCTGGCGATTGGCTGCTCGATGTCGGGTTTTGCGCGGGCATTTTTTTCGCCCGCTATCACGGTGATCAAATCCACGCCGGTTGCGTCATTCATCATATTGGCGCTGGTCTGGCTGACGGGACAGTATGTACCGGTTTTTATCGCGTTTCTGATGGTGCTGCCGGTGGTGTATGCCAATGTCAGCCAGGGCATCGCGGAAGTGGATGGGAAGCTGCTTGAGATGGCGAAGGTCTATCGCATGAGCCGCCGCAAAAAACTGCTGCATATCTACATTCCGTCGGTGCTGCCCTATTTCATGGCAGCCTGCCGGACGGCGCTGGGATTGGCGTGGAAGGCAGGTGTGGCGGCGGAGGTGATCGGTGTGACGCGGGATTCGGTGGGGCGGCAACTGTATTATGCCAAAATCTATCTGGAGACCGCCGATCTTTTCGCCTGGACGGCAGTGGTGATTATCATGAGCCTGCTGCTGGAGAAAGTATTTGTATGGGGCGTGGAGCGGTTTTCGGATACATTTCATCTTGCAAGGAGGGGACAGCATGGCGCTTTACCTGAACGGGATTAGCAAGTCTTTTGGGGACAAGCAAGTACTGTGTGACCTTTCGCTCACAGTGGATGACGGCGCTTCGCTGGCGCTGCTGGGACCTTCGGGCAGCGGGAAGAGCACGCTGTTGTACATCATGGCAGGATTGTTGACTCCCGACGGAGGAGAGATGGTGAATGATTTTGCACGTGCGGGGTATGTCTTTCAGGACGACCGTCTGCTGCCGTGGCTGAATGTCCGGGACAATATCACCGCTGTGACGGGATGTACAGCAGCACAGGCGGAAATGTGGCTCGACGCGATGGAACTGGCGGGAGAAGCATGCAACTATCCCGACAGTCTGTCGGGCGGTATGCGTCAGCGGGTGAATATTGCCCGCGCACTGGCATATGATCCGGACTTGCTGCTGCTTGACGAACCCTTCAAAGGACTGGACAGGGAGCTTCGCACGAGGGTTATGGAACGTATTGTGGCATGGCGCGGAAAACGGGCGATGGTGCTGGTGACGCATGACAGTGCCGAATGTGACGAGATGGGGTGTATAACACGGTTGGTATTTGGTAATAATAGCTAAATTCATCGGATGTTCTTTTGCAGTTATGTAGGAATTGCATGGCGGTTTATTTTTTTTCGATAAATCTATTGACAAATCCTTCGGTATCGTATATCATTTAGACAATGACTTATCGTTATTTAATAAGTATTTATCGGTTGACGGTGATTATTTTTTGAGAATTTTGCTGGAATTGCAAAAAACAAAAAAAATATATTGAAATTCGATAATCATTGTGATATACTATAAGCAAGATATTTGAAGGAGGGGTTTGTTCATGATAAATGTACGTGAAGGTTATGTTGAAAGCCTGTATTTTGATGATTTGCGTATCAGAACAAAGCCTGTCTATTCCTGTCTGAAACGTGGTTTTGACCTGATGGTATCCGCGGGATTGCTGGTACTGCTTGCACCGCTTTTTCTGGTGGTGGCAATCGTCATCAAGCTGGATTCCGAAGGTTCGGTGATTTTCAGCCAGAGTCGCGTGGGACGCAACGGCAATCCCTTTCATGTCTATAAATTCCGCACCATGCATACCGATGCGCCGCATTACGCGGCCACTTCGGACTTAGCTGATCCTTACGCCCATATCACCCGTGTGGGACGTTTTCTCCGCAAGACCAGCATTGATGAACTGCCTCAGTTAGTCAATGTCTTCAAGGGCGATATGAGTCTGGTGGGTCCTCGTCCTTTGATTCAGAGCGAAGCCGATATTCACAAGCTGCGTATGCGTGAAGGGGTTTATGATATTCGTCCCGGTGTAACCGGTTGGGCACAGGTCAACGGCAGAGATTGCGTTTCGGTGGAAGAGAAGGTTTATCTAGATAAGGAATATCTCATTCATCGTTCCGTGTTTTTTGATGTGATGATCTTCATCAAGACCGTTACTGTAGTTGTTGGCGGTCAGGGTTACGTGGAGGGACGGAGAAACTGACGACGTATTTTCCGTCAGACCGCAGAGTGCCAATTCATTCCATTTGTTATTTCAGCGGAGCGGAGCCTTTTTCACAAAGGTTTCGCCCGTTTTTTTTGGATAGCATTGCCGACGGGTGACGGTAAAAACCGGGCTGTTTTCGATTTCCTATAAAGGACGAAACGCAGCCCGGTTGTTTTATAAAATTTGTTTTTCGGAACGCCGGAGTATCATGATCAGCGGGCAGATTAAAATGCCGCAGAAGAAATTGCTAATGCCATGCACAGCGTCCCATGGCAGACCGGCGATGATCCACGCGACCGTTGCGTGAAAGTTCAAGCCGAAAAACAATGCCTGAGAAGGCGCATATAAGGTGCCATAAAGGAATCCGTGAGCGGAGCAAAGGCACATATAGACGATGGGTTTCCATTTATCCGGTATGTTTTTCGGCAGCAGCATAGCGGCTCCCCAAAGGATTGTCCAGAGATACAGATGGGGAATCCACCAGACTGCAAATCCGGAAAACAATCCCAGCAGAAAAACGAAAATATAAATCGGATAGAGTGCTTTTTTTCTGTAAACAATCGTCATTGAAATGGTAAACACGCCAAGCAAATGGACGTTTGGCAGGAATTCCAAAGCCAATTTGGAGGCATACATCAATGCGCCCAGCATACCAAACACAGCGATTTCTTTTCCGCTGAGCTTCATTATTTCTCTACTTTGAACGAATACACGGCGCCGTCGGTAATATCGGTGGAATCAACCCCCGTCATGGCATACTCGCCATTGATATAAAATGCCCAGTATTTTCCGTCGGCATTATAATCTACCGTTACACCGTTGACGGTTTTGACATATAAACCGTAAGCGCTGTCTTCACCGGCAATGAGCCCCAGCTCCAGCAAGGCTGCCCCCACCGTCTTTTGATCCGTGTGAATTTCAAAAGCAGATTCATTGCCTTCGGCGTCGGTCACTTTGAGCGAGAAGGCGGTCTGACCCTCTCCAAGCACCGTCACATCGGACGTTGCCTCGTTCTGCGAACTGACGGAAGCGCTCACCGCGTCCTGCGCATCCGAATCGGAAACATTCTTCTTGCCATTGCAACCGGTTGTAAACAGTGCCATAGCCGCAGTCAGCACGATACAAGCGATGAACGACAACGATTTTGAAAACAGTGTCTTTTTCATAGTTGTACAACTCCTAAAAAATGAATTACCCCTTTTGCCGGCTGTCGCAGCAATATAGCAGGGATGTGAGCCGTTCGGATATTTCGACTTGATGCAGCTGTCTTCGCCTTCTCAGGAAAAGCATCCCAATGGCTTGTCTCCGACTGCGGCATCGGACAGAAGACAACCTGATATATTTCATCTCACGGCGACGGGCTCGTACAGGATTTTCACCTGTTTCCCCGAACGACGCTGGTATTATAGCATATCTTTCAGCCAATTGCAATACGATTCTGCACTGATTTTATCTTCCACATCAAGGATAAAAAAGAGAATTTGTAAAAAAAATATAAAATATTCGTGTTTTTTCAGAAAAAATAGTGACTATTTAAAAATCTTGTGCTATACTACTAGGGTAAAGTCAATTGCCGCAGGGCGGGCTGTGCGATTACCGCCGTTTTTTCGCTCATTCGGGGGAATAAACCGCACGGCTGCGTGATTGTGGAGTGAAAGATTTTGCCTGTATCGTATGTCGCGTGTCTTTACTGTGGCACACAGCGGCATGAAAGATGAGAATGAACTGCGAATGTGAGAGGAGTCCTTCTGTATTGTACGAGGAAATCGTTCCCGGAGAATTTATTGACAGCCCGGAAATTGCGGCCGGTTTGTTTGGCAGCTTTGATGAAAATATCCGGCTGCTTCAGAATACCTTCCATGTGGACATTGTATCCCGCGGATCAGAAATCAAGCTGTCGGGTCAGCGGCAAGACGACGTGCGTCGTGCGGCAAAGACGGTGCGGTTTCTGATTGCCCGGCTGAAGCAGGGGGAGATTCTGGATGAACAGGCTGTACGGTACGGTATCTCTCTTGTGGAGGAAACCCGCGATGATACCGACGCGGAAGGCTTAGTGCGGCAGATGCCCGATGAATGTATTTGCGTGACGTCAAAGGGCAAACCCATCAAACCGAAAACGCTGGGGCAGGGACGATATGTGGAAGCGATTCAAACCCACTCCATTACGTTTGGTGTCGGTCCTGCCGGCACCGGCAAGACCTATCTCGCCGTCGCCATGGCAGTGGCGGCATTCCGGCGGGGTGAGGCGGATCGTATCATTCTCACGCGCCCGGCGGTCGAGGCGGGGGAAAAGCTGGGCTTTTTGCCCGGTGACCTCCAATCCAAGATCGACCCTTACCTGCGACCGCTCTATGACGCGCTTTTTGATATGCTGGGAGCGGAAGGATACCAGCGCTGTCTGGAACGGGGCACCATTGAAGTGGCTCCGCTGGCGTATATGCGCGGGAGAACGCTGGATGACAGCTTTATCATTCTCGATGAGGCGCAGAATACCTCACGGGAGCAAATGAAAATGTTCTTGACCCGTCTCGGCTTTCGTTCAAAAATGGTGGTCAACGGTGATATCACCCAGATTGACCTGCCTGACGGTAAAAAATCGGGGCTGTCTGAAGCAGTCCGCATATTGAATCATACCGATGATATTGCGATTGTACGTTTTACCGGGCGGGATGTCGTCCGTCATAAGCTCGTGCAGGATATCATCAAGGCTTACGAGAAAAGTGAGGAGGCCAAAACGAAACATGGATAATACTACTGGCAGAACAAAAGTGATTATCAGTGATCAGCAGCGCGCGGTGAGAATACCCACCGGTATTCGTCTGCTGATCAGAAGATGCTGCAACGCTGTTTTGCAGCTGGAACAGATTGCCGGACCCTGTGAAGTAAGTGTGACATTTGTAGATAATGACGAGATTCAGCGTCTTAACGCGGAATTCCGGCATAATGATTATCCCACCGACGTCCTTTCCTTCCCGCTGGGTGTCAACGGCGATTATGACATCAATCCCGAAACAGGCGCCAAGCAGTTGGGGGACATTGTGCTGTGCGTCCCCATTGCGGTGGAGCAAGCCAAGCGCTACGGTCATTCGCTGCAGCGTGAGATCGGCTATCTTACGGTACATTCCATGCTCCATTTGCTGGGATACGATCATGAGCAGGGAGGTCTGGAGGCTGTGCGCATGAGAGAAAAAGAGGAAACCGTGATGATTTCGCTCGGTCTGCCGCGCAACAGCAGTTATGTCCCCCAGTCTACTGACGAGATTTAACTGTATAGTTAATGAAAAGGAAAAAGCAGAGTGATTGACTTGGATGGTCAAAAGAATGCCGTCCAAAACAATCCTCTGCTTTTTGTTTAACTAAAATAATATGCCTTTGAAACAGACCTGCTGGCGGTTTTGGTCGTAATCCCAGCTGTGATGGGCGCCGCCGTGACAGAATTCGGAAGCGTCACAAGCCATACACGTTTTGTTGCGTTCGCTGAGATCGGCGCGGAACACACTGAAACGGTTTTCCCATACATCGCGGAGGCTGTCGCGAAGGATGTTGCCCTGAATCAATTCCGGACGACGCTCGATATCGAGACACGCGCCGATATCACCGTTGGACATGATGCTTGCGGTGTAAATGCCTGCGTTACAGAGAAAATACCATTTCCGCACCTGCCGTTCATAATCCGATCCCAGAAAGTGGCTGCACCCATAGGTCAGCGGCCAGCCTTCTGTCCGCTTGTCCCGGATAAAGTCGAACAGGCGCCGGTATTCATCGGGGGAGAGGAGCAGTTCGGGATGCTGTGTGGCGCGTCCGATGGGTTCCATACTGATGACCCGCCAGGATTGAATTTCCAGAGCCTTCATGATCTCAAACAGAGCCGACAGCTCCGAAAGACTGCGGCGGGTGACAACAGTCGTCACCTGAATATGCTGAAAACCACCCACTTCTATCAATGCCTGAATCCCCCGCATAGCGGCGTCATAGGCGCCTTGACGATTTCTGAAGGCATCGTGGGTCGCGGGCAGACCGTCAATGCTGACCGAGATGGTCTTCATACCGCATTCCCGCAGCCGTCGTGCCGTTTTGCCGTCAATCAGAATGGCATTGCTGGTCATGCCCCAGCGGAAACCAAGGGCATGGGCATACCCCATGATATCAAAAAAATCGGTACGCAGCAGCGGCTCGCCTCCGGTGACGTCCAACTCCGGCAGATGGTCGGCAAATTCCGCTTTCACGCTGTCAAGGAGTGCTTTATACTGTGCTGTTGTCAGTTCATCGGTCAGACGGGAGGCATCGGATTCTCCGCAGCGGCTGCCGCAGTGCAGACAGTGTTCGTTGCAGCGCCGGGTGAGCTCCAGAAACAGATTGCGCAGCGGGGGATGGGGGAGAATGGAACGTCGATAGGCTGCCAGTTCCCGGAGATGGGCTGTCTGGGTGCTTTTGGCTTCGTTGGTGAGAGGAAGCGCCATACGTCAATTCTCTCCTTCGGGCGACGGCTGCGGGGTGTCAGCATCAGCGGAGGGTGTGGGTTCCTGTTCCTCCGTTGGTTCTTCGACCGGATCTTCGACCGGATCTTCGTAGGGCATGGGAGGACCGTAGACGTCTTCTTCCTGATTTTCACTGGGGTCAAACGAACAGCCGTTCAGGGATCCGGTCATTGCGAGAGACGCCATGACCGACGCGAGTAATTTGCTTTTCTTCATAGGGAGATCATCACCTTTCTAAAAGTCAACGGATGTTTTTCTTTTGATGTATTTTATCGCTAATGGCATCAACCGCTGCAATGGGATGGAACAACAGGCGGACAATGGGAATATTGGGTATGATCCAAGCTGTCACGCTGCAAATTGCCAGCGGAATCAGTGTAGCGGCGGTCACTGCCACCACCGGATTACCGACATGCAGCTTTACCGTGACTGTGTGCATCGCTCCGACAAAGTAGACGTGAAGCAGATAGATGATCAGCGAGTGTTTTCCCAGCCATGTCAGCCACTTGTTTTCTCCGATTGCCGGAAAACGGGAAAACAGCGTTATCAGCAATACACATACCGCAATCGAATTTAACGCCATTGTGAAAAAAGAGTAAATCCATTTATTACGGGAATGTGCAATCAGATAGGCGTATGTCAGATAGACTGTATTCAACATCACGATGACGGCAGCGCCAATGCTAACGGCTTTATGGCGCAGTATCGGTTTCCACTCTTTGCAATAAACACCGGCGGCAAAAAACACACCGTATCTCAGCAGGTTGCAGAGACAAAGCATATGCAAAAAAACGGATTTGCTCAAAAAGGTTGCCAGACAGCTGATGCCCATGAGTGTGATAAAATACAAAGGCATTTTCCGTTTATCGTGATTTTCAAACTTAATGTAATACATCCATCCAAAAAGCCAATCATATATGATCAATACCCAGAGATACCACATGAAGGTGGACGGTAAAAAAATCATTTTGATCAAGCGGGACGGCTTAATCGTGTTGTTGAAGAACGGTGAGCAGATGAATTTTAACAGGGTTGGCACCACTTGAAAGATCAGATAAATGAGAAGCAGGTTGAGCGTGGAATGACCGATCTTTCGCGTGGACAGTCGATGACTTTGCAGTTTGGAAAGACGAAATGTGATACCGCTCAGCATGAAAAAGATCGGCATATGCCATGAATAAACCCAGTGCCTTGCCAATTGAAGCACATCCATGGATGTTGGATACGTATGATTATGCGCAAAGTCGAAAAGTGCGTGTCCTAAAACAACAAAAATAATCGCAAATCCTTTTAACGAATCAATCCATACGATCCTTTGTCTGTCCGTCTGTAAAGATTTGATATCTATCTCAAACATATCCTTGGATTGATTTATAATGAAAAAAATTTGGTTTATTAAAATTATAAAGACCTGCGCACACCGTCAGACGCCGTATTGTTCCCGGACGAACCGTTCCAGCACGGGCAGACTGCGCTTTACCTTTTCGGTGTCAATGCAATATGCCATACGGAAATAGCCGGGGCAGCCAAAGTTATCAGCCGGCACCAGCACCAGATCATACGCCAGTGCTTTCCGGCAGAAGGCGCCCGCGTCTTCCTCCAGCGCCTTGGGGAAGATATAGAAGGTGCCGCCGGGCTTGACCACTGTGAAGCCCAGTTCCGTCAGCTTGTCATAGATCAGATTCATATTGGTTTCGTAGACGGACAGATCGCTGGTTTCGTTGATAACGCGGGAAACCGCGAGCTGAATGATCGAAGGCGGGCAGTTGTGGCCGATGCCGCGGCTGATCTGACCGCACATGACGGCGATGAGATCAGCGTCAGTGGCACGGGGATTGACTGCCACATAGCCGATCCGTTCACCCGGCAGACTGAGACTCTTGGAGAAGGAATAGCAGGTGAGCGTGTTGTCGTAGAAGGAAGCCACATACGGTGCGTCCACGCTCGCAAAGACAATTTCGCGGTATGGTTCGTCGCTGATGAGGAAGATGTCGTGACCGTATTCAACCTGTTTCTTTCGCAGCAGATCAGCAAGGGCGGTGAGGGTTTGGGTGGAATAGACCACGCCAGAGGGATTGTTCGGCGTATTGATGAGAACTGCCGCTACTTTATCAGTCAGCATTTGTTCAAACGCCTCAAAGTTGATCTGAAAATCCTCTGTGCGGGGAGGAACGACCTTGAGGATGGCACCTGTCTGATTGACATAGGGGGTATATTCGGGAAAAAACGGCGCAAATGTCAGCACTTCATCGCCGGGCTGGGTGACACAGCGAACCGCGTGAGCGACAGCGCCGGCCGCGCCGGTGGTCATAAAGATATGCTTGCTTTCATAATTCACACCGAAACGGGAATGCAGACTGTCGGCAACGGCGCGGCGCACCGATTCGATACCCAGAGAAGGGCTGTAACCGTGCAGGGCGACGGGTTCAGCGGTATGAAGCAATTCGATCATGGTATCGGTGAAGTGCTGTGTGCAGGGGACGCTGGGATTGCCCAGACTGAAATCAAAGACATTTTCGCTGCCGATTTCACTGGCGCGCGCCGTGGCGTATTCGCTCAGTTCGCGGATAATGGATTTGTGCTGCAGCATTTGCTTGTACTGGGGATTAATCATAGTGAAGTTCCTCCGGAAGAAATCATAGAATCGTCATGTTTGCCGTGACAGCGGCATATATGGTTATTATAGCATAACTTATTTCAATATGCAATGTTTTTTCGGGGAAGGTTATCCATGTAAATGATGAAAAGTAATCATTTTATGTATTTCTATCAGGAAAGCTGTTTTCTTTTGACAGCGGGACTGCTGTCGCTTTCGCTCACAGGCTGGCTGGCGGTAGCGGCAGCGCATATGACGCGGAAGCGAAGGGACGATTATTTTTCCGCGTGTTCAGGAATGATGATCTTTATCTGCGCTAAAAATATAGTGACGGACTGCGGATGGAGTTTTGCGGCACTGTTTGGCGTACCGGGCGGATTAGCGGCGCAACTGTGTATGATGTGGAGCGCGTTTCTGTTTTTCCGGATATCCGGAGAGTGCTGCCGTGAGGATCACACATCACCTGAACAAAGTTTTTCGCTTGGGGGAGCATTGGCATTGGTGTGTCTTCTGGCGGGACGGCATTGGCT
Organism: Clostridia bacterium; assembly: GCA_017395425.1. Taxonomy (GTDB): domain Bacteria; phylum Bacillota; class Clostridia; order Oscillospirales; family Acutalibacteraceae; genus RUG762. The sequence goes on along the minus strand of JAFPUM010000038.1, from coordinate 50,386 downwards.
GATGCCGGACAACACGATACAGATGATGCGGTATTGGCTGGGAGAAGCGATAGAGTCTTTTCTTCTGAGTGCGGCGGTACTGTCAGACGGTCAGGAAATACGACGTGTGTATCCGTCATCCCTGATCTGTGGGACGGCGGCGGTGCTGACCGGCAAAGGGGGAATCTGCGCGGTTCTTTCGCTGTGGAAAACCGCGACGGGGAATTTTCCGGGCGAATTTGCCGGTGCGGTACTGATGACAGTGGGAACGGCAGGGCTGATTTGTGTGTTTGTGCAAAGGCTCAAAACCGACAGCAATGTGACGGCAGGCGGCTTTGCGGCGGGATTGATGACTGCGCTGGTCACCGCGTCGCTGTTTGGATGAGGAAAGGCAGAATTAAAAATAAATTAAGATTTGCGGAGTTGACAAATGCCACACAACCATGTAATATAGAATAGATAATGTGTTCGGATTAACAGACCGTGCGGACTGTATGGTCAACGGTCATCTGTTCAATGCTGATTGCAACGTGTTCGGAAAACTAAAATATCGAAGACGAGGAGTGTCTTGCCCGACCCTGTGTGAGTGAGCGGTTGTGCAAGCTGTTTTTTATCGCCCGCCTTTGAAAACCGATAATAAAAATGATAATGGAGGATTATTTGTGCAACAGGAAAACGGAAAAAAAACACGGAAAAATCCCGGTTATATGCCTAATACGCCGGAAAACCGTCATAGAAAGGTCAAGCCGGACGGCGGAACGAAATACGGGCGGTTCCGTCCCGGCACCCCTGTCCGGACAGGCGCGGAAAAGGAAGCAGCGTCGGGGCGTGATATTGCAATGCGAAGACCGGGCAGCTATACGGGCTATCGCAAGAAGTCGCCTCACCGTCAGCAGCGCGGTACGCAGCCGACCGCTTTACCGGTGCGTATCTCGTTTATCGGCGGTCTTAATGAAATCGGCAAGAATATCACCATGTTTGAATATGGCGATGAAGCGATTGTGGTGGATTGCGGCATGGCGTTCCCTGATGACACCATGCTGGGCGTCGATCTGGTGATACCCGATTTCACCTATCTGGAAAACAACAAGGACAAAATCAAGGGCATTTTCCTCACACACGGTCATGAGGATCATATCGGATCTCTGCCGTATCTGCTCAAAAAAATCAATCTGCCGCTCTACGGCACCCGGCTGACACTGGGACTTGTGGAAGGCAAGCTGCGTGAACACCGGCTGCTCGGTTCGGTGGAGATGCACGAGGTGTCCGCAGGTCAGACGGTCAACGCGGGCAGCTTTCAGGTGGAATTCATCAATGTGAACCACTCCATTCCCGATGCGGTGGGCTTTGCGATTCACACGCCGGCTGGCGTGATTGTTCATACCGGCGACTTCAAGATTGATTCCACGCCGATTCACGGTGATATGATTGATCTTGGACGGTTTGCGCAGCTCGGCAAAGAGGGTGTTCTCTGCATGATGGCGGATTCCACCAATGCGGAACGTCCGGGATTTACGATGAGTGAACGCAAGGTGGGCGAATCCTTCAATACGCTGTTTCAGAGCGAATCCGCCAAGGATAAGCGTATTATCATCGCCACTTTTGCCTCGAATATTTATCGTATTCAGCAGATCATCGACTACGCCTATAAATTCGGGCGGAAGGTTGCCGTGAGCGGACGGAGCATGATCAACACTGTCACCGTGTCGCAGGAATTGGGCTATCTGCATGTGCCGGACGGTGTGATGATCGATATTTCCATGCTCAGCCGATATCCCAAAAACAAGATCGTGCTCATTACGACGGGCAGTCAGGGCGAACCGATGAGTGCGCTGACCCGTATGGCGTTCTCGGATCACCGTCAGGTGGAAATCGGTCCGGACGATTTCATCATTATTTCCGCCAACCCCATTCCGGGCAATGAGAAAAATGTAGGCAATGTCGTTAATGAACTGCTCAGGCATAAATGCGAAGTCGTGTATGAAAAGATGTACGACGTCCATGTGTCGGGTCACGCCTGTCAGGAAGAGCTGAAATTGATGCTGGGGCTGATCCGACCCAAGTATTTCATCCCGGTACACGGCGAACAGAAGCACCTGCTCAAGCACGCGGGACTGGCGCGCGCGGTAGGGATTCCCGATCAGAATGTCTGTATTGCCGATCTGGGCGATTGCATAGAAGTATGTGACAGCCATATCAAGAAAATCGGCGTGGTGCCAAGCGGCAAGCTGCTGGTAGACGGTCTGGGTGTAGGCGATGTGGGCAGTGTGGTGCTGCGCGACCGCAAGCATCTGGGACAGGACGGTCTGATTATCGTGGTGATGGCGATCAGCTCCGACGCAGGTCTGACGGTTTCGGGTCCGGATATTGTTTCCCGCGGCTTTGTGTATGTACGCGATGCGGAACCTCTGCTTGACGAAGCGCGGCGGATTGCAGCTGACGCGCTGGAAGACTGTTTCGACGAAGGCGTCCGTGAGTGGGGACTGATCAAGAGCCGCGTGCGGGATGATTTGTCCAAATTTATTTATGAACGTACCAAACGAAGTCCCATGATTCTTCCCATCATCATGGAAGTCTGATGACAGGGTCAAAAGAGTTTCCACAGGCTTTGACCCAAATGCCATTATCGGATTCGGCAGCATTGGACTTACCGGAATCATATGTCGATGATCGGTCGTTGTATTGACAAATTCACAGTCGTATGGTGGTGGTTAGATGGATAACAGAAAATATTGGCTGCTGTCTCCGTTTTCGTATGTACAGACGGGAATCATTCTGCTGCTGGTGCTGTTGATTCTGCTGCTGTCAGGAAATCTGACACTGAAAATAATCAGTTTGCTGGCAGGGGGAGCCGCCATTGGTGTTTCCCTGCTGTATTCCCGCACGGTAAGGGAAAACATTCACACATATATTTCCCGCCTTTCGGATTCGCTCAATATCGGCAACCGGGACGCGCTCAACCGTATTCCGGTTCCGGCTGTATCGGTTTCAGCGCAGGGCGAAATCGTATGGTATAATGAGCAGTTTCGCGAAATCATTTTGCTGGGGGCGGATGCGCAAGGGGTGATGCTGCCCCGTGTCTTCAAGGGCTTTGATCAATCATGGCTGGAAAAAGATAACCGTTTTGAGGTCAAAAAGGAGAAAAAAGTCTACACCGTGACGGTAGGAGCGCATGAAGTGGAACAGACTACCCAATATGTGCTGTATTTTAATGATATTACCGATCTCAAACGCACGGAAAACCAGTTTTTGCTCAGCCGACCGGCGGTTATGCTGATTGTGTTCGACAATGAGGAGGAACTGCTGAAAGTACGCGAGAATGAACGGGTGCGGGTGATTTCGGCTGTGGAATCGCTGCTGGGCAAGTGGGTGGCGGATTACAACTGTATTTCCCGTATCAATGCCCGCGACCGCAGCTTTATCATGGTAGAGCAGCAATATCTGGAAAAAATCATTTCCTCCCGCTTTTCGATTCTGACCGAGGCGCGTAAAATCGTCATTGAGGGAGGCAATCCCGTTACGCTTTCCATTGGTGTGGGATATGGCGGTGCCAATTTCAGCGAATGCGAATACTGGGCAAATCAGGCGCTGGAGATGGCGCTGGGACGCGGCGGCGATCAGGCGTCGGTCAAGGATACCGACGGCTATTCGTTCTACGGCGGCGTTTCCAAATCGGTGGAGAAACAGAGCAAGGTGCGTACCCGTATGGTGGCGCAGGCAATGGTGGAATTGATTAACGCGGCGGACAAGTGTTTTATTATGGGACATCGCTTTTCCGATCTTGACGCGATCGGCGCGGGAATCGGTCTGGCGTCACTCATTTCCGCCCTACAAAAAGATACGGGACACACGGTCAGCATTGTGGTGGATGAAAGCGCGACACTGGCGCTGCCGCTGATTAATGCCTACCGTGAAACACGGGAGGTCAATTGGTTTATACCGCCTGATGAGGCGTTGGACACCATGACAGACGATTCGCTGCTGATTGTCGTGGATACCCATTCACCGGAGGTTATCGAGAGCAAAGCGGTTTATAACGCGGCACAGACGGTGGTTACCATCGATCATCATCGTCTGTCGGTCAAACGCATTCAGAATTCCGTTATCTTTTTTCATGAGCCTTATGCGTCCTCAACCTGTGAAATGGTGACGGAACTGGCGCCCTATATGCACGAAACGGCGATTGCGCGCCCCGAAGCGGAAGCGCTGCTGTCCGGTATTATGCTGGATACCAAGAGTTTTGTTCTCAAAACCGGCGCGCGGACCTTTGAGGCGGCAGCCTATCTGCGCCGCAGGGGTGCCGATACGATTGAAGTCAAGCGCTTTTTCTCCGGCTCACTTCAGACCTACATCGAAAAATCGCAGCTGGTTTCGTCGGCGCGTCTGTACGGCGACTGTGCGATTTCCTGCGCGGCGGAGGAAGTGGAAGGCGTGCGCGTCATCGCTTCGCAGGCAGCGGATGAACTGCTGAATATCAATGGCGTGGTGGCTTCTTTTGTGCTGTATGTATCGGGCGCGCAGATCAATATATCGGCACGTTCGCTGGGACGCTTTAATGTGCAGCTGGTTATGGAGAAACTGGGCGGCGGCGGTCATATGACCATGGCGGCGGCGCAGCTTTCCAATGTCACAATGGATGAAGCCGAAGCAAAGCTCAAGGCGGCGATTGATGAATTCCGTGACGATCAGGCGCAGGAACAGCGGGAGTCAGTCAAGTAACGTCGAAAAAACGGATGAATATAGAAAGGAAAATTATACCATGAAAGTAATACTCAATCAGGATGTCAAAGGACAGGGCAAAAAGGGAGATCTGATTAATGTGTCGGACGGATATGCCAGGAATTTCCTGTTTCCCCGGGGTCTGGCAACCGAGGCGAATGCGCAGGCTATGAGCGAAAAAGCCAACAAGGACAGTGCGGCAGCCTTCCGTCTGGCGGAGGAGAAAGCGGCAGCCGAGGCGAAAAAAGCCAAAATCCACGGCAAAACGCTCAAAATGATCGGTAAGGCGGGACAGAGCGGAAAACTCTTCGGCTCCATCACGCCTAAAGAGATAGCCGAGGCACTGAACGAGGCATATGGTCTGGAAATCGATAAGAAAAAAATTACGCTTCGTTCCGACATCAAAACCTTCGGTACCTTTGAGTGCGAGGTCAAGCTTTACACCGGGATTTCGGCGAGCATGAATATCGAGGTTGTCAAAGAATAAAGGATTCTCTCCGGGAGCAAAACGGCAGAAAGGAATGATAGAGGCATGGAAAATATCACCGGCAGCGTCGCGGAACGCACGACCGTACTGCCCTTCAACAACGAGGCAGAGCAGTCGGTGCTGGGAGCGGTGCTGCTGGACGCCGAATGTCTCAATCGTATTCTGGACATCGTGCGCCCGGAGTATTTTTATAACGAAAATCACCGCGAAATCTTTTCGGCGATGCACCGGTTATTCCGCGCAGGTTCCCCCGTCGATATCATCACCGTACTCAACGAACTGGTAGGTATCGGCGTATTTACGGAGGAGACCGGAAAACAGTATTTGTTTACACTGGCGGATCTGGTGCCATCGGTGTCCAACGTGGAAACATATGCTGCCATTATTCGCGAGAAATACGAAATGCGCGCGCTGATTCTGGCGGCACGGGAGATTATCAATGATGCCTCGGACGAAACCAACGACGCTCGCATAGTGCTGGATCGTTCGGAGCAGCGTATTTATGAAATTGCCAACGCGCGGGGCAGCCAGGGATTAAAGCCGATTTCCGAGGTGCTGATTAACGCCTATGATCATCTGATGCTGATCAATTCCGATCGCCGTGACGAGTTTATCGGAACGCCTACCGGCATTAAAACGCTGGATAATACGATTTCCGGTCTGAATAAATCCGACCTGATTCTGCTGGCAGCACGCCCCGGTATGGGAAAAACCAGCTTTGCGCTGAATATTGCCCGCAGCGTAGCCTTGGTGCATCGGAAAAAAGTTGCCTTTTTTTCCCTTGAAATGACGCGGGAGCAGCTGGCACTGCGAATGCTTTCCACCGAATCGGGCGTAGAAGGATATAAGCTGCGCGACGGTCGTATGAACGCGGAGGAATGGGTGAAGCTTTCGCAGGCTGCGGCAGAATTGCACGGCGCACCGATTTTTATTGACGAGGCGGGCAACATTACCGTTACCGAAATGAAAGCCAAGCTTCGTCGTCTGGGGGATGTAGGGCTGGTCGTCATTGACTACCTGCAGCTGATGGGCAACGGTAAGATTGCCAACCGCGTGCAGGAGGTTTCGGAAATTACGCGTGGTCTCAAGATACTTGCCAAGGAACTGATGGTGCCGGTGCTGTGTCTGTCGCAGCTCAACCGTGCGACGGAATCGAGAACCGGTCATAAACCGATGCTATCCGATCTGAGAGATTCGGGTTCCATTGAGCAGGACGCGGATATCATCCTGTTCTTATACCGGGAAGGCTATTATCAGCAGTCCGAAGCCAAGCCGGATGAAGAAGTGGATCAGAGCCGCGCGATCTGCATGGTCGCCAAAAACCGTCACGGTACCACCTGTGAGATACCGCTTCACTGGTCGGGCGCGACCACACGCTTTACCGCAGCGGAGGATACATACAGTGCAAGCTAAATGTCGGAAAGCCATTGCGGCGTATAAAATGCTTCAGCCGGGCGAGAGTGTGGTAGTGGGACTGTCAGGCGGAGCGGATTCCTGTGCGCTTCTGCACTGTCTGTGCAGCCTGCGGGAGGAGATGAACCTGTCGCTCCTGGCGGTACATGTCAACCACGGGATACGCGGGGAAGAAGCGTCGCGGGACGCTGCCTTTGCCCAAGCACTTTGCCGGGAATGGGACGTAGCGTTTCGTCTGTATGAATATGATGTTCCCCGTATAGCTGCCGAGAAAGGGATGGGAGTGGAGGAATGCGGCAGAACACTGCGTTATGAGTGCTTTGAACGCGAGGCGAGGCTTTGCAACGCAAAGATCGCCACGGCGCATACGCTTTCCGATTCCGTGGAAACGATGCTGTTTCATATGATCCGCGGCTGCACGGTCAACGGTCTGCGGGGTATTCCGCCCATGAGAGGACGGCTGATCCGTCCTTTGATTCTGTGCGAGCGGCAGGATATTGAGGCATACTGCGCTGTATACGGTTTGACGTATATGACCGATTCCACGAATCTTTCGGCGGATTATACCCGGAACAAGATTCGCCTGAAGCTGTTGCCGCTGATGCGGGAGATCAATCCCTCCGTTACCCGGGCGCTGGAACGGCTGGCAAAAAGCGCTGCAGATGACGATGATTATCTGGACACGCTCGCTGCTTCGTTGGCAGACGGATTCCGACAAGGGGATAGCGTGGAAATATTTCTTACGGCGGAGCTTCCGGTTGTCAGCCGTGCGTTGATAATGCTTTGCGGCAGAGAACTGGGAATTGTCCCCGAATACCGTCATATAGAAGTGATGCTGTCCATCATACAGAGAGGCAGTGGCAGTCTTCAATTGCCCGGTGATCATGTATTTCGTGTGACACAGGGAAAAATCTGGTTGAAACCGTGTCAAAATATGTCAGAAACGACTGAAAAAGACAAATTTAGGTTGTGGCAGTGTGATTTTTCGTGGGGGGAAATAATTACCCCCGCTTCACAGAAAATAATCCTGCAGGCGATTGATCAAACTAAATATGATATTATTCGCAAAAATCATCAAAATGTATTTCAAAATTCACTGGACTATGATATACTACAAGATGCGATATTTCGATTTCGCCGGGAGGGAGATCGCTTTGCCCCTGTCAAAAGGGGCTGCACCAAAAGTCTGAAAAAACTCTTTAATGAATACCGGATTCCCGTCGATCAGCGCGCCAGTATTCCGCTGCTGGTAAGTGCCGGCAAAATTGCGTGGATGGGTGGATTCGGTGTGGCGGAGGGCTTTCAGGTCACGCGTGAAACGCGGTATATTGTGTATATTCAAACCGAACCGGTCTGTCCGATCGGGTCGGAAGGAGGAACAGACATAAGATGAAGCACGAATTGCAACAGGATATTCAAAAGGTGATTTATTCTCCCCGGCGTATTGCCGGCATGGTCAAAAAGGTAGGAAGCGAGCTAAGCCATGATTATGCGGGAAAGTGTCCGCTGATGGTGGTAGTGCTGAAAGGATCGGCAGTATTCGCAGCCGATCTCATACGCAGTCTTACGATTGACTGTGAAGTGGACTTTATGGTTGTTTCGAGTTATGTCGGCACACAGTCGGTCGGACAAATTCAGGTTGTGCAGGATCTTCGCACGGATATTGCCGGACGGGATGTTGTGATCGTGGAAGATATTATTGATTCCGGCGTGACGCTTTTCAGTCTGAAGAAACTGCTGAAAGAACGGGAACCGAACAGTGTGAAAATCTGTACACTGCTGGACAAGCCATCCGGGCGCAAGGCGGAGATTACGGCCGATTATGTGGGCGGTACGGTTGGCAATGAATTCATTGTCGGATACGGTCTGGATTATAATGAAAAATATCGCAATTTGCCATTTGTGGGGGTATTAAAAGAATCTGTTTATTCACACAAATGACATAATTGTGTGATATAATATTCAGATAAGGCTCAGTTTTCAATTAGTAAGGAGTGGCGTATTTGAATAGTAAAAAAAACAAGATTGGCGGATATGTGGTCTGGCTCGGTATACCGATTCTGATTATTTTGGCGCTATACATTATTTCCGGTCAGAAGAAGCCGAGTGACGGGTATAAATATTCCGAAATTCTTTCGTATTTTACGCCCGGCAGCAGCGATGTCAGTCCGAGTGACTGGAAGGCAGCGCAGGTGGAAGATTTTGATTTGTCATTCAATACCAGCGTGCTGACCATCCATCTCAAGGAGGATGACAAAGGAAACAAGCCGGACGATATCGTTTACAAGGTGCCGAGTATTGATCTCTTTGTCAATGACGCAAAAAAAGGTATGGCGGATCTGCGTAAGAGCGGCATTATGATTGGTGAAGATTATGAGGCAAAGCAGGATAACAGTCTCCTGGCAAGTCTTTTGCCTACACTCATCATGATAGGCGGTCTGGTAGTACTGTATTACTTCATGTTCCGGCGTGTCAACGGCATAATGGGAGAAGGCAGCCGTCAGATGAATTTCGGCAAGGCTAAAATTAAAAATGTTGCTGATGAAAAACGCAAGACGACCTTTAACGATGTGGCTGGCGCCGATGAAGAAAAGGAAGAGCTTCAGGAAATTGTAGATTTTCTGAAGAATCCCAAAAAATACAATGATCTGGGCGCCCATGTTCCCAAGGGCGTGCTGTTGGTCGGACCTCCCGGCACCGGTAAAACCCTGCTGGCGCGTGCGGTTGCGGGCGAAGCGGATGTGGCGTTTTTCTCGATTTCGGGTTCGGATTTTGTGGAAATGTTCGTTGGCGTGGGCGCGTCGCGTGTGCGTGACCTTTTCGATCAAGCCAAAAAGAACCACCCCTGCATTATTTTCATTGATGAGATTGACGCGGTAGGTCGTCACAGAGGCGCCGGTCTCGGCGGCGGACACGACGAGCGCGAACAGACACTCAACCAGATGCTGGTCGAGATGGATGGTTTTGGTGCCAACGAAGGTGTCATTATCATCGCCGCCACCAACCGCCCCGATATTCTGGATCCGGCGCTTACCCATCCCGGACGTTTCGACCGTCAGGTCATGGTGGGCTATCCCGATATCAAGGGACGCGAGGATATCCTGAAGGTGCATTCCAAGAGCAAGCCGCTCGGTCCCGATGTGGATCTTTCGGTGATTGCCAAGACTACGGCAGGCTTTACCGGCGCGGATCTTGAAAACCTGCTTAACGAGGCGGCACTGCTGGCTGCCAGACGCAATCTGAAGGCCATTACAATGCGCGAAATCGAAGAAGCCACAATAAAGGTGGTGGCAGGTACCGAAAAGAAATCCAAGAAGATTTCCGACAAAGAGAAACGGCTTACTGCTTACCATGAAACAGGTCACGCCATTGTCACCTATTATTGTCCCACACAGGATCCCGTCCACGAAATTTCGATCATTCCGCGCGGCATGGCAGGCGGTTATACCATGAGTCTGCCGCAGGAAGACCGCTCCTATAAGCTTCGCGGTGAGATGAAGGAGGATATCGCGGTGCTGCTGGGCGGACGTGTGGCAGAAGCACTGATTCTCGATGACATTTCGACCGGTGCGTCCAACGACATCGAGCGTGCCACCAAACTGGCAAGAGAAATGGTTACCAAGTACGGTATGAGTGAAAAGCTTGGTCCCATCAAATACGGTTCCGCCAGTGAAGAGGTATTTTTGGGACGCGACTTTGGTCATACGGTGGATTATTCCAACGAGATTGCCAATGAAATTGACAATGAAGTGCGTTCGCTGGTTTCGGCAGGCTACAAGCAGGCAGCCACAATCCTGTCACAGCACGTTAATAAGCTGCATCAAGTGGCTCAATATCTTATGGAACATGAAAAAATGTCCGGCAGTGCTTTTGAACAGATGATGAAGGAGTAATACTTCTTTTTTCAGACCCATCAAATCCTCCTGCACACACATTTCTGTGTGCAGGAGGATTTTTGGTGTACCATGATTGGTATGAGATGACAGAATTGGTAAATGCTTGTCAATCTTTCACAAAAGTTTTTAATTTTTTCAAAAAAATATAACCATTATATCACAAACAAGGTATATAATCATACTCAGAAAAGGGATAGAGGAACGGGATGAACGATCGACTACTTCTCTCCTCCTCAAAAATAAATAGCAAAGCAAGAAATTCCGTGAGCAACCAGCAAACGGAATTTTTTGCTTTGTTTGCGTAAAAATAAAATAATGATTGACAATAAGCTTATTTTATGGTATAATGAAACTAATAAATTGAAAAGGTGGTTATATAATGAAAAAAATACTTATTTTAATATCTGCGTGTATTATTATTGCAATATGTCTGTCTGGATGTACGAAAATCGCGCGGGATCAGGCATTGGAGGAGATTCCTCAATCGTATGTTGCCGATGATTACTATGATGAGCAGAAGACACAGATCGAGGAAATAGTGAGTGAGTACACCGAAAAAATCAATCAAGCTTCCAGAGCCAGTGAAGTAAAGACGCTGAAGGAGGAATGTCTGAAAAAAATAGAGAGTGTTTACAAAAAAGAAGAGGCACTGGCTGATGCCAAAGAAAAAGCAGCTTTGTGCAGAGAAAGCATGAAGGGAAAATTATTGCCATATCAGGAAGTATCCGCACTGTTGGAAAAATATGATGCCATTGATCAGGAGCATATGGATGACCCGTCCGACCTCAATACTGTGGTGAAGCAGTTAAATGAAATAGTACAAGCAGACGAATTGCAATACAATACATATCACTATCAGAGCGGCGATTTAACATTTGATGTAAATGTTTCTTATGCGGTAGATGCTGACGGCATTCCGATGATGACGATAAAGGCAAGCCAGCCGTGGGAGTCGGTTCTCACCAGCGACGATTTAAGATTGATGATGCAGTTTGCCACTGTGGTCAACAGTGATATCATTATCAATGATGGGGGAGAATGGGCTGACCGCATGATTGCATGTAATGCGTTTTTTGTCCATAAATCGTGGGGGATGACTTATCTTTACGATGAAGATTATTATCCCAGGAAGGATGCGGCGAGGGCTCGCTTTGAAGTGGCGGATGAATATACCCTGGTAAATCATCTTACCACAGCCGAACAACTGGCGCAGCTTCGGTCAGACAGTGTAACGTACATGAATTCTGACGGAATCGAGACAAATCGGGATGGCGGATATCTCCACCCAAACGATTATATTGTTGTAGTGACGTATGATAACAATAACGATGACGATGATATTCCAATGTATAAAAAAGCTGCTTGGTTAATTTTGCTCTGATAGGGCGTCATGCCTGCGATATATCCGTGCATAAAAATATAGCCGCTCCGTTCATAGACCTTTCGTCTTTGAACGGAGCGGCTTTTTGCCGTCGATGAAGTGAGAGAATTAGCGGTTATTTTTTCAGCAGAATGTTTTCTTTTTCCAGTTCAGGGACAATTCTGCCAAACACCACGTCCTGAATTTCGGTCATAGAAAGGGTTCTGTCGGGGGAAGAGAAGCCCAGACGCAGAGTAATGCTGCTGATAATCCCGTCGTAGACGTCGGTGACAGTCAGTGTCCGGAGGAACTCACCGCCGTTTGCCTCAATGATGCTTTCGATATCGCGGTAGGTGACATCGGGATCGCGCAGGATGGTGAGGTCGATGTCAATGCCGGGGAACTTGGAGGGTTCTACAAAATCAAGTTCATCCTTGGGTACGGTCATGAAGGTGTCCATGTCGATTTCCGCGCAGACAATGGCGGCTTTCTTGTCGATTTTGATGGCAGTCAGCGGATGGAGGGTGGAGAGGAAGCCCAATTTGACTCCTTCCACCGCCATTTCTACGGTGTTGACCGGGTGCTGCCAGTTATGGAAGCTTTCCACATGCGTGAATGTGACCGTCTTGTGGCGCAGATTGCCGATCATGAGTGAAATCATATCGCGCAGGCGGAAGAAGAGCTTCTTTTCCTCGCAGTCGCGGCTGAAGAGAACGATGCCGAGCTTTTTGCGTTCGTTGCAGGTGCCGTCCTCCCGCAGACCGTCGATTACGCGGGCAATCTCGAAGATGCCATATTCCGTGCCGAAGGATTTGTTTTCATTCACGGCAGTGAGCAGCGTCGGCACCATGCAGTTGCGCAGCACCACATGATCGGGATTGATAGAATTGAGAAGCTTTACATTGTCCTCTACATCTATATTCAATTCGCCGAATTTCTTGGAATCCGCCCAGATGTAGGAGTGAATTTCGTGCAGCTTGAATTTTTCCACCAGCAAATCCTTGGCATAATACTCATCGGTCTTGTTGAGACTCTTTCGCACCGGACGGAGCGGACTGAGCGTAGTAGTGATCTTGAAATTATCGTAGCCATAGATACGGGTGATTTCCTCAATGATATCCGCCTTGATAGTGACGTCCTTGGTGGCACGCCATGAGGGAACCTTCACATCGAATGTTGTGCCGTCATGTTTAACATCGAAGCCGAGAGCGGTCAGTGTGTCGATAATGCGCTCATCGGAAATTTCAATACCGGTGTAACGATCGACATATGCCTTGTCAAAGGTCAGCTCCACGGTGTCATAATGATGCACATACTGATCGGAGAGGGAAGAGACCACCTGAACGCCCGGATCAATATCCATGAGCAGCTTGAGGAAGCGCTGAATGGCAGTGGAGGTGATTTCGGGATCAATCATTTTTTCATAGCGCATACTGGCGTCGGTGCGCAGCCCCAGACGCTGGGAGGATTTGCGGATGCACACGCCGTCGAAATTGGCGGATTCGAGCAGCAGGGAAGTGGTGTCATCCTCAATTTCCGAATCCAGACCGCCCATAATACCGCCGATAGCGACCGGCTCGCCTTTGGAGCAGATCATCAGCGTATTTTCGTCAATGTCGCGTTCGTTGCCGTCGAGGGTTTTAAAGCGGAAAGGCGCGTCAAAACGTTTGATTTCCACGCAGTCTACCTTCCGGCGGTCAAAAGCGTGCATGGGCTGACCGAGTTCCATCATCAGATAGTTGGTCAGGTCGGCAAGCAGATTGATCGCGCGGCTGCCGCAATAGAAGAGGCGGATGCGCATATTGACCGGGCTGACGTGCTGCGTCACGTTGTCAACCTTCATACCGCTGTAACGGTAGCAATGTTCCGTGTCCTGAATGTCGATGTCGACAGGGGGGAGGTCGGCATATACAGATGTGTCTGTTTTTTCAATGGGTTTAAGAGGCTGACCGGTCAGCGCGGCAAATTCACGGGCGATGCCGTAATGTCCCCAGAGGTCGGGGCGGTTGGTGAGCGATTTATTGTCCACTTCAAAGACAGTATCTTCGATGTCATACACGGATTTGAGATCGGTGCCGAGCGGAATGTCATCGGTGATTTCCATGATGCCGGAGTGATCGGCACTGATACCCAGCTCATGTTCCGAGCAGCACATACCGTAAGAATCGAAGCCCGCGACCGTTGCCTTGGTGATGGCAATGCCATTTACACAGCCGCCTTCCTTGGCAAAGGCGACTTTCATGCCTTCGCGGACGTTGGGGGCGCCGCAGACACAGTCAACCACCTGCTCACCGGTGTCCACCTTGAGCAGATGGAGTTTTTTGGAATTCGGATGATTTTCCACCGAAAGAATTTGCGCTACGACGACATTGTGCGTATTTTCGCCGTAATGATAAATTTCCTCGACTTCCGCCGTGGAAAGAGTAAATCTATGAATCAACGCGTCAATATCGAGCCCGTCCAGGTCAACGAAATCGCGTATCCAGTTCATTGAAACCAGCAAAGTAAACTACCTCCTGAATGTATGAATTAAAGGCTTTCAAACTGAGAAAGCGCTTTGAGATTGCCGCTGTTGAAGGTGCGGATATCCTTGACGCCGTACTTCATCATCGCCAGACGGGTCAGTCCCAGACCGAATGCAAAGCCGGTGTATTCTTCGGGATCGATGCCGCCGGCGGTGAGGACGTTAGGGTGAATCATGCCGCAGGGGCACAATTCCAGCCAGCCGGAATTCTTGCAGGAGGGGCAGCCGACGCCGCCGCAGACCTGACAGCTGATGTCCAGTTCAAAGCCAGGTTCCACGAAGGGGAAGAAGCCGGGTCTGAGACGTACCTGTACGTCGCGCTGGAAGACCTCGGAAAGCATAGTTTTCATGAAGTAGATGAGATTGGAGATCGAGATATCCTTGTCGATCATGATGCCTTCCATCTGGAAGAAGGTGTTCTCGTGACAGGCGTCGATAGCTTCGTTGCGGAAGCAGCGACCGGGGAAGATGGCGCGCAGCGGAGCGCCGTATTTGCGCATAATGGCGTTCTGTGCGGCGGATGTATGGGTTTTGAGGAGCTGTCCGTTGTCGAGATAGTAGGTATCCTGCATATCGCGGGCGGGGTGGTGCTTGGGGATATTCAGTGCCTCAAAGCAGTGGTAGTCGTCCACAATCTCGTCGTAATCCTCAATGGTGAAGCCCATCGCGGCAAAGATATCCTCCACCTCGCGCTGAATCAGCGTGATGGGATGATAGGAACCGGTCTCTACGGCGGACGGCATGGTTACATCATAGCATTCCGCACTGTCGATCAGTGCCTGCAATTCCTTTTGTTCGATGGCGGCGGTCAGATCGGCAAGTCTGCTCTCCACCTCTTTTTTGAGCTGGTTGATTTTCTGACCGAACTCCTTCTTTTGCTCGGAAGGAGCGGATTTGAGGTCCTTCATCAATTCAGCGACCTCGCCTTTTTTTCCGAGAAACGCGACACGCAGCTTTTCCACAGATGTGGAATCGGATGCGCTTCGGGCTGCCTCGGAAAAGTCTTCCATAATTTTAGCAATTTTTTTCTCCATTGCTGGCTTCCTCCTTGTCGTGATGGGCATACCGGTGCAACGCAAGAATGCGGCAAAAAAATAAAGACCCCGTCCCTATGGGACGAAATCCCGTTGCGAATGATCGCTGCGAATTTTCGCTATACCACCCAAATTGGCATATTGACGCATGACATCCATAATGCCCATTGTGTCCCCATAACGCAGGGAAAAGCGGACTGTCCTTGCCGTGCAGCATAAAATATCGACGGGTCGAACAACCGGCTCCGACACCGAAATTCACCGCTGCCTCACCCGAAAGATGTTCACAGCCCAAGACATCTTCTCTCTGAAAAGGGTTTTCGGAGGCACAGACGGTTACTGAAATGCCATCATTGCCGTTACACCTGTATTTGATTGCTTAACTGTTATTCTATCATATTGAAAGCTGAAAATCAAGTAGTTTTATGTTTCATTTCACCTGAAATGAAACATAAAACAAAAACCTCTCAGACCGTTTCTCAGAAGGAACGGTCTGAGAGGAATATTGGTAAAATCTGAAAAAGGTTTTATCTCTTAGCCGCGTTGTTGATAGCGTTGATCGCAGCCTGTGCAGCCATTTCCGCAGCCTGTGCCTGAGCGGCAGCCTTCTTGGCGAGAGCTTCCTTGGCTGCGGCTTCCTTCTTAGCCTTTTCCGCTTCTGCCACAGCAGCCAATCTTTCTCTTTCCGCCTGTTCTGCCATACGGATGGCTTCCTGCATCTGCTGGGCTTCCTGGAGCTTCTGCGTAGCGGCAAGTTTGGCAGCCTCAATAGCAGCCTTCACCTTAGCGGCAGCCACAGCTTCGGCTTCCACAGCCTTCTGCTCAAAGGCAACAGCGGTCTGAGAAGTGGTGTCAGCCACTTTCTTGGCGACCTTGGCTTCCTTGATCTTGTTGCGGGCGTTTTCCGCTTCCTCGTCCTCATAGGGAATGGGCAGAATAATCGGCTCCTCGACTTCTTCCACTTCCACCTCTTTGGATTTTCTGGCTCTCATTTCAGCCAGAATCGCTTCTTCATCCTCTTCCTCATAGGGAATAGGCAGAACGATCGGCGGCAGATCTTCTTCTTCATCGTAGGTGTTTACAAAAAACTCAGACATAGCAATGGCCTCCTGAAAATAATGACAGACATACAAAACCGTTTTGTACATCTATCGTTTTGTCTGTAATCATTCTATCACAAAACTTTTTTTTGTGCAAGTTTCATTTGATTAAATATGCAATTTTAGCTATATATATAAATAAAGGCTATAATTATAAATTATATTTGTAAAATATACACAATTGATACCATGAAATCATAAAAAAAGTGCCGCTGTCATAGTTGTCTATCACACTATCACACTATCACAGCGGCACAAAAGTTTCAAAGGTTCAGACGAACCGCGGATGGTGCCGTCTGTGGATTAATACATACCGCCCATGCCGGGGTCCATCGGAGCGGGAGGTGCCGGCGGTTCGGGCTTATCGGTGACAAGCGATTCGGTGGTGAGCACCATAGCTGCCACCGAAGCAGCGTTTTCGAGTGCGGAACGGGTCACCTTGGTAGGATCGACAATGCCAGCGGAAATCATATCGCAATACTCATCCGTGGCAAAGTTGAAGCCATAGCCGACCTTATCGGCTTTCTTAATGGTGTCAATGATGACCGAGCCTTCCAGTCCGGCGTTGGCGGCAATCTGGCGGGTGGGTTCTTCAAGCGCCTTGAGAACGATTTTAACACCGGTCTGCACATCGCCGGAGGTTTCGTTGACCAGAGGAGCAACCGCGTCGATGGCATTGAGCAGTGCCACGCCGCCGCCGGCTACAATGCCTTCCTCGACAGCCGCCTTGGTAGCTGCGAGAGCGTCTTCAATGCGGAGCTTCATTTCCTTCATTTCAATCTCGGTAGCGGCGCCGACGCGAATGACAGCCACACCGCCTGCGAGTTTGGCAAGGCGCTCCTGGAGCTTTTCCTTATCGAATTCGGAAGTAGTATTTTCAATCTGGGTGCGAATCTGCCCGACTCTTGCCTTGATAGCGTCCTTGTCGCCCGCACCGTCCACGATGGTGGTGTTTTCCTTCGTAATCTTGACCTGACGTGCCTGACCGAGCTGGTCAATGCTTGTTTCCGCGAGCTGCAGACCGACCTCGTCGCTGATGACGGTACCGCCGGTCAGAATCGCGATATCCTGCAGCATTTCCTTGCGTCTGTCGCCGAAGCCGGGTGCCTTGACACATACGCAGGTAAAAACGCCGCGCAGCTTGTTGACAATCAGGGTAGAGAGCGCATCGCCCTCAACGTCCTCCGCCACGATGACGAGCTTTTTGCCCATCTTGACGATCTGCTCAAGCAGCGGCAGCACTTCCTGAATGGAAGAAATCTTCTTGTCGGTAATCAGGAGAAGCGCGTCGTCGATGACGGCTTCCATTTTTTCGGTGTCAGTGACCATATAGGGAGAGATGTAGCCTCTGTCGAACTGCATACCTTCGACGACCTCAATGTCGGTCTTGGCGGTCTTGCCCTCTTCGACGGTGATGACGCCGTCCGCGCTGACCTTCTCCATGGCCGCGGCGATAAGCTGACCGATCTCTTCATCAGCGGAAGAAACCGATGCAACCTTGGCGATATCCTGCGAGCCGTTGACCGGCACGGAATTCTTGACAACCGCGGCGGAAGCGGCTTCCACCGCTTTGGCGATACCCTTCTTGACGAACATGGGGTTCGCGCCGCCGGTGACGTTCTTCATGCCTTCGCGGATGAGTGCCTGTGCCAGTAAGGTAGCGGTGGTGGTTCCGTCGCCCGCGACGTCGTTGGTCTTGGTGGCGACTTCCTTGACGAGCTGCGCGCCCATATTTTCAAAGGGATCGTCCAGCTCAATTTCCTTGGCAATGGTTACGCCGTCGTTGGTGATAAGGGGAGCGCCGAATTTCTTGTCAAGCACAACATTTCTGCCTTTGGGACCAAGGGTAATTTTCACGGTATTCGCCAACTGGTCGATACCGGACTGAAGGGACTTGCGTGCGTCCTCTCCGTATTGAATCAATTTTGCCATAATAAAAATCCTCCCTGATATACAAATAAAAGCAAACCGTTACAAAGCGGCATTATTCGCAGACGGCGAGAATGTCGCCTACACGAACGATGACATACTCTTCTCCATCCACCTTGACTTCGGTGCCGGCATACTTGCTCATGAGTACCTTATCGCCGGGTTTCACAGTCATTTCGACCTTTTCGCCATCCACGACGCCTCCGGGACCGACCGAAATGACTTCGGCGATCTGAGGCTTCTCCTTGGAAGCACTGGTGAGAATAAAGCCGGAAGCGGTGGTTTCCTCGGCCTCCACCATTTTCAGCACGACTCTGTCAGAAAGCGGTCTGATTGTCATAATAAAGATTCTTCCTTTCATTCGTGCGGTATAAACCCGCAGCATTGTCAACCTGTTTTCGCACGTTAGCACTCTCGTTCCCCGAGTGCTAAATAGTATTATAACCTCTTTCCCAAAAAAATCAAGTGTTTTTCGTGTGATTTTCCTGTGAAACCGATATTTTACAATTTTTTCATAGAAACGCACGATTTTCGTCACATAAAAGCATATTCGGAGAGCGGCGGAATGATGCCAATGCTGTTCCATAACCGTTTATATGTCCCATACGACCGACCGTGTCAAATCGCTTGCAAAGCAGGCACAGATCATATACAATACAAGGCGAAAGGAGGCGGTGAGCTTGCAAGTCAACATTCAGATCGAGAGCGGATATCCGGAGCCGATTGCGGTCATTCACACCGCGGAAATTACCGACGAGGTAAACGCAGCCGTCAAAAAACTCACGGATACGTCGTCGGATATTCTCACGGGATTCAGCGAGGATAACGCGGAAATTCTTGATCCGGACGATATCTATCGTATTTATGCCGAACAGCAGAAGGTGCTGGCAGTTACGGAAAAGGGAGTGTTTCAGATTCGCATGAGACTTTATCAATTGGAAGAAAAGCTCGCGGGGCGAAAATTCGTGCGCATTTCCAATTCCGAAATCATCAATCTGAAGAAAACGGCAAAATTTGATCTGAGCATCGCGGGAACCATTCAGGTCAGGCTGAAAAACGGTCAGTCCACCTATGTTTCCCGACGGTATGTGTCCAAAATCAAAGAAATTTTAGGAATTTAACCATGAGAAAGGAAGGCATTACAATGTTAAAGAAAGCAATGGTAAGAGGATTATTTGGTTTTCCGGTGGGTGTCACCATCGGCAATGCGATTAACATCGCCGCGTCTCTGGGGTTTGCGCCGGAAGGCAGGTACAGTGCCGTGGTTCCCGAAATGGCGCAGATGTGCGGGAGTGAGATGGCGGCGGTGATATTGCAATTTGTTTTGTGCGGCGTGATGGGATTTGTCTTTGCCGCCATGTCGGTTGTCTGGGAAAATGAGAAACTCAATCTCGCCGCACAGAGCGCGATCAATTTTGCGATTTCGGTCTGTACGATGATTCCAATTGCCTACATCTGTTATTGGATGGAACATTCACTGGCAGGCATTCTCCAATATATCGGCATATTCGCGGGCATTTACGCTTCTGTCTGGGTGACAATGTATTTCATCTACCGTGCAAAGGTGAAAGCCATTAACCGCAAGATTAATGAATAGCGAAAAATCCGTGAATGCCGTATTGACGATGTATAAATAATCCAAAAAAGCCTGAAAGCGGTTGCTCTCAGGCTTTTTTGGGATGGTGATATGAAATGTTTTTGACATTTGCCAGATGTTATTTGATTTCAGCCTTGCGGAAGGCGGCGAAGCTGGCGGCAGTGAAAGCGACGATCCATGCCAGCGAAATCAGCGCGACTTTGGCGATGGTGACGTAATCGCTCCCGCTGCTCAGAGAATACATATCCGCGCTGAAGGGGGAGTAAGACATAATCTTTTCCATCGAATCGCCGAACAGTGAGCTGCTCATGCCGATCACGGTGCAGATGAGATAGCCGATAATCGTAACGACCAGCGGCTTGTTCTTGATGAGGAAGCCCATCAGGAAGACAATGCCTGCCTGAGCGGTGTAGACCAGCACCATGACCAGACTGATCACCGCGAATTTGACCAGCATTCCGCCGGTCACGTCGTTCTGGGTGGCGTCGGAAAGCATCGCCAGATAGACGGAGGCGGAATAGGGGAGAGAGAAACCCGCTTTGGTTGCAGCGCCGATGAGGGAGCAGAGCGCGAAAGGCAGCGACATGATGCCGATCAGACCGGTATAGCTGACCATCTTGGCGCAGACTACCGTGAGGCGGCTGCTGGTGCCGGTAAGTGCGGACTGAATGAGCTTGTTTTCAAAATCGCCGCAGATCAGCTGTCCGGCTACCACGCAGTTGACGAGCGTGAGCATGACCACATCGGTCAGCATGGCAACGGTTGCCGCCGAGACGAAATCCATATCGCCCGCCTGAATCCGATGGGAAACAACAGTCGTGATGACGGCGCAGATGGAAGTGATGATAAACAGCACTTTATAGATCAGGGAACGGTTGATTTTGTAAAAATCCGCTTTGATAAGATTGATCATGATAAAAACCTCCGAAAAACATTCCTGTACGGATAAAACGTCAAGCCTTCTGTCCTACGACAGAGATAAAGTAATTTTCCAGCGTTTCGCCCATGAGGGAGAAGCCCTTGGTGCGGATGCCGTTATCAAAAAGCACATCGGAGACCTTGTCGCGTTCATCGGTAAAGTCATAGAGCTGCACGGTGCCGTCGGGCATGACTTTGAAATTGGTCGTGCCAAGCTGGGTTTCGAGTACGGTTGCGAGCTTTTCGGTGTCATCGGTTTCGATGAGCAGGTAGTGACGGCACTTTTCTTCGAGTTCTTCCAAGCTGATTTCCTGCTTGACTTCTCCCTTATCAATGATAATATAATCGGTAGCGCACTGATAGAGTTCGGGGAGATTGTGGCTGGAAATGAGAATGGTCATGCCGCGCTCGTCGCAGAGCTTTTTGATGAGTTCCCGGATTTCCACCACACCGATGGGATCAAGTCCGTTGATGGGTTCGTCGAGAATGACCAGTTCCGGATTGGTAAGCAGCGCAATCGCGATGCCAAGACGCTGCTTCATGCCGAGGGAGAAATCCTTGGCTTTTTTCTTGCCGGTGTTGGAAAGACCGACGGTTTCGAGCAGTTTGTCTTCCACGTCCTTGTCGGCGATACCGTGCATGATGCGATGAAGGCGGAGATTTTGTTTGGCTGTGAGGTTGAGAACCAGTCCGGGCGATTCGATCAGGCAGCCCATTCTGCCGCGTTCGGCGGCTGCTTCTCTGCCGCGCTTGCCGAAAAGCTCGATTTCACCCGAATCGGGAATCGAAAGCCCCAGAATCTGGCGCATCAGGGTGGTTTTACCGGCACCGTTGACGCCGATCAGTCCGTAGATTCTGCCGCTTTCCAATGTAACGCTGACGTCGTTGAGTACGGTGGTGGCGCCGTATTTTTTGATAATGTGTTCTGCTTTGAGAATTATGCTGCTCATGAAGCTCACCTTTCCTTTCGTTGTGTATAGTATAGGTCCCGAAGGTTTAGAAAAGGTTAAGAGAGAGAGGAAAAAAGGTAAAGAATACAGAAATACCCGGAAGGAATTTTTTCAAGAAATATCCTTCCGGGTAAGATAACATTAAGAGAAGATTCTGATAAAATCATCGGCGCGGTCAAGCACATAATTCCGTGCGGTATCATACCAGCTTGTGAACCAGTCCATTTCGTCGAGCAGATCAAAGGAGAAGAACCCGCTCATGGATCGGATACAGATTACCACCGACGCGATCAGCATGGCCAGTTGCAGCACCTGTTCAAAGGTACCCTGATTGACGTTTTTCTTGGCAAGGGGAAAGCGGAATTTCTTATCCCACGGCCAGAATAGCTTTAACCCCTTCGCGGTCATCATGTCGAGGACAATATGTGTCAGTACGCCCAGACCGAGCCAGGGATTGACAAAGGTAGCAAACACCAGCATGAGTACGCTGTGTGTCGGTCCGCGATGGGGCAGCAGCTTGGCAAAGGTTTTGGCGTGTTTGCCGACGATGGATTGTGCCGTATCAATATCGGGCAGCAGACCGCCGAAGGTCGCCATGACGACCTCCGCACCTGACCCGTGAAGCGCGAGCGCCACAAACGCGCCCGCCAGAGCGTGGGTTTTTCCAGTCATTGTTCTGTGATTCCTTTCCGTCTGATAGGTCTATTATAGCACGGATTTTGAAAAATGCAACTGTTCCGCAAAAAAACCAGGCGGGAACTGATACTTTTTGCGGTTCTGAACGGTGTTATAGGTGAAGGAGGTAAAAAGATGACCGAACAGGAAATCATTGATCAATATTCAACGGTGGTGCGCGTGCTGGCGCTGGCAAGAACGCAGAGAACGTGCGACGCGGACGATGTGTATCAGGAAGTGTTCTACCGATATATTGATAAAAAGCCGACATTCCGCGATGAAGAACACGCGAGAGCATGGTTCATCCGGGTGACGATGAATGTAACGAAAAATATGCAGTCACGGTTTGACAACGCGAGACGTTCGGATGTAGATGAAGAGATGATAGAACAGATGCTGTCCGATGATGACTTTATGGAAGAAGTGGAACGCCGGGCAGATTTTGAGGAATTGTTGAATCAGCTCAATCCCCGTTACAAGGCGGTGCTGATGCTTCACTTTGACTGCGGTTATACTGCCAAAGAAATTTCCAGACTGTTGGGAAAAAGCGAGATTGCTGTGAAAAATCTTCTGGCACACGGAAAGCAACAGTACAAAAAAATCATGATGGAAAGGAATTCTATGTTATGAGTACATCAAGTCGAAAAAAATACCGGTTTATCACCCGTGTCGACCCTACGCCGGCAGAACTGAAAGAGGCGACGCTGCGCGGTATGATTGCCCGTCGGCAGGAACGGAAGCGCAAGGCTTACGCATGCGGCAGGAAGATCATTCGTGCTGCGGCGGCAGCTGCCGCGCTGATGCTGGCCGCGGTTGCCACGCCCTTGCGCAGCTATGTAGCGCATGCGGCAGGAACGGTTTATCAAGCGATTGCCCACCATTGGCGGGAGGACGTATTTTCCGTCAACCTCAAAAAATCCGACAATGGCTGCACCGTAGAAATCGTGGAATCGCGGCTGGCGAATGATTTTCTGTATTTTACGGTCAAGGAATACTATCCAAACGATCTGGTAACTCGCGACAGCGATACCGGACAGTATTCCTTTCCCGACATAGTCTATTCGGGGCGCATTCGGGACAATGAGGGTAACGCGCTTCCCTTTGACAGCCGCCAGATCATGTGTTTATGGGCGGTGGGCAGCGATCATGCGTTTTATCGAAAGGGTTATGAGAACCGAGTGTTTACTCAATCCGCGGAAAATGAAGATGAACGTAACAGTGAATATGTGGTGAACGCGCAGTACCGGGTATATCTGCCCCATATGAGTGCGGTAGTGAATTCCGCCGAAAAGACATTTACCTGTTCGGTGGAAGCGATCAGCCATCAGATGCACAGTCATCTGGCGTTTGACTTCCCTCTTGACAATGTCAGCGAAACCGTGGGCAGCAAGCGCTGCGAGCTGAATCGCACGTTCCCACTGGACGGCGCAAACGTCACATTCCAAACGCTGGCATTCAGTCCATCGGGCGCGGATCTGATTGTCAGGATTGATCCGGACCGCCGTCTGTCCTCGGAGCAAGCGGCGGCTCTGATTGATAGCTTCGATGCGTCGGTCTATGTGCGCAATGACGCCGATGCGAAAAAGCTGTCGCAACAATCGGGTGACGCCAAAGAAAAACAGCCTGATCCGATTGGTTATGCGTGGCTCACCTCTGATCTGCTCAACGGTCACGGTTATGTTTATGATTTAAGCGAAGATGTCAATGCCGATGCCATGATGTGGAATCAGCCGCGCGGTATGAAGATGGGAGACAGCTATTATCTGGTACTCTCGGATTTTGCAGACCAACCAAACAGTCATTATGATATGGAGAAGATCACCCGCAGCGATTTCACGGTGGAAATTGAATATCTTCGCTGGTGTTCCGATTCGGAAAACCTAAGCGCAGCTGATATGCCGACGCATTATATCGGACTGGACAATTATTTTCTGAACGCCCAAAAGGTTGATGCAGGTCATTATGCTTTTACAGGTCAGCCCATTCATCTTCCCGGGGCATACGGTGATCTGGATATCATGCTCATGGAAATCACCGAGACGCAGACCAGAACCGTTTCAAACGGAAAGTATAGCCATATTTTGGATGTAGAAGCGAGCATGGCGTATTCTTGTTGGGATAGTATGGTAAAAGATGCCACATGGGAAAATATATATCTTGTAAATGCGGCGGGGGAGGAAGTGATGACGATTGGATTGCAAATTGAAACGCTGGGTGCGGTGCGTGATGGCGTGACTCGTCCGTTTGCCGTGAAATGCGAGGTGACAGACAAGAACAAACACTTCGCTCTCTCGGAAAACAATCTTACATTGTATGTTTCAAAAGTGGTCGAAACACAGTCCTATGAGCCGAATGTCTGGATTAACGCGAGGTTCAACAGCGAAGACGTGGATTTGCTTAATGAGCAGCGATATTTTCACATTCAGGTTAAGGCATAATCGGTGTATCCTATCATGGTAATTCCTTCCATCATACCGCCTTTGGCGCGGAAACTACCGTGCCGAAAGGCGGTATTTTTTGTCAATCATAGTTGTAAATTTCATTTGTATGATGTATAATACGACTATAATGATGGGTTCAGAACAGGGAAAATGAAAAAATATCTGTTTTTTTGAAGGAACCCAACCAAATCGGCATAAAAAAGGTTATAACAGACAGGAGGGAAGGGATTCATGGGGACGTTGGATCAACAGACGGCAGACAAATTAATCGTGGCGATGGCAGGCGGCGATATGCACGCGCTGGAAATTTTATACAACGCCATGTACCGCGAAATCTTTGTCTTTCTTCTCTCCACCGTAGGCAATACACAGGTCGCGGAGGATCTGGCACAGGATACTTTCATCCGGGCGTATCAATACGCGTCCGGATTTGTACCGGCAGGATATGGCAAATCGTGGGTCTATCAGATTGCGCGACGGCTGACTCTGACCTATTTTCAGAAAAACGGAAATCACGCGACGGAAATTGCTCTCACAGATGACTTGCCCGCGCCGGATGACGCGGAGGAACGAGCCCTGAATGCACAGGTTATCGCGCAGGCGATGGAACGGCTTCCCGCCGAAGAACGACAGATTATATCGCTTCACGCGCTTTCGGGACTTACGCTGCGGGAAGTGGCGGATATTCTGGATAAACCGCTCGGTACCGTCAAATGGCGGCACGCCCAGGGATTGAAAAAGCTGCGGGAATGGTTGGGAGACGATATAGGATGTCAATGAAAAAAGGGGGCGACGCAATTTTGCGGAAAAAGGACAGACAATTTGAACAGTCGCTTTACGATGAAATGCGGTGTGCGGCACAAACCGTGGCAGTGCCGTCCTTTGACCGTCTGGCAGCCGCGATTCAAAAACAGGAACCGGCAGAGCCTTATGATGTGTTTTTTCAAAGTGCCGCAAGCGGTGAGGCACGTCGTCATTCGATGGGCAAAAGAATCCTTGCGGCAGCAGCTTGTACGGTGCTGCTCACAGTCGGCGGCGCAGCTGTTGTGAGTCTGACGAGCGGTCGGATGACAGACATGGCGGCAGCCGAAAAAGCGGAAGAAGCCGTTTATGAGATGTATGAGAACGGCGATACCGCCGAAGGATACGATTATTTTGCTGACGAATCCAATTGGATGGCAGAAGACAGCATTGAAAAAAAAGAATCCTCCCTGCCATCGGATGACGTTGAGGAAGAATTTATGACAGAACTGACCGAAACCATTCTGGCGGGCGGCAGGTGTGTCATGCTTTTGCCGGATGAAGATTGAACCCACAATAAAAACGGGGCTTTGCCATACTGCAAGGCTCCGTTTTTATCATGACAAAATATTATTGATTATAAGGATTATTGGGAGCGGTATCCGTAGGATCCCAGCCGCTGTAAGCCGCGTCGGTATTGCGGGGCGGAATTGGCAGCGGAACGATGCCCGCCGGTGCTTCTTCATCTATCACTCGCACAAAGGTTCCGATGGGGCAATTATCATAAATCCACTTGGAATCGCGGAAGCAAAGCCGGATACAGCCAGATGAAGCAGGTGTGCCGAGCTTGTCATAGGAAGCGTCGGACATAGTGGCAGCGTTGCGGCGGTTGTAGGGAATAGAGTGGAAGAGATAACCGCTGCTGAAAGACGAGGCATATTGCGTATAGCAATTGCCGATCATCAGCCGCCATCGATATTTGCTGCGGATCGAGTAATCTCCGGTCTTGGTAGGGGTAGCGGCTTTGCCTGACGAACAGGTAAAGGCTTTGCGCACTGTGCCGTCAGTTTTATAAACCACTACCGTCTGGCTCTTCAGATAAACGTAAATAGCGCCCTGTTCGTTGCCAAAGGCAGGATCCTCCTGCGCGGCGGTGGTGGTTGTGGTAACGGCAGCGGCAGTCGTAGTGAGCTTTGTAGTAGCAATGGTAGTAGTGGTTGCGGCAGTAGTTGTGGTAGTTGTGGTGGTTGCGGTGGTTGCGGTGGTTGCGGTGGTAGTGGAAGTTGCCTGAGATGTTCCGGGCGTTGTCGTTTTTGTGGCGGTTGTGGCAATAGCAGAAGTGGTGGATGGCGCCGTATTCTGATGGAATCTGAGGTTAGATGCCTGCTCGGAAATGCTGTGCAGCATATGATCCTTGAGTTCAAACAAACTGCCGCTTGGCATGAAGATGATCCAGGCAAGCACCAACGCAAGCAGCACAATCAGGATGCCCTTTAAAATGTTGGCGGGCAAGGAGCCTCCCGTGTTTTCCGAAGGGCTGGTACTGTTCGGGTTTGCTGCGGAAACGGTTTGTGCAGGCTTGTCTATTTTGTTTTTGGTGTCTGTGGCAGAAGCTTTCTGTGGAGATTCCTTCTTTTCTGACTGCGCAGCAGGTGAAGCCTTCTGAGAAACGGATTCCTCGGATGCAGCAGACGGAGGACTGGTTGATTTTACGGACGGTGCGGTGACGACAGTGGTTTTGCCGTTCAGTTCTTCATTGATGATGTCAAACGGATTGACGACGCTCTTGTTTTTTCGGGTCATCTGATCGTCCCCTCTCAGTGAAATGGCGCCTTTTAGGATGTCATGGACGAAGGATTATCCACAGCTTGCAGCAGCTCACTGACCGCCTTGCCGAAATCTGTCCATTCTTTCGGGAAACGCGCCTGTCCTTTGGAGTGTTTTTCGCTGTTGTTTTTGGAATAGATATCCACGCGCCAGCTGATGCCCTCGCGTTTGGAAGGCATGTTGTTGCGCCAGCTCAGTATCTCGATCGTCTGAAGTACGCCGAGAAATCTGATCAGATCGGCGCGGCTGACCTTCTGAAACGGGGGATTTTCCTCAAAACAGCAATTGTCAAAATTGCGAATGGCTTCTCCATTCTCATCATAGGAGATCAATTCGACAAATCTGCCCCCTTGCGTCCGAATACTGCGTCGTTCGCCTGCCAGATCGCACACGGTGTCATGCTGTCCGCATAAAACCTGTCCGTTTTCAAAATCCACCCAGACATAGTTGATAGGAGGATTGCCGTTCCACACAGCAAAAAACAGTTCCGATATCCGGCTGTATTCCTCGTTAATGGTCACTTGTTCCGACAAATTTTCTCGCTCCTCCGGGTTGCTTCGTGATGTACCCGCATTCGGAGCAAAGGCAGTATCACGAAGTCATCGTCATTTCCCTCTATTTTACTCCGAATTTCCCAAAAGTTCAAGAGAATATGGCAAAGGAATGTTTGAAATTACTGTGAATGCGGAACGATTCCGACGTCATCCTCATTCATCCTGATAAATCGTTTGCCGCCGATGGAGACAGTGACACTGCCTCCCGTGGCATCTGCCAGTTTGACGGTGAAACTATCCAGCGCCTCCTGCGTGATTACAAAATCCATTGTTACTGCCGCGCCGAAATCGGATCGGATCACTTTTCCGCCGCAAGCGGGAATCAGCGATTGCAGTTTACCGTACTGATTGTAATCGCAGAGCAGCGAGCAATCGATACAGAGCCGCATTACGGCGATACCGGCGGCAGTAATGCCGATGGCGGCGGCATGGCTGTAAGCACGCACCAATCCGCCGCCGCCCAGCAGAATACCGCCGAAATAACGGGTGACAACGATCGCGCAGTCGGTAAGATCATTTTTCTGAATGACATTGAGTACCGGCATTCCCGCTGTGCCGGACGGTTCACCGTCATCGGAATAGCGGGTAATGCCGCCGTCCCGCAGCCGATAGGCGTAGACGTTGTGTCTGGCGTCCCAATGGCGCGACTTGATAGACGCGATAAAGTCCAGCGCTTCCTGTTCGCTGCTGACCGGACATACATACCCGATGAAGCGCGACCGTTTTTCCGTGAATTCATCCTGCCCGGCGGATGCGGGCGTTTTGTATTCCTGCAAAGGTTTACCACCCTTCGATTGAAACTTGATGTACTATTTTGTTGCGTAACACCATTCACCGCCGGTCAGCTTGCCGAAGATGTACTTATTGGAAGCGGATTCACACATCGTAAATAGTTTTCCTTCACTTGGCAGAAACTCGATTTCCTCCGACATGGGCGGCAGCTTCTGACTTTTCGTAAGCGTGGCGGAATCCAGTTCATACAGCGGCAGACCAGCGATTTCCCCGTTGGGGGTGAGCTTGCCTTCGTCATAGATGAGAATCTGCGAAAACGCCAGACCGTAGGAGGTGGAAAGATAAATACTCCGGTTGGCAAAACACATTCCCTGTACCAAGTCCGGCAGCGAATAAGCGACAACCGGCTGCGGCGACAGGCCAAAAACCGCGTCTTCCGCGTCGGAGAATTCGTAAGCGACTGCCAGTGCCTGATTATAATCACCGGCGGATGTCGTCAGTTTATGGCTTTTTGCCGTAGGATAATTCTGCTCGCGGTAAAATTCGCCGACATACAGTTTGCCGTCGTGAATGGTGGTAAAGGCAACTCCAATATCGGTGCCGTCACCCAAGGCAGTGCGGAACGTTCCGAGGCAGGGAATGGTCTCATCCGTCTCTGCCGAAAGAACAGCGGCACGGTCATAGACATACAGACATCCGTCAGCGCCTCCCGCGATGTAGACATACTGCTCCGTTACGCTCAGTCCGCCCGCATGGCAGGCAAAGGGCTGACCGTCGGTGCCCAGCATACGGGTGCGTTTTGCCTCTCCGCTGCGGCGGCTTACCACATAGATCGGGGAAGCCGAACCGTCGGTCATATAGCCGGTGACAAAAAAGCAGTCAGTCTTGTCGTCATAAGCGATACCCTGCGCCACAAATTCCTCGTTGCAGTCGGGAATTTTAAATGCTTTTTCCGAGAGCTGATAGTATTCCTGTACAGGGAAACGGAAATAGCATCTTGCGCCGATTACCACCACCGCTGCCAGAATCAGCAGGCAAAGCAGAAGACGTCCCAAAAATGTTTTGAATGCAGCCCATTTTTCTTTCATCTAAAACAACCTCCTGTTAAAATGACCCCAAGGAGCCGGGTTCATCAGTCCGAGTCCTTTGGGGTCAGTGCAATGCGTTACGACCGATTCCGTCGCAAAATATTCATAGTAATGGTTCAATAGCTTACGCCGGAAACCTCACTGATGATCTTCACCAGTTTGTTGAGATCCTTTTTCTTGAATTTATCAACCGTCACGCTTTTTCCCATAGCGGTAATGATATCCGGATCAGCGGCAAGAGTATCCACATTCTCAATGATGGTCGGGAAATACCAGTCAAACGTCAGCTTATTGCTGGGACTGAGCATAGCATAGCAGGCTTCCACACCCTCTTTGGTATCTTTGGCGCCCTTGTTGTCAATCACGAACTGCATAAAATCTGCCGTATCCAGATCCATGCTGTAAGTCGAGCCGGCAGCGGCGAACTCAATGCGGGACATACTGAAAATCAGATCCAGGAAGGTAGCGCGGTCAAAGACGGTGGCAGACGGCTCTTCCGCTTCAATAAAGGGGAAATTGACGGCGGGTTTGATATTTTCGCTTTCCAAACCTTCCGCCAGCGCATTCGTAAAGGCAAAGCAAATGCCGATATCTTTATCTTCATATTGTTTATCTTCTATACCCCATGCCTTCATACGTTCCGAATCGGGATAAGAACCGACTTTTTCTTCCGCGTCAACAATCGCCTGACACTTTTCGCCAAAAGCAGCTTTTTCGTCGTCTGTCATTTCGGCAACGTAACGTGCCAGTTCCGCGCCGACGTCTGTGACGTCGCTGGTGCTCACAATAGATGTGTTGTCTTTGAGCCAGTCTTTTATTACGTAGTCAGTCTGAAGAATTCTTTTCGAAGAGCCGGAGGAAGACACATCCATATCCTTGATGGCATCGAAAATCTCCTGATACTTGATGCCTCCGCCGACAATCGGATCGTCTGAACCGCCGGTGCCTTTATCGCCGCAGCCGGAAGCACCCAGCACGACCGTACAAAGCAGCCCTCCGGCGAGAATCATACACAGCATTTTTTTCAGTTTTACCATTTTAACCATTTTACACGACACCTTCCTAAAAATTCCCGTATCGTAACTCTGCATCAACGGCTGACGCTTTGCCGTTTCGCACACGATATCAATGCCATTATACACTATATTTATCGTGAATTCAATCCAATTGTCAAATTTTTTTGATTTTTTTTGGGATGATTTCCTATTTTTTCTTTTTTTTCGGCAACCGTTTTGTGAGAAACACGGAAACAGCCGCGATGATAATATCAAAAAAGAAATTTATGGTCGATTGGAAGAAATTGTGTGTTGACTAAATGAATAAAAATATGTTATCCTTTTGTCACGGGAAGATAATACCCCGTATGAAATATTCTTGCAGGAGGTTAATGCATATGAAACGAAAATATAGTGCCTTATTTCTGGCAATAGCATTGGTCATTACAGCAGCCGCTTCACCGATCAGCGCGGGATGGCAGTCCTGCGCGGCGGCAGGTTACAGCAGTACTGCCGAGGCGGACAGCGCGCAGCGCGTGGCAGCGCTGGTCAATCAGGCGCGTGCCGCCAACGGTCTTTCACCCCTGCGCTATTCCGAACGGCTGAGTGAGGCAGCGCTCGTGCGGGCAAGAGAACTTCCTTCACTGTTTTCTCACACCCGTCCTGACGGCACCAGTTGTTTTACAGCCATCAGTCAAGCCGGGATTTCCTATCGGACGGCAGGTGAAAATATTGCCTATGGGCAGCGGTCCGCAGATGAGGTTATGGAAGCGTGGATGAATTCGGCGGGACACCGCGCCAATATTCTGGGCAAGGATTTTGCGTACATCGGTGTGGGTGTCTTTTACCAAAACGGTACCTATTACTGGACCCAGTTTTTTGCGGCGTCGGATGATCTGAGCGGAGAGATTGTCACTACGGCTTCCACCACTGCCGACGCGTCGACTACGGCGCCTTCTATGACCACTACTGTGCCGGTGAGCACTGTTTCCACTGCCACTCCCGGTTCTGATGGACAGGAGGAAACGGAGACTGCTTCTGCGTCGCACCCTTCTCGGATCACGGGAGAAACGCTGTGCAGCGAAGATGCCGACGGGTGTGGGCATGATCGGAAAGATCGTATTCAGCTCCTTGTGAATCTGCTCCGGGAAAAGCTGTTGCGTAAGAACGATTCCTGCAACTAAGTTTGCCTGAAGGATCATCCTTAATCTGATTTCAGAAGAACGGTCAGACTGCCGGTGCGGTGGTTGAGACCGTTCTTTTTTTATTGATAAAAATAAAAAGTATGAAAAGATATAAAAAAACAGATAAAAAATATTGACGTTTTGAATAAAAAGTGGTATGATAACTATAAAGAATTGAGAGAATTGCTGTTTTTTGCTTTTTTGATAAAATTTCTCACAATCACAATACAGCAAATGGCATTTGCTCTCTTATCTATTTCCGTTAAGGAGGTTTTTCTTTTATGAAAAAGAAAACAGTATCATTTGTTTTGATATGCCTATTGGTGTTTTCGTTCCTTTGCGGGACGACACACAATCCGGTTAAGGTCTATGCCGCCAATGAAAGCTATGCCAAACAGGTGGCGGGATTGGTCAACCGGGAACGTGCCGACAGAGGTCTGGGTTATCTTAAATATTCCAGCGCTCTCAGCCGGGCAGCCAGTCAGCGCGCGGAGGAAATCGTATCGGTATTCGATCATACCCGTCCTGACGGTTCAAGCTGCTTTACCGTGTTTGACGAGTACGGCATCGGTTATTATGCGGCGGGCGAAAACATTGCAGCCGGGCAGCCCAATCCGGAATCGGTCATGGATTCCTGGATGAATTCCTCAGGGCATCGCGCCAATATTCTCAGCGGGAATTTTAATTTCATCGGTGTGGGCGTCGTGTATTCAGGGGGATATTATTATTGGGTACAGTTGTTTGCGGGTTCCAATTCCCTGTCCGGCAGCGTGATTCTCGCGGACGGTGATACACCCCCTGCCGAAACCGAGAGCACTACCAAAGCCACGACTACGACGACTACCACGACGACGAAAAAAACCACTACCACCACTACCAAAAAAACCACCACGACCACGAAAAAAACCACTATCACCACTACCCAAAAAACTACCACTATGCCGACGCTCAAAACCTCTGCCGCTGCTACCACTACCACTACCACGGCTTCGCAGGGAACCACGTCTGTTACCGATACCGATGATATTCCGCCGCTTCCCACCAATGCCAATCCTTCGGCTGACGATGACGACGGCAGCACGGTGGAAAAGGAGACCGGGAGTCCCGGATTCTTTGCCTGGCTGTGGCATCTGATTAAGATGCTGCTCGGATTAGACTGAGCATTCCTTTCGTCTGGCAGCGGTTTCTTCCATGTGATTGCTTTGCCCGTTTGCTTTTTTCTATGAAAAGCAGACGGGCTTTTTGGTTTTTCATCACAAAGATTTCGTCGAATCTCACAAAATCCTGACGATACTCACAGAATCCTACGCATAAGTTTACAAACAAGATATAAACCGTCAATAATGATGCCATATCATGGGGATAGAATAATCATGTAGGGACGGCAGTAATTATCGCCGACATTCGATTTACCAACAGAAAGGAATGGATCGCCATGGATTATCAAATGGAATACGCTCACAGTCAATCCGGTATTCGTACAGAACCAATCAGTGCGCTGGGAATGACCTTCGCGGCGCTCGTGGGAATGGCCGGTACCACGGCACTGAGTGCCTCCGCCGATTTTGCCGACGTTTTTCGTCTGGCTGCCACCGCTTTTCCGCAACTCACCGCATGGCTGCTTGCCTATCTGATGTATCACTATCCGAATGCTGCCAAAGGAATGTTGGCTCCGTCTTCTGCATGTCCGGCACTTCCATCCTATACGGGCGGGCAGGAAAGTATAAAGTAATTTTCTTCACACATGTAGACGCAATTGACTTGTCAGGAGGAGCGAAGCAGATCATATGGAAGCCAACAATCAGATTACACCGCTGGGCGGGAATGAAGCCATGCAGAACGCGCTGATGGCACAGGCGAGCGAAATATTGGATACACTACTGGATTTTAAGGCAATGATGCTGGCTTATTCTGCCGCAATACGGCAGCTGCGCACCAAGCTGGAGATTCTCAACACGGAGTTTCAGGTAAAATACCAGCGCAACCCCATCAGCAGTATTCAGAGCCGTCTGAAAAGTCAGGTCAGTATCATGGAAAAGCTCAACCGCAAGGGGCTTGCCGTGACGCAGGAGAACATTGAACAGAATATTCACGATATTGCCGGTGTGCGTGTCATCTGCTGCTATGTGGATGACATCTACCGTATTGCTGACGCGCTTGTGGGACAAAATGATATTGAACTGGTCGAAAAAAAGGATTACATTGCCCATCCCAAAACCAGCGGGTACCGCAGTCTGCACCTGATTGTGCGTCTGCCGGTGTATTTTACGGAGTCCGTGCAAGTCGTTACCGCTGAGATTCAGATTCGCACGATCGCAATGGATTTCTGGGCCAGTCTGGAGCATCAGATCCGCTATAAGAAAAAGATCACCGATCCCGAAGCGATTGCCGGTAAGCTGCGTCAGTGCGCGGATATTATCAGCTATACCGATCTGATGATGCAGAATATCCGTCGTGAGATGGACAACGAACACACGGACGACACCGATCTTGCCGACGAAATTTATCAGAAGCTCAAACGCTTCGACGTGACGCTGGATCAGTAACGGCATTCCGGTCAAGCCGGACAGGGAACGCCATACGGAAGCAAAAATGTCCCCGGAATCCATAAAGGATTTCGGGGACTTGTCATGTAAACTCAAAAAGCATCGCGGAACAGAATCAGGTTCTCGCAGCCGATATCCTGATAGGTCAGATAAGAAACGCCATAAGAATATAGGTTCGAGTTTTCCACTTCTCCGAAGCATTCCCTGAAAATCTCATCAAGCTGCGCGTTGGACAGATCAAACGATAGGTATAGGCATACGCTTTCTATGCTGACCCCGTTGATATGGGGGAAAAGAAGACTGACATATTTATGTGCGTCTTCCTCGCTGACGGCGGTTTCCTCCGATACCGCTTGGATCAGACTGCGTTCCATAGCATCCGCTATCAGTTTGTCTGACTGCTCAGGCTGGCGGAAGAGATCCCGCAATGCCACTGTATGCCCGTCCCTGTCGAAGCAGTACGCAGTCTGATAGTTCCTGTAATAGGTTTCTGGGTTGGGATTATCTTCGCTCCATGCGTTATCTTCGTTCGACCAGAAAGAACAGTCTCGGGTAAAGGAATAATAATCATGCGATTTGACGGTGCTGCTCCGGGTGCTGGTCATGATATTCAGCTGCCAGTTTTCATGTCCGAACAGGTCCGTCACCTGCCGGCAGACTTCGTCATAGGCAATGGGGCTTTGAGATTCATCAAACGTAAGGGCTTCGAGTTGCGGGAGCAGAGTTTCCGGCGTGTTATGGGAGTAGCGGTACTCGCCGTAAAAGGACACGCGGGCAGACAGTTCCTTTTGGCGTGCCTCGCTCCGGTCGGTCATCTCGGTGAGCAGATGACAGTTTTTTCGCTCGGATTGATAGAGCGGTTTGTCGGTGCTGCGGAACGGCGTGAATACTTCCCCAAGGTCATCGGACGGAATATCGATGGTAATGGGATAATAGCCATTGTAAAAAACCGGCGTGTCGTAGTCCATCACAAGGTAGAGATTGCCGTTGCCCGCCAGCAGAAATTTCTGATCCGGCTCGATGCTCCGGAACGGCGCGGTCAGCGCTATTTCTTCGGAGGCGTTGACACCGGCATCGTCGTATTCCTCTACGCCGCCGTCAAATCCGTTGTGCATCAGATATTGATCCACCGCGCGGTTGACCTGATCGATATAATCGGTGCCGGGTGTGAAGAGGTCTTTGAGCGCCATCTCGTCGCCGGTGGTCAGATCAAAGGTCAGCGGAATCTCATAGCCGTAGGACAGCGACTGTTCAGGCGTTTCCTGATCATAATATGACGCGTAGTAATAGGCGCAGACGCTGAGAATATGGTTCCAATTGCACTCGGTGTACATATAGATGTTCTGGGATTTCGGCAAAGATTCGGTCTGTTTCAGTTTAACGGAAATACCGCGATAGGGAGGGATAAATGTTCCCGCGTACATTTCGTCCGCCACTTCTTTAAGGCGGCGGTTGATTTTGTTTTCCGCAGCGGAATCGCGCAGCCCGGAAATCTGTATGTAATAGTCCGTATCATCGTTCTCGCTGATTGGTACCGTTTCAACATCAAGACTGTTGTCGATGACAATACCGCTGTCAAACAGCTTTTTGGCAAGGCTTTCTGTATGGTTGGAGCAGCCTGCCGCCGCGCTCAGCAGCAGACCGCACGCCGTGAGCAGACTGACCCATTTACATACGATTTGCCACATACCCGTTTTCCTCCGCTAGCTTTGCACCTTCCTCACTCTGTACCCACGCAATGATCTTGCGCACCACGCTGTCTTCGGGTGTGTCGTCCCGGATGACGATCTGCGACTGGTTAATCATGGGATAGCTGCCGTCGGAGATGGTTTCATCTGAGGGTACCACACCCTCAATGCCCAGCAGCTTGATCTGATCGGTGTAGTGCATACTGGATACATAGTAGTAATAGGAATAGCCGATGGCACCCTTGGCGTTATCATAATGCGCCACAGCGTCGATAATGGCGCCCATATCGCCGATAGCAAGCTCGGTGGGAGCCTTCATGACTTCATCCTTGGGAAGCAGGAAGCGGTACAGACCGGTCTGACTGCCGGAGCCTTCATTGCGCTGGTAGGGGATAATGTCGAGGTCTTCACCGCCGACCTGTTTCCAGTTGGTGATTTCCCCTCTGTAAATGCCCTGAAGCTGCTCTTTGGTCAGGCTTTTCACGGGGTTGTCCTTGTTGACAAAAAACACAAATCCACCATTGAGAATGGTGTGATATTCAAAGGTCACGCCCGCCT
This sequence comes from Clostridia bacterium, assembly GCA_017395425.1. Lineage (GTDB taxonomy): Bacteria > Bacillota > Clostridia > Oscillospirales > Acutalibacteraceae > RUG762. The sequence goes on along the minus strand of JAFPUM010000038.1, from coordinate 13,451 downwards.
TTTTCGCGGTTTTTACCTGTTCGTCGGAGGGCATGGCACAGAAAATCATATCCACTTTGCCGTCGGTGAGATTCTGATAGGCGGACGGGGTGTTGCTGCAAAGTACCAGTGTACGGGCTTCCTCGATGTCTACGCCGAGAAGCCGGGCGGTCATTGCCTCATAATAGGGTGCCAGCGCCAATGCGCCGTCAATGATGGGCAGTTCCTCACGGGTGAGGGTCAGCGAGGGCTCGTCCTGAGAACTGACGTCATTGGTTGGTTGTTTGGAATGCTTGCAAGCGGAAGCGGACAGCGTCAGACAAAAAGCCAAAAGCAGGCAGAACCATTGGCGGGCGTTTTTCTTCATACGGAATCACCTTTCAATCATGGAATGGTCGGTAAATCTTACCGTTTTCATTATCTCACATTCCGATTGCTTTGACAATCGCTGTTTTTCATAAAAAATACTGTACAAATCCAGAAAATATATGTATAATAAGTCCATTGCTTCATACGGAAAGGAGCCGTGCTTTGGTTGTGATGTATGTAATTGTTATTCTGAGCCTGTTTTGCGCTGTACTGCTGGCATGGGTCATTCATCTCAAGGGTCAGCTTCGCTCGGTCAGCCGACAATTGGAGAAGCGTCTGAGCAGGCACACGCATAACGCGATCAGCGTCACGCTCATGGATCCCGACACGGAGCGCATGGCGGCTGCCGTGAACCGCTGTCTCGAAGAAGAAGAGCAAACCCGTTTGACGCTCGAGCGGCAGGAAAAAGAGTTTCGCGCCACCATCGCCAATATTTCCCATGATCTTCGCACGCCGCTCACGGCTGTCAAGGGGTACCTGCAGCTTTTGTCCGGCACGTCGCTCAACGAAGTGCAGCGCAGCCGCCTGGATATTATCGAGCGGCACATTGCGGAGCTGGGCGCCCTGATTGAGCATTTCTTTGAATATTCTTTCCTGCTGAGCGATGAAACCGATCTGTATCCGGAAATGTTCAGTCTTACCGATGAAGTGATGGAATGTCTTGCCGCTGCGGTACCGCAATTTGAAGAAAAAGGGCTGCAAGTATGTCTGGCGCAGTGTGACCCCATCCGAATCACTGCCGACAGAGAAAAAACCGTGCGTATCCTTCAAAACCTGATCCGCAACGGGATTCAGCACGCCGATGGGAATATCATTGTCAGTGTGAGGAACGAAGCGTCAGATGTGCGTGTCTGTTTTTCCAACCCTGTCAGACAGCCCGAACAGATCGACGTGGGCAGTCTGTTTGACCGCTTTTACACGTCCGACCAGAGCCGACGGAAATCCACAGGATTGGGGCTTTCCATTGTCAAGCTGCTGACGGAGCGTATGGGCGGACGCGTGTTTGCTTTGCTGGAGGGGAATATTATCACCATCGGCTTCACCCTTCCAAGGCAAATACAGCAGTCTTTATAAAAAAATCCGGAGGAAAGAGAATGCGTTATCACAGACCGAATCCAACCATTTATTATCTGATCGGCGCGGTTGCGGCAGGAGCTTTTGCGTTATGGGGCACAGTGTCGGTTACACGCAGTGCGGTGTCCTCATGGCAGGCACGCAAAGCGGCGGAAACCGCTAAGACTGCCGTCGTTTCGTCCGCCATAGAGAGCGAACCCGAAGAGGAAACCGAACCGTGGATGATTCTGCTGGTAAATAAAGACCATAAGATTCCCACCGGCTATACCCGAAAGATCGATTTTGTCAAACTGCGCGGCGACGTCTGGGTGGACGAGCGCATGTATCCCTCGCTCCAGCAGATGATGGACGACTGCCGGGCGGCGGGATATCATCCGATTGTCATTTCCGGCTTTCGCACCATTGCCTACCAGGATGAGCTGTTTCAGACGGAAGTGCGTAAATACATTCGTCTGGGTTATCCGGAAAACGGCGCGATTCTGGAAGCCGAAAAGCTCCAGCAGCACCCCGGTTACAGTGAGCATCATCTGGCGCTGGCAGTGGATATTCTGCCCGAAAGCAATCAGTATCCCACGCAGGATCAGGAGAATTCCGACGAAATCAAATGGCTCATGGCGCACTGTCAGGAATACGGTTTTATTCTTCGCTATCCCGTCGATAAGGAATCTCTCACCGGCATTAATTATGAACCGTGGCACTACCGCTATGTCGGAACCAAAGCGGCAAAATACATTATGAAGCATAAGCTGTGTCTCGAGGAATATGTGACCATGCTGGAAGAAGAGACGACCCAATCCGCATCCGACAGTTCCACGGAAACCACCGCGGCGGTCGAAGCGGACGGATAAGGAACCGTTCTATTCTTCGCCGCCGTCATTCAGCAGAATTTCCCTTTCTTCAGCGATTGAGCAAAGGAAGGTTACATGGCGTGTGACGCGCACACCGTTCTCCATCGAGCTGACAGTGCGGATATCGCTCACCACTTCCAGCGCGTCCCTTGCGCGGATACGTTTGTCAAGTCTGTTGTCCAGCGCTGCGATACATTCATCGGCAGTGAGGTTTTTCTCGGTGCGGCAAAGTTCATGCCATTCCTCCCGTCGAAGGGAGATCGGCAGTGAGAATCCCAGCAGTGAGATGGGGGATTCCATATGGGTTTTGCGAAACAATCCCTTCGGCGCGTTATAATAGAGCGGTATATCCATACCAAAGGCGTTCAGACGGCTGACCGTTACGATGCGCCCGGTAGGTTCCTTGACCACCTGACGAAGCGTTGTGCTTTCAGTAAAAGATTGTTCTACCAAAGCCGTAACTTCACCGCAGGCGTGAACCATGCGGATTTTATCCTCCTGCCCCGGAAAAAGACCGCTTACCAGCGTATCTCCCGGATAAACCACGTCGCCCGGCTGCACCATCGGCGCTCCCTCTGTGGCAATGACGTCCACGATTTCGCCCGGCTGGGCAGCAATCAGATTGCAGGGAGCGCTTTCAGGCACGGACGGCTGCTTTTTGACCGACGGACTGAAATGTACCAGCGCGCGGCATCCCATACGGGATACCTTAATCAGATCGAAGTCCGGCAGTTCCTTTTCCAGTTCCAGTTCCAGTTGAGGACCGTCCACGGCTGCAATCAATGTGCCGGGACGCAGTCCCGCGGCATAGACCGCGTCGGAGGCGCTGACCATGAGTTCGTCGGGAATTCCTTCCAGTTCGATAAACCACACAAAGAGCGAAAGGTACCACAGCAGGAAACAGAACAGTCCGAACCCTATCCAAAAGCCCATGCGCTTGCCGTAATGACGCAGACGGTAGGGCAAACCATAAGTCTTTCGCACCTCCAGCGTGACGCCCGCCTTATCGGCGGCGTCCGCCAGTTTCGCATAATCCGCCGCATGAATAAAGGCATACATACGATCTCCCTGGCAGTATACGTTGAAAATCCGCAGTCGCCGACGGTTGGCGAGATTGAGAAAACGTGCCGCTGCCTGGGGATTTTTTTGCGTGGCGTCGATAATTTCAAATTGATGAATGCTTCTGAGATAGCTGATCATTTCAGACCTCCGCCTTTTCTAAAATTAATCAAAACGCACGGTATCAATTCTGCCGCATATAACCATCGCGTCCTCCATCATGCGGCAGATACACAGTCCGCATCCTTCGATCACAACACGGCGGGAATAGGTGGAAATAATTAGCCGCTCCTCGGTATATTCACAGACGCTTCGCACGCCCTCTATCAGAAGACTTCTGCCGACCTCGAAGGTGACACGGGTTTCGCCGCGTGAAAAATCAGGGCTGCAATTGAGCATATGACGCAAAAGACGGTCGGCATCGCTTTCGTGACGTCCGGGATTTCTGGACTTCATGTAAAAATCACGCTCCTGTCGGATATCGGTATCATCATATGCACGGCTTCAATTCATAATTCCTGCCGACAAACGCATAAATTATGGAGAAGAATCGCACGGGAACGGAGTGACGGTATAAAATGCAAAAAGCTCTATTCAAGCGTCGGACAGCGGCGGTGCTGTGTGCGGCGGGATTCGCGGTTGTGCTGCTGCATACCGAAACAGCGGCGGAGGCAGTACGGCAGGGACTGCACCTGTGCGGACAAAGCGTGCTGCCCGCGTTGTTTCCGATGATGTTCCTTGCTCAGTATTTCGTCAGGAGCGGAGGAGCGGAAGAAGCGGGTCAATTGCTGGAATGTCCCACCCGTACACTGCTGGGACTGCCGGGAATATGCGGCGCGGTGCTGCTGACAGCACTGGTGGGGGGATTTCCCGCCGGCGCAGCGGGAGCAGAAGCATTGGTGCGGCAGGGTCGCATTTCCCGTCGGCAAGGCGAATGGCTGATGACAATCGCGTTTTGCAGCGGTCCGGGATTTACGGTCGGACTGATAGGAGCACAGCTTTATCATAATAAAATGACGGGACTTCTGATATTGACAGCGCAGGCTTTTTCCTGTATAATAATAGGAATCGCGGGTCATCTGCTGAACGGTATAACAAAAAAACGGGGGCAAAGAACGAAGGAAGCGCGTGGAGAGCATCCCTTCCATGCGTCATCCGTAACGCTGTCCCGTTCCGGCGCATTTGTGGAAGCGGTTTCGTCCGCTTCGTCGGCGGTGTTGGCAATGTGCGGGTTTATTGTGCTGTTTCAGGTCTTCAATGCGATGATCACGGTAGAGGGTGCGTGGCTGCACCGTCTGTTGTTCCGATATATGGGCAGGGATTATCCGGATGTCACACTGCCGCTGTCCTGTCTCACGGAGGTGACGGGCGGAAGTGTTCTCTCTGTGCGGTGGGGATTGCCCTTTACCGCATTTGTGGTGGGATTCGGCGGACTGTCGGTACATTTTCAGAATTTTGCCATTTGCGAAACCATTGCGCCGCGTAAAGGATTCTATTTGGCGGTGAGGCTGGTACAGGGGTGCATTTGCGCCGCTCTGACAGAAGCAGGACTGCGGCTGCCGTTTTTTGCTCAGTACTGTGTACCGGCGGCTGCCGCGGTGTCGGAGGGACTGTCGGCACAATTTTCGGATGTATCGGGGACATTCGGCGCGCTGTTTCTGGTAATGTGCCTGATGAGCGTGCTGTGTCTGCCGGATGATTTATGTAATGAAGGGAAAATGAGACAATGAACCTTTCCAGATACTTTGGCAAGCGCATTTCTCCTTCCTGTCAATATTGTCTGTATGGCGGGAGTCAGGGGGAAAACGGAGAACCGATTTCCTGTGAAAAGCACAAAAAACCTTCGTCGGATGGCGGGTGCGGCGCTTTCCGTTATGAACCGACTTTGCGGGAACCGAAAGAACCGCCCTCACCCGGTCATTTCCGACCGGAGGATTTTGTTTTGTAAATGCGGGGAAAAACAGGGGGGATTGCATCTTATGAAAATCATACTCGCGTCGGGTTCTCCCCGCCGCAAAGAACTGCTGGAAATGACGGGGCTGAAATTCGACGTTGTGACCAGTGACGCGGATGAGAGCGTTCCGGAGGGAACCGATCCTGCCGTGGCGGCGCTGATGCTCAGTGAACGTAAAGCGCTGGCGGTGGCGCGGCTGGAGCGATGCCGCGGCTGTGTGGTCATCGGCGCGGATACCATTGTCAGTCTTGACGGTCAGACCTTCGGCAAGCCGAAAGACGATCTGGAGGCCTACCGGATGCTCATGGCGCTGTCTGACCGTACCCATACGGTGTATACCGGCGTGTCGATTGTCAATACCGATCTGACGATCAGCCGGTTTGTGGAAAGCACGGAGGTTCATTTTTATCCGCTCAGTCATGAGCAGATACGCGATTACATCGCCACAGGCGAATACAGTGACAAAGCGGGCGGCTATGCCATTCAGGGTGGCGGAGCAGTGTTTATCAGCGGCATTATCGGTGATTATTACAATGTTATGGGACTGCCCATCGGACGTCTGATGCAGGAGATACGCAAGATTCACTAGGGAGTTGCTTATTATGAAAATTAAAGATATCATACATACCGTCGGCGCGAGCTTTTCCTGCGAAATTTTCCCGCCGAAGAGCTATATGAACATCGACAAAACCAAGGCGGTTGCCAAATCCATCTGCGATCTGGAACCTGACTTTGTGAGCGTCACTTACGGCGCCGGCGGCGGTACCTCACAGCAGACCGTGGAAATCGCCCGCTATATCAATCAGGTGGGCGGCACAGCGCTGGCGCATCTTACCTGCGCTTCGTCTTCCCGCGAGGAAGTGAAACAAGCCATTGCCAAACTCAGGGATTACGGCATCCAAAACGTACTGGCACTCCGCGGTGATATTCCTGCCGAACTGCGGGACAAGCCGCGAGATTACACATACGCCGGGCAACTCATCACCGAGATTCGGGCGCAGGGGGATTTCTGTATCGGCGCTGCCTGTTATCCCGAAGGTCATGTGGAGTGCGAGAGTATGGAGCAGGATTTGAATCACCTGAAAGCCAAGGTGGAATGCGGTGTGGATTTTCTCACCACACAGATGTTCTTTGACAACACCGCCTTTTACAGTTTTATGTTCCGTGCGCTGAAAAAAGGGATAGACGTTCCCATCATCGCGGGCATCATGCCCATGACCAATTCCGCTCAGATTCGCCGCAGCTGCGAACTGTCGGGCGCCACGCTGCCCACGCGGTTCCGCCGCATAGCCGATCGCTTCGGCGATGACCCGGAAGCCATGAAGCAGGCGGGCATCGCGTATGCCACCGAGCAGATTATCGACCTGATTGCCAACGGCGTAAAGGGAATCCATCTTTACACCATGAACAAGCCGGATGTCGCAGCCGCGATTATGTCGAACCTGTCCTATATTGTAGGTGCCGATCGGGCGGGACTGCGGCATGACTGACAGACAATGTAACAGTTTTATCGGCGATGTGGATGTAAGGGAAGTGCTGCGTTACGCGGGTGTCAAAAATGCCGATCTGTGCGGAGAGGATATCAGACAAAGCGCGTTGCGTGCGATCCGGGAAGTGGGCGAGACTGCCTCGCCCAGACACATTGCCTGCGAGTGTACGCTTCTGACAGAAGAGAATTGCTGTGTGATTGACGGGATTTCGATTGTCAGCCGGGATCTGGCGGCGCATTTGCAGGGCTGTGAGAAGGTGCTGCTTTTCGCCGCTACACTGGGCAGCAGCGTGGATTTGCTGATTGCCCGGTATTCCGCTGTCAGGATGAGCTACGCCGTACTGCTTCAGGCTGCCGCTGCCGCCATGACAGAACAGTACTGTGATAACGTATGCCAAACGCTGGAAGCATCGTATCAAAAAGAAGGCTGCTGGCTGAAACCGCGTTACAGTCCGGGATATGGGGATTTTTCTCTGGAATCTCAGACCATACTGCTCGACCGTCTGAACGCCTATAAATACGCGGGCATTACCGTGAGCGGCGGAGGGCAGATGACGCCGATGAAATCGGTTTCTGCCGTGATCGGGATAACCCGGCAGCGACAGCGGGGACAAAACGGAAGCTGCGCCAGCGGTAAATGTGCCAACTGTTCCCACACAACCTGCGCCTTCCGGCGCACATGACCATTATAATGAAATACAGGTGAGACAATTCATGAGCGACAGAAAACCAATCACAGCGTTTCTGGGTCAGGAAATGATCTTTTTTGACGGCGGGATGGGAACCATGCTGCAAAGCGCGGGGCTGAAGGCAGGAGAATTGCCGGAACTGCTCAACCTCCGGCAGCCTGAAATCATCACCGACATTCATCGGCAGTATTATGACGCGGGCTGTCATGTGGTGACCACCAACACCTTCGGCGCCAATCGCGGCAAGATGGAAGCGGCGGGATACTCGGTGGAGGAAATCGTCACTGCGGCGATAAACTGTGCTGTGGCGGCGCGGGAAGCGTCGGATACGCCCGAGAAAAAATATATCGCAATGGATATCGGACCCATTGGCAGGCTCATTGAACCCATGGGCGATCTGTCATTCGAGGAAGCATACGACGTTTTCGCCGAAATGGCAGTCTCCGGCGAGAAGGCAGGCGCCGATCTGGCGATTATCGAGACGATGGGCGCAACTTATGAGGTTAAGGCGGCGGTGCTTGCGGTCAAAGAAAATACGTCGCTGCCGGTGTTTGTGACCTGTACCTTTGACGAGCGCGGCAAGCTCTTTACCGGCGCGGACGTGGCGGCAGTCGTGGCGCTGCTGGAAGGGCTGCGGGTGGACGCGATGGGTATGAACTGCGGACTGGGTCCGGACGAGCTTTATCCCGTGATCCGGCAGATGGCGTCCCTTTCCTCACTGCCGCTGCTGTTCAGTCCCAACGCGGGTCTGCCCAAGCAGAAGGACGGCGTTACCTATTATGACGTTGCCCCTTCGGATTATGCCCGTTCCATGCGGCGGGCAGCGTCGCTGGGACTGTGTGCGATGGGCGGCTGCTGCGGTACCACGCCGGAACATATACGCGAGATGATCGCACGGTGCGGTGATGTGAAGCCCGCACTGCCAGCCGATAAGGGTATTACCATGATTTCGTCCTATACGCACGCCGTCACCATCGGACAGGAACCCCTGATCGTGGGCGAACGCATCAATCCTACCGGCAAGAAGCGTTTCAAAGAAGCACTGAAAGCCAATGACATTTCCTATATATTAGGAGAAGGAATCGCGCAGCAGGACGCGGGCGCGCAGATTCTTGACGTCAACGTGGGAATGCCGGGCATTGACGAGCCGGCGGTACTGGAACAGACGGTGAAAAAACTCCAGGGGGTTCTGGATCTTCCTTTGCAGATTGATACGTCACACCCAGAGGCAATGGAACGCGCACTCCGCGCTTATAACGGCAAGCCGCTGATCAATTCCGTCAGCGGCAAAGAGGAATCCATGCGGGCGGTCTTTCCGCTGGTGAAGAAATACGGCGGTACTGTCGTGGGACTCGCGCTTGACGATACAGGCATTCCTGCCACCGCGGAAGAACGTGTGGCGGTTGCCGCTAAAATCATTTCTGTGGCTGCGGAATACGGAATCGACAAAAAGGATATTGTGATTGACGGTCTGACCCTCACGGTCAGCGCCGAACCGGAAGCCGCGAAGGTGACGCTGGAAACCATTCGCCGTGTGAAACAGGAATTGGGCGTATGTACCACATTGGGCGTGTCGAATGTATCCTTCGGTCTGCCCAGGCGGGAGATGATCAACGCCGCTTTTTACACCGCTGCGCTCACCGCGGGTTTGGACTGCGGCATTATCAATCCTAAATCCGAAGCCATGATGAATGCCTATTATTCCTATCGGGCGCTGAGTGGATTTGATGAGGGATGCGGCGACTATATCGCACGGTACAGCGCGTCAATGGACGACGCGACCGCTGCCAAGTCAGCCGTCAGCAGCGGGATGACACTGAAAGCCGCGATTGTGGCAGGATTGGGAGAACAGGCGGCTGCGCTGGTGCGGGAGGCTCTTTCAGGAGAGAATCCTCCGGCTCCCATGACGCTGATTCAGGAGGAATTGATACCGGCACTGAATGAAGTGGGAGAAGGGTTTGAAAAAGGGACGGTTTTCCTGCCGCAGCTGCTCATGAGCGCCGAAGCTGCCAAGGCAGCCTTTGATGTTTTAAAGGAATTGCTGGCGGGCGACGGATCGGAGCAAAAACTGGGGCGCGTCATTCTGGCAACCGTAAAGGATGATATTCACGATATCGGCAAGAACATCGTGAAGGTACTGCTGGAAAATTATCGCTTTGACGTGCTGGATCTGGGACGTGATGTGCCGCCTGAGGTCATTCTGGAAAATGTACGCAAACATCATATTAAAGCGGTGGGACTCAGTGCGCTGATGACAACTACGGTGGTGAGGATGGCGGAAACCATTGCGCTGCTGCGGAAGGAAGCGCCGGAAGTCAGGATATTTGTAGGCGGTGCGGTGTTGACCGAGGAATATGCCATGCAGATTGGTGCAGACGCCTATTGCCGCGACGCGATGGCGTCGGTGCGCTATTGCCGGAAGATTTTCGACTGCTAGTTTGTGAATGAAATGTGAGAGATTTTGTGGAGGAACGTGAAGTTCCCCTCAAAAACCACACGTGTGACCTTCTCATCTTCAGGTGAGGAGGTCATTTTTGTGAGAACGAAGTGTTTGTCAAAAATGTTTGTGAAAGGATTATCAATCTTTGTCGGTGATGTAACAGTTAATATAGCAATATTAAGCATTTTTGTAATAATTAAAAAGACATAAAGCGTGAATTATCAGGCTCACAAAGTGAAGGGAAAATTGCATGGAATGTACGCACCGCCATCACTGAATCCTAATAATCGGCGTTTATAATAATACACGTAAAGAGCAAGAGACAAAAGACATAAAGAACAATCAATCCAAACGTAAGCCCTTCCACCTCGACAGACAATCAACGTAAGCCCTTCCACCTGACAGACAATCAATCTTCCAAAACGTAAGCCACTCCACCTCGACAGACAATCAATGTAAGCCCTTCCACTTCGACAGACAATCAAAAGCATTTTGCAGGACAGACAAACGCGAAAGAATTTGGAGAGTGAGTACCATGCAGGACATCAAGTTTACGCTTGCCGTTATGATTTTGGCGGTATGCATTCCTTACCTGATATATAGTGCCATAGAGAAGCTGTTTGGCTTTAGTCTCCCGCGTTTTGTCAAGGAGAACAGCAACGAGTTATCCATTCTCGCGGCTGCCTCCTGTGTGATGGGGTTCGTGCTGGTCATCTTCTGATGCCGCACGACAAAAAAGGATCAGGGGTTTTCATAAAGAATGAGTACTCTGAAAAGCGAGTCAATCCTTATGTAAAGTAGAAAATAATCAAAACTCCTATTTTGTTATCATAAAAGACAATCAAAACGGCACCGAAGTTCGGTGCCGTTCTTTTTTTGACGATTGAGGGAGATAACTGAAAAAAGCCATCGGAACGACCCATACACGTTCCGATGGCAGGAAATAACGCTCAGATTTTTTCAAAATCTTCCACACCGTGCTTGCACCAGGGACAAATGAAATCCGGAGGAAGTTCCTCTCCTTCATAAATATAGCCGCAGATCTTGCAGCGGAAGCCCTTGGCGGCAGGAGATTCTTCGGGTTTCGGCTTGACGTTTGCATGGTAATAGGCATAGGTCATAGGCGCGTCTTCAGAAAGCACTTCACATTCGGTGACTTCGGCAATAAACAGCGTATGCGTACCCAGGTCAACAGACGAAATCACCTTGGCGCTCAGATAGGCGCAGATGCCCTCGGTGATGTAGGCAATCTGATTGGCGGCGCGCCTCGCACCGCTCAGCCCGTCGAATTTGTCCGCATCCCGACCGCTCTGGAAACCGAAGCGCTTGAACAGGGCGAATTTGGCGGATTCACTGATTACACTGACATTGAAGCTGCCAGTGTGCAGCAGGACGTCGTGAGTCAGATTCTGCTTATTGACTGTCACCGCGATGCGGGTGGGTGAAGAGGTCACCTGCGTAACCGTGTTGACGATGCAGCCATTGTCTTTGTCTCCCAAACGGACACTCAGCACATACAGACCGTAAGAAATACGGTTAAGGGCATTCAAATCCATACTGTCACTTCCTTAAATGATATGAGTCAAAGAATACGGAATTCCGGTATTCAGATCACGGAATCAATCCAGCGTAAAAGAGCGTTCTTGTCGCGATAGCCAACCGAACTGTCCAGTACCTTGCCGTCCTTGAGCAGAAACAGAGCCGGAATGCTGGAAACGCCGAACTTCATGCAAAGCGCCTGATTTTCATCCGAATTGACTTTGCATACCAGGATATCGTCACGTTCCTCGGCGATGGCAGCTACCACGGGACCCAGCATACGGCAGGGGGGACACCATGTCGCCCAGAAATCGATCAGTACGGGACGTTCGCTTTGCAAAACCACTTTTTCAAAGTTTTGCGCGGTTACATTGATTTCCATAGGATATCATCCACCTTTCACTCAATGAAGATACTATTATCATATAGGATTTTTCTGAAATTTGCAATCGTTTTCGCAAAAAAATGTGCACATTTTTTTGCGCATCGGAATACCATCTTATTGAAATATTCAAAAAAAGTTGGTTGACTTCTTGTGCGAATGCTGTTATGATAAAAATGACTATCAATCCAAAAAAGGAAGGTCGATTATGATTAAAAAAATCACTGATACAGTCTGCTACGTCGGCTGCGACGATGCCGAGCTTGATCTCTTTGAGAGCCAGTTCGAAGTACCCAACGGTATGGCGTATAATTCCTATCTTATCGAGGGTGAAAAAATCTGTGTGATGGATACCGCTGACCGGAGGGTCTGTGACCAGTGGCTTGCCAATGTCACCGAAGCGCTTGATGGGCGCTGCCCGGATTATCTGGTGATCCAGCACATGGAACCTGACCATGCCGCCGGTATTGTCATACTTGCGCAGCGATACCCGGAGATGAAGATTGTCGGCAATGCCAAGACTTTTGCGTTTTTCAGCCAGTTTTTTGCTGACGATCTGGGTGATAGAAAACTGGTTGTCAAGGAAGGCGACACGCTGGATCTCGGCGGACATCTCCTCCGCTTCTTCATGGCGCCGATGGTTCATTGGCCGGAAGTCATGATGACCTATGACGAAAGCGACGGCATTTTCTTCTCAGCCGACGCGTTCGGCAAATTCGGCACATTGGACACGGATGAGGATTGGGCGTGTGAGGCGCGCCGCTACTATTTCAATATTATCGGCAAATACGGAGCGCAGGTGCAGGCTGTGCTGAAAAAAGCGGCTGCACTGGACATTCGGATCATCTGCCCGCTGCACGGACCTGTTCTGTCGGAAAATCTGCCCTATTATTTTGATAAATATAAGGTCTGGAGCAGCTATGAGCCGGAGGACAAGGGCATCTTCATCGCCTATGCTTCCGCACACGGTCATACGGCTGCTGCCGCGCAGCAGCTGAAAGCGTTGCTGGAAACCAAGGGCGCACCGAAGGTTTCCATTGCCGATCTCACCCGAGACGATATGGCGGAAGCGGTAGAGGATGCCTTCCGCTATGACCGTATCGTGCTGGCGTCCATCACTTACAATGCCGGTATTTTCCCCTGTATGGAAGAATTCCTGCATCATCTCAAGGCGAAGAACTATCAGAATCGCACGGTGGGTCTGATGGAGAACGGTTCGTGGGCGCCGGCGGCTGCCAAACTGATGCGTGCAGAGCTGGAAGGCATGAAGAATATCACCGTTCTGGAACCGACGGTCAGTATCAAGTCCTCTCTCAAAGGCGAAACGCCCGACAGCATGACACAGCTTGCCGAGGCACTGCTTCGTTCGTGATGCCATAATGGAGTATTTGCGATTTCCCGCGTTTTCATACCCATCAACAAAATAAAACCGCCGATCAAGGGAGAGAGACTATCCTATCAGATAACTCTCTCCCTTTTCTTGAAAAAATGTAACTATTCAGTCCCCCTCCTGTTTTTCAGGAATATGATCTAAATCATCTTGAGTTTCTGAATTTATATGTGAAAAATATGATCGTTATAAATCATTATTAAGCATAAAATTCCAGAAAAGCAATATGATAATTGTGG
>JAFPUM010000037.1 GCA_017395425.1 Clostridia bacterium | reverse complement strand
TTCATATGATGCGCCTCCAAAATATGAATATATTTCATATTTTGGAGCCAATTTTAATTTGTCAATTCGTTTTTTGCACGAACTTATTCTCTGTTTTTGTGCTATTTGACGAACTTTCCCTTAAGTTGATGACATTGCCTCTTTGAGGGAGGTGGCACGCCGCAGGCGTGACGGAGGGAGTTTATTTCTCTAAGTTGTGGATAGTGTATCGAGAATTATTCCGCTGTTTCTCCGTCAGAATCCGCCGACGAAACCGAGGACACCGCTTCTTCCTGCGCGGATGTCGCCTCTATCTCCACGCTGCCGCCCGTACTGCCCATGCTTTCGGCAGTGGTGGTCTGGGCAGCGTCACCGATTTCTTCCGTCTCGCTCTCAACCGCTGCGGTTTTGCGGGTCATGTCGGGATCCGACGGATGGTCGGCAGCGGTCGTTGCCGCGCCGCCAGATGTTTCAGAGGCGTTATCGTCGGTCTTCGCGGAGGCTTCGCCCTGAGCCGGTTCCGTCTCCTTACTCGGGGATGTGGCGCCTCCCTGCACGACATTGGTGCGATAGTAACTCTTGTTCAGGAAGCTGATGCCCACCACCATGTCGTTCTGAATGGCATATTCCATCAGCCACGCGCCGGTGGTATCGTTATGTTCCATAATGGAATTGCATCCGTACTGCACCACCATGTCACAGTCTTCAAAGGCATAGCCGCTGCCATCGCCGCCGTAGTACTTTTCGAGATAGCTTTCGACGGTATAAAGCCGTCCGCCTACAAACGTATAGGCGTTTTCCGAGACAAGCAGTTTATTGAGTTTCGCCTCATCCTCCATCACGTCCGACGCTTTATAGAGGGTGGTGGCGCCGCCATTGACACACAGATAGCTCGCGGTCAGTTCCGCCAGACCCGCGCCCACCGTCACGCCGCGTACCGGCGGAATGGCAAATTCCCGGCGCAGCCATGTCACCGAACGGATATTGGCGCCGCTGCCGCGGTTACTCCGATACCAATCCAGTTCCTCCAGCGCGCTGACGTTGATACTGCCGCTGACTTCTCCGGCAATCGTGTAGGGTTCGATGATCTCTGCCGGGGATTCCGACGGCTTGACGTCCAGTACCACGCTCCCGCTCGAAGAGGAAAGCGTGATCCGCACAACGCCGCTACTGTCATACGCGGAAGTATCCCATGAGAAAGAAACAGGCGATGTTTTGTCCACAAAATCCGCCAGACAGTTCAGACCGGGCGCCACTGACGACACATCATCACAGTTAAACGGCAGTTTGCCGTTGGATACATTCGATTCCGTCTCTTCCCTGTCCGACTGTGTGGGCGCAGTGGTTTCGGCAGACTGTGTCTGTACAGGGGCGGTGGTTGTGGTAGTCGCCGCCGTGAGTTCATCGTCAACCGCTGAGGTGGACGATGTCTCCGGCACAGACGCCGACGCGCCCTGCCGGTTCTTTTCCTTTTCGTCCCTGACGATCCGGTTGTACACATGGCGCAGCTTGGCCGAATCCTCCGGCTTGACACTGGGGATACTGTCATAAAGAGGCGCCGTTACGGTTCCGACCGGCTGGATGTCATGCTGCTTCTGCGAAACCGTCATATTGGCTGTTATCGGGATGTTTGTGCTTTTTGATTTGGAAATCTGTCCTGCAATATCACAGGAAATTATCACAGCCGCCGACAAAGCAATGCCAATCCATCTGCTGATACGCCGGTTGTTCCATTCCCAGTTCATACAGTCGTCCTTCCCTTCTGCGCGTCTGAAAGCCGCCGCTTATTGTTTCATCGTTTTCCTAAAATTCCCGACGGAAATCATCAGTCGTCGGCGCCGGTCATGTGGAAATAAATGCCCATCACCTTGGAATTCTGCGTGGCATACTCGATGTACCACTGACCCGAGGTATCATCGGTATCCACAATGGAGTTGAATCCGTAGCGTATCACATTCTTACTCGTGCGGGCAAAGGGATATGCGTCCGGATCCTCTTTATAAAGCGAATCCAGCAGGGTGGTGGTTTTATAAACCTTGCCGCCGATGTAAGCCGCACTGTCCTTCTTATAGGCATTGAGCTTGTTTTCGTCGGTAATCACGTCGGTTCCCTGATAGAGCAGATAACTCTTGGAGGGATTTTCGATCTTGAGGTATGCCGCGGTGATATCCCCGTAGGCGGTGCCGATTTTCACCCCGCGGGGCTGCTTGAATTTCATGCTGTTGGAGAGCCAGACGATTTCCTTGACGCGGCACTGCTTTTTGCGGGTCTGGTCATACACATCCCAGTCCGTAACGTCAATGCCGATGCCGTCGGTCTCGCCGTCCACCGTGTAATCGGAGGATTCATAGGGCACGCCGATCACCGCATAGCTGCCGTCCGAGGCGATGAGCTTGACTTCCACTTCCGAGGTCGCGCCCATACTCTGCGCGTTCCATTCATACGATACGGGGCTCACCGCCGAAACCACCTTGGCAAACGTGCCGAAGCCCTTGGTGATGCCCTCGATATCCTTCCGCCCGAACGCGCCGGTTTCCTGCTCTTCCTCCTCCGAAGAGGTGGTGTCCTCGGATGAAACTTCTTCCGAAGAAACGTCGTCCTTTTCCTTGTCGCCCTTTTCGTTTTCCTTGTCGCCTTCATCGTCCGAAACGGTCTTGCCGTCCGACACGGTCTGATCGGAATTTACCGCGTTCTTGCCGCTGTCGGTGATGCGTCCCTTGCTGCCGTCGAGATCCGCCAGCGAGAAGAAGAGCAGCACGATCACCATCACTGCCACAAAGGATGACGCCAATCCGATCAGAATGCTTTTCGTTTTCATATCCATGTTCCATTACCGCCTTTTTTTTGTTCCTCAAAACCGATATACGCGGCTGCCCCAAAAGTAACGATTCTTTGGCACATCCGCCACGTGTCCGTATCATATGATAAATCAAAAGCTGCCGTTCTGTCAATAGGACAATCGTAACAATTAGTTACGATTTCGTCACGATTTCATGAACACAAAGCACCTTCCCGCAGCTGTGACGTCGCGGAAAAGGTGTTGAGTGGATTGTATCGGTTATATTTTTATTATAAAATACGGATTGTAATTTTTTTGGGTGTTTTTCGGGGGATTTTTGTTTCTGTATTCGCCCTGCCTTGTTATTGGTCTTGGCTGGTTTTGCGTTTCGTGGGGTTCCTGTTCTGTATTCGCCTTGCCTTGTTATTGGTCTTGGCTGGTTTTGCGTTTTGTGGGGTTCCTGTTCTGTATTCGCCCTGCCTTGTTATTGGTCTTGGCTCATCTCGCTCGGCAGGCTTACGCCTGCCTTGTGGGACGCTGTCCCACTCCCTGGCAGGGCTCCTGCCCTGCACCCGCGAGGAGGGCAGTGGCCCCCCTCGACTCCCCCGCCGCTACGCGGCTAATTGCGTGCCTTGTTTTTCTTTTTTTCCTTT
>JAFPUM010000036.1 GCA_017395425.1 Clostridia bacterium | reverse complement strand
TTCGCTCGGCAGGCTTCCGCCTGCCTCGTGGGACGCTGTCCCACTCCCTGGCAGGGCTCCTGCCCTGCACCCGCCAAAGGGACTCGTCCCTTTGGAATCCCCGCCGCTGCGCGGCTAATTGGCGCTTCGCGCTTTGTCTTTTTTTGCTTGCTTTGCGTTGCTCCGCTCGCTTGACTTTTTGCTTCTTTTTTTTTATAATATCTCTATGTTTTTTACTCTCGAAAGGATCTGCTCGCTATGAAATTTACCTGCAACCGCGAATTACTCTCCGACGCGCTCAACAAAGTCACCCGCGCCGTCTCTCCCCGCTCCACCATCGCCGCCCTCGAAGGCATCTACTTCCGCACCGAGGAATGCTCTCTCTACATCTGCGGCTACAACCTCGAACTCGGCATCTCCACCAAAATCCTCGCCAACATCTACGAGGAAGGCAGCATCGTTCTCTCCAACAAGCTCTTCTGCGAAATCGTCCGCAAAATGCCCGGCGACGAACTCGAAATTACCTGCGGTGAGAATTTTATCACCACCATCAAATCCTCCGAAGCCGAATATTCCATCATCGGCATCTCTCCCTCCGATTTTCCCGAACTCCCCGTGATTGAAGGCGACCGCCGTATCTCGGTTTCACAGGGTATGCTTAAATCCATGATCGGTCAGACTATCTTTGCCGTCAGCGACAACGACACCCGTCCTACCTGCACCGGTTCCCTCTTTGAAGTCTCGGAGGACAAAATCCGCATCGTCTCGGTGGACGGCTTCCGTCTCGCCATCCGCACCGAACCCATTACCGGCACCGTGAAAATGTCCTTTATTGTGCCGAAACGCACGCTTGAAGAGGTTTCCCGTCTCTTAGAGGACGACGAAGAAAAGCGCGTGGAAATCTGCGCGACACGCCGGCATATTGAATTTGTCATCAACGGCTGTGTGATTATTTCCCGCCTGATTGAAGGCGAATTCCTCGATTATCACAACGCCATTCCCCAGAATACCACCACCGAGGTTCGTGTGAATACCCGCCGCATGATCGAGGCGACCGAGCGTATGAACCTGCTCATCAGCGACGCGATCAAAAGTCCCGTGCGGTGTATCTTCGGCAATGATATGGTGCAGTTCCAGTGCCGCACGGCGATTGGCGCCGCGACCGACCGTCTCTCCGCCGAAGCGCCGAATGAGCCTATCGAAATCGGCTTCAACAACCGTTATCTGATGGACGCCTTCCGGGCGGTTTCGACCGATGAAGTGCGTCTGGTACTCGGCACGCCGGTCACGCCGGTGAAGGTGCTTCCCCTAGAGGGCGAGCATTTTCTCTTCCTGCTCCTGCCGGTTCGTCTCCAGAAAGACTAATTTTTTCCGTAATAAATCAGAGGATGAAAACAAATGCAACGTAAAATCATTGAAATCACCACAGAATTCATTAAACTGGACAGCCTGCTGAAATTCGCGGGCATTGCCGCGATTGGCGGGGAAGCCAAATTCATGGTGACGTCCGGCGCGGTGATGGTCAACGGCGAAGTCTGCACTATGCGGGGCAAAAAAATCCGTCCGGGCGACATCGTGACGATTCCGTTTGACAAGGTCGAATTAGAGGTCCGCGGCGCATGATTGCCCGTCGGCTGTTTACGGAATATTACCGCAACCTCGCCGCCGATACGGTGGAACTGTGCGACGGTGTGAATGTGATCTGCGGGGAAAACGGGCAGGGCAAGACCAATCTGCTGGAGGCGCTCTGCCTGTTTACGGGTGTGCGCTCCTTCCGCGGCGCGAAAAATCCCGAACTGATACAGAAAGGTCAGTCTTTTGCCCGTCTGAAGCTGGATTTTTTTGCCGGACAGCGCGATCAGTCCGCCGAGCTGGTCATCACCGACAAGAAGCAGGCGACGCTCAACGGTGTGAAATTAACAGCCGCGACGGGATTCATCGGGACCTTCTGCGCCGTGGTCTTTTCGCCGGACAATATGGGCATGATCAAGGGCGGTTCGGGGGAGCGCCGGAAATTTCTCGACGCGGCGATCTCCCAGCATTACCCCGCCTATCCGCGCCTGCTGGTGGAATACAACCGCATTCTCGCCCAGCGCAACGCCTTTCTCAAAAAATCCGCCAGTACCCGCGGCTTTGAGGATATGCTGGATATCTGGGACGAGAATTTATCGAAAACCGGTGCAAAAATATCCTGCAAACGCGCACAGTATGTCTCACAACTGTGTGGAAAGACGGAGGAAATCTTCGACGGCATTTCGTCGGGACGGGAGCGCATTTCAATCCGCTATACCTGCGGCTATCTGACGGAAGATTCCGTGACCGAAACCGCCGCCGCGCTCAAATCCCAGCTCGAAGCCCACCGCGCGTCGGATCTGGCGCAGGGGTGTACCAATTACGGCGCGCACCGCGACGATTTAGCCATTGCGGTCAACGGGCTGTCGGCGAAGCAGTACGCGTCGCAGGGGCAGAAGCGGTCGTGCGTGCTGGCGCTGAAACTCGCGGAGGCGTCGGTGCTGGAACAAGCCATCGGGGAGCGTCCGGTTGCCGTGCTGGATGACGTCATGAGCGAGCTGGACGGTCTGCGGCAGGATTATCTCATGAACCGCATGGAGGGCTGGCAGGTGCTGATCTCCTGCTGTGACCCCCACACCGTCAAGGGGCTGTCGGACGGACGGGTGATAGAAGTCCGGGAGGGCAGATTTACCACGCGCTGAAGGCAAGCGAGCGGAGCAACTAGCGAAGCGTGGGATTCCAAAGGGACGAGTCTCTTTGGCGGGTCAAGGGCAGCGCCCTTGCAGGGACCGGGACAGCGTCCCGGCAGGCAGCACAGCGTGCTGCCGAGCGAGATGAGCCAATCTTTACAACGGGGAAGGGCGAACACAGAAAAGAGGAGAGAAACCATGTACCTGCATCTCGGCAATAACTACGTCGTGCGTCAGAGCGACATCATCGGCATCTTCGACCTCGACAATACCACCATCTCCAAACACACCCGCAACCTTCTCTCGCAAGCCGAAAAGGAAGGACGTGTGGTCACGGTATCGACTGACCTGCCCAAAAGTTTTGTGGTCTGCGGAGACGGCACGGTTTATCTGTGCCAGCTTTCGCCCTCAGCGCTCGCAGGACGCGCCGAACAGGGGACAGGCACATAAATCTACTCTACGCCGTATTTTCTTCGTCACAGGGGAAATACGGCGCTTTTTTTTCCGCGCGGCAAAATGGGGAAAAAAGAATTTCGTCAAATTCCATACTAATAAAAAGAAAAATTTTTCAAAAATTCAATAGTAATTTTCCGCCCTTTGTGGTATAATGGTTTCATACGTTTCAGCCGCGTTCGAGCGGCTTTATTCATCGAAAAAACGGGAGGAACACGAGCTTGGAGAATCCGGAAAGAACAGAAAACAACATCATCAACCCAACCCCCGATCTCGACTCCGTGACCACAGCGGTGGACGCGGAGGCATATGACGAAAATCAGATACAGGTGCTGGAGGGTCTGGAAGCGGTGCGCAAGCGTCCGGGCATGTACATCGGCTCCACGGGTCCCAAGGGACTGCACCACCTTGTCTATGAAATCGTGGACAACGCCATCGACGAGGCGCTCGCGGGCTACTGCGACCTCATCACCGTGGATATCGGCAAGGACGACGTGATCACCGTCACGGACAACGGACGCGGCATCCCCGTCGGCATCCAGCACCAGACGGGACTTCCCGCCGTGGAGGTCATTTTTACCATACTCCATGCCGGCGGCAAGTTCGGCGGCAGCGGCTATAAAGTGTCCGGCGGTCTGCACGGCGTGGGCGCGTCGGTGGTCAACGCGCTCTCCGAGTGGCTGGAAGTCGAAGTCAGCGACGGCGAACACGTCTATTTCCAGCGCTTTGAGCGCGGCAATAAGATGTGCGACCTGAAAGTGATCGGCGATACCGATAAGCGCGGCACGCTCGTCCGCTTCAAAGCCGACCCCGAGATGTTCAAGGAAACCACCGTCTATGAATTTGAAGTGCTGCAAACCCGCCTGCGGGAACAGGCGTTCCTCAACGCGGGCATTCATATCCGTCTCTCCGACCTGCGCGGAGAAGAACCGTTGTCCGAAAGCTATTGCTATGAGGGCGGTATCCGCTCCTTTGTGGAGTTCATTCATGAGAAAAAAGCCGTCGAGGTGCTGCACCCCGACGTAATGTATTTCAGCTGCGCATCGTCCGACGGCAACGCGACCGCCGAAGTCGCCATGCAGTACAATACCGAGTATTCCGAGTTCACCATCTCCTTTGCCAACAATATCCGCACGGTGGACGGCGGCACGCATGAGGAAGGTTTCAAACGCGCGCTCACCCGCGTGATGAACGATTATGCCCGGAAATTCGGCATTCTCAAGGATAACGACCGCAATTTCACGGGCGACGACGTGCGCGAAGGTCTGACCACGGTCATCAGCGTCAAGCTCAAGGAAGCGCAGTTCGAGGGACAGACCAAGGGCAAACTCGGCAATACCGAGATCCGCGGACTGGTGGACGGTCTGATTTCGGAGAAGCTCATGACCTATCTCGAGGAAAATCCCGCTGTTGCCAAATCCATCTTCAACAAGGCGCTCGAAGCCTCGCGCGCCCGTGACGCTGCCCGTAAAGCCCGTGACGCGGCACGCCGCAAGACCGCCTTTGACAACGCCTCTCTGCCCGGCAAATTGGCGGACTGTTCCGACCGCGACCCGAAGAATACCGAAATCTATATCGTCGAGGGCGATTCCGCCGGCGGTTCCGCGAAGGGCGGACGCGACAGACGCTTTCAGGCGATTCTTCCCCTGTGGGGCAAGATGCTCAATGTAGAAAAAGCCCGCATGGATAAGGTCTACGGCAACGACAAGCTCATGCCGGTTGTGACGGCGCTGGGCTGCGGTATCGGCGATGAATTCGACATCCAGAAGCTGCGTTACGGCAAGGTCATCATCATGGCGGATGCCGATGTGGACGGCTCGCATATCCGGACGCTGCTGCTCACCTTCTTCTTCCGGTTCATGCGCCCGCTCATCGAGAACGGCAATATCTGTATCGCGCAGCCCCCGCTCTACCGCATCACCCGCAAGAAGGTAGAAATGGACGCGTACAGCGAGGAAGACAAGGATCGCATTGTCCGGGAACTGGGCGGCACGGCGACCGTCAAGAAGGTTAAAGAAGAGGGCGACGCGGAAGGCGCGGTGCATTATAAAATCACCAAGGAGGACGCCCATCTCTATGCCTACTCCGACGAGGAACGCGACCGCATTTTGCAGGAGGTCGGCGGCTCGGAGGACGTGCAGCGCTATAAAGGTCTGGGCGAGATGGACAGTGAGCAGCTCTGGGAGACGACCATGAACCCGGCGACCCGCATTATGCTCCGTGTGACGATGGATGACGCGCGCGCCGCCGACGAGGTATTCTCCATCCTCATGGGCGACAAAGTCGAGCCGCGCCGCGATTTCATCGAGAAAAACGCGCAGTACGTCAAAAACTTAGATGTGTGATGCGCTCGCATTCGCTCATTCTGCGCGGCGATAGCACGCGCAATCCACCAAGCAGCGGGACATTCGTGGCAAGACCCAACGGGTGAGGTACGCGGGCGGCGGAAGCCGTATTCGCCCCGGACGCGAGCATCAAGGCAAAAGCCCGGACGCGAGCGATAGACTTACCCCATGAAATCCCCTCAAAACGGTTTCATACTGCCGTCCATATCCAGCCGCGCCCCGCGCCAAGGCAGGTTGACCGTCTGCCCTGTTAAAAAAAATTTTGCACTGCCATCCGGATTCTGTTTCCACCTTTGCAAAGGGCGAGAATCGGAAGAATTTGACAAGCCGGGTGGGAAAACCCGTAAAAACTGTGGAAAACTCTGTGGAAAAGGTTGATAACCCGCTGTTATAATCCGAAACACGATAAAATTAAAAACCATTTGTATTTTTGCAAACTAAATTACAATCAGTTTCAATAGATTCCACGGGGTTTTCCACATACAGCGGTGGATTGCCGTGCAATAGAAGGGTAAAATTTCCGGACCGGGGCAAAATTCCGTGGAAAGCAGCGGGGAATCCCGGAAAATATTACCGTCTGTAACACATTGACGGCGGAAAGTTATCCACTTGATTCACAGGAAAATGTGGGAAAGGAAGAGATAAAAAAAGGATGGAATCAAACAGTGAAATCGCGCGCATTCCGTTTGCCGTGAATGAGCAGGATTTTGAGCGCGAGGCGGATTTTATTCATACCAAAGTGCTGGCGGGCATGAAGACGGTCACGCAGGTGCAGCTCACGGTTTCCCTCCTGCTGGTGACGGGGCTGCTGGCTGTGACCGGCTGGCGGCGGCACTTGGCAATCATAGCGCTGCTGCTGTTGCTCACGGTTCTGGTGGTGGCGTGGAAAGGGATTTCCGGATGGATGCTCCGCCGCGGCAGTCAAAAAAGCGCAAAAACGATGCGCGACGACGGTGATTCATCAGGCGGACGAAGGGTTCCATCGGGTGCCTTATGTCAAGCTCCGAAAGCTCCGCAGACAGGGGCATCTCACAGTGATTGCCTTCCATGACAATACCTTTCTCTATGTGCCGCGGACGGCATTTTCAGATGAGGGACAGCGAACCGCGTTTGAGGCATTTCTGAAAGAAAAATGCGCCGAATATTCCAATAAGTAATATTTTATAGTTATAATACAAAATCGTTGTCAACCATAAGGAGTGGATGCAGCATCGAAAGGGTAAAAACCTCCATTCGTTTTTTTGACGATATGCCGGTTCGTGCCGTATGGGACGAGGACACGGCGCGATGGTGGCTTTGCGCGATGGACGTTGTGGCTGCCGTGGTGGAAACATCCAATCCGAGAGTGTATTGGGCGACACTCAAAAGACGTCACAGTCAGTTGTTTGCAAAATGCAAACAACTGAAACTCACGGCAGCGGACGGAAAAAGCTATCAGACAGACGTGATGGATGACGAAATGTTCAACGCGCTGATGGCAGTACTGAAAAGTCCCAAAAAAGATGTATTTCTGCAATGGATTTCTTCTGTCGGAAATTCACTGGATGAAAAAAGCAAGCGCAAAGCCTATGAATTATGGGAAAGCGGGTTTATCCATGAAATAGAAGTCGGCACGGTCAGGGGATTACAGCAGATTCATTCCTATCTGTTTGGC
This sequence comes from Clostridia bacterium, assembly GCA_017395425.1. Lineage (GTDB taxonomy): Bacteria > Bacillota > Clostridia > Oscillospirales > Acutalibacteraceae > RUG762. The sequence continues at coordinate 21,292 of JAFPUM010000036.1, read as the reverse complement.
GGACTATATGATTTTGCCGGACAGATCAGAAGCAAAAATATCAGCAAACACGGGTTTGCGTTTGCCAACGCACAGTATCTCTGGGAGAATTTACACGTCATCGAAGCAATGCCTGAGACCACCCTCACAGAAATTGTGCAGAAATACGTGGAGATGAATATTGCCCATCCGTTTATGGAAGGGAACGGTCGGAGCACTCGCATCTGGCTGGACCTGATCCTCAAAAAAAGTCTGGGAAAATGTGTGGACTGGAGCCGGATTCCAAAACAAGCGTATTTGAAAGCAATGGAAATCAGTCCTTACCGTGATGCCATGATAACGCGTCTGATTGAAAACGCGCTGACGGACGCCATTGAGGACCGCGAAGTTTTTATGAAGGGGATAGATTATTCCTATTACTATGAATACGAAGAATAGCGCGATCATTCCACAGAAAAGCAACTAAAAAATTCCAAATTGTAATATATAAAAATCATATAACAAATCTAACAGGAGAGATGACAGCCCATGGAATACGAAGGTCACGAGAACCAAAAGATTATTGAGGTCGATATCAATAAGGAGATGAAGGAATCCTTCCTCGCCTATTCGATGTCGGTCATCGTGCAGCGCGCGCTGCCGGATGTGCGCGACGGTCTGAAGCCGGTGCATCGGCGCATCCTCTACACGATGTATGAGGACGGTCTGTATCCGGAACGTCCCTATAAGAAGTGCGCCACGACCGTCGGTGCCGTGCTGGGTCGTTATCATCCCCACGGCGACGCGTCGGTCTATGACGCGCTGGTACGTCTCGCGCAGGATTTTTCCATGCGCTATACGCTGGTGGACGGTCACGGCAACTTCGGTTCGGTGGACGGCGACCCGCCGGCGGCTTACCGATATACCGAAGCCAAAATGAGCAAGCTCTCCATGGAAATGCTCACCGATATCGACAAGGAGACCGTCGATTATTCCCCCAACTTCGACGATTCCCACGAGGAACCCCAGGTTCTGCCCTCCCGTTATCCGAATCTGCTGGTCAACGGCTCGACGGGTATCGCGGTAGGCATGGCGACCAATATCGCGCCCCATAATATGCGCGAAGCGGTGGACGCGGTGTGCCTCTTGTTGAAGAATCCAGACGCCACACTGGATGAACTCATGGAGTGCATTCAGGGTCCCGACTTCCCGACCGGCGGCATTATCATGGGACGCGCCGGCATCCGTGCCGCCTATGCGACCGGACGCGGCAAGATTACCGTCCGCGCCAAGGCGGAAATCGTGGAACGTCCCAATGGCCGTTATCAGATTGTCGTGACCGAGCTGCCCTATCAGGTCAACAAAGCGCGGCTGATTGAATCCATCAGCGACCTGGTCAAAGAAAAGAAGCTGGAAGGCATCAGCAATTGCGACGATCACTCCGACCGCGAGGGTATGCGCATTACGATTGACGTCAAGCGTGACGCTTCGCCAAATGTCGTTCTGAATAATCTCTATAAGAACACCAATATGCAGATCACCTTCGGCGCGATTCATCTGGCGATTGTCAACAAGGTACCGAAAATCCTCACACTCAAGGAAATGCTGCAATACTATATTGACCACCAGATGGAGGTCATTCTGCGCCGTACCATTTATGAGCTGAAAAAGGCGAAGGAACGCGCCCATATTCTCGAAGCGCTCAAAGTCGCGCTGGATTTCATTGATGAAGTCATCGCGATTCTGCGTTCTTCCAAGAGCGTCGCGGAAGGCAAACAGCGGCTTATGGAGCGGTTCGGCTTTGACGACGTGCAGGCGCAGGCGATTGTACAGATGCGTCTCGCGCAGCTCACCGGTATGGAAATGGAAAAGCTGGAAGCCGAATTGAAGGCGCTGCTCGAAAAAATCGAGGACTGCAATGACATCATCGCCCGCGAGGAACGCCGCCGCGATATCATCATTGAGGAATCGCAGGAGATTGCCCGCCGGTTCGGCGACGAGCGCCGCACCGCCATTGAAACCGTGTCGGGCGAAGTGGACGTGGAAGACCTCATCAAAGAAGAGGACTGCGTGATCACCTTCACCTCCTACGGCTATGTCAAGCGCCAGAAGCTCGATACCTATCAGCTCCAGCACCGCGGCGGTCGCGGTGTCAGCGGTATGGCACGAAGGGAAGAAGATGTGCCGACCGAGATGTTCATTACCTCGACGCATGATTATGTGATGTTCTTCTCCGACAGAGGACGGGTCTACCGTCTGAAAGGCTACGAGATTCCGGAGGGTTCTCGCAACTCCAAGGGCATCAATATCGTCAACCTGCTGCCGTTGGAGGGAGACGAGAAGATCACCGAAATGATCCGCGTGCTGCGGCAGTATGACCATGAAATGTACCTCATGATGATTACCAAGACCGGACTGGTCAAACGTACCCCGCTGAGTGAATTCGGCAATATCCGCAAGAAGGGCTTGATTGCGCTGAGTCTGCGGGATGACGATTCACTGGTGTGGACGCGGCTGACCAATGGTCAGAATGAAATGCTGGTAGCGACGCGTAAGGGATATGCCATCCGCTTTGACGAGAACGACGTGCGTCCGATGGGACGCGGCGCGGCAGGCGTTCACGCGATACGGCTGCGTGAGGGTGACGAGGTCATCGGTATGTCTATTCTGCGGGAAGGCGGACGGGTGCTGACCGTGAGTGAGACGGGATTTGGCAGACTAACGCCGATTTCTGATTATAGGGTGCAGACCCGCGGCGGCATGGGCATTAAAAATTACCGCGAGGAAAATGGCGATGTGGCTGCTATCCGCGTGGTGGATGATGATGACGATGTGATTATTATTAATGACGCGGGCGTGATTATCCGGATTGCGGTCGAGGAGATCAGGGAGTGCGCGAGACCGAGTAAGGGTGTGCGCGTGATGAAGATTGAGGACGGCGGTAAGGTAGTGGCGCTGGCGAGAATCAAGCACGAAGCGGAGGAAGCAGAGGACGCAGAGGGAGCAGAGGGAGCAGAGGGAGAAAAAAAAGAAAAAGAAGAAAATAGCGAAGCATAATTAGCCGCGCAGCGGCGGGGGAGTCGAGGGGGGCCACTGCCCTCCTCGCGGGTGCAGGGCAGGAGCCCTGCCAGGGACCGGGACAGCGTCCCGGCAGGCAGGCGAAAGCCTGCCGAGCGAGACGAGCCCAAATAACGAACGGGGTCAGGCGAATTCCCGGAAGGCTCCCCCACAAAGCAAATAGCGCCCGGATAACGAACGGGGTCAGGCGAATACAAAAAATCCCGGTTTCTATTGCCAAAAACAAATGAAAAAAATAACGAACTGTTGATAAAACTATTATCTTAACAGTTCGTTATTTTTATTTTTGTGCGCCTAATCCTATCATTTGTCTGGGCTGTATTTGCTTTGGTGGGGTTCCCCGTTTGCATTTGCCCGACCCCGTTTCAGAGATGGGCGCGTTTCGCTCGGCAGCACGTTGTGCTGCCTGCCGGTGACGTCTGCCTTAGCTGTCGCTCACGACAGCTTGGTCCCCCGCAAGGGCGCTGCCCTTGACCTGCCAGGGAGCTCACCCCCTGGACCCCGCGCTCCGCATTCGCTCCGCTAATTGGGCGCGATGCTTTGTCCGGCTATATTGGCAAAACCTTCCGCAAAATCAACCCCCAGCGCAATTTCACCGGGATACAAATCCCGCAGCGGCACCAGTACAAACGCGCGGTACAGCAGCCTAGGATGCGGCACCGTCAGTTCCTCACTCTCCACCGATACCCCTTCATACAGCAGCAAATCCATATCCACCGTCCGCGGGGATTTTACCCCTTCCCGCACCCGTCCCAGTGCCGACTCAATCCCCAGACACGCGCCCAGCAGCGCATGGGGCGACAGCGAGGTTTCGATCTCCGCCACACAGTTAAGATAGTCCGGCTGCGGTCCCGTAACTTCCACCGCTGCCGTCCGGTAAATCGGCGAAACCCGCAGCAGCTTCGTACCGCACAGTCCGTCCAGCGCTTCCAGTGCCAGCCGGAGCTGCCGCTCCACATCGCCCAGATTGCCGCCCAGTCCGATTACCGCTTTTCTGACCATCACGCCTGCCCCCTTCCCCGGCGAATCCGCACCGCCGCATACGCAATCTCACATTTCACCGGCGCGTGGGGTTTGCGCAGTGTCACTTCGACTTCGCTCACCTGCGGAAAGGCTTCCAGAATCCCGTCGCACACCACCTGTGCTGCCCTTTCGATGAGGTCATACTTCCGCTCGGTCATGAGCCGTTCCGCCAGCGTACACACCTCGTCATAATTGACCGTATGTTCCACGTTGTCCGACAGACAGGGCAGCGACAAATCCGTGAATAATTCGATATCCAGATAAAACAACTGTCCCTGCTGCTTTTCCTCCGGCAGCACCCCGTGATGGGCAAAGACTTTCAGTCCGTTGATGATAATCGCGTCCGCCATAAATCTGCGTTTCCTCCCAATCATAAACCGCTCTGTACGGTTGCATCATACAGAGCGGTTTGTGTTTTATGATACAGTTTCAGAATAAAAAGGTTATCCTCTGTTTTCGCGGGCTTTTTTGCGTTCATACCGCGCCCGTTCCCATTCGTCATAGGTGTCGTCCACTTTTTGCTGATGTTTTACCAGTTCGTTGGCTTTTTCCTCGTCGCCGTAGAGGAAGTCCGAGAGACAGCGGGCGGTGGCATTCACATCAATGCCCACATATGACACGCCGCCGATATTGAGATCATACCACGCGTCGCCCACGGGTATGCGAAGTCCCTGGATGTCATAATCCTTGCTGCTGAGTCCTTCCGCCGCAAGCTGAAAGATTTCCGTAAGCGAAAGATTGGTGGTAACATTGGGCGCGGTCACGCGCAGCAGATGTTCCAGTTCCAGCAGCGACATATTTTCGCATTTCTTCATGATTTTGCCCAGCACCTCGCGCTGACGCGCCGTGCGCATGGTATCGCTGCCCACCTTGCGGATCCGGCAGTAGGTCAGCGTCTGCTTACCGTTCATCACATAGGAACCCGCCTCGTAGATTTTGTTGGATTCCTTTTTGCCGACATATTTATTGAACTGCTCCAGCTCCATCTCTTCAAGGTCAATCTGTATGCCGCCGATTTCGTTGACCACATCGACAAACGCCTTGTAATCCACACAGACGTATTTGTCCACTTGTAAGCCGAAGTTGGCATAGATGGTCTTTGCGACCAGCTCCGGTCCGCCGAACGCGAACGAAGAGTTCATCTTCTGATGCCCGTACCCCGGCACCGTGACATACATATCCCGCATGAAGGAGGTCATTTTGATTTTCCGGTGCTGATGATCCAGCGTCACCAGAATCATGCTGTCCGAACGGGAACGGCCGTTTTCGTCGATGTCATACCCGATGAGCAGCACGTTTTTGGTGTCGTCCGAGTGGGAAACAAACGTCGCCAGCACCGATTCGCTCACCACCGTCTCGGTGTCGCCGAACAGACTGCCCGGTTTGATAAAATTCACCGAGTTCACGATGCCCGCCAGCCGCACGCCTTCCCAGACAATCAGTCCCACCACCAGCACCGCCACCGCGATCACCGCCGTGACGATGATCCGCTTGCGCCGTCCGGCAGATTTGGCAGGGACGCCTGTCGTCTCAGAGACGCCTGGCGTCTCTTTGACAGAGGGCGTTTCGTCCGGCGCCGGTTGCGTTACCGGCAGCGGTTCATCGGATTCCTCGGCTTTGACCGCTGCCGCCGGTTTTTTTTCGGAAACCGTCGTTTCAAATCTTTCCCCGCTGTCTGCGTGATCGTCCGTTCCGGACGATGACCGGGCGGGGTGAGAGGCTTTTGCCGACGCTTTTTTGGATTTACGCTTTTTATTCTTACCGCCGGATGTCGATTTCACCGCGGCTTTCCGCTCGACAAGCAGCTCCTGTGTCAGAGATGCTACCTCGGGCAAAGCCTCCAGCGGCGTATCCATCGATGCCAGCGATATTTCCGACGGCTGCGCCGCCGCGCCGCCGGTTTCTATGTCTTTCTGTATTTCCTTGGGATCCATGCTTGATTCACCGCCGTGATTGTTCTCATTGTTCAATACAAATGCACCACCGTTTACGCAAATACAATCAAGAAGTATGCCCTTTTTTCCAATGCGGATCAATATAGTTTGCTCACTGTATCTGCATTGTACACCAAAGCCCACGCGATTGTCAATTGACCCATTTCACAATTATGTTATCCCACACAGAAACATCATAATTTCTTAATGCAAATCGACATATGGGGGAAATTTGTAATTTGGTGTCGAAAATATAATTTAGAAAAATTTCTAAATACCTCTTGACAAACGGGTTTTCCTGTGGTATATTCTATTTAGAAAGTTTTCTAAATACTTTGTATTTCATCCGAAAGGTGTGACCCTGTATGACCGAAAAAAAATCCAAAATCCTTCCCTATCTGCTCTGGACCTTCCTCATCGCGTGGATGCTGGAAGGCGCGGCGGCATGGCTGTTCTATCACGTCTCCCCGCAGGCGGGACAGCTTATGATGATAGCGCTCATGTTCGCGCCGTTCGCGGGAGTGCTGCTGTCGCGTGCGGGTCTGAAGGACATGGGCTGGGCGCCGAAATGGAAGGGCTGCGTCTCCGCGTGGGTCGTGGCGTGGCTGTCGCCGATTCTTCTCACGGCGCTGGGCGCGCTGCTCTATTTTGCGGTGTTTCCTTCGCACTTTGATCTGACCGGCGAGTATATCCGTGCCGCTGCCGGCGACGACGCAATAGCGCAATTGGAAGCGCAGGGACTGACCTATCCCCTTTACCTGGCGATTAACGTGGCAAGCTCCCTGCTGTATGCCCCTGTGATCAACACCTTTGTCGCACTGGGTGAAGAAGTCGGCTGGCGTGGCTTCCTCTATCCGCGGCTCAAGGAGAAGCTCGGGTACGTCAAAGGGCTGCTGCTCGGCGGCGTGATCTGGGGCGTCTGGCACTGGCCGCTGATCTGGCTGATCGGCTATGAATACGGCACCGGCTATCCCGGATTCCCGGTGGTGGGTATGCTGCTGTTCTGCCTTTTCACGATACCCATCGGCATACTTGCCGACTGGGTCTATGAAAAAAGCCACTGTATCTGGGTGCCTTCGCTGCTGCACGGCTGCATCAATGCCGTCGCGACCATTCCGCCGATTCTGTGCGTTGTCAGCCGTCCGTCCTATATGTCCCTGCTCGGACCGGTTCCCAACGGACTGCTCGCCGGACTGCCGTTGATTCTCTTCGCCGTTCTCATGCTGCTATTGGGCAAAAGGGGGAAGTGATCATGGGATTCCCCGAAACTTTCAAGGCACTCTCCGACCCCGCCCGGCGTGAGATTCTGCTCATGCTGCGCGACGGACGCATGTCGGCGGGTGAAATCGCTTCCCGCTTCGACATGACCGGCGCGACGATTTCCTATCATCTCAATCAGCTCAAAAAGGCGGAGCTGATCTATGAAACAAAAGAGAAAAACTTCATCTATTATTCCCTGAATATCTCCGTATTTGAAGAAATCATGCTGTGGTTCAACCAATTCACCGGCGCATCCGCCGATGACGCTCCCGCATCATCTGAAAGTGAGGTTCATGAAAATGAAAGCAACCGATAAAAAAAACATTCTGACCCGTTATGACATCTCCACCGCCCTGCTGTGTCTGCTCGGCATGATACCGGGGCTGGTGTGCTGGAACCGGCTGCCCGACGTCATTCCGATGCACTGGGGCATCGACAACCAGCCCGACGGCTGGGGCAGCAAAGCCTTTGTGGTGTTCGGACTGCCGCTCATAATGGTGGCGCTCCACCTGATCTGCTGTCTCGCCGACAACCTCCATACCAAAGCCGGAACGCAGCCCAGGGCGGTCAGATGGATTACGCGGATCATCATGCCGGTTCTCTGCCTCGTGCTGGAATGCGTGACGGTTCTGTATGTACTGGATCTGTTTCACAACATCGGACTGGTATGCTGCCTGCTGCTCGGCATTATGATGATTGTCATCGGCAACTATCTGCCCAAGACCCGCCCCAATCTGACCTTCGGCATCAAGCTGCCGTGGACCATCCACGACGAAGAAGTCTGGAACAAAACCCACCGCCTCGCCGGTTGGTTCATGGTGGCAGGCGGCATCATCGTTCTTGCCGCAACTTTTCTGGGCGCTTATGTCGTGAGCATTTTCACTATCTTCATTGCCGTATTTCTCCCCATCCTCTATTCCTTCGTCATCAGCCGGAAGAAGTAGCGTTGGTTTTTCATTAAAATATTACGGCTCTTTACACCAACAGTATGGTACAATCGCGATCCTTACCAATAAAAAACTTGCAAAAATCCCTAAATAGTGATACAATATAGATGGGAGAAATGCGTGGTGAGGGAATGCAAAGAAAATCGCAGATCGGTAAAATAGAACCAATGCCCAAACGGCAGTTTCAAAGAATTGTCAAAAATTTTAAATTGCAAGGCGGTATGATTCAGTTTAACGATGAAACGGATCAATATCTTGCAAGCAAACATGCCGAAGCAATCACATATGATGCCAAAACTATCCTGATTAAGCAACATCCGGGCAGAGCGAGTGTATTTGAAGAATTGATTCATACGGCTCAATTTCGTAAAGGCGAAAATGACGGTTCTTATGAAAGCAGATTGAAATGTGAAATTGCGGCACAGGAAATATTATTACGTAATGCTGACGCTTATGAGCTAACCGATATCGAAATCAGTCAAACGCGCGAAGCGTTGGAAGCCTATCAAAAAGAGTTGAATGATTATCTCAATCATGGAGGTGCATGATATGTATAAGGTACTTGATGTTTTTCCAATTGGCATTATGCTTTCCGTAACGCTTGACGGTTCATGTTCGGAACTGAAAAACGGAAGCCGGTTGACAGATGAAGAAGGTAACGAAATCGTGGTACAATCGATTGCCATGACACATAACCAAGATCCTTCTGATATCCGCAAAAGCACTACAATTCTGATTGGGAATAACCATCGCAAACTGGAAAAAGGGATGCAGCTTTCCCTTGCGTTGGGTTAAACAGACTTTAAGAATGACAGAAAACAGGCAAAACAACCAATATAAAACCGGGTCATGGCTCCAACATCTGAGCCGTGACCCGGTTTTCATTCACGGTTTTTCAAACCAGCCATTCCGCATTACGCATTCCGAATTGCCTTAGATGTCAATATAAATGCCCTTCTGCTTGAAGCGGCGCTCCTTGCGGCTGATCTTCTTGAGACGCAGCTTGAGCTTGCCCACCAGAATGTAGAGCAGCACCAGCATCGCAAAGAGCAGACACAGCCACATGAGTCCCATTGTGTGGGAACCGCCCATCTGTTCATAGATGTTCTGGCTGAGATAGGTTTCGCCCGACGTGCGGAGTGACTGGGTGAGCTTGCTCATCTTGTCGAAAATCGCCAGCAGATTGGCAATCATGCCCACGCACAGTCCCACAAAGATTACGCTCAGCACACTGCCCACCACGGGTCCCTGATCGGAATCGTGAATGTCATATGCCACCTTGGTGAGCGGACGCATTTCCGCTTCCGGCGGACGCAGCATGGCGAATTCCGCGCGGCTGTCCATCACCGGCGGAGGGGTGGGAATGGCTCCCTGTCCATCGCCGCCCGGCGCACCGGTCGGGGAAGCGGCGGAGAGCTTCGCGCCGCACTGACCGCAGAAGGCGTCGGTGTCGGCGTTCTGGGCGCCGCATTTGGAACAATACATTGTCCGAATCCTCCCTTATTTTTTTACTTCTTGGGCGCAAACTTGCGGATGAGCCGCTTGATGAGCATGACCACGCCGATGATCGCCAGCACTGTCAGGATCACCATGAAGACAATCAGTACAATCGCGCCGATCATTTCCTCGTTGCCGCCGTCGTTGCCGAAATACTCATAGCGCCCCGACAGCGAATCCTGCATATCCTGTGAGGAAACAAACCACGCCTTGATGCCCTCGATGCTGTTGGTCATCCACACATACAGCCAGCCCGCGAGTGAGGCGAGCAATGTGACAATCGGCGCGAGAAAACCCTTGGATTTTCCTGTGCCGTCGGCACCGTCGGCACGCTCCGCCTTGGCGGCGTCGAGAGCGGTGGTCAGCGCTTCGGAGAGACTCTGATTTTCGGGTGCGGGCGCCAAAGTTTCCACAGGCTTTCCGCAGCCGGTGCAAAACGCGGAACCGTCAGCGATTTCCGCGCCGCAATGTTTACAGATCATAAAAAGACAACTCCCTTCGATATGGAAAAATAAGGAAAAAAATGAAAACGCAGTACGCAACTAGCCGCGCAGCGGCGTGGGGTCCAGGGGGCAAGCTCCCTGGCAGGGGCGTGGGGGCGGAGCCACCACTGGGGACCGGGGCAAAGCCCCGGCAGGCAGCACAACGTGCTGCCGGGCGAATCGCGCCAAGATCCCCAACGGGGCAAGGCGAATTCAAACGCAAATCGTGCCAAATCTTCCCCAACAGGGCAAGGCGAATCCGCAAAAGCCCCCTTACGAAGCCTTGACTTTAATAATTTTATGATTCTCGCAATATTCCATGATGTTATTGAAATCGGTGACGGAATCGGCATCGCACAGCATATCGTACAACGTATCGGCGTAGGTGCGATAGGTATTCGCCTTGCCGGTGTACAGACCGTTGAGGAACCCGCTGTTTTTGGAAAGCCATTCGTAGCGCTTGGCAGTGTACTCGGTGTACCACACCGCATAGCAGCAGTCACGGTACAGTTCCTCCTCGTCGGTGTGATCCTCGCCCAGAATCTCGTCAAATTTCTTGGTGTATTCATCGGTGAAACTATAATCTTCACCGTCTTTTTCGATTTTCTTGGTAAGGAGGTCGTCCAGCACTTCGTCAAAATTGGGATTGCGCACGTCGTTCACCAGCGCGAGCATACGGGTATACTTCTCGTTATCCACCCCTTCCACCGGGGATGAACGGAAGGGATCGCTCATAAACCACGCGGTTGCCCATACGCCGCCCACAATCACCGCTACCAGCAGAATACTGCCGATCACGGCTTTGATCGCGGTCTTGACCATCTGCTTCCTGCTCTTTTCGGGCAGAGGCGCAATCACGATGGTGGGCGCCAGCGGACGGGTGTCCGCCTGCTCTCCGCCGGGGCTCTGTGTATTCTGTGTATTTTGGGTATTCTGTGTGTTTCCGGTACCTCCGGCATAGGATTCTCCTTCGGCGCCGCCGCTTTGGGGGGCGTTTTCGGGAACCGGCGCGCCGCAGCCGGTGCAGAATTTCAGTCCGCTCCGCAGCTCTTTTCCGCACGATGCACAATACGCCATGCTGTCATTCCTCCTGTGCTTGTTGTTTTTTTCTTTTGGGATGGGACGGGTTTGGAATCTTTTTTTTGGGGTTCCTTTTTTGGGATTCGCCCTTCCCCGTTGGTTATCCCAGCGCGATTCGCCCGGCAGGCTTACGCCTGCCTGCCGGGGCTTTGCCCCGGTCCCCAGTGGTGGCGCCGCCCCCACGCCCCTGCCAAAGGGACTCGTCCCTTTGGAATCCCCGCCGCTGCGCGGCTAATTACGCTTCGCTTCTTTGGTCAGCTTGCCGGTACAAACGTGGGCGCCGGTTCATAGCTTTTACTGTCCGTAAAATGCCACCATTCCTCCGGGGATGTCTTGAAACCGCTCTGCTTCATGACCTTCTCCAGCAGCTTCACATTCTCCACCGCAAAAGCGTTATCAATATCGCTGTAATCCCGATCCGCCAGCCTGGTAAAATTATCAAATTCCGTCGGCATCAGCAATTCGATTCCGTCCGCGTCCACCAGCGTCACGTCCACGGCGTTCCCGCGCAGGTGATCGGAACAGCCTTTGTCCGGGTCGGTCACATACAGCGGATTCGGACACACCGTCCACAGCACTTCCTGTGCCTCCGCCGGACGGAACGCGTCCCAGATCATCAGCCCCATGCCATACGCTTCCAGCGCCTCCTGCGCTTTGATCAGCTTTTTCACCGTCCCGCAGCGAAGCCACGCGTCGCGGAAATCATATATCCGCTTGCCGGTAAAATTATGCCTGCCAGCGTATTTCAGATTCACCCGGATATCCGGCGCGTAATCGCTCACCCGCACAAAGGCCTGATCGGATGCGGGCCACGCGGGTACCGCTTGGTCGGATGTTCCGGTGACGTCCGCTCCCGTATCGGATACGGCAGCGCTGTCATCGCGGTATGCGACCTTTCTGCCGTTGGACACACCGGATCCGTGTGCCGGTCCGGGCGAACCCTTCGCCACCCAGAGCGCCAGCGAGAAAAACACCGCAAATCCCGCCGCGCACGGCAGCAGCGCCGCTATGATCTTTTTGTCCATTGTAATGCTTCACTTATCTCCAGCCGATTTTCTTCGCCGATGTTTATCCGTCCCGGTGATCGGAAAACGTAATCTCCACATCACCGCCCGGCGCTGTCGGCGGGATATTCCACTGCCCGCCGTCATTGGCGCCGGCGTTTGGCTGACTGCCGCGTATCACGCCGATGGCTTTTCTGATCTGTCCGCCGGTACGGCTGTAAAACGTCTCGGCGGGTCGGGTGTTGTCGGTTTCCACCCGCGTGGCATACTCGCCGTCCTGCCAGAATTCGTCGTTATCGGGCGAAACCGGCGCGGGATGATAGCCCATGCTGTCCTGCGGATAGGCAGGCGGCAGCGTGTCTTCTTCATCGGGGAAGACCGTGGGCATGGGCGCGTCCTCGTCCTCGTCGGGGAACAGCATGGGCATGGGTGCGTCCTCGTCTTCCTCCGCGGAATATGTTTCCGTCGGAGCGGGTTCATCATCGCCGTCGGAGAAATTTTCCACAGACGGCACGTCGTATGCTTCTTCGCTGTCATTTGTAAAGAATTCTGTGGGCGGGGCATAAGGTTCTTCGCCGTTTTTGGATACATCATCCACAGGCGGCATGTCGTATGCTTCTTCGCCGTCATTTGTAAAGAGTTCCGTCGGCGGGACATAAGGTTCTTCTTCGCCGTTTTCGGAATAATACTCACCGGACAGCCGCCACGGTTCGTCGTCATCCTCTTCGTCCGGATAGGAAGCCGGAGCGGACGGCGTGTCGAATTCCTCGTCCGAGAAATAGCGCGACACATCAAACCCGCCTTCTTCTTCCTCCTGTCCTTCCTGTCTTTCCTGTCTTTCCTGTACGGGTTCCTCCCACAGCTGCGAGGATTCCTCCCACGGCTGAACCGGTTCTTCCCCGTCAAAGGAACGGTCAAACAAATCGTCCTCCGGCTGATACGGCTCATAATGCTGTCCGCCGGTCGAGAAATCCAGTGCCGGGCGGAAGGCTCCGTCGTCCTCCGGCAAGGGGGCATCATAGGTGAACGGCTGCTCCGGCGGCACGAAACGGTCATCTGACGGTTCAGGCGGCGGCGTTTCTCTGCCGATGGGCGTTTCCAGCGGCGCGAATGCCGGTTGAGTATCCGCTTGGGTGGGTTCGGGGACGGGCGGAACGGTGTATCTGCGGCGGGTTTCGTCGAGCGAATGCTCGAGCGAATCCATCAGGCTGCGGAATTCGTAATGCGACGCCTGTTTGAGATAATCCGACGCATAGGGATTCTCCGGGGTCTGTCTGGGACGTTTGTAACCGCCCTTTTTGAGAATCTCATCAACCTCCGGGCTTAATGTCGCGGCACTGGGCGCCGACGCGTCGGGTACGTCGGGGAAGGGCGGCAGCGGCGCTTCCTGCTGCTTTGGCGGAACGGGCGGCTGTTTCAGACCGTCATGCCGCACGGCAGCCGCCTGTGTCGCGACGGTCACGGTCGGACCGGCGGGCAGCCGCTCGTCGATATAATCGGCGCTCCGCTTTGCCATGGTCGCAAGCTGCGACTTCATATCGTGTATCAGGATTTTTCCTGTCGCTGAAGGCTTGCCGTAGGTTATCTCATAGGCACGCACGACCTTGCGGCGATCCTTTTCATAAGCCTCGTTGGTTGACTTACGCACCGCCACATACCCCAGACGGGCGCCGACGCGAATCCGTGCCACTTCGGCTTTTTTCTCGTTCCTGACAATGCTGACGGGAACCTTTTTTTTCTTAAAATGTTTCGGCGCGCATCTCAGCACGACATCCACGTGCCGGTTGACGCCCCGGTGCATAATATGAGTACGCGTCATATCGTAGCTTCGCGGAACACGCCGCATCATATGGATATGTTCCACGCCGCTCATATGATATTTTCTCAAGCGGTTCTCCTCCTTTGCTTCCGGATGGACGGAACGGTCTGTGAACATCCCGAAAAAACAAATGGTTTCTACTCCATATCCCTGCCATTATGACTATATTATAAAACCTTTTGACAAAAAAGTAAATCAAAAGTTCACATTTTTTTCATGATTTTTCATCGTGATTTTCTACAAATTTTCGATTTATTTTTGTAATTAACAAAAATCAGCGGCGAAAGGGATGGAATTCGACAATGTTTGTCACGATTCCCTGCGGCACGATGTCGATCAGCCCGAAGCTCGGGCGGCTGCTGTTGCGCGGCTCCGACAGTGAACCGGGATTCATCACATACAGCCCGTTGTGATATTGGTTGTACGGCGAATGGGTATGCCCGTAGAGACAAATCTGCGCCTCATTCTGCCGTGCCACTGACATGAGTGTCGTCAGACCGTACTTGACGCCCAGTGTGTGACCGTGCGCCATAAACACCGTGACCCCGTCGAGAGAAACGCAGCGGGTATTGGGATAATCGTCCCGCCAGTCGCAGTTGCCGCGCACAAAATGAAATTGTTTTTCGGGAAACTTTGCCGGCATTTTCTCGATGTCGGTCACCACGTCGCCCAGAAACAGCACCGCTTCCGCTGCTTCGTTCTGCCGCAGACAAATCTCCACCAGATCGGGACGGTTGTGGCTGTCGGATATGACCAATACTTTCATGATGATTCTCTCCTACTTTCTCTTTTCATTTTTCATCCGCGGCAGTTACCGCATAGTATGTAAAGGCGACCCATCCGCGTTATAGCATATGAGACAATGGGCGCGCATATTTTTTACTAAGGAACTATGCAGAATTTAATCAGTTATTTTTGCCTGAAAATTAGAGTATTCTTGTGTGTTTCAGCAATTGAAATGTATCAATTATTTCTGCATAGTTCCTAACCAACCGAAAGGAAGAAGCCGTATGAATCAAAGGGAAACCACCGCCAGAGACGCCCGTATTGACGCGCTCACCCGGAAACTCGGCATGGAACCCGGCACCGCCGGCGATCAGATCCGCCATGCCGCCGCGCAGAATCCCGCCGTCGCGTCCGCGCTCCGGAATCTCAGCGACGGCGATATCGAAAAAATCAGCGCCGTCCTCAGCGATCAGGACGCTGCCCGCAAGCTGCTCTCCACTCCGCAGGCGCAGGCACTTCTCAAAATGCTGCGTTCCTGATAATCTGCTCAAATGAAAGCGCGAAGCGTCATTAGCGGCGCGAATGCGGAGCGGGGGAGTCGAGGGGGGCAAGCCCTCCTCGCGGGTGCAGGGCAGGAGCCCTGCTGGGGGGTGGGGCAAAGCCCCACGAGGCAGGCTTCAGCCTGCCGGGCAAATCGCTCTAAGATATACAACGGGAAAGGGCGAATCCGGAATAGAAACCCTTTCAAATGGCATTCCCCGTCCTTCCCTGTTATCCCATACCATCACACGATAAAAGGAGGTCAGCTTTCCTATGGACAACATCGGAGAAATGCTGCAATCGGTTCTCGGCAATCCCGAAGCCATGGCAAAACTCAAAGAAACCGCCCGCCAGCTGGGTATCAACCCCGACGCCGACATGCCGCCGCCGTCCCCGTCTCCGGCAGCTTCCGCACCGCCGAAGGAGACAGCCAGCCCGACGGAGCTTGCCGCCTCGCTGGGTCAGCTTGTGCCCCTGCTGGGCAAGATCGGTCAGGACGATGATATGTCCCGCCTGATTCACGCCTTAAAACCCTTTCTCAGCGGCAGCCGGCTCAAAAAAGCCGAGGAAGCCGACAAAATCATGATGCTGCTGCGGCTCATTCCCCTGCTCCAGAACCTGCGCCAGACCGATTCGTCGCAGTGACATATGTATATCGCCATATAACGAGGTGACATCATGCAGCAATTCGAGAGCTTTGCCCAGATGCAGCGCGACGCCGAACGCCGCGTCATGGAAATGCAGAAACGCGCAATGGCGGCGGTGGAAACCTCCGACCCGCCGCCCGTCATTTTTCCCAATCCCCCCGTGTCCGGGTGCATGGATGAAGCAGGGGATTCGTCTTCCCCGGAACCTTCCGAGCTATCCGAGCTATCCGAACCGTCGGAGCCGTCGGACGGCCCCTCTCCTGTTTCCCCGCCGCCGACAGAACCCGACGCCGAGGATGCCGAACGGGCGCTCCTGCTTGCCACACTCTTTCTGGTCAAGGATCACGCCGATCCCCGTCTTCTGTTTTTACTGCTGTATCTGCTGACATAAATTCATAGGGAAACGGGCGGGAATATTTTTCCCATATCAGCACAATGACGGCGGCTGAGAATGACGTCTGCCGCTGAAATCCAGTCCCTTTGTAAAATCCGCAAAGTCGACGGAACCTCTTTTTTCGGTTTCCTCCGCCAGAAGTCCGATGAGCTGACGTGTTTCTGTTTCGGCGATATCGGTGAGTTCATAGAAATTGAAGTGGGAGCGTTCACTGCGGTTATCGGGATTGAACCATGTATTGCCCAGCAGATTCCCGTAATCGAACCCCGTCTCCGCCACCCTTCCGTGAATATTTCCTACCAGAGAACCGCGGGAAAAGCGTCCCCGGATGAGCGGCACATGGGGCAGCAGGCGTTCGGCGGTGCGGGCTAACGGTTTTTTGACGGCATGGGCGTCATCCAGCAGCGCCGTCCACATACGAAAATCCTCCCCAAGCGTTGCCGATTGCCAGCGGGGGGTATGAATCCCGAACAAATCGCACAGCAGCAGCGCGTAAAACAGCGCGATACTGTCGTCCAGTCCGTTTTCTTCGGGGAGACAGTCGGTGAGCCGGAAATCCTGCATGAGCCGACCGGTTTCATGACGGAGCAGCATGATGTCCAGATTGGATTCAATCTCCGCGTGATAATTGTAACCCTGCCCGCGTTCGTCGGTTTTTTCCATCAGTTCAATGTTGTAATATACCAGCGGGTGGGTTCGCCGGTCGTAGCAATAGTGACAGCAGAAGCCCAGCGCATAGGAATAAATCTGCGGAAAGTCGGGTTTGCCGCGGCAGTAGCGGCAGACCTTGGCGACCGACTGAAACAGCGCCGTGGGGTCGGCGGCATGGAGCTTTCCGCCAAAGGAACGCAGACTGCCCTTCTGCCACGGCAGCAGCCGGTGGCGGAACAGGATGTCGGGTCCCTGACTGCCCCACAGAAACGCGATTCTGTCGGTTTCCGGGCGCTGCATGGCGGACGGCGGATGGGCAAGAATTCTCTGTCCCAGCAGCATATGACTGATCATGGAAGGCATGGCGATACGCTCCTTTGTGTAAAGTCTGAAAGAAAGACACAAGGCGGACGACAAAATGCCGCCCGCCTTGTGTCAGAAAAGAGTATCAAAAAAGGGATAGGAGTAGGTGTAGTCTACATAAGATCATAACGGATGATGTCAGCACCGACAATATTGTATTTTAACTGAAAGGAGAACCACCTACGGGGTTCGTCTGACGTCCGTTACTGCTGATTAGTATAATGGGGTATTATGAACGTCGTATTAACTGATAAATAACACTTTATGAATTAAAAGAGGAGGTTTGATAGAAGTATGAATTTTATTAACAGTTTTTATAACACATAAACAATTTCTATGCATACGGTCAATCTTCTATGACCGTATAGACCGAAACGACCGCGGTACGGATTTCCGACATCAGATCGGCGATATCCTGTGATCTGACAATATACCATTTATTGTTGACTTTGCTGAGGGTAATTTCCGCGGTCGAAGGGATGCGATCGGCTTGCCCCACTGTTTTTTTGATGGACAGGCGGAGGATTTCGGCGGGGGGCTTTTCGGAGGTATCCTGTTCGATCTGGAGCATGGCGCTGTCGAGCGCCTCACGGCAGATGTTCTGATAGTCCTCCGGCGCGGCGATGCTGATCTGTGCGATGGCGGCATTTCCGCTGACCGTGATGCCCTCAATGGTGCGGGTGGTGCGGGAGGTGAGCAGCTTGCAGGCGGCATTGACCTCGGCGCTGTCGTCGTAGGCGGCAAACCTGGTGAGACTGACCTGATTCATCCTGGCGATATTGTATTGACCGAAGGCGTCGAGATACTGTTCGACGACGGAGCGGGTCATATCCTTGTCATCGTCGGGCTTCTCGCCGCAAGAAACACACATCAGCAGCAGACAGCAGGCGGTCAGCAGCGCCATCCAGCGTGCGGATATGAAATGTGCTATGGACATACAATTCCCTTCTTTCTGTTTCTGACGGATGATTCATCCGCCTCAGCGATAATTTCTTCTTCTTGCTTTGCGGCGGGAGACATTGCGCTTGAGACCGTCCAGCCGCTGCTTGCGGGTATAGGAATAGATCAGATACCCCGCCACGCCGAGTACGATCAGCACCAGAAACACCCGGAAGAGCGTGGAGGAAAAGAGCGTGTTCACGCCGTCGAGGAAGTAGAGCAGAGCGCTGCGATCCACCGATTCGTCCGCCACGAGATTGACCTGACCGATTTCCTCGCCGTCATAGCTCAGATAGGCGACGCCGAGCTTCTGCCCCTTCTTGACGGGGGCTTTCACCACGTCGCTGTCGCGCTCCACGCGCTTGATGACGCTGGTGGCTTTCACGCCCTTGGGCAGCAGAGTACTGAAATCGTCCTGCGGCACGGCGATGATTTTATCCTTGTTCCATGCGAGCCGGAGTTCCATCTCGTCCACCGGTTCCTCGGTGTTGTAGATATCCACCAGATAGAGATTGTTGAACGCCCACTCAAAGAGGTTTCGCGCGTCAATAAAGGCGTAGTTGGTATCCTTGGAGGAAGTGGCGCCGTCATTGAGCAGCGCGACGATGTAACGGTAGCCGCTTTTTTTGGCGTAACCGGCGAAGCAGTGTCCCGACGCGTCAAGATAACCGGTCTTGACGCCTTCGCAGTACTGATAATAATAGCTGGTGCCGTCGGCGCCGGTGGCGCCTTCGCGGATGAGCAGATTGGTGGAAACCACGTGCTGGACTTCGTCGTGCTTGTTGGTGGGCTTGATGCCGTAGGAACGGGGGGTATAGGCGATGTCCGCCAGCACGGGGATATTCATGAGATGGTTGGCGATGAGCGCCATATCGTGTGCGGTGGAGTAATGGTTTTCAAAATCGGTGGTCAGACCCGACGCGCACTTGAAGTGGGTATTGGTGCAGCCGATTTCGGCGGCGCGGTCATTCATGAAATTGATGAAATCCTCATTGCTGTCGCTGCCGTAGTACTGCTTGCTTATGTAATAGCCGATGGCTTCGGCGGCGCAGTTTTCGGAGGCAACCAGCGCTTCATAGACCAGATCTTTCAGCGTGAAACGCTCGTTGACCTTGATGTTGGTCCACATGCCGGTCACGCCCTCTTTGTTGTAGTTGACAAAGCGCACGGCGCGGGAATCCACGACGACCATTTCGTTTTCAAAATCCTCGGCGCGTTCATAGGCGAGGATGCAGGTCATCATCTTGGTCAGGGAGGCGGGGAGCATTTTCTTGTCGGCATTGAGTTCATAGACCGGCTTGCCGGTGTCCATATTGAGCATATAGACAGCCTTGCAGCGGGGGGTATAGTCGGTCTTGAAAGCGGCGTGAACCTGCGCGGGGGTGCCGCAGAGAGTCAGACAGAATGCCGCCGCGAGCAGCAGCGAAGTCAGCGCCGTCAGCTTTTTTCCGATACGGGCAGCCATGACGTTCATGGGGATCACCATTCCTTTTTGATTTTTTTTTCTGTCGATGTGCGTATCTTTCATTATAGCACATTTCTTTGCAAATGCAAAGGGATAAAACCAAAGAAAACGTAAATTATCGGTAAATAGTATGAAAAAGTTGTGATTAGGCGTTGTTTTCGGGGAGAGAATGTTGTATAATAAGAATCACTCAGCCCAAAGCTGCGAAAACAGCGTTTTTTTACGGCTTTCTCACAAAATAATGCTTGTCAAGCGGCGTGAAATGTTATACAATGAAAAGAGAATGCCGACAGGGAAGGGACGGTGCGCGTTTGATTTATGTGACGGGCGATATGCACGGAAGCGTATCGCGCTTTGAGGAAAAACAATTTGATAAGCTGCGGAGCGGCGATATACTGATTGTGTGCGGCGATTTCGGCTTTATCTGGAACGGCGATTTGCAGGAGGACAAGATTCTTCAGTTTATGGAGCGTCAGAAGTACCGCATCCTGTTTATCGACGGCTGCCACGAGAACTTTGACCGGCTGTACAGCTATCCGGAGGAGGAATGGTGCGGAGGGAGGATTCACCGGGTCAACGGCAATGTGTATCACCTCTGCCGGGGACAGGTGTTCGAGATAGAAGGACAGAAGATTTTTACGATGGGCGGGGGCTACAGTGACGACGCGGAGCTGCGGCGCAGCCGCGGTATGCGCTGGTGGAACGAGGAAACCCCTACCCCGGAGGAAATGGAAGAAGCCGCCAATGTCCTCTATGAGCATTCGCTGAAAGTGGACTATATCATTACCCATGAATGCCCCACCAAAATCAAGAATATGCTGTCCCGCCGTCCGAATCACGCGGACGCCATGATGGTTCAGAATTCCCTCACGGGTTTTTTTGACGATATCAGCAGGCGGGTGGAATATAAGCACTGGTTTTTCGGTTCGCAGCATCAGGACAGGCACATTTCGTCAAAGCATACGGCGGTATTTGTGGAAGTGCTGCCGCTGGAGGTGCCGAAGACGCCGTTTGAGAGACGACAATAACAGAACAAAAAAGAAAGCGCGAAGCGCAATTAGCCGCGAAGCGGCGGGGGAGTCGAGGGGGGCCACTGCCCTCCTCGCAGGTGCAGGGCAGGAGCCCTGCCGGGGACCGGGGCGGCGCCCCGTCAGGCAGGCGTAAGCCTGCCGAGCGAATCGCGCCAAGACTCACAACGGGGAAGGGCGGATACAGAAGGGAACCCCGCCAAAATCGTTTTTCGCCCAAGCAACAGAAAAAAACAAGCGCGTTTTGCGCTCCCTCAGTCGCTGCGCGACAGCTCCCTCGGAGAGGGAGCCAATATAGAGCCAAAATAAAAAAATTTCGTAACTATTCAGTCCCCCTCCTGTTTTTCAGGAATATGGTCTAAATCATCTTGAGTTTCTGAATTTATATGTGAAAAATATGATCGTTATAAATCATTATTAAGCATAAAATTCCAGAAAAGCAATATGATAATTGTGG
>JAFPUM010000035.1 GCA_017395425.1 Clostridia bacterium | reverse complement strand
GGTGCCGCTCAGATGGACGGCGCTATCCTGGTTGTTTCCGCGGCTGACGGTCCCATGCCCCAGACCCGCGAGCACATCCTTCTGTCCCGTCAGGTCGGCGTGCCTTATATCGTCGTGTTCATGAACAAGGCGGATCAGGTTGACGATCCCGAGCTTCTCGAGCTGGTCGAGATGGAAATCCGCGAACTGCTCAACGAGTACGAGTTCCCGGGCGACGATGTGCCGATCATCACCGGTTCCGCTCTCGCGGTTCTCGAGTCCGATTCCAAGGACATCAACGCGCCCGAGTACAAGTGCATCCTTGACCTCATGGATGCGGTTGACGAGTATATCCCCACTCCCGAAAGAACCACCGACAAGCCCTTCCTCATGCCCATCGAGGACGTCTTCACCATCACCGGTCGTGGTACTGTTGCCACCGGTAGAGTGGAGAGAGGTCAGCTCAACCTCAACGAGGAAGTGGAAATCGTCGGTCTGTCTGACGAGAAGAGAAAGACCGTTGTCACCGGTATCGAAATGTTCCGCAAGCTGCTCGACTTCGCGCAGGCCGGCGACAACATCGGTGCGCTGCTCCGTGGTATCCAGAGAACCGACATCGAAAGAGGTCAGGTTCTGGCAAAGCCCGGTTCCATTCATCCCCACACCAAGTTCCACGGTCAGGTCTACGTTCTGACCAAGGATGAAGGCGGCCGTCATACTCCGTTCTTCAACAACTATCGTCCTCAGTTCTACTTCAGAACCACCGACGTTACCGGCGTGATCTCTCTGCCCGAGGGCATCGAGATGTGTATGCCTGGCGATAACGTCGAGATGGACGTCGAGCTGCTCAAGGAAATCGCTATCGAGCCCAACCTCCGCTTCGCTATCCGTGAAGGCGGTCGTACCGTCGGTTCGGGCGTTGTCACCGCTGTGAATGAGTAATCGGACCCAACAAGGCTGAAGGATTGGATGGGATATGCGGGACGTATGCGATAAGGATTCGCATTCGGAAAGCATTGTTCTTTCAATGAATTTAGTGAAATGATCAAACCCGCTGCACTGTCGAAGCAAGACAGCGCGGCGGGTTTTTGTATGTTTTTTATCGACAAGAAGGGGGAACGCTTGATGGAAAATCTTTCGTTATGGGCTGTTTATCATGAAAATATACCGGATTTCATCGCAAGACTGGCGGACACCCCGCCTATGCAGCGATTGCGATACGTCGGCATGAGCTGCGGATGCGAATATGTCGCGCTGCATGAACGCGATATGGATTTGTCCCACCGCTACACCCGTTTTGCGCACAGTGTCGGCGTGGCGCTGATTGTCTGGCACTTTACCCGCGACGTAAAGCAGTCGGTGGCGGGACTGTTCCACGACATCAGCACGCCTGCCTTCGCGCACGTGGTGGATTTTCTCAACGGCGACCACCTCACGCAGGAATCCACCGAGGAAAAAACGGCGGCGTTTATCGACGGTTCGGCGGAAATTCAGACAATATTGCGGGAACTGGATCTGACCACTGCCGATGTGTGCGACTATCACCGCTACCCCATCGCCGACAACGATTCCCCGCGGCTTTCCGCCGACCGTCTGGAATATACCTGCGGCAGCTTTCTGAGGTATTTTGTGACCGATATTTCTCAAATCCGCCGGTTTTATGAGGATATCGCGGCAGGAACCAATGAACACGGTCAGCGCGAACTGCTGTTCCGGCACCGGGATATCGCGGAGGCATTTGCCCGCTGCTCCATGCAGTGTTCCCACGTCTACATCTCCGATACCGACCGTTTTACCATGCAGTATCTCGCCGATTTGCTCAAGACGGCAGCCTCGCAAGGCATTTTGACCGTGAACGATTTATACACCACCGAGGAATCGGTGATTGAAAAACTGCTGGCAGACCCGCGTACCGCCAAAGGCTGGCGGAACTATTGCGGCATCCGGCGCGTGCAGTCCACCCCCGACAAACCGACGGACGGACGTTACGCCGCAAAAATCAACGCCAAGCGCCGTTATATTGACCCGTATGTGCCAAGCGCGGGACGGGTCACAACTTACAGCAAACATTACCGGGCAGAAGTGGAAGCCCTGCTGTCCGCGAGTTTTGAGAAATGGCTGAGCGCCGTCGAATAAAAAAATGAAAAATAAAACATACAACCATCCGCGCGGCGAAGCACGCGCAATCAGCGAAGCACCCGGACATCCGTGGCAAGACCCATCAGGTGAGGTACGCGTGCGGCGCAAGCCGTATTCGCCCCGGACGCGAGCATTCAGGCAAAAGCCCGGACGCGAGAAACGTACTTTCCCTGATCCAACCACGCCGGAACGTCGCATACTCCCACCCTATATCCAGCCGCGCCCCGCGCCAGCGCTGGTAATCCGCTTGCCCGACAAACAAGCAATGCACCCCAAAAAAAAATAACCGTCCGGGGCATTCCATTCAAAGAAAACCCGGACGGTTATGACGTTTCCAGCCCTGTAAAAGATTAGCGAAAAACGCTATCTGACAGCCGGAACGCCTCTGGGCCCGATGTAAGTAGAGCTGCCGAAGCCGAGAATCAGCGTGAACAGCGTGGAGAGGAACAGCAGTCCGAGACCGAACAAAAAGCCTTTGCCGAATGACTTTGCCAGACGGAAGATCAGGATGATCGCGTAAACGGCATTGACAAAAGGAATGAGAAGCAGCAGGAATTTCCATCCGTTACCGTCTACAATTTTGCAGAATGTGTAGGTATTGTAGATAGGAATCAGCACTTTCCAGCCTGCCTGACCGGCCTTCGAGAAAATCTTCCACATAGCGATGAGCGTCAGAACACAAAGCACCAGCGTACCGATATTCACGGCGCTCTGCTGACCGGACGTCAACTGCTCATTCATGGCATTGTATTGCTGCATATCCATATGTTTTCACCTCCTTTGTCATAGGCTGTTACTTGTATTGTATGCCTCACGGAAACCGATGTCAAGCAAAATCCGCGGCATTATCTGACATTTTTATCATAAAACGCAAGGAACTGTGCGAACAGTTCTTCGTCAAGCATATTGCTCCATCTGGTTCTGTCGAGATGCTGATGGATATAATCCGCTTTATCCTTGGCAAACCGCTCCTTGTTTTCCGACGATTTATAGTCGTAATCCAGCGTTTCGCACCATTTGTCGAATGCCGCGTTGAATTCGTTGATGTAGGTGGTGTCGTTGTAAATATGATTGTGCCCTCTGTCTTCAAACCGCAAGAAGGTAAACCGCGGGTCATCGCTGTATTTTTCATAGAAGCGGTCGAGCCCATATGCAATCGGCACCACGTCGTCATCCGCACTGTGTACAATCATCACATCAGCGTCGCTGTTGTTAAAGCCGTCCATCGCCGTATTCGAGGCGTATTTGCCGTATTTCACCAGTTCATGCAGCTTGACAAACGGCATCATGGTGTAGATGAGATTTCCTGCCTCATGCTTGCCGCCCGCTTCAAACAGGTCGGAAGAAGCGTTGCAGCCGGAACATTCGATGACCGCCTTCACTTCCGGATGATAGGTCAGCACACTGCACACGCTGTATCCGCCCCAGCTGTGTCCGAACAGACCGATGGGCAGAGCGGGGAATTTCCCGCTTTGCTCCACAAAGGTAAGCGCGTAATCCAGATCCACCGCGCCCTGCGGGAAGCCGCCGACGCCATCGCCCTCGCTTTCATCATTTCCGGTCGCGTCGTAGGCGAAGACATAATACCCGTGCCGCGCAAAATAATCGGCGCAGTCTATGTAGGAATTGTGACCGCCGCCGCCGAAGCCGTGCGCAATCACGATGATGCCGCGCTGTCCTTCACCCGCGCTGTACAGATAACCTTTGAGCATCTGCCCCTTATCCGACGGGAATTCGTATGCCGTTCGCTCCAGCCCTTCAAAATCCTCCAGGCGCAGCGTATAGGGTTCGTAGCTCTCAAAGCGCCGGTTGATGTTCTGATCGTAAATCACGACCGACAATGCCCACCATCCCGCAAGCAGCAACGCCAGCACACACCCGAGTATGATGAGCAGAATTTTCTTGACCGATATTTTTTTCTTCATCGATAACCCCCCCCTTAAACGGATTTATGACAGAAACGCGTCTACGGTCTGAATCCACTCCTGCGGGTGGAAGCAAGCCAGCTCCGCGTGCGCCATGCCCTTGCAGACCTTGATTTGCGTGGAAGGATAATATTTCTTCATGAACTTCGCTGACTTTTTGGCGATCGCCTCATTGGACTGGGTGCCGTGCAGATAGAAAATGCGCGTGCCTTCAGCAGGAACGTCCTTGGGAAATCGATTTTGCAGAATGGAATAGCAGACATTCACGATAGACGTATCGCTCATGTTGTCCGCCACGCGGAGATAGTCCTCGAAATACCGTTCGGGGAGAAAGACTTTTTTGCAGTTTTCCAGCGTTTTGGGGTCGCGCTGCTTGGATTTGCGCAGAATATCCGCGTAGAAGCCTGTAATGAACCGCGTGGTCAGTCCGCCCGCGGGAACCAGCGGTGCGCCGTCCAGTATCAGCGTGTCAACTTTCAGTGTGTGAGAGTCCACGCCTTTACACCAGAGTTCCGCCGCCACGCCGCCGCCCATCGACAGCCCGCAGAGAACGTCCAGACTGTCAATGTGCCGCTCACGCAGCCATAAGCTGATATCTGCCGCTTCCCGCGCAACAGAGTGAAATTCACTCGGCGCGTCCTGCGTGTGACCGTCCAGCTCCGGCACAATGACATAATACTTCTCAGAAAAATGCGCCGCCGCGTCCTCCCAGATCTGCCACGGGCAGAGTACGCCGTGAATCAGCATCATTTTGGGATTGCTTTCGTTGCCAAAAGTGTGGATATTCATATCATCATGCTCCTTTCGGATGGTTATGTATATCGGCAAATCTTTAATAGAGTTTGCCGCTCTTCTTTTCGGGGTCCGCCAGCGCCAGCACGCGCTTGGTGGTGATGGGATGGTCGCACACCAGATTCCAGCAGAAGATGAAGAATCCCTTGACCGTCCTGGCGTGTTCGATATAATCCTCATGATCGACCTGCTTGTAAAGATGAATGCCCGCCGTGAGCGCCATCATCGCGTCTATGCCGTCGCTGCCCGACAGAAGCTGCGCCAGCCGGTCGCAGCTGTATTCACGGGTGCGCGAGGCGGTGCTGCCCAGAATCGGAATCATCTGCGAAAACATGATGGCATAATAATAGTGCATCGTGGCGTGCTTATAATAGATGTGGGCTATCTCATGCGCGATAATGAAGCGGATGGTATCCATATCGTGATATTCGCGGTACGCCACTTCCAGCAGATCGGCATAAATCTCTATGTACTGCTTGAAGGGAATGAAGGTCGAAAAGGCGTTGAGTACACCGTTTCCCTGTATCATGTAGATTTTCGGCACCTTCTTCATGCCGAGCTTCCGGGCGTATTCCTCCACAATGGCGTAGATTTCGGGATAAGTCTTCGGGGTGATGCACACCGACATGGAGCGGTACTGCGCATACACATAATACACCACAAACGGAATTGCCACAACCGTTATCACGATTTCCAGCAGGTAGAGCAGACTGTCGGGGAGATCGTTCGCCTCTTTTTCAACATCGTCGAGTTTCTCCACATCCGCGTCCCGCACATCTTCGACGTTTTCCAGATCCTCCATTTCCTCCACCACCGCATTGTACACATCCTCGGCATAGGTGCGGGTATCCTCAAACGCGTAGAGGAAGAATCCGATTGCCGCGGCGATGATCAGCAGGTTCAGCACCACCAGACGGCGGTACCAGCGCCGTTCCGCCTTGTGACGGCACTGATGGAGAATTTTTTTGTCGATGGGCTGATAGCCATCACCTGTGCCGTTGCTGTTCCCGTTTGAGCCTGTTGTTGGTACGCTCACATCGTAGCTCGCAGGCGGCGGCATATAGACCCCTGCCTGCCTGACAGGGGCATTCTGCTGATTCCCTTGGTTGTTCATCATCGCATCAATCTCCTTTTTTGGGATAAATAGATTACAGTTTCCGATTTACTATCACTATACCATATTCCGCGCGATTTGTCAAAGGAATTGATTGCAATTGCCGGGTACAGATGGTATAATAGACAGGTATGATTTCAAAATAAGTAACACAAAAAGGATGTGGTTCCTATGGCGGAATATTCCATCAACACCTCAGATATCAAACAATGGTCGCCCCGTCTGCGGGCGGGTGACAGAGTGCTGCTCTCCGGCACAGTCTACACCTCCCGCGACGCGGCTCACAAGCGCATCATGGCGCTGCTCGACAGCGGTTCCCCTCTTCCTTACGATCTGGACGGCGCTGTGATCTATTATGCCGGTCCTACGCCCACGCCGCCCCATCTCGCTATCGGATCCTGCGGTCCCACGACGTCGGGGCGCATGGATCCCTTCGCACCCCGTATGCTGGATCTGGGTCTGGGCGCGATGGTGGGAAAAGGCGGACGTTCCCCGGAGGTCTGCGAGGCAATCCGCCGCAACCGCTCGGTTTATCTCTGCGCGGTCGGCGGCACGGGCGCGCTGGCGTCCCAGTGCATCACCTCCTGCGAGGTCATCGCCTTTGAGGATCTGGGCTGCGAATCGGTCAAGCGCCTCACCTTCGACAAATTCCCGCTCATCGTCGCCATCGACTGTGAAGGCGGCACGCTCTTCGCCTGACAGTGGGAAGGGGGAAATCACGTTGCAATCTTTCATGTGCAGACGGCTGCTGTCGCTCACAGCGATCCTGCTGATAACGTTTATGCCCTGTGTGCCGGTGTTTGCATCTGCGGGGGACGCGGTTTCGGGAGACGGCGCTTCTCTCACTCTGACCCTTGAAGACCCGTCCACCGACAAACCCTACACCAAGGGACGCAAGGCGCTTGATGACGACGAAACCACCTTTGTCACCTTCAATAAGGGCAAAACCCTTCGTCTGTCAGCGGAGCAGCCCTTTGTCAGTCTCTACGTCAAATGGGAAATCCCCTGCCAGTGGACACTCTCCCTGCCGGACGGTACCACGTTCGACGGCGGCAAGGACGGCTTTATTCATGAATACTGTCGGCTGGGACAGGCGGTTTCTTCGGCGGAACTGACCATACCCGACGGCGCAATGCTCACCAACCTCTACGCCTTCGCCGACGCCAATCCGCCCGACTGGGTACAGCTCTGGGAACCGCCCTGCGAGAAGGCAGACTTACTGGTGCTGCCCACCCACGCCGACGACGAGCATCTGTGGTTCGGCGGCGCACTGCCCTATTACGCCGGGGAACTGGGCTATGACGTGCAGGTGGTCTATCTCACCAACCACGGCGAAACCATCCGCAATCATGAACGGCTCAACGGTCTGTGGACCGTGGGCGTGCGGCATTACCCGGTCATCGGACGTTTTCCCGACGTACTCGCCACCAAAGAAAGTCTCGACGCTGCCGCCTACCGCTTCGGCTACGACAACGTGGTCAAATTTCAGGTGGAAAACCTCCGGCGGTTCCGCCCCCGCGTGGTGATCGGTCATGACATGAAAGGCGAATACGGTCACGGCGCCCACAAGCTCAACGCCAAGACCCTGCTTGAAGCGGTGGCGCTCACCGACGATCCTTCCGCCTATCCCGCCAGCGCCGAAAAGTACGGCACCTGTCAGGTGCAGAAATGCTACCTCCACCTATGGAAGAAGAACCAAGTGGTGGTGGACTGGGACAGCATGGCGCTCACGCGGTTCGGCGGCAAATCCGCGCTGGATATGGCAAAAGAGGGCTTTGCCTGTCATCAGAGCCAGCTCAAATATTACAGCGTCGAGAAGGACAGCGTGAAATATGACTGCCGCAAATTCGGACTTGCCTATACCACGGTCGGTGAGGATACCGAAGGCACAAACGATCTGTTTGAGCATGTAGACTGGTCGGACAAGGTGCAAATACAGGAACCCTCTCCGTCTGACCCGAATCCTGACACCCAGCCTGTTTCCCCGGGTGATGTCGGGACGGTATCCCCTTCCGACACGAAACGGGGCTTCGATTGGGGACGGTTCCTGCCGTCCGACGCGAAGTCGGTACTGCTGGCGGGCGTGGCGGCGCTGATGGTGCTTGCCACGGCAGGCGTCTGCGCCATGTGCGCCGGACGCAAACGGTAAAGACGCAACAGAAATTATTCATTTTGCCTAACAGTGCCCTTAATTTGCAGGATTCAAATTGTAAAATTGCAAATTTTTTCAGAATTGCCTGATTTTATATTGACAAACCGCCTCGGGCGTATTACAATGATAGTTACCGCACAAAAGGTCGTCTCCCCGTGAATCGCCGGAGGCTTGACCTGTCAATTCAATCTGACATAAGGAGAAATGCAAAATGGCTTTTAAGAATCAGTATCTTGCAGACCTCATGGAAACTGTCAAGAAGCGCAACCCCAATGAGCCGGAGTTTCATCAGGCTGTCACCGAAGTTCTCGAATCCCTCGAGCCTGTGATCGAAAAGCACCCCGAATATATCAAGATGGGCGTCCTCGACAGCATCGTAGAGCCCGAAAGAATCATCAAGTTCCGCGTTCCGTGGATTGACGACAAGGGCAATGTCCATGTCAACCGCGGCTTCCGCATTCAGTTCAACAGCGCGATCGGTCCCTACAAGGGCGGTCTCCGCTTCCATCCCTCCGTTTACGAAGGCATCATCAAGTTCCTCGGCTTCGAGCAGATCTTCAAGAACTCCCTCACCGGTCTGCCGATCGGCGGCGGCAAGGGCGGTTCCGACTTCGACCCCAAGGGCAAGTCCGATATGGAAGTCATGCGCTTCTGCCAGAGCTTCATGACCGAGCTTGCCAAGCACATCGGTCCCGACACCGACGTTCCCGCGGGTGACATCGGTGTGGGCGCCCGTGAAATCGGCTACCTCTTCGGTCAGTACAAGAGACTGCGCGACGAATACAGCGGCGTGCTCACCGGCAAGGGTCTGACCTACGGCGGCAGCCTTGCCCGTACCGAGGCAACCGGCTACGGTCTCTGCTACTACACCGAGGAAATGCTCAACGACCACGACGATTCCTTCAAGGGCAAGACCGTTGTCATCTCCGGTTCCGGCAACGTGGCGATCTTCGCCACCCAGAAGGCAACCGCTCTCGGCGCCAAGGTTGTGGCGCTCTCCGATTCCAACGGCTACATCCATGATCCCGACGGCATCGATCTCGACGCTGTCAAGGAGATCAAGCTGGTCAAGCGCGGCAGAATCAAGGAGTATGTCGAGAACCATCCCAACGCCACCTACACCGAAGGCTGCCGCGGCATCTGGACGATTCCCTGTGACATCGCTCTGCCCTGCGCCACCCAGAACGAACTCGACGAGGACGGCGCAAAGGCGCTGATTGCCAACGGCGTCAAGGCTGTCTGCGAAGGCGCGAATATGCCTTCCACCCCCGAAGCGGTTCACGCATTCCAGTCTGCCGGCGTACTCTTCGGACCCGCCAAGGCTGCCAATGCCGGCGGTGTCGCCACCTCCGCTCTCGAAATGAGCCAGAACTCCATGAGATACAGCTGGACCTTTGAAGAGGTTGACGCGAAGCTGCACGACATCATGGTCAACATCTATCACAACTCCGCCAAGGCTGCCAAGGAATACGGCATGGAGGGCAACCTCGTCGCCGGCGCCAACATCGCGGGCTTCCTCAAGGTCGCCAACGCGATGCTCGCTCAGGGCGTTTGCTAAGACCGGCAACGGAAATCCGATAACTCGTTATTCATCATAAATATAGTGTAACAAACCGCGTTTCGTGCGAGTAAATCGCTCGGGACGCGGTTTTTTTCACTTAAACGATTGCGGCTACCCCGTTCCTCTTTTGCCGGGTACCCGGATAACCAAATCCGGCGCGGGGCGCGGCTGGATAAGGCTGGTATCGTATCACGTTCCTTACTGCTTTGAGATTTGAAAGTGCTTCGCTCGTGTCCGGGCTTTTGCCCCGATACGCGCGACGGAGAGCTGAATACGGCAAAGCCGCCCGCGTACCTGCCTCGATGGGTTTTGTCATGGAAAATTCTACTGCATTTTAAGATGCGCGTGCTGTCGCCGCGCAGTTTTTTTAATTTTTCTCTTGCATTTTCTGAAAACCGTGCTATAATAGTTTAGCAATTTGAAATTGAGACCGATTATCAATTTCGTTTTTATGAAGGAAAGAGAGGGACACGCCGCATGGAACACAAGCGGAATTATCACACGCGCCAGCAGGAAGCGGTCTCGGATTACTTCCGGCGCCATCCCAATAGCTGTGTTACGGCTGATGATATCTATCTCTTTTTTATGCGGGGAAACGGCAAGATCGGCAAGGCGACCATTTACCGATGTCTCGACAAACTGGTGGAAAACGGGGAAATCAAAAAATTTATTTCGGACGGCGGCGACGGCGCCATGTATCAGTGGATGGACGCGGCGGGCGGCTGCGACCGGCATTTCCACCTCAAATGCACCGCCTGCGGGCGCATCATTCATCTGGACTGCGGCTTTATGAGTGAATTTGAGAAGCACATCGGCGAGCATCACGGCTTCCGGGTGGACAATGCCCGCACGGTGATTTACGGTCTGTGCGAGGCGTGCGCCGACGGTTCTGCCCAAGCAAACGGAAAAGAGGAATTCATCGACCTATGAAAGCATTGAAGTTATGGAAAATACTGTGTCTGCTGCTCTGCGCGGCGCTGCTGTCGGGACTGTGCCAGGGCTGCGCACCGGTTGACAGTGACATGGACGACGGAAAAATTTCCATTGTGGCGACTGCCTTTCCGCAGTACGACTTTGCCCGGCGGATTGCGGGCGACCGCGCCAATATCACGCTGCTGCTGAAACCCGGCATGGAGGCGCATTCCTACGAACCCAGCCCGAAGGATATCATCCGCATTTCCCACTGCGACCTCTTTCTGAACGTCGGGGGCGAATCCGAGACATGGCTGGAAAGCGTGCTGGACACCGTACCCAATCCTCACCGCCGCACTGTGGCGGCGCTGGACTGCGTGGATCCGCTCGAAGAAGAAACCATGGAAGGTATGCAGAGTCACGAGCATCACCATCATCACGACGGCGACGAAGAAGAGCATCATGAGGATGAGGACGAGGAAGAGGAAGAATATGACGAACACGTTTGGACGTCGCCCATGAACGCGGTAAAAATCGTCAACGCCATCAGTGAAGCGCTGTGCGAGATCGACCCCGAAAACGCGCCGTACTATCGCGAAAACACCGACGCTTATGTGGAAGAACTGCTCGCGCTGGACGAGGCGTTCCGCGAGGTGGTAAGTGACAGTCAGCGAAATGTACTGATTTTCGGCGACCGCTTTCCGCTGCTCTATTTCGTGCGGGAGTACGGTCTGACCTATTATGCCGCCTTTCCGGGCTGTGCCGCCGAAACCGAACCCAGCGCCGCAACCGTGGCGTTTCTGATTGACACGGTAAGGCGCGAGAAGGTGCCGGTGATCTTTTACATCGAGCTTTCCAACCACAAGGTGGCGGACGCTATCGCGGAATGTACCGGCGTGCGCACCGCGCTGTTCCACACCTGCCACAATATTTCCTACGATGATTTCGCGTCGGGAAAAACCTATCTCAGCCTGATGCAGGCAAATGTCGAAGCATTACGGGAGGCATTACATTGACACAAAAGGACAAAAAGCTGCTGTCATGCAGCGGACTTACCATCGGTTATGAAAATCAGACCGTACTGGAAGACGTATCGTTTGATCTCATGCGGGGGGATTATCTCTGCGTTGTGGGAGAAAACGGCGCGGGCAAATCCACACTCATCAAGTGCCTCGCCGGACTCATGAAGCCTATGAGCGGCAGCATCACCCACGCCAATGGACTTTCCCGCCGCGACGTGGGCTATCTGCCCCAGCAGACTGCCATTCAGCGGGACTTTCCCGCCTCGGTGCGGGAAGTGGTGCTGTCGGGCTGTCTCAACAGCGGACGCCTGCTGCCCTTCTACACCCATGAGGACAAGGCGCGTGCCGCCAAGTATCTCGAAGAACTCGGCATGACGGCACTGGCGGATCGTTCCTACCGCGAGCTTTCCGGTGGTCAGCAGCAGCGGGTACTGCTGGCACGGGCATTGTGCGCGTCACGCAAGCTGCTCATTCTCGACGAACCGGTCACGGGTCTTGACCCGCTGGTGACAGCCGAGATTTATGACATCATCAAGGAAATCAACCGGCGGCATCATACCGCCGTCATCATGGTATCGCACGATGTCAAGACCGCCGTCAGGAGCGCCAACCGGATTCTGCACGTCAAACACACGGTGCAGTTCTGCGGCAGCACGGCGGATTATCTGAAAAGCGACGTGGGACGCGCGTTTATGGGGAGGTAAGAAATACGATGTGGGAGATGTTTTCCTATCCGTTTATCCTGCGGGCATTGGTCGTGGGCATACTGGTGTCGCTGTGTTCGTCGCTGCTGGGGGTCAATCTGGTGCTCAAGCGCTACTCCATGATCGGCGACGGTCTGTCCCATGTGGCGTTCAGCGCGATGGCTGTCGCCACGGTCATGAACTGGGCGCCGCTGTGGGTGGCGATTCCGGTGGTGATCGCCGCTTCGTTCCTGCTGCTCCGGCTGAGCGCCAACAGCCGCGTCAAGGGGGATTCCGCCATTGCGCTGGTGTCCACCGGCGCGCTTGCCATCGGTGTGTTTATCATCTCGATGAAATCGGGCATCAATACAGATATCAACAATTATATGTTCGGCAGTGTACTTGCCATCAGCTCTTCGGACGTGGTGCTGAGTGTGGTGCTGTCGCTGGCGGTGCTGGCATTATATGTTATCTTTTACCACAAGATTTTTGCCGTTACCTTTGACGAACCGTTTGCCAAAGCCACCGGTATTTGGGTGGAAGGATACAATATGCTCATTGCTGTGCTGACCGCCGTCACCATCGTACTGGGTATGCGCATGATCGGCGCGCTGCTGATTTCCAGCCTGATTATTTTCCCCGCCATGTCGTCCATGCGGGTTTTCAAAAATTTCCGCAGTGTGGTGATCTGCGCGGCGGTCATCTCGGCGGTGTGCTTCTTTGCGGGACTGCTGATCTCCTATCAATACTCCGCGCCGACCGGCGCGAGTGTGGTCATTATCCATCTGGCGGTATTTGCCGTGTTCTGCACGGTGGATTGGGTGCGCGCCAAGGTTAGAAAATTTTCCGCGGGCTGACGGAATTTTATTGCAAAAACACGCCGAAAATGGTACAATATCCGTGAGAGAAGGCAGGTGGAAACGTTGGCTCAGAACAGCAAGCATGATTGGGATGACGACCGAAGCTACGCGGAAATTCTGCAGGCGAATCTGGCGTTGATTCAACAGTTCCGGTTGATAGACGATACGTTTTTTGCGGTGTGCTTTGAGAACAGACCGGACCTGATGGAATTTGTACTGCGCATTATTCTTGACAAAGACGATCTGCATGTGACGGAAATGAAAACGCAGTATTCCATCCGGAACATCAGCGGTCATTCGGTACAGCTGGATTCGTTTGCCACAGACAGCAGCGGCAAAAAATATAATATTGAGGTACAGCGGGCGGATGCCGGCGCAAATCCCAAACGCGCCAGATATCACAGCAGCCTGCTGGACAGTCATCTGTCGCTGCAAAAGGGAAAAGCCTATCAGGATTTGCCGGAAAACTATGTGATTTTTCTGACCGAAAACGATATATTCGGTGACGGTCTGATGATCTATCATATCGAACGGGTTCTGGTGGAAAAGGGAAGGTCATTTCACGACGGCTCCCATATAATTTATGTGAACGCGGCGCAGGACAGTGACAGTGCATTGGGAAAACTGATGAAGGATTTCATGTGTTCGGATCCGAATGCCATGAATTACACCGAGATAGCAGCTGTAACAAAATATTTCAAGGAAGATGAACAGGGGGTAAAGCATATGTGTCAGATTATGGAAACGGCTATCAATGATTCCTATCGCGCCGGCATTGCCAAAGGACGCGAACAGGGGCGCGAAGAAGGGCGCGAGCAAGGGCGCGAACAGGGTCGCGAGCAGGAGCGGCTTCTTGCCGAAGCCAGAAGAAAAGCCGAGTTCCGGGCGCTTGCTTTGCTCAAGGAAGGACTTTCGGTGGAAAAGGTCGCCGAATTGACTCAACTGACCGTGGAAAATGTACAGGAACTGGCGGATATTATTCTGTAATCTTTTCCAAAAATACAGGTATCATATTTCTGAAACAGGATTGCGATGCGAAAATACCGAAAAGTTTTGGATTTTCGTATTGCAATCTTTTGGTTTATCGGGTATGATGAATATATCCGTATGGCAAAGGGGTCGTTATCGTATGAGATTATTGCTCGCAGAGGACGAAAAATCGCTGTCCAAGGCACTGACAGTGATTCTGGAAAAAAACAATTACGCCGTGGATGCCGCTTATGACGGGGTGGAAGCGCTGGATTATCTCGCCACGGGACAGTATGACGGCATGATACTCG
Organism: Clostridia bacterium; assembly: GCA_017395425.1. Lineage (GTDB taxonomy): Bacteria > Bacillota > Clostridia > Oscillospirales > Acutalibacteraceae > RUG762. The sequence goes on along the minus strand of JAFPUM010000035.1, from coordinate 25,141 downwards.
ACGTGATGATGCCGCGTATGGACGGTATCGCCGTGCTGAAAACCATCCGCGCCAGGGGAAACAATCTGCCCGTGCTGATGCTCACCGCCAAAGCCGAAATCGACGACCGTGTCATGGGTCTGGACTGCGGCGCCAACGATTATCTCACCAAGCCCTTCGATACCAAGGAACTGCTGGCGCGTATCCGTGCCATGACGCGGGCGCAGTCGGGCGGTTCCAATGCCGTGCTGACGATGGGAAATATCTCCCTTGACCGCACCACCTTTGAGCTGTCCTCTCCGACAGGCAGCTTCCGGCTCGCCAACAAAGAGTTTCAGGTCATGGAGCTGCTCATGTGCCATCCCCGCCAGCTGATCTCCACCGAGATGATGATGGAAAAAATCTGGGGTCTGGACAGTGAGGCCGAAATCAATGTGGTGTGGGCATACATCTCGTATCTGCGCAAAAAACTCACGGCACTGGGCGCCAATATCAAAATCAAAGCCTCGCGCAACGCGGGCTATTCGCTGGAGGTGGCGGAATGATCCGGAAACTGCGGCTCAAATTCATTGCTATCTCGCTGCTGTCGGTGTTTCTGGTGCTGCTGGTCATTATGGGAACCGTGAATATCATGAACTACCGCCGCATTGTTAAAGACAGTGAAAGCGTGCTGACCGTGCTGGCGGAGAACCACGGAGAATTCCCCGGACGGGTGCTGGATTTTTTTGATAATGACAGCGATAGTGACAGCAATACCGGCAAAAACAACCGGCAGCGGAAACACGGCGATCTGTTCTTTTCCGACCAGATCTTTTCGCCCGAAATGCCCTATGAATCGCGCTATTTTACCGTCTATCTCAACAGCAGCGGCAAGGTGACAACCGTGGATACCGGCAAAATTGCCGCCGTGAACAGTGAGGACGCGGCGGATTATGCCCAAGCGGTGTGCCGGAAACGCTGCTCCACCGGATTTCTGGAGTATTACCGCTACCTTCGGCAGACCGATGAGGACGACGGCATGATGATCCTCTTTCTGGACTGCCGCAAAAATCTCTCGTCCTTCCGCTCCTTTCTGCTGTACAGCGTGTTCGGCTCGCTGGGGGGCATGATTGCCTTTGCCGTGCTGGTGGTGCTGCTGTCGCGTATGGTGATGAAACCCGTGCAGGAGAGCTACGAAAAACAGAAATCCTTTATCACCGACGCCGGACACGAAATCAAAACACCGCTTACCATTATTGACGCCGACGCTTCTATTCTCGAAATGGAGTGCGGCGAGGACAACGAGTGGATTGCCGACATCCGCGCACAGACCCGCCGTCTGACCGCGCTTACCAAAGATCTGATTTACCTCTCCCGCATGGAAGAATCGCAGAATCCCGTCCAGATGATCGAATTTCCGCTGTCCGATGTGCTTACCGAAACCGCCCAGTCCTTTCAGGGGCTTGCCAAGGTGCAGGAAAAGACCTTCGAGATCGACGTGCCGCCTATGATGAGCTATTGCGGGGACGAAAAAGCCGTCACCCAGCTGATCTCCATTCTGCTGGACAACGCCCTCAAATATTCCGATGAGAAGGGACGCATCTCGCTCAAAGCATTTCCCAAGGGCAAGGGTGTGTGCATCGAGGTCTATAATACCGCCGAAAGCGTGGACACATCGCGTCTCGACCGTCTCTTCGACCGCTTTTACCGTGCCGACGCTTCCCGCAACTCCCAGACCGGCGGCTACGGCATCGGTCTTTCCATCGCCAAAGCGGTTGCCGAAGCACACAAGGGCAGAATCACCGCGTCCTCTTCGGACGGAAAATCGCTGACCGTCACGGTGGTGCTGCCGTGAGGAAAGGAGCCGCTTCATGAAATGGACGGATCGTTACACCAAGGCGTTTGCCCTGAGTTATGACGACGGGGTGTATCAGGATATACGGCTGGTGGAGATTCTCAACCGGTACGGTCTGAAAGCGACATTCAATCTCAATTCCGGTCTGATGAACGACCCTTCCTCGGCATGGGAAGCCGAAGGGGTGCGGGTGGAACGAATGCCGCCTGACCGTCTGCCGTCCCTTTATCAGGGTCACGAAATCGCTTCCCACCTGACAAGGCATCAGAATCCCATCGGACTGGACAATGACGCGCTTCGCATGGATATTCTCTGCGACAAGGCGGCTCTCGAAGACCTGTTCGGCTGCGAAGTGACCGGTTTTGCCTATCCCTTCGGCGCGGCTGACAGCCGCGTGGAAGCCGTGCTGGCGGAATGCGGTATTTCCTATGCACGCGGCGTACAATCCACCCATGCCTTCGACCCGCCCGCCGATCTGCTGCACATTTCACCCACCTGCCGCCACAAGGAGGAAAACCTGTTTGAGCTGGCGGAACGCTTCATCGCCTTGCAGCCTGACTGCCCGCGGATTTTCCTGCTGTGGGGTCACAGCTACGAATTCGATATGCAGCAGGGCTGGGAACGCTTCGAGCGCTTCTGTGAACGCATGGCGGGGCATGACGATATTTTTTACGGAACCTGTTCCGAACTATTCGGTGCGCTGCGCACCGGTGAAAGGAGGTGACAGATATGGATCAGAAACTGCAGGCGGCACTCGAAAAGCTCAAGAGCGCCGCGGGTACCATCCGGAGCAAGGATGACGCCATTGATTTTCTGGTAAAGGAAACCAAGCTGCCCAAGGCAGAATGCGAAAAGGCATTTGACGCAGTGGCAAAGGTGGATTTCAAGGATCTGGCGGGGAAACTGCCCGATGGGATTACCGATAAAATCGCTGACAAGATTCCGGGCGGTCTGGGCAAAAAACTCGGACTCTAAGAGCGAACACAAAAAAATGATTCTGTTCGACAAATTGTGAGCAATGTTCTCCTGCGCATGAGTTATAATCTATCCCGCCGATAGATGTTACTCATGCGCTTTTTCTTTTTTTTTCATATTCCGTCAAAAAAACACAGAAAGGAAGCCGATCGCAAATGCCCGTAATGCCCGTCATATTTGAAACATCAGACTGCGAACTGACCGCGCTGCTTCAAGGAGAAATCGACCATCATACAGCCGCGGAACTTCGCGAAGAAATCGACCGCGCCGTGGATATCCTGAAACCGGAGGTGCTGGTGCTGGATTTCAGCAGAGTGGGATTTATGGACTCGTCAGGTATCGGATTGATCATGGGACGGTTTCAGAATGTCAGAAGCTATGGCGGTTCACTGCGTGTCGCCAATCCACCGCCCACAGTCGCCCGCATGATGCGTCTGGCAGGTATGGGACGATTGGGCGTTTTATGAGACGCCGCCCTATCATCGACTATGATACAAGCAAAGAAAGGAACTGTAATACTTATGAGAGGAAAAGTGATTCCCCAAAACGAGATGAAGCTGGTAATTCCCAGCCGCTCCGCCAACGAGAGCTTTGCCCGCGCCGCTGTCGCCGCCTTCATGGCGCAGCTTGACCCGACCGTGGAGGAAATGACCGACATCAAAACCGCTGTTTCGGAAGCTGTCACCAACTGCATTGTGCACGCCTATCGCGATACCATCGGCAAAATCTGGATTGAGGCAGGCATCTACGACGACGGACGTATCGTGGTGCAGATCAAGGACAAGGGCTGCGGTATTCCCGATGTGGCACAGGCACGTCAACCCCTCTTTACGACCGGCGGCAGTGAGCGCGCCGGTCTGGGCTTTGCGGTCATGGAGAGTTTCACCGATCGCATGACCGTCCGTTCCGCCGTGGGCAAGGGCACCACCGTCACCCTCGAAAAACGCGTCGCGCAGAGATACCGCCATGACGGCTGAGCAGGACAGGCTCGTCACCGAAAATATCGGGCTGGTGCATGCCTGTGCCAGACGCTACTGCGGACGCGGCGTCGATTACGACGATCTCTATCAGTCGGGCTGCGAGGGACTGGTCAAGGCGGCAGCGGGATTTGACGCCAGCCGGGGCGTGAGGTTTTCCACTTATGCCGTACCGGCGATTCTCGGAGAAATGCGGCGGCTGTTCCGGGACGGCGGCGCAATGCGGGTATCGCGCAGTCTGCGTGATCTGGGTCTGAAAATCCGACGCGCCGGAGAAGCGTTTGAAACCCAATACGGCAGAGAACCTACCGTAGGGGAACTGGCGGCACTGCTGGATGTGGATCCTGAAAGTGTGGCGGAGGCGATTGATGCGGCACGTCCCGTGCTGTCGCTTTCCGCTGCCCGCGACGGCGATGAGGGGGAAACCGACATTCCCACCCAACGGTTTGATGAGCGCTTGATTGATCTGGTGGCGCTGCGACAGGTCATCTCTGGCTTGCCCGACAGAGACCGGGAACTCATCCGGCTGCGCTATTTCAACGGCTGCACGCAGAATGAAGTCGCCTGTCGGCTGGGTATGACACAGGTGCAGGTTTCACGGAGGGAACGCAGAATTCTCGAAACCTGCAAACAGTTGATGACATAGGTGTGATATATATTGGTGTATTTTCGCTTATAAAGATGATATAAAAAATAATTTACAGATAATTCACATGTTTTTACACTTTATGTGTATTTTTGTGTTGCAAAAATTTCAATATTGTTGTATAATAATCATGGGTGAGTGGTATGGTTTATATTGGCTTTATGCAAAACGCGCTGTTATCAAAGCCGTATCGCTCGCTGCTTTGCTGTCTTTCACTCGGTCGGATCCGTCCTACAGTTCGCGGGAGTGAAGCAGTCAGATTGTTGCTCAAAAACGGTTTTACTCCTTTGGATAACCGTTAAAGAACAGTCAAATTTTATTAGAGGTGATATGAAATGCCACGAATCATAGGTGGAGAAAAGAACAACATTGTAGGTGAAAATATTCGAATTCTGCGCGTGACCCGCAGAATGAGTCAGCAGGATCTCGCGGAAAAGCTGGATGAGAAGGGCGTTTATGTTTGCAGAGGCTCTATATCCAGAATCGAAGACGGACTGAGAACCGTTACCGATATCGAGTTGAAGGGCTTTTCAGAAGTTTTCGGCGTCACTGTCAACGATTTATTCGTAGAGCGTGATGTATTCGGCGAGCAGGTAAAATAACCGTACCGTTTGCGTAAAGATGACCAGCATTCTCCATGCGGCAAGGATATCCCGCTGCGTTACTCTGTGACAGAACAGAAGGCGACGGGGCATTTCTTCGGCATGAATTTTTCCGAAAATGGCTGTATTTTTTTCCGACGGAAAGGCTGAGCGTTATTCAAACGAAGAACTGTCCGCAAATTGACATGTCGTTTGACATAATTGTAGGATTCTTAGGTGATCCGTGGAAATCAAGAAGGCACGATATGCCCGCAAGAGCGATTACTATGGGTAATTCCGCGCTGCGGGCATTGTCTTTTTTTGCGGGAAAAAGAAAATAAAGAAAATCTAAAGAAATCCAAAAGCTATTGACAAATCGGATGGAACGTGTTACCATAAATCCAACATGAATTTGAAGAAGAAAGGAGTGCTGCAAATGAAGCACGATCATGTTATGAGAGGGTACGTCATTCTTTGATGCGGGTCTGACGGGTGCGGGAGCATTCGTCCGGCAGTATCATCGGGTGATCTGTGCCAATTATTACAATTTATCACTATTACACACATTTACGGGCAGGCTTTTTGGTATGCGCGTGAATACGGAATGATTGGCATATATCCTGATCATATGATCGTTGCGGCGTGAGTGGCATTTGAAATATACAGGACGGTTCCGGCAAAGCACATCTGCGGATGGAAGGGATTGCAGGAGCCTGACGAAATCATAAAAAAAATTGCCCGTGGGTCGTGTGGTTATCGGTTGTGAGGATAAGTGCGTGACCTGGGGGCTTTTTGGGTTGTATGACCTTGTCACAAGCCTCGGTCGGTCAGAACAAGCGCTGATGAATCAGGAACGATGCAGTTCCTGAGTGCCGATCGGCAAAGCATAAAGATATCTGTGAGGAGGTAACATCACCATGAATCTGAGTTATAAGATTTTTATCATCGAGGAAAACGGCTGTATGCCCGAAAATATTGAAGCCCTGCTGGCACAGGCGGGTTATGTCATTAATTACGCTTCCACGGGGCTGGACGGCGCAAAGGTCGAACTGCTGTGTTCGGCGGAACGTCCCGAAGCGGTGGACGCGGCGCTGGAATCCGCGGAACGGGATATCCGTCACTGCCGCAAGAATAAGGACAGAATCCTCACCTACAAGGACATCGAACTCAACCTTGATACCCGGGAAGCCACGATTCGCGGCGCGGCACTCGATCTGACCGCCACCGAGTACGGCATTCTCGAAATGATGCTCAAAAGTCCGTCCAAGGTGTTCAGCAAGACCCTGATTTTTGAAACCGTGTGGGGGGAAACCTATTTCAGCGAGGACAACACGGTCAATGTCCACATCAGCAATCTTCGCGCCAAACTCCGTCGGCTGGGCGGTGAACAGCGCTATATCCAGACCGTATGGGGTCAGGGTTACCGTCTGGTCAGCTGAATGCGGCGCGTCGGACAGCGCGAAATATGTAACATAAAGTGTGTAAGTGTGTAAGTGTGTAAGTGTGAAAAACGCTTACACGCTTTTTTTCGGCTGAGCGATTGGGGAAACCGCGTGATTTGTTTGCCGGGTGCCCGTCTCATCCCATCAGGCGCAGGGGCGCGGATGGATTGGTTACGGTAAATCGGAGTGCGGGGGTTCTTTTTTCTTGTTGCGCGTTGACATTGACAGCGGATTATGCTACAATACAATGAAGCGTATGCGTGAAATAGTATACACCGTACCAAAGGAGCCGTGACGAACAAATGAGATATGTGTTTATAGCCAATCCCAAGGCGGGCGGCGGCGGTTTTGCCAAATACCGTGACCGCCTTGCGGCTGCGTGTGACAAGATGGGTGTGCCGTATCAGTTTCTGCTGACCGAAAAGCCGGAAGACCTGACCGAGTTTGCCCGCCGGGAGGGACAGGTCGGCGACGAGGTGCGCATTATCGTATTGGGCGGCGACGGCGCGGTGTGCGGGGTCGCCAACGGTCTGATCGGCATGGACAACGTGGAATTCGGCATTATTCCCTGCGGCTCCGGCAACGACTACGTCAAATCGTTCGGCGGCGCGGAGGGGTTTCTGGACATCGAGAACTACCTGACGGCGTCTTCCCGCTATGTGGACGCGATTGATACGGGGCATTTCAAATCGGTCAATATCTGTTCGATGGGTCTGGACGCGATGATCTGCGACCGCACCAACCGCATGACCCGCATGAAGAAATGGCTGGGCGCGGCGACCTATACGCTGGCGGTGATGCTGTCGATGCTGGGAAAGGTGTACAACAACCTCACCGTGACGATTGACGATGAAACCGTGTACGAGGGCAGCTATCTCTTTGCGCTGGCGGCGTGCGGACAGTATTACGGCGGCGGCTATCGCGGCGCGCCGATGGCAGACCCGTCGGACGGGCTGCTGGATTTTGTGATGATCCGCCGGGTGTCCAAGCTGCGGATGCTCTCGCTGATCGGCACCTATCAGAAGGGCGAATATGTGGACTCCAAAAAGTTCCGCAAGATTCTGGCGGTACATCGCGGGAAGAAAATGAAGGTGGTGTGTGCCAAGCCTGCTGTGGTGAATATCGACGGCGAATGTCTGCGTCTCAAAGAGGTGACGTTCGAGGTCATTCCCAAAGCCCTGCGGCTGATTGTCAATCAACCGGGACAACAGGCGGCGGAAAGCAACCATCAATAAAAAATGAGAAAAGAAGATGTTTTCGGTTGGAGAAGTATCTGAGAGCCTATGCGGAAGTTGATCTTTCCGCGATTGGTCATAATATCGCGCTGGTTCGCGAGAGAGTCGGCAAAGGGGTAAAAATCTGCGCGGTCATCAAGGCGGACGCCTACGGTCACGGCGCCGTGGCGGTGGGACGCTATCTGGAAAACGCGGTGGACTATTTTGCCGTGGCGACCGTGGACGAAGCCGTGGAACTGCGTGAGGCGGGACTGAAACTGCCGATTCTGATTCTGTCCTATGTGTCCCCCAGCCGTTATGACGAAGTGGTGACATACGATGTGACCCAGACGGTGTATTCGCTTGACGCGGCACGGGCGCTCGACAGAGAAGCCGCCGCGCAGGGTAAAGTTGCGAAGGCGCATATCGCGCTGGACACCGGCATGACCCGCATCGGCTATCCGGTATCAGCCGAAAGCGCGGACGAAATCGCGGCGATTGGCGCGTTGCCCCATATCGGGCTGGAAGGTATGTTTACGCATTTCTCCTGCGCCGACCTTACCGATAAGGCATACAGCAAAATGCAGATGGCACGGTATGATGAAATGTGCGACCTGCTGGATCAGCGGAATGTTGTCATTCCGCTGAAACATATGTGCAACAGCGCGGGCATTATGGAATTTGATTCCCACCGATTTCAGATGGTGCGCTCCGGTATTATTACCTACGGTCTGTATCCCTCCGAAGAGGTTGACAAGACGACCTTCCCCCTGCGTCCCGCCATGCGTTTTTGCAGCCATGTGGTCAATGTGCGATGGGTGGAGCCGGGAACCTGTGTGGGCTACGGCGCGACCTATACCGCCGACCGGCGCATCTGTATTGCTACCGTTTCGGTGGGGTATGCCGACGGTTATCCCCGCGCGCTTTCCAACAAGGGACAGGTGCTGATTCACGGACAGCTCGCGCCGGTGCTGGGAAGGGTCTGTATGGATCAGATCATGGTGGACGTCACCCACATTGACGGCGTGAAGCTGGAGGACACGGTCACGCTCTTCGGACGGGACGGGGACAGCGAGATTCCCGTCGAGCAGCCGGCGGAACAGGCTGCCTCCTTCAACTATGAATTTGTGTGCGGATTAAGTCCGCGTGTGACGAGAATCTATATTCATTCCTGAGCGGAAAGGAAGAGGCGGTGCAGATGAAGCGGTCGGATGCATGGCGCAAATGGATCAATGTACTGCTGACGGTCATGGTGGTCATCGGATATCTGATGGTCATACTGGTGGGGGACGGCGGGATGTCGGTCAGCGGCAGGGACAGCCTGAAATATTTCACGGTGCAGTCCAATCTGCTGGAAGGCGCGGCGTCGGTCATGTGGCTGATGATCAACGGAAGAAAGAAGGTTTCCGAAAAGGCGCGCCGCTTTGGAGAAGTGGTGAAATACGTGGCGGGCGTGTGCGTGGGACTGACATTTGTGACCGTGATGGTCTTTCTGGGACCGCTGTACGGCTACCTCAGTATGATGCGGGGCGCGAATATCTTCTTTCATGTAGCGGTGCCGCTGCTGGCAATGGCGGAAGTTGTGGGCGGCAGTGAGCGCATGGGCTGGCGGGAGAACCTGCTGGCGATGATACCGATGCTGCTTTACGGCACGGTGTACTTAGTCAATATTCTCGTCAACGGGCTGGGAGAACCTTTTCAGCGCGACATCTATGGCTTTGTCACATGGGGGATGCCGATCGGTATCGGTATTTTTGCCGCGATCTGCGCGGCGGATTTTCTGATCGGACTGGTGCTGCGGGGATGCAGCGGAATATGGAGGAGCCGTCACGCTGCCGGCTGACGGCAGGAGGGAAAAGGGTGATATGATGAAAGGTCTTTCGGAAACGCAAATCCGTTCCGATCAAAAAGACGAAAACAGCGCAAAGGAAGAACAGGATGCGCATGGGTGGATGACTGCAAAGCATTTGTCGCACGGCTGGGAGAATCTTTCCGGCTATCTGCGGCAGCTCTGCGTGATACCGCTTTCCTTGCTGCATATGGAAATTCTGACCAAGCTGTGGATTTTCGGCAGTCCCTTTGACGAAAAGGCGGTCTATCTGCTGAGCGGGGTACTCTTTATGAGTTTCGGCATCAGCGCCGTCACCATGCTGCTGAGAACAAAGCTCCGGCGCAATGTGACCCGCGTGCTGCTCGGACTGCTGGGGGTGCTGTTCTCACTTCAGGTAATTTATCACAATAATTTCAAGAGTTTCTTCTCCTGGACCACCATCGGACAGGCGGGAGACGTCACACAGTATTGGAAGGAAGCGCTGGGCGCGGCACTCGGCGTGTGGTTTGTGGTGCTGGCGCTGTTTCTGCCCTGCGAACTGGTGTGTGCCTTCGGCAGGACGGTTTTTCCCGATCCGGACGGTGAGGAACCCCAAACCGGGAAAAACGGGCGCAGTCTGACCGCGGCGGTTGTCGGCGGGCTTTGCGCGCTGCTGCCCTATTCCTTTATGACAGTGAAATTCATGCAGGTGCCATCGTCCGATCTGAGCTATACGCCGTACTATTACTATGTCCATATGGAGAACGATCCGGAACAGGCGTTTCAGTATTTCGGCATTCTCAACGCGACGCGGCTGGAACTGGGGCATATGCTCTTCGGGAAAACCGCCGGGGAGTGGGAAGCGCCGGATGTGGGTCAGATTGTGGATATCAATACGCTGGTGTCACACTCGGACACGGATGACACGTCTGACGGGAATGATGACGCCCCCAAGGCATACGGCGTCAACGCGATGGACATCGACTTTGGCGCTGCCGCCGGGAATGCCGACAGCAAGGTACTCCGGTCGATGGATCAGTATTTCGGCTCTCTCACGCCCACCAAGCAGAACGCTTACACCGGCTATTTCAAGGACAAGAATCTGATTTTCATCTCGCTGGAAGGTTATTCCTACAAGGTGATCGACCCCGAACTCACCCCCACGCTCTACAAAATGGCAAATGAGGGATTTGTGTTTGAGAATTTTTACAATTCGCTGTGGGGCGGCAGCACCGCGACGGGAGAATATGCCAATATGACCGGCAATTTCTACCTCACCGCCAACTGTCTCAAACTCAGCGCCGACACTTATCAGCCCTTCGCGATGGGGAATCTTTTCCGCCGCGGCGGTTATAAAACCGTGGCATATCATAACAATTCCTACACCTATTACGGGCGGGACAAATCCCATCCCAATTTCGGCTATGACTACACCGCCATCGGCAACGGGCTGACGCTCAAAGGCAAGCATTGGCCGAATTCCGACAAGGAAATGGCGGAAGCCACGGCGGATTGGTATATGGGCAGCGGCGAGAAATATCACGCCTATTACATGAGCGTGAGCGGTCACGCCAATTACTCCGCGTCGGCGAACGCGATGTCCAACCTGCATCTCAAGGATCTGCCCGAACGGTACAAGAAGTATTCGTCGGAAGTGCGGGCGTATATTGCCTGTCAGTACGAAGTGGAACTTATGCTGCAGGTGCTGGTACAGAAGCTGGAAGAATCCGGCGAACTGGAAAACACCGTCTTCGCGATGACTGCCGACCATTATCCCTATGCTCTCAGCGACGACGCGCTGGCGGAGCTGTACGGTCTCAGCAAGAACCAGATCCGCAAGCAGTCCGCGCTCTATCGCAACAGCTTCATTCTGTGGAGCGCGGCCATGCCCGAGCCGGTGAGGGTGGATGCCCCCTGTTCCGCGATTGACATCGTTCCTACGCTCGCCAATCTCTTCGGGCTGACGTATGATTCCCGTCTCCACATGGGCAGCGATATTCTCTGCGAGGGCGACCATTTTGCGCTGCTCAAGCTCAACGGCTGGTTGTGGATCAGTACGCAGGGAGAATACATCGCCAACCGGCACAAATTTATTCCCAATGAGCGCTGCACACTGTCGCAGGACGAAATGCAGACCTACGTGGACGCGGTGAATACCGCAGTCAAAGCCAAAACCACCTATTCGCTCCAGATTCTGGATCGGGATTATTATCGGCACTTATTCCCCGACGGCGTGTAAGGAAACAGGCGCGTATGGGAAAAATTATGAAAAAAGAATGAATCCTGCGAAAAATCGGTAGACAAATTCATTCAAAACGTGTATAATCACTGGTGATTATGCGGCAATTCAAATTCAAACGAAGGGTATGACATTCATCATGAAATGGATAAAAAGAGCGACGGCTGCCGTGGCAGCGGTTATGATGGCGGTTTCGCTGAGCGCCTGCGAGAGCAATCTGAGCTGGGCGGCGAAGATCGGCGAGGACACCACCCTGCCGGTTGGACTGTATATTTACAGTCAGGCGGCAGCCTATCGGAACGGTGGGCAGAGCGGGGTGATCGACGTCTATTCGGAACTGAAAGATCAGACCGTTACCGTGTCCGGTTCGGATATGGCAGCGACGGCATATCTTGACCGCGAGGCGCAGAAAACCGTGAAGTCTGCCGTCGGCACCATGCTGAAGGCGGAGGAAATGGGGATTTCGCTCGACGAGGACAAACTCAACAGCGCAATGCAAAGTGCGGCGGAGGAATATGAAGCCAATGAGGAAATGCTTACCAAAAACGGTGTGGCACAAACCTCTGTCGAGGAATACTATAAGGATCTGGCACGGAAGAACGATGTGTTTCAGGCAATTTACGGCGAAGACGGAACCAATCCCGTGTCGGACGATACTCTCAAGAAGTTTATGGAGGAAAATTACGCGACCTTCCATTTTATGCAGCAATATCTGTATACAGAAGACGGTTCTCCGATGACCGCGCAGGAAATCGCCAATGTCAAAAAGAAATACGAGAAAATCCGCAGCAATGCCGAAAAGGGCAAGCTGGATTTCAAGAAGAAATGCGATGAAGAATCCAAGAACAATACGGGTTATGTCGGCGCTTACACCGATATTACCCAGCGCTTTGATCCCACCGATGAACAGGGCAAGGCCATTCTCTCGCTCAAAACGGGTGAATTCTATCTGATGGAAACCGACAGCACCATTGCGCTGATTCAGAAGGCGAAGCTGGATAAGAACGGCAAGAATTTTGAGCAGTCCCGTGACACACTGCTGCTGGAATCTACCTATGATGCGTTTATCGACGAGATGGTGAAATATGCCGAGAAGAGTGATAAGGTCACTTTCAATGACAAGGCATTTGAGAAATTTGCGTCGTCCACCCGTGATTTCAGCGGACTGAATATGGCGTCGGGTTCTTAGGAACTATGCAGAATTTAGTCAGTCATTTTCTGCTTAAAAATACAGGTTGCTTGCGTGTTTCAGCAAGTGAAATGTATTAATTATTTCTGCATCGTTCCTTATTAAACCCACAGATGAAAGAAACATTCGGCACATTCGGCACAGGGCTCTTTGCGCGGTATCGGCAGATCGCAGACTATACCGTAGGGGAGAACTGTGCCGTTTTATAGTGAATAGAAGCAGCGAAAGCGAGACGGTGTATGATTTTCCCTGCCGTCTCATAAGATACTATCAGGTTTACTTTTTCCTATTTTACCATGAAAGGAAGTCGTATTATGTTCAACCAAATCAAGCCGCAGGAAATGAAGTTCAATCCTTTTCAGTCCGTCGGCAGCGACTGGATGCTGGTCACGGCAGGCAGCGGAGAGAGGATGAACACCATGACCGCCAGCTGGGGAGGCGTGGGCGTTCTCTGGAACCGCAATGTGGTGACCTGCTACATCCGCCCCCAGCGCTACACCCGCGAACTCATGGACGAGGCGGAATATTTTTCGCTGAGCTTCCTGTCGGAGCAGTATCGCAAGCAGCTTGCCTATCTCGGTACGGTGAGCGGTCGCGACGAGGACAAAATCGCCGGTTCCGGACTGACAGTCTGCCGCGATTATGAGGCGCCCTGCTTTGCGGAAGCGGACACGGTGCTGATTTGCAAGAAGATCTACGTCGATGAGATCAAGCCGCAGAGCATTCTGTATTCCTCCATCCGTTCGGACAATTATCCCAACCGGGATTATCATCTGGTGTATATCGGCGAGATTGTGAAGGCGCTTGCCAAGTAGTCAGATCATCTGATTTTGGGGCGCGGAGCGTCCCTTGAACCAAAAAAGAGACAGCGCGGGAAGAGCTTTCTCACGCTGTCTTTTTGCTGTCAGTCGAATCCGTGAATCCAGTCGGAACAGAGATAGTAGATCAGGTAAATTACCGAGCTGATGCCCCATGTGAGGGGGTATACCCAGAAGAGCAGATGAATGTTGTGGGAGAAGTGCATGGCGACCGTGACGACAATCACGCGCAGTACGCACCATACCGACAGCATGACAAACATCGGCACAAAGGCTTTGCCCGCGCCTCTGCAAACGCCGGCGACGCAGTGGGAAAACGCCAGCAGACAGAAGAACAGCGATTCAATGCGGGACTGCTGTATGCCGATAGCGATAGCGCCGGGGTCGCTGACAAACGCGCCGATGAAGGGTCGGGCGCATACAAAGGTGATCAGACCGATGCCTTCCGCCATCAGCACCGAGACAATGATGCCGAACCGTGCGCCGTAACGGGTGCGGTCATACTGCTGCGCGCCAAGGTTCTGACTGATAAAAGTGGTCAGCGCCATCGAGAAGGACAGGATGGGCAGAAAGGCGAAGCCTTCGATGCGGGCATACGCCCCGCAAGCCGCCATTGCCACGTCGCCGAAGGTATTGATATTGGTCTGCACCAGTACATTGGCAAGACCGATGACGGAATTCTGCACGCCGGTCGGCAGACCCAATCGCAGGATTTCGCGCAGAATGACCGGATCGATGCGCAGTTTCCGGAGCGAAAGGGCATAGACCGTGCCTTTTTTGGTGAGCTGCCGGAGGCAGAGCAGCGCCGAAGCCGCCTGCGAAATGCCGGTCGCGATAGCCGCCCAGCGGATATCCAGTCCGCAGGGTCCCACAAAGAGCCAGTCCAGACCCACATTGAGGACGGAGGAAAAAAGCAGGTAGTAGAGCGGACGGCGGCTGTCGCCGACGGCGTTCATGATGCCCTTGAGCGCGTTGTACATGACCATCGCGGGCGCGCCGAGAAAATAGAAGCGGAAATAGGGGATAGACTGGGGCAGCACGTCGGGGTCGGTTTTCATCAGACGCAGAATGACAGGCGTGAGCGCCACGCCGCACACGCCGAGCAGAACGCCGCAGAGCAGCGATACCAGCACATTGGTATGGACGGCGCGGGAAACCTTATCCTGATGCCCCGCGCCGAAGCATCGGCTGATGACCACGCCCGCACCCATCGAAAGTCCGATGAAAAAGCTGATGAGCAGAAAGATCAGACTGCCGGACGAAGCGACCGCGGCAAAGGCGCGGTCGCCGAGATAATGTCCCACAATCCAGGCGTCGGCGGTATTGTAGAGCTGCTGAAAGAGCTGGCTCAAAAAGATGGGAAGCGCAAAGGACAGAATGACTTTTTGGGGATTGCCTTCGGTCATGAGTACGGCGTCACGGGAGCGCGTGGTGCCGGACGACGCGTGAAGGGTATGGAGCAGTGGATAACGCATAATAATGTAAAGATTCCTCCTTGACGGGTGAAGATAAGCTTGAGGAGCGGTGCTTTTTCTTTTATACTAAATTATAACAGGAGAGCAACCGCATTGCAATATTTTTGAGATATTTTAATGATACACGGGGATGGATATCATGAACAAAACAATGGGTTTCAATCAGATACTGCCGAATTATACAGCATTTGTGTCGGCGCTGACCGAATGGTTTGAAGCCAGCCGGAGAGAACTGCCGTGGCGGGAGGACCGGGAGCCCTATCATGTATGGGTGTCGGAAATCATGCTCCAGCAGACGCGCATTGAGGCAGTCAAGCGGTATTATCTCCGATTTATGGAGGCACTGCCCGACGTGGCAAGCCTGAGCGAAGTGCCGGATGATGCGCTGCTCAAGCTCTGGGAAGGACTGGGCTATTACAGCCGTGCGCGGAATCTCAAAAAAGCTGCCGGAAAAATCATGCGGGAATACGGCGGGGTGTTTCCGGACACCTGCGCGGCGCTGCTGACACTGCCGGGGGTGGGAGAATACACGGCGGGCGCGATTGCGTCAATCTGCTTTGACGAGAAGGTACCCGCCGTGGACGGCAATGTGCTTCGGGTGATGGCGCGGGTCAACGCGAGCCGTGAAAACGTGCTGCTGCCCGAGACGAAAAAAGCCGTCGCGGCATATCTCACCGCTATGCTGCCGGAGCATCCGGGCGTGTTCAATGAAGCGCTGATGGAACTGGGGGAGCTGGTTTGTCTGCCGGGCGGTACGCCGCTTTGCGCCAAGTGTCCCGTCAGATCGTTCTGCGTTGCTTATCGGGATGGGTTGACAGAAACGATTCCCGTGCGGGTCAAGCAGAACAGGCGGCGGCAGGAACAGAAAACCGTGTTGATATTGACGTCGCCGGGCGGCAGAGTCGCGATTGAACAGCGCCCGGCGAAGGGACTGCTGGCAGGGATGTATCAGTTTCCCAACGCGGAGGGCTTTCTGTCGGCGGAAGAGATGGCGCGGGCGCTGCACGAATGGGGTTTGCGCGGGCAGGCGGTCGGCACTGCGATCGAGGCGAAACATGTGTTTACGCATATCGACTGGTATATGCGGGGACAAAAGGTGGATGTGACGGAAGAAGGGGGAGATTTCCTGTGGGTAACGCCGGAAGCACTGGCGGAAACCTATGCGCTTCCCGCCGCGTTCCGACCGTTTCTGCCGCTGTTGTGCTGCTGATGCGTATGTTTTCTTGTTTTTATAGAGATTTTTGTACCAAAAAGCATTGACAATGAGGGGAAAAGCAGGTATAATCTAATAATAGACAACTGTGCATTGTGAAATATTTTCATAAAAAAGACGATTTACCGGCGTTTGTTTGAAACCAGTCGGGCAAGTGAGGTTATCGCACAGATCAAAGAGTCTGAAAGAAAGACAAGGAAAGGATGACGGCATTATGTGGAAAAAGCTCATGAGCGGATTTCTCGCTGTCTTCATGCTGATTTCCGGCATTCCGGTCAGTGCGCTTTCGATCCAAAGCGACTGGATTGTGGAATTCGGTTCGGAAGCATCGGCGGAGGCATATCTGTCCTCTCATGACGGACGGCTGCTGGGGGGAACGCTGGTTCTGACCCGCGGCACGGAGGAGGAACTGGAGAAACAGCCCGATGTGCAGACGCTGACAAAGGACGGTCGCGTCAAGGGGGCGGCGGTTTCGTTCAACGATCCGCGCAAAAACGATCAGGATTATCTGACCGACAACGCGCTCAACGTCACGACCGCGTGGAACACGCTCGACGCGGCGCTCGCCGACAAGGGTCTGACCGAGGCGGACGCTTCGCCCATCCGGGTGGCGGTGATTGATACCGGTGTGGATGCTTCCCACGAGGATCTGAAAAACCGCGTGACCGCCGGTTATGACGCTGTCAACGGCGTGGCGCTGCCCGCCGGAACCGACAGCGACGTTTCCGACGCATCACACGGCACAATGGTGGCGGGTCTGATTGCCGCCGAGGCGAACAATTCGGTCGGTATCGCGGGTCTTTCCTATACGCTGCCGGTGAGTATCGTGCCGGTGCGGGCGCTGGACGCGAATGCCAATGGCAAGCTCTCGGATATCATTGCCGCCCTCTACTGGGCGGTGGACGAGGGCGACGCGGACATCGTGAATATGTCCTTCGGACTGCGCCGCCAATCCCGTCCCGCCGCGCTGGAAGCGGCGGTGAATCACGCAGTGGACAAAGGCGTGACGCTGATTGCCGCTGCCGGCAATGAGGGACGGTATGTCTCCTATGAAAACTACCATTATTACCCCGCGGCGCTGGAGGGGGTACTGGCGGTCGGTTCGCTCACCAAGAGCAGCTATGTCCGCTATTCCGGCTATATTCCGTCTTACTCTTCGTTTACGAATCGCATCAATACTTCGTCCGATGTCGGTAAGACCTTCTTCTATGTGGCAGGTGAAAATCTGCTCACCACCGCCAAGGGCAATACCTATGATACCTTCACCGGCACGTCCGCCTCGGCTGCGGTTTTTTCGGGCATGATGGCGTCTTTGATGAGCGTGAGCCGCGCGATTGACGGTGTGGAGCCGCAGGCGGTCATCACCACTACTAACGGCGGCGGCTATTATTCCTACCGGGTGAGTTATCACAGCTTCTCAGTGGCGGCGAGCAATCTCCGCAGCGGTCGCGTGATGGACGCGTGGTGGATCAACGACGCGCACTTCCCGACGCTGGTGCGAAACAGTGTGGAATTTTCCGGCACACTGATGGATCCCTCCTATCAGATGAGCGGCGTGCGTGCCGTGCTGATTGATGGGGACGATCAGGTGACGGAACTGGATGCCGTGCCGCGCGTCGCGGATTCGGCGGGACAGTCGGTTTCCTTTGCGCTCGACAGCACACAGGTGGCGGACGGTGCCTACCGGCTGGATATCATCGGCACTTACGCTTCCCCCTCTTCGGAGGAAGACGCCGAAATCCTGCTGTATGAAGGCTACGTCACCATCGACAACGCGGGCAAGAATTATCTGCTGTCGGTGTGGGAGGACGGCGAACCGCTGATCGGCACCGAACTGACGCTGTATAACGCGGACGGCAGCGAGATGCAGACCGGGCATACCGACAGCCTCGGCAATTATCCCGTGAGCGCGACGGCTGCCGACAAGGGCGGCGTGACGGTCGTGACGCAGGGAGAAGAGTGCCTCCACATTGACGAACTGGAAACCCACCCCCGCGACAACGCCTATCTGTTCAATGAATCTCCCGCCACGCTGACGCTGACCGCGTCGGAGGAAACACTTTCCAAACTGGGCAATCTGCCCGTGACCCTGCGTCTGCCTGACGGGAACAGCATGGAACTGGCAACGATTACCGGCGGCAGCACGGCGGTGAAGCTCTGCGCCAACTGCCCGCTGACTTTTACCATCCGGGGAGACGCGCTTTCGCTGAGCAGGGAATTTTCCTTCGCGGGCGGCGACAAGGTGTGGAATCTCGATGAGGAACTGGCGGCGGCAACCAGACTCACTGTGCAGTCCGGTTTTGCAAACGCAGACGGCGTGCAGATGTATGTCGGCAGCGACCGCTACCGTCTGCCGTCTGACGGCGGAGAGATCGTGCTGGCGCCGGGTGAATATCCCGTGAAGGCGCGTGTCTTCAAAACCGATGCCAGCTATGCCTCCGAGGCGGATTATTTTGAAGTGGATTTCGGTAAGGTGAATCTGACCGCCGACCGCGCCCTGAACATCGGTTCGGCTGTGACGGCGCAGATGACGCTCGGGCAGGAACAGGTGGTGCAGAACGGTACGCTTTCCGCCTCCTTCACGCTGCGCGATACCGAGGGAAATACGGTCAGCGACATTGCCCATAGCTGGTATGTCGAGGACAACGACATCAGCGGCTACACTCGCCTCTCCAACTTCGGACTGCGCTTTGAACGCCGTCAGGAGGACGATGCGTGGGTAGACCTCGACAATGAGTTCATGAACTGGAAATCGCAGGGGAACGGCGTATTTTCCGTGACGCTGGACACCGCCACGCTGGACAACGTCGTGGGCGATTACCGTGTCCGCCTGACCAGCACGCTTTCGTGGCCGATGACGCTCAGCGAGGACGACTGGAAACCCTTCACCGTGACGGCGGAGGAAACCCGTCCCGCCGCGAGAGTGAATCTGACCTTTCTGGATTTCAACGGATACAGAGACAACAACGCGGGCTTCTATGTGCAGCTTCAGGACGAGAACGGCAATTGGATCGTCCGCAAAGCCATGAAGCCTTCCAATTACAAAAAAGATGAAACCTATTACACCTATCTGCCGGTGGGAGAGACGTACACGGGCGCGGTGATGGCTACCTGCTACTGCGAAACCGACGCGCTCGACGGTTATGCAGCGGCAACGGCGCTCTTTACCGTTGATCTCACCGACAAGTCGGCGGGCGACACGGTGGACGTGACGGTGCAGCCCACCGGGGAATGGCAGACGACGGTCTTTACCCAGCCGGTTGTCTCCGACAGCGAGTCGGCGGGCATGGAGCCGGTGGACGGCTCCGATCTGCCCTATGTGCCGGTTGAATCCGCGGAGAGCGAGACGGAATACGGCGTGGAAGTGACGGAGAGCGGCGTGGTCGGCGTGACGGTCTATCCCTTTGAGCATTGCCCCGAAAGCGGCGTGACCGGCGGATATGAATATATCATGGAAGGCATGGTGTCGCAGCGTCTGGGCGAATGCGCCGTGGATCTGAAACTGCGGAGTTCGCGGAACTATGTTTCGGTCTATCCGACGGTGACGCTGACTCATGATTTCAGCCAAAGCGGCAACATTGCCGTCTCGCTCCCGATGGCGCCGACGCTGGCGTGCGACCGCGAGGTTTCCTATTCGGGCAGCGACGTCAAACTGAATTACAGGCTGCTTGACAGCTGCGGCAACGCGGTGACATCGCTGTATGCCATATCCGAACCCCTGCCGGAAAAGAGCCGCAAGGGGGAGGTAACGGAAGAATATGAATACGGATACGGCACCACTGTGCTGCCGGTTTCGGCGTTTGTCAGGGTGGTTCGTTCCAACGGTGCGGCTGTCGGACAGTATGATCTGTCAGACATCTATAACGACAGCGTGACGCTGTCGGGGCTGGCGGACGGCGTTTATACCGCCATTGCCGTTGTGAAGACCGGCAAAATGACGACGTCGGGGAAGGCACTGACCTTTACCGTGGGCGGCGATGTGCCTGCCCAGCCGGATAAGGTGGTGGAACCGCCGGTCAACTTCACCGCTGCGGCGCAGAGTGTCAGCGCGATTGCGCTGCACTGGGACGCGCCGACGGACGAAATGGCTCAATATATCATTTACCGCGACGGAAAACCCCTTGCGGAAGTGGGTGGCGATCAGACCGCCTACACCGACGAAGGCATTACCGCCGACCGCTATTATACCTATACCCTCTATGCCGTGGACAGCGACGGCGTTACCAGTGAGGGCGTGATGGCGGGTTCCCGTCCGGCGGCGGCGCCCGATACCGCCGCGCCCACCGTACCGGCGAATCTGCAGGCGAAGCTCTTCGGTTCGGAAGCGGTACTGAGCTGGTCGCGTTCCACCGATAACGTGGCTGTGACCAATTATATCATTACCTGCGACGGTCAGGAGGTCGGACGCACCTATAACCGCAGCTTCACCCATTCGGGACATCTGCCGGGTGCAACCTGTGTCTACACGGTCTCCGCGATGGACGGCGCGGGCAACCGTTCGGCGGAATCCGAACCGGTTTCCGTGACCGTGCCTGATGTGAGCGGCATTACCTCCGCCGCGCTTTCCTATCCCAAGAGCAAACCGGGGGATATCATCGGCAATGTGCTGACCTTCAACGCGAAGGCGACGGCAGATATCAGGCTGGTCAAGACGGCTGTGAAATTCACGCTGATCGACGGCACCTCCGGCGTGCGCACCGCAAGTTTTGTTGCCGGCAAGAGAGGCGCGTTCAGCGGCAGCGTCAGTCTGCCCGACGAATTTATTACGGTGGAGCAGTTTACGCTCGAAGGTTACAAGGCAGGCACGGCGGACGCGTCCGACAGCCGGGAACTGCTGGAATCTCCCGTTTCCCGCGGGAATGCCGTGACTCTGACCCTCACCAACACACACAACAAAAAACTGCCTGACTTTGCGAAGAAGGTCAACGTGACCCTCAAAGGCAACGGCGACAGGTATTCCGTCACCCGCACGGTTGAGAATTTTGCCGGCAGTGTGCTGTGTTTCCCGCCCAACGGGACGGATTACACCTTTACCGTAACCGCTGAGGACGGGCGGGAATTGTATGCCCTCAAGGACATTACGGTGGACGGCGAAAGAGAAATCACCGCCGACGCGGAGAACATGGCAAGATTGCTGCGGGTGAGGCTGACCGGTTTCCCCGAAGGCGTTGAAACGGCGGGGCTTGCCGTCAATATGCGCAGCCGCCGCCGTACCTTTACGGGCGTGACCGACAGTCAGGGCTATGTGGTCTGGTCGAAGGGCGATCAATGGCTTTCGGTCAATGGCGGCGAATGCTATGTCAACGGTTTTTCCGGCAAACCATATCTCTCACTGGGCAGCGACGCGCAGACAATCATGTCCGATGACACCTGCTACGAGATTCGCGGACTGTGGCAGGAGTGCTATGTATCCGACTGGGTCAACGAATCGGCGGTTAAAGTGAACACGCAGGTTTATGAGATGAGAACCATTACTGCGCGTCTCAGAGATTATCAGGGACATCCGCTCAAGGGATTGACCGTTGATATCGCCGGAAGGACGCATGAAAATGTCGTTACCGACGAGAACGGCGTTGCTTCTGCCAGAGTGGGTCTGTATTGTTACAATTGGGGCGGCACTTCGCGTTTGTCCGACGCTTATGTGTCGGTTCCGACGCAGTTTGCCTCGGACGGCAGAATCTGGTGTGCCAAAACCACCTCCACCAAGGATTCCTGCGATATTACCCTCACCGCTCAGTCCAATAAGCTGGCGTTCGCGCCGGACATCAAGGTGCGTCAGGACGGCGAAACCATACCGGTTGCCGACACCGACGCGGCAGGCGCGGACTGGTCGGTCAGGATGGTCAGAAGCAGCCGTTCCGGCAGCGCGGCAAGTGATCTGACGTGTTACAACGGTGAGTGGAGCAACAGCAATATTTATCTGTATGACGGGGAAGAGATTACGCTGCTGGTTACGGCGGATCTCGGTACGAAATCGTGGCGCGGCAGCTGCAAGGTGACGTTTGATTCCGCCAATCCCGTCGTTACCCCCGAAGTGGTGATGCAGGCGGATGGCGTTCACCGTGTGACGCTGCTCAATCAGATGGACGGAGGGCTGGAACCCGGTGTGGACAGACGTTTCCTCGTCTACGACGAAACCGGCATCCTGCTCAGCGATACCGTTACCCATGCCGCGTTTGCCGATCTGAAGCTTCCCTACGGTCAGAAAGTCTATATTATCGGCACATTCGACACCGAAACCAATGCTTCGCTGACGTATTGGCTGGGTTATATCAAATGGTCGGCATATGTAACCTATACCAGCGACGGCGGCAACGAGCCGATTACGCTGGAGGCTCTCTACGGCGTGTACTTCGATAGCACCTTCTGGTCGGAAAACGGCTTCTCCGGCACACCGACGCAATCGCGTCTGTCAAACGGCGACTGGAAAATCCATTTCCGCTATACCGCGTGGTACGCGGAAGGAACCAGACAAAAATACGACTATCTCCTTCTGCCGGAAGGCGCATATGACGTAGACCTCGGCAATCACAGCAAGTACACTGCGTACAGTGAGGAAGATCATACCATTACGGTTGACCAGAGCAAGATTCCTTCGAGATGGTCTATTTTATACTTTAGCTTCTGCATTCCCGCGAAGCAACTGACCGCTTCTCCCAGAATTCTTTCATGGTTTGAAACCACCTTCCTGTCCGGCAAGCAGTACGTCTCCTATCCGACCGAATGCAGTCTGCGTCCGTCGGGTGTGAAGCTGACAGGTGCGTCCGGCGTGTATTATGAAGACCTCACCGACAAGGGTGGCTATCAGCTCACGGTTGACAGCCAGCTCCACGGAAAGGATGTTACGGTTGCCATCTATGATGACGATACCCTGCTGCTGTATCAGAACCTGCCGTCACAGACGCTGACCTTTGATCTGCCGCTCGCTAGGAAAATCAAGACCCACGACGTGCGGGTGGTGGTGAGCAACGGCATCATCGAGGATGAAACCACCATGAAGGTGGACGTCAGCCACGACGACAAACCGCTGATCGTCTCGGTACAGGCCACCTGCAACGACGGCGGCGGCGTGATTCTGGGCAAGGGTACGGAGAAATTCAAAGCTGCGTATCGGCACAAATTCCTGGACAGTGTGTCGGTCAGCGCGACGGTGCGCCGCCCCGAACTCATTGAAAAAATCTGGGCGGAAGTCAAGCTGAGCAAGGGAACCGTTCATGTGGAACTGAATCAGCAGAAGTCCGGGAGCGAGACGAAATTTGCCCGCTATCAGGGCAGCAATCTCTGCGGCGCGAGCAACAATCCCGTTGTCGGTGTGGAAGTGAAGTATATTCCGAAGGAAGACACCCCCGAAACGGTCAAGACCTCTATCGACTTCGACGCGACCGTCGGCGGAGAGGGCGGCAGCTATTACGACATTTCCTATTGGGAAGGTCCGACGGATGAGCAGCGCGAGGCGCATCTCATCAGTGCCGAGAACAATCCCGAGCAGGCGCAGGCACTCAGCGACTGGGCAAAGTACGTTGATCTCATTCAGAACGGCGAACACATGGAGAGCGACGCGTTCTTTGCAAAGCTCGACGATATTTACGGCGACGACGGCGAGTGGACGCTCCCCAAGGCGAAGGGCGACAACGGCGAGGAAGTCAGCTTTACCTTTGTGAAGGAAAGCGAGCGCGCCAAGAAATTCCTTGCGTCCGATCAGGCGTTCACCGCGCTGGTGGACGGCAGGAAGCAGAAGATGGGCTATGAAATCGAGTTCGATCAGAACGGAGAGGTGATTCTGCACTTCTACGGCAATATCGACCTGCTCTATCCCCGCGTTCCCGCTCCTGACACCGTTTCGGCGGATTGGTTCTGGGAAAAGGATTACGGCGGGCATGAGCCCGTCAGACATACGCCGGTGGAAGCCAAGCGCCCCGAGAGAAACATTCCCGGCGCGGGCGAAGTGATTGCCAAGGGCATGAATGCCGCCAAGCTCATCCACGACTACAAGGACGATCCCGATTACAGCCAGTACGACAAGATCATCAACGACCCTTGCTCCACGCCCGCGCAGCGCGACAGAGCGAAAAGGGATAAGCAGATGGCAATCGGTCAGCGTACCGGCGATATGATGATCGACGCGATTTCCCAGATCGGTCCCGACGAAACCAACGCCGGCACATGGGGGCATGTAGCGCTGGGCGGCGGTCTGGCTTACCTGAATAATCGCTTCAACCAGCTGGATGATATTCTCAATGAGGACCCCTCCCGCAACACCAGCCCCTGCGACGACCGTCGTGATGACGATGACGACGATGACGACAAGGACAAAGACAAGGACAACAGGAAAACCGCGGCGACCGGCAGCTTCAGCCCGCTGGTTGACCCGTCGGGCAATATCTTCGAGGCAGTCGCCGACGAGCCCGTGCAGGGCGTGACCGCTACGGTCTACTACAAGGACGACAAAAGCGGCGAATGGGTGAAGTGGGATTCCGAAGCCTACGATCAGCCCTCCAACCCGATGCTGTCGCATGAGGACGGTTATTACGGCTGGGATGTGCTCATGGGCAAGTGGAAAGTTGTCTTTGAAAAGGACGGCTATTTCCTCGCCGAGAGTGAGGAACTCGACGTGCCGCCGGAGCATACCGACGTGAACATCAGCCTTGTGTCCTCCGTTGCCCCGACTGTCACGGGCTTTACCGCCAAGGCGGACGGCGGCAGCGTGACGCTGACCTTCGACAAGTATATGCTGACGAAGGATATTCTG
>JAFPUM010000034.1 GCA_017395425.1 Clostridia bacterium | reverse complement strand
GCTTAGAGGATATGTCATCAAAGATGACCTTCCTGCTATTACTTGATTGTTATTTTTATTCACTCTTTCGCCGCCGCCATGACGGTCTTTTCAGTGTACCCTTTTTTAGCTGTCATCGTAACTTCTTTGTTTCAAACTTTCTCCTTTACTCCTCCATTGTTTCGCCTTCATAGACAAATGTTGCTGAACCGGTCATATAGACCGTGCCGTTTTCCGACGTTCTGTCCCATTCAATGCGCAAGTCACCGCCGCGAAGCTGTACGGTGACTGCCTTCGCGTCCTCATCCACCACGCCGTTCAGAATGGATGCCACCGCCACGGCACAGGCGCCGGTGCCGCACGCCCATGTTTCGCCCGAACCGCGTTCCCAGACGCGCATTTTCACGGTGCTGCCGTCAACCGGCTGGACAAACTCGGTGTTGACCCGTTCGGGAAAGAGCGGGTCATGCTCAAAGAGAGGTCCGATTTTCTCCAGATCCAAGCCGTCCACGTCGTCCACAAAGACAACGCAGTGGGGATTGCCCATCGACAGACAGGTGATATTCCACACACCGCCCGCGACCGGCACCGATTGTCCGATCAACCGTTCGGCGGGATACTGCACCGGGATATCCGCCGTGTCAAAGACCGGGCTTCCCATGTCAACCCTGACCGCCGTCACGCTGCCGTTCTCGACCGTCAGACGCGCCGTGCGGATGCCCGCAAGCGTCTCGACGCGGATGGTGGTTTTGTCGGTCAGCCCCTTGGCATACACATATTTGGCAAAGCAGCGCACACCGTTGCCGCACATCTTCCCCTCCGAACCGTCGGCGTTGAACATTCTCATGCGGAAATCCGCTGTCTCCGACGGGCAGATCAGAATCATGCCGTCCGAACCCACGCCGAAATGCCGGTCACTCAGCCTGACGGATTCCGCCACGGGATCAAAGTCGATGCCCTCCATGCAGTTGACATAGAGATAATCGTTCCCGATACCGTGCATTTTTGTAAATTTCACGCGCTTCGCCTCCTTCATTCCGCAAAAGTCTCAAAAAAAAGGGAACAGCAGAAGAACTGCTATTCCCTCACAGAAATAACGAAATCAAAAATGATAGTGGTTGCGACAGATGATTCCATTTTGTGCAGTGCCGCACTCCGCTTCATTTG
Source organism: Clostridia bacterium (assembly GCA_017395425.1). Classification (GTDB taxonomy): domain Bacteria; phylum Bacillota; class Clostridia; order Oscillospirales; family Acutalibacteraceae; genus RUG762. Next base: position 98,438 of record JAFPUM010000034.1, on the reverse strand, counting down.
ACATAACTCCGTTTCGCTCTGATCTTGACAGCCTTTTCAAAAGCTGCCTATCCAATATTGTAACGGCAGAAAAGGCAAAAGTCAACCGCTTTTTTGCCAAAAGTCACGCGTCCGGCGCACTTTTTCTGTTTTTTGAAAAACATCCCCCGCCCGCTGAAACGAGTTGTACAATATGTATAAACGGTTTTCCACGGGAGGAGGTCAGCCCAGCAGCCGTCCCAGCAGAAACAGCAGCGCGATCACACCCGCCGCCACAACGCCCAGCATAGTAAGCCGCCGCCGCAGCCGCAGGGCTCGTCCGTCGTCGAGCACACGGGCGATCACCACGGTCAGATTGTCGCCGCTTCCCTTGCGCAGCGCCTTTTCGATCAGCGCGTCGGCAATGTCCTTGACCGGGCGCTCCGAACTCAGGCTGGCATAAATCGCGTGGCGCTGAAGCACATCGGTGATGCCGTCCGAGCAGATGAGCAGCATATCGCCGTTGCGGATAGAGGTATACTGCCGGTTGGGACGGATACCCCGGCGGTTTTCCATGCCGAGGTACTGCGAAAGCTGGTTGCGGATATAGGAATGGCTCGCCTGATTTTCCGAGATGGCGCCCACGTCCAGCAGCGCCTGCGCAAAGGTCTGGGGCTTGCTCAGACGGTCGATGCCGTACTGGTGCTTGTGATAGATTTCGCTGTCGCCCAGATTGCAGGCATATACATAATCCGTCGCCACCACCAGCATGGAGACAGTGGAACCCATTTTCTTGCCGGTTACGCGGCTTTGTTCCAGAATGCGGTCGTTGGCTGCCTGAAGCAGTTCCTCCGCGTTGCGCTCTGTTTCTTCCAGCGAACCGCCCGCGCTCAATGTCGCGGCGTAATCCGAGATGGTGGATACGCCGATCATGGCTGCCACATCGCCGTCGGCATGTCCGCCCATGCCGTCGCACACCGCCAGCACATGGGTATCCATGCTGTCCACGGTTTCAAACCGTTCCGCGGCAATGTTGTAGTGATCAATGTAGCAGCCGTTCACATAGAAATTATCCTGATTGCTTGCCCGTTTTTGTCCGATATCCGTGACCGCCGCGATTTCCAGCGTCACCGGTACTCCATTCATCGTTATCGTTCCTCCCTCCGCAGAGGTTTGTAAATATCATTCCCATCTTTTGCTTTTCTGACATGTATCCCAATGAATATATTCCTATAAACTATAACACCCTTTTAGCGGGTTTGTCAAGTTTTTTAAGGATTCTTCCACGGATTTCCGTTGTGGCAGGTGTGTTTTTTCACTATTCATTATTCATTATTCATTATTCACTACATCGCCTCCCGCAGGTGTGCCATTTCCGCCGAGGTCTGTTCCTGCTCCAGATAGGCGTAGGAATACAGCGCGAACCCGTCCGCGTGAATTGCCTCCCCGCGGGCATATAACACCTGCTGCCGCATGATATCGTCCGCCCGCAGCCATTTTCCGCTATCCGCGTCACTGCCCGCCTTATAGAGCGCCAGCCCGATATACAGCTTCACCGACGGCGACGTGACCAGTCCCCGCCACTTCCGGCACATCGGTTCATACGGCGCGACAGTGTTGTCATTGGTCCAGTAAATCTGCGGTATAAGATAGTCCACATATCCTTCCGTGCTTCCCCATGTCACCACGTCAGCGCCCATATCCAGACAGTTTTCGATATTGCCCGACGGGCTGATGCCGAACTGACAGGTGGGGTCGATGGATTTGACCGCCTCATGTACATCCCTGACCAGCGTACTGATGTTCTGCGTGCGCCAGTCGAGCAGCGACAGCTTGCCACCTGCGGCAGTATAGGTATGATATGCCTTGCTGTCATCGAACGACGCGTCCGGCGCGGGATAAAAATAATCGTCCCAGTGAATGCCGTCCACATTGTAATGCGTCACGATTTCCCTGACGCCGTCGATAATCTGCTCCCGTACTTCGGGAATGGCGGGATTGTAATATTTTCCCTGCTTATAATCAATCACCCAGTCATCATTATCGGCACTGTCGTCATTGATCCACACGGTGTAGGGATTGTCCAGCGAAAGGGCAGGCGGATAGACACCGCTGTTCAGCGCAATGCGCAGGGGATTGAGCCACGCGTGCAGTGCAAGACCTTCCCGGTGCGCCGCTTCCACCGCATATGCCAGCGGGTCGAAGCCGTCCGCCGGCGCTTCTCCCTGTGTTCCCGTGACCAGGTGGGACCACGGATAATAGTCCGACGGGTACAGCGCGTCGCCGAACGGTCTGACGTGAAAATAGACGGTATTCATACCGTTACGCTTGGCGGTGGTCATGATTTCGTCGATCTTTGCCCTGTCCACACCGTCCAGTGAAAGATACGCCACCCATACGCCGCGCAGTTCTTGGGGCGCGGCAGGTCTTCCGTAAGCGTCGGGCAGACGGTCGGTCAAAGCAGTGTCCGGCGTTTGCGAATGCCATAAGCCGGCGCGCTGCATCAGATACGGCGCCGATGCGCCCGCCATCACGGTAAGCAGCACCAGCGCCAGAATCACATAGCGCTTTACCGATGCTTTTTTCCTTTTTGAAAAAATTTCCATCATTTCACCCTCCCGAAGTGTTATTTTTTGTCAGTGTGCTGAAAAAAACTTGACTTAATGCACTTATTATACTACAATAAGATAGGTATCTAATGTATAATTTGTTAAAATATCTTGCAAGGAGCTTTGCTATTCATGTATTTCACCCAATTCCTTCTCTCCGTGTGTCGGATTGTCCTGCCGTTCTGGCTGATTGTCATCAACGTCTTTGCAGTCTATCAGACCGTCCGCGACAAATCCCTCTCCCGGACAGCGAAGGATTCGCCGCAATATTGGCGCATTCCGGAAGCACAGCTCCTGCTGATCGCGGCACTGGGCGGTTCGGTGAGTATGTACGCCACGATGAAGCTCATTCACCACAAGACCCGTCACCCGCAGTTCATGATCGGCATCCCCGTCATCATGCTGGTGCAGGCGGCATGGGCAGGGCTTCTGCTGTGGCTCAGATATTGCTGACCGGTTGGGGGTTCCTGACGGTTTATGTATATGCGGACAGGCTGGCGTTTATGATAACGGCAGCAGATATATCATTTTTTCATTTTCAGGCGGTGAATTCTCTATGAATCCTATTTCGGCATATGTCCGGAAACTGCTGGCACTGACCCTCAGTACGGCGGTGTTCGCGGGCTTTGGCAGCGTGGCTCTGCCGCTGTCGGTACGGGCAGACAGCAGTCGGCGCATCATGATCAGCAGACCCGTAGTCAATGTCCGCACCGGGGTCAGCACGGATTATCCCCGTCTCGGCGTGGGTAAGAACGGTGACACTTATGAGTATCTCAGCAGCAAAATCGACGAGGAAGGCATCACATGGTACGAGGTGCAGTTCTATGAGGGACACAACGGGTGGATTGACAGCCGTTACTGCCGCCTGATCAGCAACACCTCCGACGCCGCCGCCACCACTACCGCACCGCCGGATGATACGGCATCCGATGACGCTTCCCAAAACAGTCCTGCCGAAGCGAAATTTATTGCGGTGACTTACGGACAGACCTATCTGCGCGAAGACGCGGGCGAATCGTTCCCCGTCGTCGCCAAACTCTATTCCGGGCAGACCTATCGCTGTCTCGACGAGAAAGCCGCCAAAAACGGCAAGCTATGGTATCAGGTGCATTATACCGATGACGTAACCGGCTGGCTGCCCGCCGAAACCGCGCTCGCTCTGAAAGGTGACGCTATACGCGACAAATCCCCCGAAGCCGTCACGATTGAACGCATTGCCGCCAATTACGGCGCGACCGGCGTGCAGGTGGCGCTCACCGAGGACGGCGTTGTCACCGATACTTACGAATATGGCTACGCCACAAAGCCCTACGCCCCCATGCGCACCAACACCAAGATTCGCGCCGCCTCGGTATCCAAGGTAGTTGTGGGCATGGCTGCCATGAAAATGCAGGAAGAAGGGCTGGTCGATCTGGACGCCGACATCGGCACTTACTGGCAGACTTCGCTTGCCAAACCGGTAACGCTCCGTCAGATTCTCTCCCATACCTCTCTGCTCAATCAGAATTACTACAAGAATTCCGCCGCCCAGACCGTGGCGCAGCTCAATTCTGCTGAAAGCTACCGTACCACGGGTGACTGGATGTACAACAATTACGCCATCGGTATCGCAGGCGCAACCCTCGAAATGGCGGCTGGCGAGACGCTCAACAGCTATATGGACCGGAAGTTCTTCACGCCGCTCGGCATTGACGCTTCCTTTACGTCGGGCGATTTACAGGACACTTCCCTGCTTGCCACGCTCTATTACAATGAGAAAACCGCCAAGGAAGAACGCACCGGTGAGGACGGAGAAGCCCTCGCCGATACGGATGCCGCATCCGACAGCAACGTCGCGATGGACACCTCCCGCGCCAAATCGGTTCACGCCGGTGAGCCTGGCGCCAATGCCGGACATTTTGCGGGAGGTCTGACCATCAGCGCCCGCGATATGGCAAAGCTCATCGCCGTACTCGCCAATGACGGTTCCTATTGGGAGAAGCGCTGTCTCAAGACCAATTCCGTCAAGACAATGGAAACCGAGGTCTGCACCGGCGACGCGCGCGGTCACAGCTTCGGACAGTGCCTGCCGCTCCGTCACCTGACCGATATCTACGGGCAGGAGGAATTGTATTATCACACCGGCACGGCATATGGCACGCTGTCGCTCGTCATCTATCAGCCCAAGACCAAAAAGGGCATGGTCATCTTTACCACTGGCGCCGAAAACAGCATTGATGATTTCGGTATGTGGAATGTCTGCGGCAGGATTGCACAGTATTTCTACCAGCGGTAATTGTACGATAGTGTAGCATTGTAGCATGATGTTGTATTGATTAATAATAAGACGAACCCTCCTTGGGATTTTCCTGTGGAGGGTTCGTTTTCTGTATGCGCCTTTCCCCGTTGCATGTCGGAGCTGGTCTTGCTTTGAATTCGCCTTTCCCCGTTACGTATCGGAGCTGGTCTTGCTTTGAATTCGCCTTTCCCCGTTGCGTGTCGGAGCTGATTTCGCTCGGCAGGCTAAAGCCTGCCTTGTGGGACGCTGTCCCACTCCCTGCCGGTGGCGCTGCCCCCGGACCCCTGCCAGGGAGCTCACCCCCTGGACCCCGCGCCGCTTCGCGGCTAATTGCGCTTCGCTTTTCCTTCACTATTCACTATTCACTATTCACTAGCTCATATCCCGCTGCCTCTGGTGATGATTTCGCTCCATTCCACCGGACCGATGGCGCCGTTCTGCTCGATGCCCAACTGCCGCTGAAGCGCAAACACCGCGTTACGGGTCGCTTCGTCGAAATCGCCTGTGACATTCACTTCCGGAATGCCGGGATTATTCTGCGCGAGCTGCCGGAGATACTGCTGGATAATGCGCACACTCTCCCCCGAATCGCCCAGCACCAGGAACCGTCCCGGATAAGGTTCGCCGATGGCGCTGCGATAATCCGCCGGAAGCTGGCTGACGGCGTTTTTATAGGCACGCTCGATCTCGCGGAAGGTTCTCTCCCCCACGATACCGTCCACGGTAAGTCCGTACAATGCCTGAAAGGTATAAACCGCGTCGCGTGTCTGCTCGCCGAAATAGCCGGTAATCGGAATGGGCGGCAGTTCCGGATAGAAATAGCCGAGGAAGGCGAGATAATACTGCACCGCTTCCACATCCACGCCCCGGCTGCCCAGCTGCATGGCGCGCGTATAACGGCGCTCCACATCGGAGATGGTCAGACCTTCTCCCGCGATTTCCGACAGGCGCTTGACAGACGTGTAGACCTGCTTGATTTTATACCACGTCGCCTTGCCCACGATGCCGTCCGGGTCAAGGTTGAAAATCCGCTGGAATTCCGTGACCGTCTCTTCTGTCTCAAGGTCATACACACCGGTCAGCGAGGTGATACGCGGCAGCGCGGGATAATTGCGGGCAATGCGGTTGAGTTCCCGCTTGATGGTCAGCACGTCGTCGCCAAACGAACCGCGCCGCAGGGGGGTACCGGGGTACGACTGGGTATTGCCGCCCACCGGCGCATTGAACACCATCTCGATGTTATCGCCAAAATAGTACCGCAGAATGTCCATCGCGCTGTATCCCTGATTGGCAAGCCGCACGGTTCCCCACTGGGACAGTCCGTTGCACTGGGTGTAAACCCCGTCGCAGAACTGCGCGTAGAGCGGTACGATACTCCCCGAACGCACGAGATAATTGTTGAAAATCTCATCCACAATCTCGCTGATGTTTTCAAAAATCTGTCCGTTGGGGACAAACGCCTGATCGTACTGCGTATTGTTGGTGATGTCGAAATCAAATCCCCGGCTGGGATAGAACTCCGTATAAATCCGGTTGAGCGCAAAGGTGATCTGCGCGGTGATATTGGCACGCAGCGCTTCTTCCGGCCAGTTGGGGTAAATTTCATTCGACGCGACGTTCTTGATGTATTCGGTAAAGCTCACGGTCACGTTGTCCGCTTCTTCATTCGGTCGCCCCAGATGCACCGTCACGGTCTGGGGAATCACGGGAACTACCGCCATTTACATTCCCTCCGTTCCCATTGCCTGGCGTTTTTGCGCGTCGGGCGCCATCGTGATCGGCAGGATCGTTTCAATGCGGTCATACACCGTCACGATCTTATCCACAATGGAGCGGAAGGACGGGTGCGAAAGCGTCACCAGATAATGGGCTTCATCCGCGTCGGATTGTTCAGGCGCGAGTACGGTATCCACCGGCCGGGTGGGCAGCACCATATTGTCCACAATGCCGGAGGAATTGGTCATATCGTCATACAGCAGATACCGCACGCCGCCGTAATCCACCGATACGCTCACCTCCACCCCCTGAATCGGAAAGGCTTCGTTGGCGGCACTGATCTGTACCTTCAGCAAGCCGCGTCCGGGATACCCCGCGATGTACTGATCATATTCGGGCTTAAAGGGAGATATGCCCTTGAACGCTCCGGAACCGTTGGCTCCGTCTGTCATCCGCGGTGAGGCGGCTGTCGTCATAGAAGGTTGTGCATTGTCACGATACATGATATCCTGCTCCTTTCGGTCAAACGATTGACCCGCGCCATCTGTCAATTTCTGCCGGTCAATCCGCTTACAACTTCATCATATGCGGCAGGCACCAAAAAAGAGACAGTTTCCCACACGATTGCAGGAAACTGTCTCTGTTTTTTTTTACGCTCGACGGCGCCGGAGGGCTTGCAGTTTTTTCTGCCATCTGCCCTTGCCCTTTTTTTCAAACCAACCGTTTCTCGAAAGATAAATATACACCCCGCAGGCCACGGTAATCAGCAGCCAGAGCAGCGAAATCCGCATGAAACTTTCCAATACCTGTTTCAGATATTCCGAAACAAATACATAAAAGTACTCCGGCGTGACAAACACACGGGCATAGACCCTGGTCATCCACAGATAGAACGGCACGCCAAAGGACATCAGTGTACAGCCGCCCGCCGCGTAAGTGACATACTGCATCCCATGATGGGGATACTTATACAGCTTCACCAGCACCACCGACAGCGCCAGCGAAAGTACAAACAGCACAATCGCAGCTGTCGAAACAATGCCCCTGACCTTCGCCCGCGCCGCTTTGATCAGGGCAATGCCGGGCATCGGCACCTCGCCAAGATAGATTTCGTCTATATCCTTGATATACGCGTCAATGATTTCCTTGACGTCTCCCTCCATGTCCACATGGTCTTCCTCGAGACTGGCGGAGATATTGGCATATAACCGGCTGTTTTCGGTTTCTATATCAGGCGTGTACTGATATCCGCGATAGGCTGCCGTGATATGACCGTTGACGTCATGCCGCACATCGTCAATCGTAAAAACGCCGTCCAGCACCGACACGTCAAAGCCCACCGGCAGTGTATAGTCCTCCGCCTGCGTGACGATTTCCGAAAGCACCGACTGGTAATATTCGTCACCGATGACGCGGCAGAAGAATCCTTCTGAAAACAGAATATTCAGCGACGCCAGACATACCGTCATCAGCAGCAGAAACATTGAGAGAATAAAGGAAAAGAGATAGCTGATGACTGTCCGGGTACGTTCACGGGCTTCCCATTCCTCACGGGACATCTTGGAGGTTCCTCCGCTGTGAGAATGGCTGGTGCTGTGCGAATGACTGCTACCACTGTGCGAATGGCTTCTGCTATGCGAATGGCTTCTGCTATGCGAATGACTGCTTCCCGACGTATGATGATGCGTCGTCTTCTTTTTTTCCGCCAATGTTACGCACCCCATTTCACGTCCGCGCCTTCAATGCGCTTGCCAAAGACACAAAACCGTTTGGTCTTGCGTCCGGAAATGGCATGGAAGGGATAGCAGGTATACAGCAGCAGCGTTTCCTCGCTGTCGCTCGCGGTCAGCAGCGTGTCAAATGTTTTAGCCAGTTCCTTTTCTTCCAGAACCGACACCTCCGTCACCTGATAGCGGTAGGTGTCGTAATTGGTATCGAACACAATCACATCATCCTTTTCCGCCTTCTTCAGCGGACGGAAAAACGTTGTGTTATGAGCGCAGATAATGATCGGCTCACCGAATCCCGGCAGGGAGCTGATCTCGTACTGTCCCGCGCCGCTGCGCAGAATGCGGTTTTCATCGCCCCAGTAGACCGGCGCGCTCAGTCCGATGCGCTCGCACATCAGTTTGCCGTAATGCTCGCCATGACGCGGGAGCGTCACATCGGCGGCATTAATCCATTTTTCTTCCGTCTTGGCAGCTTTCAGGGCATCGGGGTCATAGGTGGTAGTCAGTTCCGGATAAAAATTGGGGGCATCCTCCAGCAGCATCATGGAAGCCGCCGCCATGCCCAGTTCCCATACGGGTGTCAATGCCACTCTCAACACACCGTATCCCAAAACAGCAAAAATTACCGGCACAATAAAATATGCCGGCAATTTTTTTATCTTTCTTTTTCTCACGGAATACTCCGTACTGTCCGATTAGTCGGCGAGAAGCTTCTTCTTACCGATCATGACAGCGCTGCCGGACAGCACACCAAACAGAACGATGACAGTCACGACAGTGGCAGTCATATCCACACCGGTCTGCTTGACGGGACCTTTGCCGCCCTGATTACCGCCCTGATTGCCGCCCTGATTGCCGCCGGTACCGCCAACGCCGTACACGGGAACCAAGGTTGCATTGGGTTCATCGGGATCCTTATAGTAAACGGTAGGCGTGGGATTGCCGCCGGTATGGTTGGTACCGGGCGTTACCTTGAAGCCCAGCTCGCTGGCAAAGGACGAAATCTCGCTGACATAACTCTGATAGTTATCTGCCAGATAAATTTCGCCGATCACATGGTAATCATCCGCAATGACCATTGCCTCGAGCTTATCCATCTCTGCCTTTGCCTTTGCGATATCAGCCGCGTTCATATCCTTGACCTTCAGGCAAGCCTTGATAGCGGCGATATATTTGGCACCGGGCTTTACCACGGTGCCGTCTTTCAGGGTGACGCCTGCCACAAATCTGTCGAGAAGCGCCTGTTCCTCAGGGGTAATGCCGGAAGCCGCGAATGCGGGAAGCGCAAAAGCAACAGCCATAGCCAGCGTTGCGAGGATTGCTACAATCTTTCTCATAGCGTTCATTCTCCTTTTCTTTTCCGACCTATCGCCGGTTTTTCTCATAAGTGTTATTATATCGTATTTTGCTCGGGTTGTCAATATGATTTTTTAAAAAATCAATGGTTGATCTCTGCTATTTTTTGGAAAAACCAACAACAGCTGTGAATCATTTTAGCGTGTTTCACCGCGCTTTGCGTTATAATCTGCATTTCCGGCGCGTTTTACATCTCAAGAAATCAGTCCAATACAATCCTGCCGTTACGCCAATAGCTGTTCATACTGAACCCCGGCACCTCGGTCACTTCCCGTCCCAGACAGGCAGGCGGCACAAACGCGTGGGCTGCCTCCACCGAATCAAATTCCACCTCGGCATACGAAAAGCCGTGATCGGTGTCGCCGTCCACGATACTGCACTCCAGCCGCAGTCCGTTGCCCAGATCATACACATGGTAATCCTTGAAAATGAGTTCACGGGTGAGCAACGGCTCCATTTCATAATACTGCTCCGCCGTGATGTCGATATTGACCTCCGCGCGCACCAGCGTTCCCTTGCCCTTGACCGTCATCTCAAAGCGCTCACTGCCGTCACTCAACTCCGCCCGGCGTATGCGCACAACCGGCGCGGTGGACAAATAGCCCTGCCACACCTTCGCGCTCATCAGCTCCGGCAGATCGGGAAACCGGTCAATCAGAAATTTGCGTTCAATCTCCATTTGTTCAGCCCCTCCTTATCATTTGTCTGTTTCATACTCATATACGGCATATCCGCAGTTGGGCAGCACATAGGAACCGAATTCCTCATTGCTCAGGTTCCGGAAATACGACGCAATCAATTTGTTGGTCCAGCCGTGGCTCACCAGCAGCACGTTCTTTCCGGCGCATTCCGCCAGCATCTCATCCAGAAAGCCATACACCCTGTGCGCCGCCTGCAGCACCGATTCTCCCTCCGGGAACCGCTCGGCAAACACCTGTTCCATCCGCTTGAACGCGGGGTCGCCGCGGGAACATCGCTCCATTCCGCCGAAATTGACCTCCCGCAGCCGGGCGTCGGGCATCGGAACCAGCCCCAGTGCCAATCCGACGCGCTCCGCCGTCTGACGGGCGCGCAGCAGATCGGAACAGTAAATCGCGTCAATCTGTTTATCCTTCACCAGCGCCGTAAGCTGATCCGCCTGCACCAGTCCTTTTCCCGTGAGCGGCAGATCAATCCACCCGCAGAGCAGAAACTGCGCGTTGAAGGCGGTTTCTCCGTGACGCGCCGAATACACGGTGGTAATGATTTTTTTCTTTCTATCCGCCATAGCGTTACACCTGCTCCGGTTTTTTCCCGGATTTTGCCGAAGGCTTCTCCGGCGTCAGACTGACCTTTACCTCAATCACGTCGCCCGACGGACGGTCATCCGCCACAATTTCCACTTCTGCACGGTCATTGATGGCAGTATCCGCGGTTTTGGCTGCCTGCGTGGCTTCGGCTGCCTCCGCCGCCAGCCTTTCGGCGAGATTCTCCCGCGCCACAGCCAGCATGAGCTTGATGCGGTTCTCCTGATTGACCTTGGTGGCGCTGGGGTCGTAGTCAATCGGCGTGATATTCGCGTTGGGAGAAACCTTGCGGATTCTGCCGATCATGCCCTTGCCGTTGATATGGTTGGGCAGACAGCCGAACGGCTGGGTACAGACGATGTTCTCATAGCCCGATTCGCACAGTTCCAGCATTTCGGCGGTGAGCAGCCAGCCCTCGCCCATCTTGCTGCCGTAGCCCACCACGCCGTTGACCAGCGTGCGCAGATGCGCGTAGGGCGACGGCGCCGTAAAATGCGGATGGTCTTTGAGCGCGTCCAGCATGGCGGATTCCATCTTGGTACAGAATTCCTTGAGTACCGATACCGCCTTGTATTTCATGGAGCTGCCGCCATAGAGCCGGATGTCATCCAGACGGTTGTCCACTTTGAACAGCACAAAGCCCATCAGACCCGGCACCATCACCTCGCAGTCCTGCGAAGCGAGAAATTCCTCCAGATGATTATTGGCGAGCGGGGAATATTTGACATAGATTTCGCCCACCACGCCGACCTTGACCTTCGGCACGCGGTTGACCGGAATCGCGTCGAATTCGTCCGCGATCTGCCGCAGATTGGCGCGGAATTCCTCGCCCAGCATTCCCTTGCCCCGGGCGAACTGTTCCAGCAGCCGATCTACCCAGCTGTCCACCAGCGCTTCCGATTCGCCGACGTTCACCTCATAGGCTTTCACCTGATTGTTGAGCAGCATCAGCAGATCGCCGTACACCAGACTTGCCACAAACTGCATCACCAGCGCGGGCGTAACGGTAAAACCGGGGTTGCTTTCCAGTCCCGAAAGGTTGACCGAAATGACCGGCACCTGCTCATACCCTGCCGATTTGAGCGCCTTGCGCAGCAGGTGAATGTAGTTCGACGCGCGGCAGCCGCCGCCGGTCTGGGTAATCATGAGCGCGGTTTTGTTGACGTCATATTTGCCGCTGTTCAATGCGTCGATCATCTGTCCGATGACCAGCAGCGCCGGGTAACAGGTATCGTTATGGACGTGTTTGAGACCCTCTTCCACGACGCGGTGGCTGTCGTTCTTGAGCACCTCCACATCGTAGCCTGCCCGCTGGAGAACCTTTTCAAACAGCTTGAAATGCACCGGCAGCATATTCGGCGCCAGAATCTTATATTGCCGACGCATCTCCTTGGTGAAGAGAATGCGTCCGCTCTTTTTGTCGTACTTCAGTTCCGCCATTTGCATTACACCTTTTTTTGAAATGATTTTTAACGGTTGTCCTCAATCGCCGCGAACAGACTCCGGAGCCGGATTTTCACCGCGCCCAGATTGGTGATTTCGTCAATCTTGATCTGCGTATAGATTTTGCCGCCGCTCTCGAGAATCGAACGCACCTCGTCGGTCGTAATCGCGTCGATGCCGCAGCCGAACGACACCAGCTGCACCAGATTCATATCCGGCTGGGTCAGCACATATCGCGCCGCCGCGTACAGGCGGGAATGATAGGTCCACTGATTCAGCACCTTGACCGGGAACTTCTGCACCCGGTCGCTCACCACGTCCTCCGAGATGATCGCCGCCCCGCAGCCCGTCACGATTTTGTCGATGCCGTGGTTGATTTCGGGGTCGATGTGATAGGGCCGTCCCGACAGCACGATGATGTGCATCTTCTTGGCGCGCGCCTCTTCGATGATGGCTTCTCCCCGTTCCCGCACGCGGGCAAGGTAACGGTCGTATTCCGCATAAGCCGCGTCCACGGCGGTCTTGACTTCTTCGAGCGGCATGATGTCAAAATATTTGGACATCACCTGCTGGAATTTCTTGGGGAAATCCTTGGGACGGTGAATGCCCAGATAGTCATAGATGAATTTCACCTTGGCAATATCCGGCATATTGGCGTGAATGACTTCGGGATAATAGGCTACTACCGGGCAATTATAATGGTTGTCGCCCATCTTCTCATCAAAATTGTAGGACATACAGGGATAAAAGACCGTATCCACGCCGTCATTGATGAGCGTCTGCACATGACCGTGCATGAGCTTTGCCGGGAAGCACACCGTGTCGGAAGGAATGGTCGCCTGTCCCAGCAGATACATCTTGCGGTTGGACAGCGGCGATGTCACCACTTCAAAGCCCAGCCGCGTGAAGAGCGTGTGCCAGAAGGGCAACAGCTCGAACATATTCAGCCCCATCGGTATGCCGATTCTGCCGCGTTCACCCGGCACCGGCTGGTATTCCCCGAGCAGCTTGAGCTTATAATCGTATATATTGAGCGAATCGTCCGCCTTGCGCCGCGTGATGGGTCGGTCACAGCGGTTGCCGCTGATGAATTTCCGGTTGCTGTCGAATATATTGACGGTCAGGCGGCAGTTATTGCTGCAAAGACCGCAGCGCACGTCCTTCACCTTGTGATAGAAATTGGCGAGCTGTTCCGCGTTGAGAATGGAACTGCTGCCGGTGGCGTGACGCGACGCGTACAGCGCCGCGCCGTAGGCACCCATCAGTCCCGCGATGGAGGGACGCACCACTTCCACGCCCATCTCCTGCTCAAAGGCACGCAGCACCGCGTCGTTGAGGAAGGTGCCGCCCTGTACGACGATTTTTCTGCCCAGTTCTTCGGGACTGGACGCGCGGATGACCTTGTAGAGCGCGTTCTTCACCACGCTGATGGACAGTCCCGCCGAGATATTCTCGATGGAAGCGCCGTCCTTCTGCGCCTGCTTGACCGAGGAATTCATAAAGACGGTGCAGCGGGAACCGAGGTCTACCGGCTTGTCGGCAAACAGTCCCATTTTGGCGAATTTTTCAATCGGCTGGTGCAGTGCCTCCGCGAAGGTCTGGAGGAACGAACCGCAGCCCGACGAGCAGGCTTCGTTGAGGAAGATGCTTTCGATTTCGCCCTTCCTGCCGATCTTGAAGCATTTGATGTCCTGTCCGCCGATGTCGATGACAAATTCCACATCCGGCATGAACCGGCGCGCCGCCGTCAGATGCGCGGTCGTCTCCACAATGCCCGAATCAAGACTGAACGCGTTTTTGATGAGTTCCTCGCCGTAGCCCGTGGAGGTCGCGCCGACAATCTTGATGCGGGGATATTTCCAATAAAAATGCTCCAGAAATTCCTTGACATGGGGTACGGGATTGCCCTTGTTGGAACTGTAACTGTCGCGCAGAATTTTTCCGTCGGGGGTAATAACCACCATCTTGATGGTTGTGGATCCGGAGTCCACACCCAGAAACGCTTCGCCCTCGTATGTATCGGGATTCACCCTGTCAATGGTATTGGCGGCATGACGCTTCGAGAAGGCTGCATACTCCTCCTTGCTGCGGAACAGCGGGTCAATGGAATGGTAATTGCCCACCGCTTTGAGATGACTCAGCGTCTCAATCGCCTGATCGAGGTCAATGACGGTATCCGCGCCCAGTGCCGCGCCGATCGCCACATAATAGAGGGAATTCTCCGGACAGACGCCCGTAAGTTTCAGCGTATCGTCAAACGCCGCCCGCAGCTCCGAGAAGAAGGTAAGCGGTCCGCCCAGATACACCACATTGCCCTGAATCGGACGTCCCTGCGCCAGACCCGCGATGGTCTGATTGACGACGGCATAGAAAATGCTGGACGAAACATCGCTGGTGCGCGCGCCCTGATTGAGCAGCGGCTGGATGTCCGTCTTGGCAAACACGCCGCAGCGGGAAGCAATCGTATAACGCCGCTCGGCTTTTTTGGCGGCTTCGTTCATCTCGGTGGGCGTGATGTTGAGCAGGGTCGCCATCTGGTCGATAAAAGCGCCGGTGCCGCCCGCGCAGGAACCGTTCATGCGGAATTCCATGCCGCCCGTCACAAAGAGAATCTTCGCGTCCTCGCCGCCCAGTTCAATCGCCACATCCGTGTCGGGCAGCAGATGTTTTAAGGCAATGCGGCTGGCAAACACCTCCTGCACCAGCGGAATACCGCAGGCTTCGGAGATGCCCATGCCCGCCGACCCGGAAATAGAGAGCAGCGCCTCATGCTCCCCCGTCAGTTCCCGCACGGTTCTGAGAACGCCCAGCGTCTTTTCCGTGATCTGTGAAAGATGGCGCTCATAGGATTGATGAATGATTTTCTCACTGTCGTCCATGACGACATATTTGATGGTGGTAGACCCTACGTCGATGCCGATTCTCAAAGGACATTCTCCATTCTTCGCAAGTTATGATGCGGTACGTGATTCAGATTCCGAAAAAAAGCGGGATATATCCCACACTTTTCCCATTTTCAATGGATTCAAAAGAAATCATAGCACATTTATCCGATAAAGTAAAGAGACAATTTTGGGAAAATGATGAATTTCCCGCCCCAACAATCATGCACTATTTCCAATGGCAGCCTTATTCCGTGATAAAATTTCTCATAGCACGGTCTGTCAGGGGAGCCGTATATTTTCGCCCAAAATTCTGCGGGAATCCCCATAAAGCTATTGCAACCGGGATAAAATTATTGTATAATGTAAAGAACCACTCTTATTTTTAAGGAAAGGATGGAATGCGCAAATGAGCCAGAAAAATGTAGCCGTCATTTTCGGCGGCAAATCCTCGGAGCATGAGGTCTCCAGAGTATCCGTAACAATGGTTCTCCGCAACATCAACAGAGACAAATACAACGTATATATGATCGGTATCACCAAACAGGGACAATGGTATCTCTATGAAGGGGACATTGCTCTCATCGCGGACGGGAGCTGGGAAACCTCCGGCAAAACCACGCCCGCCTTCATCGCGCCTGACGCCGCACTGCACGGCATGGTGATTATGCGGGAAACCGGCGCGGAGACGGTGCGCCTCGACGTTGCCTACCCCGTCATGCACGGCAGGAACGGCGAGGACGGCACCATTCAGGGACTGTGCGAGCTGGCGCAGATTCCTTATATCGGCTGCGACGTGGCTTCGTCCGCGGTCTGCATGGACAAATCCCTCACCAATATCGTGCTGGAACACGGCGGCATTCCGCAGGCAAAATTTCTCTGGTTCTACCACCGTTATTTCGAGCGCCACATTGACCGCTGCCTCAACGAAATCGAGGATAAGCTGGGTTATCCCTGCTTCGTCAAGCCCGCCAACGCCGGTTCTTCCGTCGGCATCAGCAAATGCACCAGCCACCGCGAAATCATGGACGCGGTGCGTCTGGCAGCGCAGTATGACGAGAAGATCGTGGTGGAAGAAGGCATTGACGGGCGCGAGGTCGAAATTGCCGTGCTGGGCAACGAAGACCCCATCACCTCCGTGGTCGGCGAAATCATTCCCGCCGCCGAATGGTACGATTACGACGCGAAATACAACGACGAATCCAGTCGGCTGGTCATTCCCGCCAACCTCAAGCCCCAAACCGTGGAACTCATTAAAAAGCGGGCCGTGCAGGCTTATAAGGTTCTCGGCTGTTCGGGTCTGGCGCGCGTGGATTTCCTCGTGCGCAAAAGCGACGGCGAGCCGCTGCTCAATGAACCCAACACCCTGCCCGGCTTCACCCAGATCAGTATGTACCCCAAGCTCTTTGAGGCGTCGGGCATCAGCAACTCCGAGCTGATCGACAGAATCATCGATTACGCCATCGAACGGGCAGCCAAAAAGAAATAGCCCATGGAACACAATCGCTATACGCTCCGGATTGTCACCGTCATTCACGCGGACGATTACGACGATACCGTTGAAGCCGAATACCCCTGCGCCTATTCCTGTCAGGACGGCACCCACCGTCTCAAATACGACGACGCGGACAACGGCTTCACGGTCTTCAAATTCACTCCGGAGGGCGAAATCCAGATTCGCCGCCGCCAATCCTCCCCCATCGTCATGCGCGAGGGATATGCCCATCAGGTGGATTACGAAACCCCCTACGGCAGCATTCCCATGTGCTTCGCGCTGCAAAGCGCCGTGTCGTCGCTGAGTGAAGCGGGCGGACGCGTGGAATATACGGCGAAGATTCACATCAACGGCGAACCGCAGATCAACCGCGTGACAATGGAACTTGTTCCCATCGAAAGGATGAATTCAGACATATGACAAACGCCATTCAGGACATTCACGCTCAAATCAAAGAAATCATTATGGCAGCCATGGGACGGGGCGTCGCCGACGAGGTACTTCCCGCCGCACCCGCGCCTGCCTTCGTCATCGAAACTCCCGCCGACCCGTCGCACGGCGATTTCGCCTCCAACGTCGCGATGGTGTCCGCCAAGGCATTCCGTTTGCCGCCCCGCAAAATCGCCGAAATCATCACACAGCGCATGGACTTCACCGGCACCCACATTGACCGCGTGGAAGTCGCGGGTCCCGGCTTCATCAATTTCTTCGTCAGCCGCCGTTATTTCAGCGACGTCCTCAAGGGCATCCACGCGGACGGCGCGGACTATGGCAAATCCGACTACGGCAAGGGCAGGCGCGTGATGGTGGAATTCGTCTCCGCCAATCCCACCGGTCCCATGCACATGGGCAACGCCCGCGGCGGCGCACTGGGCGACTGCCTTGCAGCCGTGCTGGAATACGCGGGCTACTACGTGGAACGCGAATTCTATGTCAACGACGCGGGCAACCAGATTCAGAAATTCGGTCTGTCGCTGGATATCCGTTATCAGCAGATTTTCAAGGGCGAAGACGCGGTGGAGCTGCCGGAAGATTCTTATCACGGCGGCGATATCGTCGATCTGGCAAAGGAGTTTGCCGACATCCACGGCGGCGCCTATCTGGACAGGAGTGAAGAAGAACGCCGCGCCGCGCTGGTGGATTACGCCCTGCCCAAGAACATCGCCAAGATGAAGTCCGATATCGCCAAATACCGCATTGCATACGACACATGGTTCCTCGAAAGCACGCTCCACAACAGCGGCGAAGTGCAGGAAATCATCGACATTCTCACCGACAAGGGGCTGACCTATGAAAAGGAAGGCGCTGTCTGGTACAAAGCCACTCAATTCGGCGGCGAGAAGGACGAGGTACTCGTCCGCGCCAACGGCAATCCCACCTATTTCGCGGCGGATATCGCCTATCACCGCAACAAATTCGAGAAGCGCGGCTTTGACACCTGCATCGACGTATGGGGCGCCGATCATCACGGACACGTCGCCCGCATGAAGGGCGCGATGGACGCCATCGGTCTCGACGGCTCCAGACTGGACATCGTCCTCATGCAGCTGGTCCGCCTCATGGACAACGGCGTGCCGGTCAAGATGAGCAAGCGCACCGGCAAGGCAATTCAGCTCGCCGACCTGCTGGATGAAGTTTCCGCCGACGCGGCGCGTTTCTTCTTCAATCTCCGCGAAGCCAACACGCAGATGGACTTTGATCTCGGACTTGCCGTGCGGGAGGATTCCCAGAACCCGGTTTATTATGTGCAGTACGCCCATGCGAGAATCTGTTCGATTTTCCGCCGGGAGGAAGCCAAAAAATACAACCTCGACGAAGTACCCGCGGAATGGCTCGATCTGCTCACCCATCCCTCCGAAGTGGAGCTCATCCGCTATCTGTCCAGCCTGCCCAATGAAATCATCGCAGCTGCGAAGGAATACGAACCTGCCCGCATGACCCGTTACGTCATGGAGCTGGCTGCCAAGTATCACAAATTCTACCACGACTGCCGCGTGCTGGGCAACGAAGATGAACATCTGACCGCCGCCCGTCTGATGCTCTGCGACGGCGTGCGTCAGGTTATCGCCAACATTCTGCACATGATGAAGGTCTCGGCGCCCGAACAAATGGCGTCCCAGACCGGAGATGAGGAATAATCATGAACGATACCCGTGACAGAATAATCTCCGAGCTGACAATTGCCGATATCACTGAGCGTATGCTGCAATTTGCCATGTGCAGCGAGCTGGTGGACGCGTCCGATTTTCCCGAAAGTTACAACGAGGGCATCAGCGACGCGCTCACCGAAATGCGCCGCGACATGGATACTCTCACCGAGCGGCAGTTCATCTCGAAATACGAAGAGGCTTCGCTCGAAAAGGGCGACGAGCTGATCTCGCTCGACGAGGATGACGAACGGGTGGAATACATTCAGGGCTATTGTTCCACCGTGGACGAGGTGCTCCACATGATCGACCCTACCCGCCTCTACGACGAAATGCGCATGATGCAGGACGGCATGATTCCCAACGACGGCATCGACGAGGATTTCATCGACCGTATCTTTGAGAACTGACCGTTTGCTTCAAACATCCGCCCTCCAAAAAACCTGCCGCTCTCTCTGTCCGTAAGGAACAGGGAAAGCGGCAGGTTTTATTGACCGGAACGGAACAATTTACCGTCCCACAAAAATATAGCCAAAGGCGTTGGGACCCCAGTGACAGGCAATCGCAGGGTCGAGATTGTCAAAATCAATCATCGCGGCATGATATTTCTTGTCGGTCATGGCGATGAGTGCTTTGAGATTCTTGTCGGAATAGGTGTAGGAAGGGACAATGCTGTAATTGGTGTCGCAGCCTTCTTCTTCCAGACGGCTGGCGAGCATCTGCATGGCGCGTCTCAGTCCGATGGCTTTGCCTACCGACTTGACATGACCTGTCGCGTCAAACCCGATCAGCGGCTTGACCTGCGCCAGACTGCCCGCCACATACGCCGTCCGGCTCAGACGACCGCCGCGGTGGAGATATTCCAGCGTTTCGGGAATCGCCACAATGCGGATACGGGGAATCAGGTGTTTGAGTTTGAGTTCAATCGCGTCGAGACTTTCGCTGCGATACTTATTGACTTCTTCCACCAGCAGGCGGATACCGCCTACCGCCACCTTGGTATCAATCACGCGCACCTTCCGCTCGTCCTCAAAGAGCATCCGCAGCGAATTGTAGGTGCCGGAGATACCCGAAGAAATGGGCAGAATGATCACGTCGTCGCCCTGCTTCACATAGCGCCTGACCTGCTTCTCCACAAAGCCCAGCCCCGGCAGGGACGTCTTAGGAAACATTCCCTCGTTGATGAGCTTGTCATAGAAGAAATCCATCGGCAGGTCAATGCCGTCATAATATTCCTTGTCGCCCAGCAGTATTTTCAGCGGCAGGATATCCACGCCGTACTTCTCTTTTTCCTCCTGCTTGATACTGCTGCCGGAGTCTACAATGATTCTCAGCATAGTTTTTCTCCTTATGTATCAATAATAATACTATTTCGTACCGAAAATGCGGTCGCCGGCATCGCCCAGACCCGGCACGATGTAGGCATTTTCATTGAGACGTTCATCGAGACTGCCCACATAAACATCGATGTCCGGATGTGCCTCGCACAGTGCCTCCAATCCTTCGGGCGCCGCGATAATGCACATGAATTTGATGTGGGTGCAGCCCTTCGCCTTGATGAAATCCACCGCCTGAATCGCGGAACCGCCCGTCGCCAGCATCGGGTCGGGCAGCACTACCACACGTTCGTCGATGTTTTCGGGCAGCTTGCAGTAATATTCATGCGGCTCGTGGGTTATTTCATCGCGGTACAGACCGATATGTCCCACCTTCGCGGACGGCACCAGCGCCAGAATGCCGTTGACCATCCCCAGTCCCGCACGCAGAATCGGCACCACAGCCAGTTTCCTGCCGCTGAGCATCGGCTGGAACGATTCGGCAATGGGGCTTTTGACGGGTACCATCTCGGTGGGCAGGTCGCGCAATGCCTCATATCCCATCAGCATCGCGATCTCCTCCACCAGCACACGGAAATCCTTGGTTCCCGTGGTTTTGTCACGCAGCAGGGAAATTTTATGCCGGATCAGCGGGTGATCCATAATCATTACAGTTGCCATAGCGGTTTTGCCTCTCTTTCTCTCCGTCCGGAAGAATTTGCCGGACGGTGTTTTTTTGGGATTCAGTTTTCTTCGTCCCAGAGCGGTGTATCATAATCCGTCTCATCCGGCGTGCAGACAAATGCCCCGAAAATTTCGCCCGAATCCGCTTCCACCTGAATGTCCGCGTAACGCGGCTCACCGTTTTCGGAGGTCAGTTCATAATAACAGCGATAATCCGGTTGATCGGCGTATCGGCTGACCGCGCCGGGACTGCCCAATGCCGACGTAAGTACCGGGTCGTCCATGCGGCGATGCGCCGCCAGCAGTTCCCGCAGCGCGTCCACTGTGAGCGGAGGCGTGTCGGAAGCCGTCCAGAAAAAGGGGTTGCCGTCGATCAGCCGGACGTCTCTTCCGTCGGCGCCTGACACATCGCACACCATATACCGTCCGTCTTCCGTTCCGGGCGCATTTCTGACTTCTTCCTCATATGCCGCACTCGCCGGGAGATTTCTCACGGTAAAGACGGTGACGCCCACCTTGTCCGGCTCGTCGGTATTCCGGTAGCAGATCGAAAGATGCACGCGGTACCATGTATCGCCGTCTGTCAGGTCGTATTGCACATGGTAATCCAGCACCGCGGTTCCCATATCATACGAACCGCCGCCTCCGCCGTATCCGCCTTTGCGTTCCAGATCGGCAAGACCGCCGGGATACGCCGCGAAAAAGTCGTCCAGCGCGGTCTGAAAGCCCGCGTCCGCCTGTATTTCAGGGGTGAAGTTTTTGGAAAAGGCGTCGCGGTCGCCGTTGTCCGCCGACGTCAGAAGCGCATTCAAGGCATCGTCCGCCGCTTCTGTGTCGGATACCATTTCATTGCGCCAGCGGTCGGGAATACATTCGTACTGTGTCCACTGGAAAGCCGTACTGATCCCCACCGTCAGCAGCCGGACCGAATATAACACCACCACCAGCGTCGGCAGTGTAAGTATCGCCAGCCCCAGTCCGAACAGCACCTTCGGGGAGCGCTTGCCGGCATATTCCGGTTTGCGCCGCCGGGAAAGTCCCATCCACAGCAGCACACCTCCCACCAGTGCCAGACCGCCCAGAAAAATCAGCACAAAAAACAGCAGGACAAATATCATAGACACAAATGCCATATAAATGCCTCCCTTCCACTTCCCATGAAAATGGTCAGCAAACGTTTAGTCTCTGTCAAGCAGTTCCTGATAGAAATCGCAGTAATCGGTCTTGCCGTCGCGGATAAACTCAATCGCGGAGGAAGGGTGGCGGTTGAGCCGTCCGGTCAGCAGATAGGGAACGTCATAGCCCCATACCACGCCCGAAGCCTTGAGCGGCAGCATATACTGTTCGATAAAACGCAGCACCGGCGTGATATTGTACTTGGGGTTCTTGAAGAAGCCGAGCAGCAGTTCCATCGCGCAGTTGCCCGCGCCGCGTCCCATGCTGCACACCGTCGCGTCGAGATAGCTCACGCCCAGCGACATGGATTCAATGGTATTCGCAAAGGCAAGCTGCTGATTATTGTGCGCGTGCATACCGATAAATTTGCCCGCTGCCTCGCCGTAGGAGAGATATTTTTCCGAAAGGCGGGCAATCTGCTCCGGATAGAGCGAACCGTAGCTGTCCACCAGATAAATGCCGTCCACATGGCTGCGGCAGATGAGTTCCAGCGCGCCGTCGATATCGACGTCACTGGCGTTGGAAATTGCCATGATATTGACCGTAGTTTCGTACCCCAGTTCATGGCAGTATTCCACCATTTCCAGCGCGGCAGGAATGGTATTGATATAGGTTGCCACGCGCACCATGTCAATCACGCTCTCGGAACGGGGAATGATATCGCGGCGGAAATCGGTGCGTCCCACATCCGCCATGACCGAAATTTTCAGATCGGTATTGTTGTCGCCCACAATGGAACGGATATCCGCCTCGTCGCAGAACTTCCACTTGCCGAATTTATCGGGAGAAAAGAGTTCCTTCGACGCCTTGTAGCCGAATTCCATATAATCCACGCCCGCCTTGACATTGGCAAGGTACAGGGCACGCACAAATTCATCGTCGAAATAGAAGTTGTTGACCAGACCGCCGTCGCGGATGGTAGCATCCAGCACCCGCACATCGGGGCGGAAGGAAACGATATTGCCTCTTCTGTTCATAAATTATCCAAATCCTCTCTTGTCATGAAAACAGCATCATGTATTTCTGCAATTATACCATATGTCTCCTGCATTTTCAACCGATTTTTGCGTTTTTCCGTACTTTCTCACCATGCGCCGCCAAAAAAAGACTGTCCCGTGTAATGGAAAGGTCCACACACAGGACAGTTGCTATTTTTTCAGTATGCCAACCGTCAGACCAATCAGATTATTCGACCGTTACGGACTTGGCAAGGTTTCTCGGCTTATCCACGTCACAGCCGCGCGCGACAGCGGTGTAATAGGCAAAAATCTGAAGCGGGACAATCGCCGCAATGGGACGGATGAATTCGTCCACGGCGGGAATGGCAATCAGGTCATCGTACACGGTGCTGTCCACGTTCGCGCCCTCCTTGCAGAGCAGAACGACCTTCGCGCCGCGTGCCTTGACTTCCTTGACGTTGCTGACCGTCTTTTCAAAGAGCCGGTCGCCCGAGGCAATCGCCACTACCGGCATACCCGGTTCAATCAGCGAAATGGTGCCGTGCTTGAGTTCGCCCGCCGCGTATGCTTCCGAGTGAATGTAGGAGATTTCCTTGAGCTTGATGGACGCTTCCCAGCAGAGCGCCGCGTCATAGCCGCGTCCGATGAAGAAGAGATCCTCACAGTCCTTGTAATGCTGCGAAATGGCTTCATATTCTTCCATATGGGTGAGCTGACCTGCCACCACATCGGGAATCTGCCGCAGCAGGTCGGCATAATGCGCCAGTTCCTCCGCGGAAGCCGTGCCGCGCTCGCTCGCAAACCGCAGTGCCATCAGCAGCATGACCGCCACCTGACAGGTGTATGCCTTGGTCGTGGCAACGGCGATTTCGGGACCTGCCCATGTGTAAAGCACGATGTCGGCTTCTCTGGCAATGGTGGAACCGACGACGTTGACAATGGCAATGGTCGGAATGCCTCTCTTCTTGGCAATGCGCAGTGCTGCCAGCGTGTCGGCGGTTTCGCCGCTCTGGGAAATCAGCACCACCGCGTCACCCTCTTCAAAGAGCAGCGACGAATACCGGAATTCCGAGGCGACTTCGGTCATGACCGGCACCTTGGCGATTTTTTCAATCATGTGCCGTCCCACCATGCCGGCATGGAGCGCCGAACCGCAGGCGACGACGTGCAGCCGCTTGATTTTGGAGATGTCGGGCATTTCTTCTGCAAAGATATGTGCGGCGCCGTCCTTGAGACGGGGAAGAATCGTATCCGCCAGCACCTTGGGCTGCTCGTTGATTTCCTTGAGCATGAAGTGATCATAGCCGCCCTTTTCGGCTGCCGACACATCCCATGTGGCTTTGAAGACTTCCTTCTGAATCGGCGCTTTTTCGCAGTCGAGAATCTCGATGCTGTCCGCGCGGATAATCGCCAGCTCGTTTTCTTCGAGCAGGTAGTATTGGTTGGTGCGGCTGAGAATCGCGGGAATGTCGGAGGCGATATAATTCTCGCCTTCACCGATGCCCACAATCAGCGGGCTGTCCTTGCGGATGGCATACAGCACGTCGGGCTGATCGTCAAACAGAATGCCGAACGCGTAGGAACCGCGAATCTGCGCCACTGCGTCATAAATCGCCGCGATGGGGTCGCCCGCATAGCACTTGTCGATGAGCTGCGCCGCCACTTCGGTGTCGGTCTCGGAGACAAACACGCGCCCTTCGGCACGCATTTCCTCGCGCAGTTCGGAGTAATTTTCGATAATGCCGTTATGCACCAGCGTGACCTTGCCACTGCGATGGGGGTGGCTGTTGACATCGGAGGGCGCTCCGTGGGTCGCCCAGCGGGTGTGACCGATACCGCACACGCCCTGCGGCACATTTTCGCCGATCTTGTCTTCGAGATTCTTGATACGTCCCTTCGCCTTGACAACATTCACGCCGTCCGCTCCGAAGACTGCCACGCCGGCGGAGTCATAGCCTCTGTACTCCAGCTTTTTCAGACCGTCGATCAGGATTTCCGTGGAATTCTTGTCACCGATGTAACCTACAATACCACACATAGATAAGTACCTCCATTGTATCACAGAGTTCCGGCACGTTTGTCCCCGCCGTTGCCCGCGGGATTTGTGTGCCGGATGGCAGCTCCTCTGTCAAGCCGGGAAGCATCCGCCGAATCTTTCGATAAACTTCCATCCTCGTCCCCCTGACAATTTTTTTGAACCCTATCAAGGTCAGGGGCAGGCGCTGATTTCTGACTTATATTATTAAATCATACGGTGGAAAATTTGTCAACCGTGAAAACCACACAATTGTCCAAAACATCACCGGCATAATTGTGAAAGATTCACGATTGACGGTTTATTTTCCACCGTCAGAATATGCGGAACGGCGTTATAGGTTGACAAGAATGCACCACACCGGAATGGTTGCCAGCGACAGCACCGTACTCAGCACCACGCACTTGGTGGCAAAATGCTCGTCCCCGCCGTATTTGGCGGCGAGAATCACCGTCGTCGTACCCGCCGGCATTCCCGCCAACACCGTGGAAACCCCCATCAGCAGCGGATTCACATGAAACAGCATACAGCCCGCGTACACCGCCAGCGGAATCAGCACCAGCCGCAGTCCCGTATAGAGCAGCGTCACCTTGCTCACAAGGGTCTTGATGTTGACCTCCGCCAGAATCGCCCCGATGATAAACATGGACATGGCAGTCGTGCAGCCGCCGATTTTGGAGATGGTCTGCGACAGAAATCCCGGCAGCCGGATTTGCGTCACCATGAGGAACAGTCCGATGAACACCGCGATAATACACGGGTGGGTCGCCACTTTTTTGATGACGGTTTTCCGGTCGGAAGCGTGCGTAAAATATGACACGCCCGCCGACCACATCACAATGCGCAGCGGAATCAGATAAATCGAGGCATAGAGCAGTCCCAGCGAACCGAAGACCGATTCCGCGATGGGATTGCCCATAAATCCCGCGTTGGAACATACCGTCGCGTATTGCAGCACTTCCTTCTGTCCGTCGGGAACCCTGTTGTAGCAGAAGCGGCTGATGGTCGTACACATCAACTGTATCACCACCGAGATCAGCAGCACTACCCCGCAACTGATGAAAATCTGATACGAAAATTCAATCATAAAGGAATAGATAATATTGCACGGCAGAATAATATTGATAATCAGGTCTGTCAGGCTTTTTTTGCCCGCCTCGGTAATGGTGCCTGTTTTGCGCATGATCAGCCCGATGAGCAGCATGAGCATCAGCATTCCCTGCAGCTCCGCAAGGTGGATAAAACCGTCCATATTCATAATCAGATACTTCCTCCGAAATGGATTTGCCAACATTGTACCACGCGAAACCGCATTTTGCAAGGAAAAAAGCAGTGCCTTCGCCGCCCTGCATGGGAACGGTTTGCGACACTGCTTTTTCCTGTTTGTTACGGCAACACACCTGCCGCCTATCCGATTTCTTACTTCACCCTCATGACCCCGGTTTTGGAAATTGCCTGATGGCCGTATTTGTCCGTCACTATGCAGCGGACAGATCTGCCGTTGTTTTTGTCCGTCAGGGTAGTTCCATACGTCGCGGTCTTCACGGAACTGTTGCGCCACGTCTTGCCCGCGTCATCACTGAGCTGCCACTGATAAATCAGACCCTCGCCCACTGCCTTGACGCGGAAGGACACTTTTCCGCCGATAGACGCTTTGCTGTCTGCGGGCTGTAATGTAATTCCCACACCGTCCAGCCGCATAACGGCGGCTTGGGAAGTCGCTGTCGCGCCGCCCGGGTTGGTGACAACGCAGCGGACATACCGACCGATATTCTTTTCGCTGAGTGTGGTCTGATAATTGGCGGTCTTCACGGAACTGTTCCGCCACGTCTTGCCCGCGTCGTCGCTGAGCTGCCACTGGTAGGCAAGCTTGCCGCCGGTCGCCTTGACCGCAAAGGAAACCGTGCCGCCGAATCTGACCTTGCTGTCGGAAGGCTGTGCGGTGATGGTCACACCGTCGGGATTCATGGACGCGGTGTCGGAAATCAGCTGCCTGCCGTCTTTGTCGGTGACGACACAGCGGACGCAGCGTCCCGCGTTCTTTTCGGTGAGCGTGGTACTGTAATCCGCCGTCTGCACGGAGCTGTTGCGCCATGTTTTCCCGCTGTCATCGCTGAGCTGCCATTGATACTTCACATCAAGACCCACCGCCTTGACGCGGAAGGACACCGCCGCGCCGTATGGGACGGTCACGCTGACAGGCTGGCGGGTGATTTCCAGCGTGTTGATTTTCATGGTCGCGCTCTTGGTGATGAGCTTGCTGCCGTAACTGTCGGTCAGCACGCAGCGGACGAACCGTCCGTCATTCTTCTCGGTGAGCGTCGTGTCATAACGCGCGGTTTTCACCGAGCTGTCCCGCCACGTCTTGCCGCCGTCGTCACTCAGCTGCCACTGATAGGTCAGTCCGCTGCCGGTCGCCTTGACCTGCATGGAGACAGCCTCCCCGAGCTTGCCCTGCACATCCGCCGGGTGCGCGGTAATCACGATTTCGGGAATCGTCTTGCCGTTGTAGTATTTCTTGGCGTTGACCAGCCGATTGTTGCCGGCGCTGATGGAAATACCCTTCCACTGGCTCTCGGAACCGGCGTAGAATACGTTTTCCAACCCCGTTCCCATAAACGCGTCGTATTCGATCTGCGTCACGGATTTGGGTAGCGTCACGCGGGTCATGCGGAAACAGTTGTAGAACGTGCCGTCTTCCACGGTTTTTACGGCATCCGGCACCGTCATGCTCGTCAAAGTGCTGCATCGGTTGAAGGCATACATGCCGACGGATTTCACCGTGCCGGGTATCGTAAAGTTCATCAGATTGCTGCATTCGCTGAAAGCAAAACTGCCGATGGACGTGACATTGCCCGCCAGCTTCACGCTTGTCAGGTTCAGACAGCCGGCGAACACGCTGTCCGGCAGCGTCGTCACCGACGCGGGAACCGTAATACCCGTCAACCCGGTACAGCCCGCAAACGCGCCGTCTCCGAGACTCTTCACGGATTTCGGAATGGTCAGGCTCCTGATGCCTCTGCAATCCTCAAACGCCCAGCTGCCGATGGAGGTGACACCGGACGGAATCGTCACATTTGTAAGTTTTTTACACTGTCCGAACATTCCGCCCGGAATGTTCGTCACGGAATCAGGAAGCGTCACGCTTGTCAGATTGCCGCACCCGTAAAACGTGTTGCTCCCCAGCGATTTGACGGAAGCGGGCAATGTGATAGAAGTCAGACTGCCGCACCCCTTAAACGCTCCCCCGCCGACAGAGGTGATGGTGTTCGGAATCGTCACGCTTGTCAGACCCTTGCAGCCCGCAAACATACCGTCTTCAATGACAGTGAGCGACTTCGGGATGTTTACATCGGTCAGCGCCGCGCAATATTCAAACGCGCCGCCGCCGAGCGATGTGAGCTTTTTGGAGAGGGTGATATGTTTCAGATTGCTGCACCCGCTGAACGCGTAACTGTCCACGGTGGTTACGCTGTCCGGCAGCACGAGGTCGGTCAGACCGGTGCAGCCGCTGAATGCCCAGATACCGACCGATGTCACGGAATCGGGAACCGTCAAGCCGGTCAGACTGCGGCAGTTGTAAAAGGTGTAGTTGCCGAGGGAAGTAACCCCTTGGGGAATCGTAACACCCGTCAGGCTCTCGCAACCGCTGAACGCGCCGTCCAGCGACCTGACACCGGACGAAAGGCGGACGGTTTTCAGACCGGTGCAGGACGCAAACGCGTCATTCATCGACGTGACCGAGGCGGGAACCGTCACGTCAGTCAGCGCGTAGCACTGCTGAAACGCGCCGTCAATCGACGTGACCCCTTTGGGAATCGGCAGGCTTGTCAGTTCCCAGCAGTCGCTGAAAGCGTTCCGACCGATATAGGTCACGGAATCGGGAACCGTCACGCTTTTCAGTCTCGTACAGCCGTGGAACGTGCCGTCCTCAATGCGGGTGACGGCGCTTGGAATCACGATATCGGTGAGGCAGGCGCACCCGCTGAACGCGCTCCCGCCGATGGATTTGACGGAGGACGGCAGCGTGATATCCCGCAGCACGCCGCAGCCGAAAAAGGCGTTTGCGCCAATCGTTTTGGTATTTTTGGGAAGCGTCACGCTTGGGAGATTGATGCAGTTGTAAAACATTCCGACGGGGATATCGGTCATCGTGCCCGGCAAGGTCACCTGCGTCATCATACGGCAGCCTTCAAAGGCGTTGTTGCCGACGGTCTTGACCGAATCGGGCAGCGTCACCTGCTTCAGTTCCGTATAAGTAAACGCCTCCGCACCGATCGACGTGACGGAACCCGGAATCGTGACGCTCTCCAGCTCGTAGCAATACGCAAACGCGCCGTCGCCGATGGTCTTGACTGTGTTGGGAATAGTCACTTTCTCCACGGTGGTGCAGTAACTGAATGCCCTTTCCCCGATGGCGGTGACACTGCTCGGAATCACCACTTCTTTGGCTTCGCCCGTGTAATTGACCAGCACGCCCTTTTCAATCTGAAAATCACCGCTGTTCGTACTCGCGGCACACACCGTCGGCAGATAGGCGGTGTATGTCGGCAATGCCGCCGCACTTGTCAACGCCAGCACCAGCGCCAGCGCCACAACGAGTTTCTTTCTCATGGAATACCTCTCTTTCTGAATGGATGCCTGTATGTTGCTATGGATACCATTTCACAAAATATCCGACATCATGATACCACTTTGTACGGAGATTGGCAAGATGGATTCTGCCGGATTTTCCCAAAACGCACGCAACGTTTTTATGAAATCCGCGTGTCTTCCTACTCGGATTCCTCCGCCAGAAAGCGCAGGAAGGACGGCAGATCGGCAAATGCCGGTTCCGGGGCGGTTTCGGAATCGTGATCCCACGGGTCGAACCACAGCCCTTCCCCATCCGGTTCAAACCGGCAGAGCCAGAAGGTAAAATAATCGTCACAGCCGAACTGGAACCATTCGTCCCCGAACGCCTGTTTCGCGATGGGGTCAGTCAAGGCTTCTTCCGGCGAAACAATATGCCCGAACGGAAGCTCCGCACGGGCATACAGGGAATAAAACTCTCTCAGCGGCTCCGGCAATTTTTCAATCGTATCATCGCCGCAGGTGCGCGGAAAAAAGTCGGTTTCGCCGGGATATTGTTCTCTCAGCCATTCAAGGCAGGATTGCAGTTCCGTCATGATTTCTTGTACGCTCTGCCGATATCCGTGCGGTAATGCGCGCCCTTGAACCGGATTTTGTCCACCGCGGCATAGACGTTTGCCAGCGCCTCATCGAGATTGGCGCCCTTCGCGGTCACACCCAGCACGCGTCCGCCGTTGGTAAGGAAGCCGCCGCCCGCAAATTCGGAGCATTTGGTTCCGGCATGGTACACCGTCGCGCCTTCCACCTGACCGTTCTTGTCCAGACCGGTGATTTCGATGCCCTTCTCATACTTCCCCGGATAACCGCCGGAAGCCATAATGACACAGGCGCACGCGCCGTCGTCCCATTCGATGTCGAGATCGGAAAGCTTTTCGTCGATAATCGCGTTGACGATCCGGGAAAAATCGGTCTTGAGGCGGGGCAGTACCACCTGCGCCTCCGGGTCGCCGAAACGGCAGTTGTATTCGATGACCTTGGGACCGTTCGGCGTAATCATGAGTCCGAAATAGAGACAACCCTTGAAGGTTCTGCCCTCGGCGTTCATGGCATGAATGGTGGGCAGGAAGATTTTGTCCATGCACTCCTGCGCCACTTCGTCGGTGTAATAGGGGTTGGGGCTGATGGTGCCCATGCCGCCCGTGTTGGGACCGAGATTGCCGTTGAACACCCGCTTGTGATCCATCGACGAAACCATCGGCTTGACGCAGTGACCATCGGTAAACGCCAGCACCGACACTTCGGGACCGGTCAGAAATTCCTCAATGACAATATGATTGCCGGAATTGCCGAAAATTTTATCCTCCATAATGGAATGAATCGCGGCTTTGGCTTCCTCGAAATTTTCGGCGATGACCACGCCCTTGCCGAGCGCCAGACCGTCCGCTTTCACGACTGCCGGATAGCTGTCGCGGGTCTGAATGTAGTCCAGTGCCGCCTTGGGGTTGTCGAACACCTCATACGCCGCGCTGGGAATACCGTATTTCTTCATGAGTTCCTTGGAGAAAACCTTGCTCCCCTCGATAATGGCGGCTTTCTTGTTGGGACCGAAGGCACGGATGCCCTGTTCGTTGAGCGCGTCCACCATGCCGAGTACCAGCGGGTCATCCGGCGCGACGAATACGCAGTCCACGGCGAGTTCTTTGGCGAGCGCCACCACGCCGTCAATATCCGTCGCGGCGACATCGAACACTTCCGCATCCTTGGAAATGCCGCCGTTGCCCGGCGTGCAGTAGATTTTGTCCACGTCGGGACTTTCCTTGAGCTTGCGGATAATCGTGTGTTCACGACCGCCGCCGCCCACTACCAGATATGTCATGATTGTGTCAATCCTTTCGATGAGTCATTTCAGCAAAAAGCGCCGCGACACCAAAAAATACATTCAGCGCGCAGCGCTCCGCCATTATTCACTATTCATTATTCACCATTCACTTAGCGAACGAATGCGAGCGCACGCACAACGCGCTGTTAGTGATGGAACAGACGAATCCCCGTAAAGACCATCGTCATGCCGTACTTGTTGCAGGTCTCGATGACGTTGTCGTCACGGATAGAACCGCCCGGCTCCGCGATGTACTGCACGCCGCTTCTCTTGGCGCGTTCGATGTTGTCGCCAAAGGGGAAGAACGCGTCACTGCCGAGAGATACGCCGCTCATGGTCGCAAGCCATGCCTTCTTTTCTTCCTTGGTGAGCGGTTCGGGCTTTTCGGTGAAGAAGAGTTCCCATGTGCCGTCGCGGAGTACGTCGTCGTAATCGTCGCTGATGTAGACGTCAATCGTATTGTCGCGGTCGGGACGGCGGATGTCCGCCTTAAAGGGCAGATTCAGCACCTTCTCATGCTGGCGCAGATACCAGTTGTCCGCCTTGTTGCCGGCGAGACGGGTGCAATGCACTCTCGACTGCTGACCCGCGCCCACGCCGATCGCCTGACCGTCCTTGACGTAGCAGACGGAGTTGGACTGGGTGTATTTCAGGGTAATGAGCGAAATGATGAGGTCGTGCTTCGCGGTCTCGGGGAGGTCCTTGCACTCGGTGACGATATTGCTCATCATAGCGTCGTCAATGACCAGCTCGTTACGACCCTGCTCGAAGGTCACGCCGTACACCTGCTTGCGCTCGATTTCGGCGGGCTTGTAATTTTCGTCCATTTGGATAATGCAATACGTACCCTTGCGCTTGGATTTGAGGATTTCGAGCGCTTCGGGTTCATAGCCGGGGGCAATCACGCCGTCGGAGACTTCGCGCTGAATCATCTTGGCGGTGGGTACGTCGCACACGTCGGAGAGCGCGATGAAATCGCCGTAGCTCGACATTCTGTCCGCGCCGCGTGCCTTGGCATAGGCACAGGCAAGAGGAGAGAGTTCCAGATCATCCACGAAATAAATCTTTTTCAGCACGTCGGAGAGAGGGGTACCAATCGCCGCGCCCGCGGGGCTGACGTGCTTGAAGGAAGCCGCCGCGCAATAGCCGGTCGCCTTCTTGAGTTCGCTGACGAGCTGCCAGCTGTTGAACGCGTCGAGCAGGTTGATATAACCGGGCTTGCCGTTGAGTACTTCAATGGGCAGTTCGCTGCCGTCCTCCATGAAAATGCGGGAAGGCTTCTGGTTGGGGTTGCAGCCGTATTTGAGCATCATTTCGTTCATGTTATTTTACCAATCCTTTCTCAATCACACATTCTTGTTGACAATGCTTGTCTCCGTTTCGCCCGTTGCCAGTTCGATGAAGCGGGTAAAAAGGGAAACCTTGTTATCCTCGTTCAGCGCGTTCCACACCGTGTCGGTGAATTCGTCAATGGAGTCGGTGTCGATTTCGACCCATGTGGGTTCGCCCTCGTAGCTTGGAATGGGATTGCCGTCACACTTGTAAGTATGAATGAAGTGTCCCTGACCGGCGGGGGTGTCGTTGTAATCAAAGAAGAAGCGCTGCGCGGAATCGGGATTGCCGTTGGCGCTCTTTAAGATGGAAAGCTGATAGTCGCCGTTCTTATGGACAATACCGCTGATGCGGGGGGTATAGTTGGGCGGGTCGGGCTCGAAGGTACGGGTTCTGAGCGCGTCCTCAAAGGTCTTGCCCTGTGCCATGAAATCATAAATGGTGTCGGTCTGGTCGCCGTTGGTCACGATGGTATCGTCGCCCAGCACGCGCACCGGCGCATAGATGATGAGCGAGGGATCCACCAGCTTGGAGGGGTCGAAGGCTTCCGTGCGGATGCCGTCCTCCTGCGGGGTAAAAATGCGGTTACGGCTGTTCTGGCTTCTGCCCATGATAAAGTAAGCGATGACGGCGTACTTCCCGCTCTTGCTCTTGCCAAGCAGAATGCCTCTGCCGGGATAGGTGGTCGCGCCGATTTCCTTGGCGTAATGGATGAGTTCCATTGTTGTATGTCTCCTTTATCTCATTATTTATCGATTCTTACATATCTGTACTTCGTCTTTTGTCCGGGCAATTCCACCGATTCCAAATAGGGATAGCCATCCAGCACCATCTGAAAAAGCGGATAAACCGAAGAATCCTCGAATTGCTCGGCTGCTTTCAGCGGGAGCGAGTAGATTTCAAATACATCCCTATCGGTCACAATGCTGAACACGGAACATCCGGCGAAGAAAAACCGCGTATCACCGCCGGTCAGTTCCTTGACCGACGCGATACGGCATTCCTGCCCGCCGCATTGGATCACGGTCACATCGCCGTCCCGCCAGCAGTAGCCGACCGCCCAGAAGATTTCCCAGCCCTGCATCAGACTGAATCCCGCCAGCAGCAGCACCGCGGAAACCGTCAGGCAAATCACACTGACCGTCCCGTTCCAGCCAAACTGCTGCCGCAAAATGCCGGTCAGAACACCCGCCAGCACAATGCACAGCATATTGCCCCATTGAATCCTGTCGTGAAGCTGATAACGGAATCCGTGCTTCACAAACCCATTGTCGGTGGTTTCCTCTTCGACGATGTCAAAGGCGTAATTCACGGCTTCCATTTGAATCATCAACTCCCTGCTCCCAACGGGACTTATCCGTGCATTCCCTCCGCTTGCAGCTGCATATTCTCCACGACAATATCGTGAATCTCGCCCAGCGACGCGCCGTATTCCAGCACCAGCCACGGTTCGTTGGTGTGGAAGTGAATCTTGATCAGATCCTCGTCGCCGACCGCCAGCAGGCAGTCTCCCTTGAAATGCTCTGTGATATAATCGTAAATCGCGTCTTCGTCGAGGTCGTGACCTTCAATCAAAAGCTGCGTGTCAAATTTGAATTCGACCACTTCATTTTCCGGCATAACAAACGCTCCTTTATGTTCTATCTATTCAAGTCCGAAGGACTTCCGACATTATTCATTATTCGCTCTTCACTATTCATTATTCACTATTTCTGTCCGGTTTCCGTCAATCCGTATCCGTTCCTCACAGAAAAGGCTCACCGCTTTGGGCAGTATCTCCCACTCCGCCTGCCGCATCACGCGGTATTGCAGAATATCCTCGTTGTCGCCCTGCTCGATGGGAACCGCCTTTTGCAGGATAATCGCGCCGCCGTCGGTGATTTCGTTGACGAAGTGCGCCGTCGCGCCCGTTACCTTCATGCCGCTCGCGAGTACGGCGGTGTGTACCTTCTTGCCGTAAAAGCCGTCGCCGCAGAAGAGCGGTATCAGGGAGGGATGAATATTGATAATCCGGTTGCGGTATTTCTCAATGACGGAGGGTCCGAGAATGGAGAGGAATCCCGCCAGCACAATGAGGTCAATGCTCCGGTGTTCCAGCGCGGCGAGAATCGCCGCGTCGTATGCTTCGCTGTCAGCGTATGCCTTGCGGGATACCACTTCGTATTCGATACCGGCTTTCCTGGCGCGTTCGATCGCGTATGCCCTGTCATTGCTGGCAAGGACAAAGGTAATCTCGCCGTACTTGATTTCGCCGCGCGCCTGTGCGTCAATCAGGGCTTGCAGGTTGGTACCGCCGCCCGATACAAAGACCGCGATGTGTTTGGTTTTCAGCATATCTTCACACCCTCGGTGCCGTGAATCACTTCGCCGATGACATACGCGTCCTCACCGCTGGCTTTCAGCGTGGCAATAGCGACGTCAACCTCACTCGGGTCAACCGCGACCACCAGTCCCACGCCCATGTTGAAGGTGTTGAACATATCGTGATCGTCAATCTTCCCGTCGCTCATCTTCTGGATATAGTCAAACACCGGCAGCACCTTGACGGTCTTGCGCTCCACACGCGCCATCAGACCGTCGGGCAGCATACGCGGAATGTTCTCATAGAAGCCGCCGCCCGTGATATTGGAAATGCCGTGTACCTTCACAGCCTGCTGGAGCGCCAGCACCGACTTGACATAAATTCGCGTGGGGGTAATCAATTCCTCGCCCAGCGTCTTGCCGAATTCGTCGATGTGGGTGCGGATATTCTGCGCGCTCGGACGCAGGGTGGAGCGCACCAGCGAAAAGCCGTTGGAGTGCAGTCCCGTGGAAGCCACGCCGATCAGGGTATCACCCGCCTTGACATTGGCACAGTCCACGATCTTTTCCTTATCCGCCAGACCTACGCAGAAGCCCGCGAGGTCATATTCTTCCGGCGGATAGAAGCCGGGCATTTCGGCGGTTTCGCCGCCGATCAGCGCGCAGCCCGCCTGCACGCAGCCTTCCGCCACGCCGCTGACAATCTCCGCGATTTTTTCGGGGATATTCTTGCCCACCGCCAGATAGTCGAGGAAGAAAAGCGGCTGGGCGCCGCTGCACGCCACGTCGTTGGCGCACATGGCAACGCAGTCGATACCCACGGTATCATGCTTGTCCATGAGGAACGCGATTTTCAGCTTGGTGCCGACGCCATCGGTGCCGGATACCAGCGTGGGAGTCTTCATGCCGGAGAAGTCCGGCTCAAAAAGTCCGCCGAACCCCCCGATGCCCGAAACCACGCCGGGGATATTGGTGCGTGCGACGTGTTCCTTGATGAGTTCCACCGAGCGATAGCCGGCGGTTACATCCACGCCCGCTTCCTTGTAGCTTTTGCTGTAACTGTTTGTGCTGCTCATATAGGTTCAAACCTCCTGAAATGGGTTGATGATTGGCTATTGGTTAATCTTTGGAATCGCCGTCTTTGGATTCGCCGATCTTCTGCTGGTACTTGTCAAAATGCTCCTTCTCACTGATGGGCATGGGATAATGCCCCGTAAAGCAGGCGTCACAGATGCCCATGCAATCCACACCGGGCAGGGAATGGATGCCCTCCACCGAGGCAAAGCCCAGTGAATCGGCGCCTACCGCCGCGCAGATTTCCTCCACCTTCATGGTGCTGGTAATGAGCGAACCGCGGTCATTGATGGTCGTGCCGAAGTAGCAGGTGTTAAAGACCGGCGGTGACGAAATGCGCAGATGCACCTCCGTCGCGCCCGCCTGACGCAGCAGGTTGATAATATGCCGCGCGGTCATGCCCTTGATGATGGAATCGTCGATCAGAATGACCCGTTTTCCCCGGATGACCGCCTCCAGCACATTGAGCTTGCATTTGAGCGCCAGTTCCTGAAGGACATCGTCGTTCTTGGGCAGATGCGCCTGCGACATATATTTATTCTTCACCAGCGCGGTACCATAGGGAATGCCGCTGCCCAGCGAATAGCCGATCGCCGCCGAAATGCCCGAATCCGGCACGCCGCACACCAGATCGGCATCCACCGGGTGTTCTTTGGCAAGCAGCCGTCCGATGTCCAGCCGCACCTCGTGTACGCTCTTGCCGTTAATGACCGAATCGGGTCGGGCAAAATAGACATACTCATAAATGCAAAGCGCGGGCGTCTGTTTGCCGCAATGTGTGCGGTCGGAGTGCAGCCCCTTTTCGTCGATCATCAGCACTTCGCCCGGCTCGATATCCCGCACCAGTTCCGCCCCGATGCCGTCAAAGACGCAGGTCTCGCTTGCCACTACCCAGCAGTCGTCGCCGATTCTGCCGAGCGACAGCGGACGCATTCCCCGCGGGTCGCGCACGGCAATCAGTTTGTGACGTCCGAGAATCACCATCGAATAGGCGCCCTGAATGTCGTCCATCGCTTCCACAACGGCTTTTTCCAGTGACGAAGATTTCACACGTTTCCGGGCAATCAGATAGGCAAAAATTTCCGCGTCGCTCGACGTCTGGAACATCGCGCCGTCATGTTCGAGCGCTGTGCGCATTTCGTAGCCGTTGACCAGTGCGCCGTTGTTGGCAAGCGCCATGGAGCCCTTCATATAGCGCATGACCAGCGGCTGGGCGGCAAACCGCTCCACCACCGCTTTGCGGGAATTGCGCACATGACCGATGGCGATGTGTCCGGGCTTGATATGCCGCAGCACCTTCGGGGTAAAGACATCCGCCACCCAGCCCAGATCCTTATAGGCGTAGATGAATTCGCTGTCGGTGACAGCCATTCCCGCGCCGTCGCGTCCCCTGTGCTGCATGGCATACAGCGCCAGATGGGTCAGCTGCACCACCCGGTTTTCATCTGCCCCGTAAATGCCGAATACGCCGCATTCTTCATTCAGTTTATCCAACAATACCGTTCACCCCAGCTCTCATCTTTCTGCTTTCCACACTTCACACCCGTGATTACAGTTCAGACCGTTTTTCCTGCAGCGCGGCGTCCTTGGCAGCCACACCCTCCGCCATCTGAATCTTGTAGTCCGCCAGCTTCTGGGAAAGTCCTTCGTCGGACAGCGCCAGCATCTGAATGGCAAGCAGCGCCGCGTTGGCAGCGCCGTCAATCGCCACGGTTGCCACGGGAATGCCGCTCGGCATCTGCACGGTGGCAAGCAGCGCGTCCAGACCGTCGAGCGTGGAGGATTTGATCGGAATGCCAATGACCGGCAGTATCGTGTGCGCCGCCAGCACGCCGCCCAGATGCGCCGCCTTGCCGGCTGCCGCGATAATCACACCGAAGCCGTTTTCCTTGGCGGTTTTAGAGAAGTTTGCCGCCGCGTCAGGGGTTCTGTGGGCGGACATGACCCGCACCTCATAGTCCACGCCGAAATTGCGCAGAACTGCAATGGCGGATTTGACCACGGGCAAATCACTGTCACTGCCCATAATCACTGCTACTTTCTTACTCATAAATGATTCCTTCTTTCTTTTCCTGCTGTAAAAAGCAATAAAAAGGCAGGCATTTCCTATATTTCAACAGAAAATGCTGCCTTTTTCTTCATAATCAATGTGAGAATTTAGATGGAAACCGCATCCGCAATTTTAAAGAGATCCATTTCAAAGGGTTTGTGCATTTCGAGCGCTTCGTCAATATCGAAATCAACCACTTTGTCCTCCTTGATGCCGACAACACGGTTGCCGATACCCTGCTCCAGCAGTTCCACCGCATGATAGCCCAGCTGGGTTGCCAGCACACGGTCACGCACGGTGGGCGAACCGCCGCGCTGCACATGACCCAGAATGGTGGCTCTGGTGTCGATGCCGGTCAGTTCCTGAATATGGCGGGCAATCTTTTCGGTGCCGCCGACGCCTTCCGCCACGACAATGATGAAATTCTTCTTGCCGGTGCGCTGGGTGCGGGTGATCTTGGCGATGACATCTCTCTCCAGATCGAAGGGAATCTCCGGCACCAGAATAGCGGTAGCGCCGCAGGCAATACCGGTGTGAAGCGCCAGATAACCGGCGTTTCTGCCCATGACCTCGACGACGCTGCAACGGTCGTGGGATTGGGATGTGTCGCGGATATTGTCAACCATGTGCATGGCGGTATTCATCGCCGTATCGAAGCCGATGGTATAGTCGGTGGAACTGATGTCGTTGTCAATGGTGCCCGGCAGACCGACACAGGGAATGCCCGCGTGGGTCAGGTCGCGCGCGCCGCGGTAGGAACCGTCGCCGCCGATGACCACCACGCCTTCAATACCCAGCTGACGGCAGTAATCAGCCGCCTGCTTCACACCCTCTTCGGTTCTGAACTTGGGGCTTCTGGCGGTGTACAGCACCGTACCGCCTCTGTGGATAATATCGGAAACGCTTCTCAGATCCATCTTGTTGACGTCGCCGGTGATAAGACCGTTGTAGCCTCTCTGCACGCCGTAAACGTCCATTCCCTTATAGATGGCCGTTCTGACCACCGCACGGACGGCGGCGTTCATGCCCGGGGCGTCACCGCCGCTGGTGAGAACCGCAATAGATTTTGCCTTGCTCATGATAAGTATCCTCCTTAACCTATGTGAAGTTGCCGGGAAAGACAAGTCATCTCCCGCGACAATCGTATTCTTATGTCAATTATAGCATAAACTACGGATTTCGCAACAACTTTTTGCCAAAAAACAGGGATTTTTTTTAATTTTGGTGTTTTGGCGCCAAATGACTGCCCCGGTCTGAACCATAACGCTCTCCATCGGCTGTTTTTCACTGCTTTTCATACCGGACTGCCACGTTATCGCTCCCCAATATCCGGCTGAGTTCATCCAGCATCACGGTGTTCATCATCACCCGGTACTGCCGCGCCTCCATCATCTGTCCTGTATCGAGACATCTCAGGAATACCCGTGAGGTACCGTCGAAGATCCGGATCACCCGCAGCGCCTTCCGCCATGCTTCCGAGTCCAGTGATGGCACCCGCAGATACAGAACCGGATTGCCGCGCGGCGGCGGTTCATGTATCTCACGCGTCCCCACCGGCACCGTCTCCCCTCGCCGGTCGGTCAGAGGGGGAAGACGGTCGGCTTCCTCTACCGCAAACAGCCGCTCACATAGAATCTTGGGTTCTTCCTCTTCCCGCAGGCTGATTTTGCCGTCCACAATCAGCGGCACATGCTCCGCCACCAGACCCGCGTAAGCCGCCAGCGTTTTGGGAAACACAATCATTTCCAGCGAACCGCCCGCGTCCCCGATCACCGCAAACGCCATTTTCTCATTGTTTTTGGAGAGCTTGAGTTTCATGGACTCTATCATCACCAGCAGCCGGACCGTCTGACCGTCTTTATATCCGGCGTTCATCCCGTCCTCCGCCGCCGCCAGAATCTTCCGCAGTGGCGTGGCGTGAATGCGCTGAGCGACGACGGCATACGCGTCGAGCGGGTGGGCGCTGAGGTACATTTCGGTCACTTCTTTTTCCATCGCCAGCAGATCGGGCAGCGGGAATTCCTCGGTGTCCGGCAGCATGACACGCTGCTCCAGCCGTTCCTCCCCGCCGAACAGATTGAGTTGCCCTTCGAGATTGCGCCGCCGGTCGTTTTCCAGCTCGTCCATCACACGGTCCAGCGAAAGCAGCATCTGACGGCGGCTGTCCGCCAGACCGTCGAGCGCACCGCTCTTGATCAGACTTTCAATGGCGCGACGGTTAATCTCTCCGCCGCTCACACGGCTGCAAAAATCCGTAAAGGAGGTATAGGCGCCGCCGGTTTCCCGCTCCCGCACAATCTTTTCAATCGCGCCCTTGCCGAGATTCTTGATGGCGGGCAGTCCGAAGCGGATACCGTCCCCCGTACAGACAAAGTGCATACCGCTTTCGTTGACGCTCGGCGGCAGGACGGGAATGCCCAGACGGCGGCATTCGACGATATATTCCGCCAGCTTGCCCCGCCAGTCAAAAATGCTCGTCAGCAATGCCGCCATATATTCGCCGGGGAAGCGGCATTTGAGATAGGCGGTCTGATACGCCACCGTCGCATAGCACACCGCGTGGCTCTTGTTGAAGGCATACGACGCAAAGGACGACATCCGGTCAAAAATCCGTTCCGCCGCTTCTCTCGATCCCCCCCGTCTGACCGCGCCTTCCACAATCACACTGCCGTCTTCATCGGTCAGTCCGTCAATAAAGACCTGCCGTTCCCGCTCCATCACGTCGTGCTTCTTCTTGCTCATGGCACGGCGCACCACGTCGGCGCGTCCCAGCGAATAGCCCGCCAGCGCGCGGAAAATCTGCATGACCTGCTCCTGATAGACAATACAGCCATAGGTCACGTCGAGAATGTCGCGCAGGCGCTCATCATCGTAGGAAATGCGGTCGGGGTGCCGGCGGTTCTCGATATACTGCGGAATGGACGCCATGGGTCCGGGACGGTAAAGCGCCAGCACTGCCGTCAGGTCTTCCACACTGCGCGGCGCCATGCGTTGCAGGACACTCCGCATTCCCGCCGATTCAAACTGAAAGACGCCTTCTGTCTCTCCGGCGGACATCATAGCAAACACGTCGGGGTCGTCATAGGAAATCGTGCGAATACTGAAATCGGGGTGCTTGCGCTGAATCATCTCTTCCGCGTCCTTGATGACCGTCAGGTTGCGGATGCCCAGAAAATCCATTTTCAGCAGTCCGAGTTCTTCCAACACGGTCATGGTGTACTGCGTGACAATCACGTCATCATTGACGGCGAGCGGGACATATTCGCTCACGGGCTGCTGGGTAATCACCACGCCTGCCGCATGGGTGGACGCGTGACGCGGCATTCCCTCGATACGCATGGACAGGTCGAGCAGTTCCCGCACCTGCCCGTCGGATTCATACAGTTTCCGCAGTTCGTCCGATGCCGCCAGTGCTTCCTGCAGGGTGATATGCAGGGCATAGGGAATCAGCTTGGCGACACGGTCGATCAGACCGTAAGGATATCCCAGCGCCCGTCCCACATCCCGCACCGCCGCCTTTGCCGCCATCGTGCCGAAGGTGACAATCTGCGCCACGTTCTGCTTGCCGTATTTGCCGATGACGTAATCAATGACCTCCTGCCGACGCTCGTTGCAGAAGTCGATGTCAAAATCCGGCATACTCACCCGTTCGGGGTTGAGGAACCGCTCAAACAGCAGGTTGTAGCGGATGGGGTCCACGTCGGTGATGCCCACGCAGTAAGCCGCCAGACTGCCCGCGCCGGAACCTCTGCCGGGTCCGACGGGAATGCCTCTCCCCTTCGCGTACTGCACAAAGTCCCGCACAATCAGATAGTAATCCACAAACCCCATTTTTTCGATAACGGACAGCTCATAGTCCAGCCGTGCGGTCATCGTTTCGTCTTCGGGATGGGCATACTTTGCCCGCAAGCCCTCATAGCACAGTTCCCGCAGATAGTCCGCGTGGTTTTTATCCGCCTGCCCGTCGGGAAGTGCAAAATGCGGCAGCTTGGTGTGACCGAATTCAAAATTGACATTGCACCGTTCGGCAATCCTCACAGTATTGTCGCAGGCTTCGGGTGCTTCGGGAAAGAGCGCGCGCATTTCTTCCTCGCTCTTGAGGTAAAATTCCTGCGTGGGGAAGCGGAAGGCTTCGGGATCGTCCACAGTGGTCTTGGTCTGGATGCAGAGCAGGATTTCATGGGTTTTCGCGTCGGATTTCCGGATGTAGTGGCAGTCGTTGGTGGCAGCCAGCGGAATACCGGTTTCACGGTGGAGACGTATCAGCCCCGCGTTGACCATTGTTTGCTCCTCTATGCCGTGATTCTGGAGTTCAAGAAAGAAGTTGTTCTCCCCGAACATTTCACGATAGGTCTTGGCGCATTCCAGCGCGGATGAATAATCACCGTTTTGCAAACAGCGGGGAATCTCCCCCGCCAGACAGGCGGAAAGGGCAATCAAACCATCGGTATGCTGCGCAAGCAGTTCGCGGTCGATACGGGGCTTATTATAAAATCCCTCCGTCCACGACTGCGACACCAGCCGGATTAAATTCTGATAGCCGGTGCTGTTCTCGCACAGCAGGACGAGATGGGAATACGCCGAATCCACGCCGTGGGTCTTATCGAACCGGCTGCGCGGCGCAACGTAGACCTCGCACCCGATGATGGGTTTGATACCCTGTCTGACGGCTTCCTTGTAAAATTCCACCGCGCCGTACATCACGCCGTGGTCGGTAATGGCAACGGCTTCCTGCCCCAGTTCCTTCACGGCGCTGATCAATTCCTGAATGCGGCAGGCTCCGTCCAGCAGACTGTACTCCGTGTGCAAATGAAGATGGGCAAACATTTGTCCTGACATTCCCTCCTCCGCAAAAACAAATTTGCAACGCAATTTTTGGAAAGAACTTGCGTTGCAAATGATGGAAATAATAATGCCCTTCTTTACGCCTCAATCCGAAACCTTCCACTTCACCCGCACGGCAGGACGCACGCCCACCCAATTGTCATGGGCACGGGCGCCGTATTCGTTAATCCCGCCGCCGCGGCTGATGTAATCCACGCGGTAGGGATGATGGTTGTAAGACGCAATCCACCACATACCCGTGCCGTTTTCGTTTTCCAGAAGACCCTGTTGGAGGGCATATGCCGTGGGGAAGCCCTTTCGTTTGGCTTTGGACGCAAAGAGCGACTTGGCTTGTTTGTAGCTCAGCAGGAACACCTTGTCGGTACTGCCGTCGTG
Organism: Clostridia bacterium; assembly: GCA_017395425.1. Taxonomy (GTDB): domain Bacteria; phylum Bacillota; class Clostridia; order Oscillospirales; family Acutalibacteraceae; genus RUG762. The sequence goes on along the minus strand of JAFPUM010000034.1, from coordinate 54,940 downwards.
CGACGTATCCAGCAGCTTGACCTGCTCCTCCTCCGAGAATGCCGCCTGACAGAAATCCTCATTGAGCCATGTGCGGAGCGTGCAGGTTTCCCAGTCCACACTCACCCACCCGGTTTCGTGGAAGGGTTTGCAATCGAGGATTTTTTCGGCAATCAGCATCGCCCGGTCGTCCTTCACCGACAGCACCCGCCATTCAATCGGTTCCGCGCCGTTCTCGAGGTTGCCGTCCTGTTCATAGCGCCCGAACATCACGGTCTGCCCCTCCTTCAACGCGGAATCCACAGTCAAAGCGTCGTTCACTGGCGCTTCACTTGACACAGACGTTTCGGATGGACTGACGGATTTTTCCGTTGTCGTTTTACCGTTCCCGCTGTCGCACGCACACAGCGACAGCAGCAGCATTCCCGCCGCAATGACCGCCGTCCAGCTTCTTTTATTTCGCATTCGCGTGTCACTCCTTACCCCGTGATTTACTTTCCTGCCTATTATATCATTTTCCCCGCCGGATTGCAACAGGGGATTTGTGTAATGGTCACGCAAACGGTATCTCCACGGGCTGCCGGTTGATGAAAACCGTCACAGCCGTAAAGCCCGCTTCCTTCGCGGCGGCGATGCCTTCCGCCATGCCCACCGCCAGATGCTCCGGCGTGTGAGCGTCGCTGCCGAGGGTGATATAACGTCCCCCCAGCCGGCGGAACAGTTCCACATAATCCCCCGTCGGCAGCAGCATACCGTCGGGGTTGCGCAAACCGGAGGTATTGATTTCCAGCGCCTTGCCGTTCGCGGCGAGAGTGGCTAAAATTTCACGGATGATGGGCAGGTAAGGTGTCATATCCACCGGCACGCCGTCCCGCTCGGTGATGTAGCGCAAGGGATAGGTCAGATGGGCGAGGGAATCGAACTGGTTCCACTTCACCATTTCCAACAGTTCTTCAAAATACCGCCTGACCAATTCGGCAGCCTGCGAACGATCGGGGTGGAGGTAATAAAAATCTTCCTCGCCCTGAATGTTGTGCAGCGAGCAAAGCACGAAATCGTACTCACAGAGCCCCAGCGCGCGGGACGTTTCGTCCATATCCTGCAGCGGTTCTCCGAGTTCGATACCCCGCAGCACGGTGATGTCGTCATACAGGGCGTTGAGTTCCATCGCCTGCGCGTTGGATCTGGCAATATTCGCGTCGCTCCATTCGAGAATATCGCAATGATCGGTCAGCGCAATATACGGAATGCCCAGTTCCCGCGCTCTTGCCACCTGAAGCGCGGCGGGGGTTTCGCTGTCAAACGAATTGTCGGTGTGCAGATGACAGTCACAGGGGATTTTTAAAAGATTCATGGTGATCGGCTTCTTTCCTTAACGTATCGCTTTTTGATTATAGCACAGGCATTTCTCCACGTCAAATGGTTGTCGGAGAAATCTGTTTGGGAGGGTTCTGTTAAAGAATTCGCCCGACCCCGTTATAGATCTTGACTCATCTCGCTCGGCAGGCTTCCGCCTGCCTACCGGTGGCGCTGCCCCCGGTCCCCTGCAAGGGCTACTCGCCCTTGACCTCGGCAGGGAGCTCACCCCCTGCACCCCGCGCCGCTGCGCGGCTAATTGGGCTTCTCTAAAAATGCGTCACCTGTCCGATAAAGACCGGCAGCCCATTGTCTTCGTCCACAATCATATAGAGGAACGGTCTGTCAAGAAAAACCGTGCGCAAAATGGCACCTTTTGTGAGCATTTCTACCGCCGTGGACGCGCCTGCCTTGGTACCCTTCTCGTCCACCGCAATCGCGGTCTGATGCAGCACCCGCCCGATATACAGATCATCCGGTTTCGCGTCCGCCATATCCGAGAAATCCGCTCTACCGGGGTCAAAGGCGTCGGTCATACCCATCGCTTTCAGCGCGTCGCTGAGTTCCACGGAATACGTCGCGCTGAACTTCGGCAGGCTGACCATCACCGTTTCGCCGTCATCTTCGCGAAGCTGCGGGAACAGCTGGAAAACCGGCAGTTTTTCCACATACTCTTGCAGCGTCACACCCTCATTCGGCACCATCGCCACAAATTTGTAGCCCGACGCATAGGGCTTGACAAAGCCGGTCGCCATGCCGTCGTCCAGATAGACCCTTTCCTCCGAACGCATCATAGGTACAGTCTGCACCTTGCCGTCGATATCGGTAAACTCGCCGTCGAACACCTGTTCCTCGCGGTAGATATCCTGCCACTCCGCATCAAAGGTCAGCGCGTTGATGAGATACATCACAGCATTGGGATGAATGTCGTCCAGCATGTTTTCAATTCTGCCGCCGGTTCTGAGCGATACCCAGCGGTTGATGTCATTCCGGGTATTCTCATCGAACGCCGTCGAAAACACCTGCGCGTTGTAGGCATCGACATTGGTTTGCAGAAAGTCTTTTTTGACGTTCAGCGCGCCCTCTTTGAGCCAGACAGAATTCGCGGAAGAGAGCGACGCCTTACCGCTGTGCGGCAGACTGTCGAGATACGCGCCCAGACATGAATTGCGCCCGTCCCTATCCAAAGGCTTCATACTGTCGAGCGCGATCATATCTCCGCACAGTGCCATATCCATCTGGGTGAGCGTATCGCCCGACGCGCCGTTGGCAGTCATCGCCAGCGCTGTCATCACTGACAGCGGTGACACAAGGGTATTTTCCCGACCCCCGTCCTGCCGGGTGACGTTCCTCAGAAGGGCAGCGGAAAATCCCCAGTATTGCCAGTCAAACCCATATTTCTGCCCGTCATCCTGCTTCCCGCGCAATGCTTTTTTCGAGCGCACGATAGGAGCGGTCAGCTCCGTCGTGCTGTCCGACAGCTTCACGCCGCCCGATGGTTTCCCGCTGCCGCAGGCACATACACTCCCCAGCAGCGCTGCCGCCAACGCCAGCGCCAGCAGTCTTTTACAGATTTTTTGATGCTTCATGAACATCCTGCTCCTTTCCATCCGGAACAACCGGAATATTTTCAAAAAAATGCCACGGGTAAGCGTTGCCATCGGGACAGGATAGGAAAATACTTTCCTTTCCCGAAACCGGATGGACAAAAGTCAGGCTGTGCGACCAGAGCGCCACGGTGCAGCCCCTGTCGCGGCTGCCGTATTTGCCGTCGCCGAGCAGGGGCATCTGACGCGACGCAAACTGCACCCGGATCTGATGGGTGCGCCCGGTGTAGAGACGCACCTTCACGAGCGAACTGTCCGCGCCATTTACCCGCGCGGCGGAAAGCGTTTCATACGCCAGCCGCGCCTCCTTGGTGCCCTTGCGCGGACGGTTCACCACAAAGCTCTTGTTCCGCCGGGAATCCTTGAAAAGCAAATCCCGCATTTCCCCCTCCGACGGTTGGGGAATTCCCTCTACTGCCGCCAGATATCGCTTGACAAACTCACCCCGCTGGATTTGCGCAGACAATGCGGCTGCCGTCCTGACATCCCGCGCAAACACCATCACGCCCCCAACTTCCCGGTCCAGACGGTGCAGCGGATAGATATCCCCGCCGCACTGCTCCCGCAGCAGGCACACCATATCCCGCTGTCCGTCGCATTGCGACAGCACCCCCACCGGCTTGAGACAGACAATCAGAGACCTGTCCTCGTATAATACGTCAATCATCTTGAAAAACCTTTCAGCAAAAAAGCACCGTCGGTATTATCAACGGTGCTTTTGCGTCTTTCGTGTTTTGGCAAAATCTCTCTCTATTTCCCATGACGAAGCGTGACCGACACCTTTTCCCGTTCGTCCGCAGACACGATTTTCACGTGTTTCCGCACTGCCACACGCTTGGCGGCAGGCGACGCTGCCGATTCTCCCGACTGCTTTGGCGCACCGTCTGGGGGTATCGGCGCATTGGGTACAAAGGTCGGCGCGGACGGCTGCACGGCGACTGCCGCTGCGCTGTCCGGTACTGTCTGCGTCATCTCCATCGTCAGGGGAGGCGCGTCATACGTCATACCGGGCGGCGTGGAAAGATATTGCAATTGGGTGGAATTCATATCAATGGTGGGTGTTCCCATGTCCGCCTGCGCGTAGCGTTCATCCTGCTCCGCGCCGTCGGTATAACCGAATCCGATCGGATTGCGGACAGGCGGCTGTGTGACATACTGCTGCGGCGCATAGGGATTGGGGAAGCCCTGATAGGGATTTGGGCAGCCCTGATAGGGATTGGTCTGGGGCTGAGGCGGCGGCGGATTGTTCACACCGCTGTCGGCACTGCGGCGCTCCGCCTCTTCGTCGGCGTCATCCAGCATCCGGTTGGCTTCCTTGATGGAGGATTCGTTGGATTCAAACACGGTGGGATAGCTGCGCTTGAGCGCCACAGGCGGCTTGTCACCGTCGTCTTCCGCACCGCCGTCAGGTCGGGTATGCGGCATGGCGGGACGTTCGGAGGCAGGATGCCCCTCCGTTTCACCGGCATTGACCTTTTTCGCCACATCGGAAATGAATTTCGTGCTGTACGGTCCCAGCACCGGCACGGCATAGCCCTTGCCGTCGGAATAATCCACTTCGCCCGCACGCATGGAAAGCAGACGCTCCACTTCGCTTTCGATGGTGGCGTCGGCATTCTTGGGTTTGAGACCGCTGTCGTGCTTGATGGCAACCAGCTTATGCACCGCGCCGGTCAGCGCCGCGTCAATCTTATCAATTCTGTCCTGAAATTCGTCAAAGGCGAGATTCATATCATCGCGTGCCGCTGTAAGATCGGCGCGGATCATGGCTGTCTCCTGTGCCGCGTCGCCCGCAATGCGGATGACGTTTTCCTGATTCTCCACCGATTTCTGGAACAACCGGTCGGTAGCGCGTTTGGTCACAGACATGATGGAGGAAACCGATTGCTCGATCTCGTTGAACTGCCGCTCGCGCAGTGTCAGTTCATGGTTACGCTCCTCCACCGTATTGAGCCGGAGCTGCAACTGATTCCGCTCCGAGGTAGTGGCATCGATTTTGTTTTGCAGCGCATCATTAGCGACTTTCGCGGAAGACAGACTGGTCTCCAATTCTGCCACCTTGCCCGAAATGGACGAAACCGATTCCGCCAGTGCCGCTCTGTCGCGGGACATGGCGGTGCGCTCGTCTTCCAGCGAACGCTTGGCAAATTCCCAGTCGCGACGCTCCTCCCGCAGTTCCTGCACCTCGCGGCGCAGTTCCTCGTTTTTATCCATCGCGTCATCGACCTGGTCGATGAGCTTCTGAAATTCCGCGTCAACGGCGCTTCTGTCGTAACCCACAAAGCGTCTGCGGAACCGTGATCCCGCATAATCCATCCAAACACCCTCCTTCCATGAGGATTTGGTTATCTTTTTTCCCGATTGCCTGTCAAGAGGGCATAACCCCCCAAACTACATTTCCATAGTTAGTTACATTATAACATATTATTTTGATTTTTCAAGTTGTTTTTCATATTTTTTTCATATTTATGGATTTGGTGAGGAATTTCGCATGATTGTGCGTTTCAGACCCTCGATGGCGGTGCGGATCGCCGGATCGGTATCATGCACTTCCCTGTGATCGCCCAGCCGGTCGCGGCGCATCTGGTTCCAGATCACGTGCAGCACCGTCGCGGCTTTGACGCCCCGTGCTGCCGCTACCGCGTAAATCGCCGCCGCTTCCATCTCGGATGCCAGACAGCCGCCCGCGATCCACGCGTCCCACTTGCGGAGCAGTTCCGCGCCGTTGGGCATCCGCTCCGGCGAATGCTGACCGTAAAACGAATCCTTGCTCTGCACCACGCCGGTATGGAAGGGAACGCCAACAGCCGCCGCGCCGTCCACTAAATCCCGCACCAGACCGAAATCCGCCACGGCGGGAAATTCGATGGGGAGATATTCCCGGCTGGTTCCCTCCATGCGGATCGCGCCGGTGGCAATCACCACATCGCCCGCACACACGGCTTCATTCATACCGCCGCAGGTGCCGATGCGCACAAAGTGCGTCACGCCCAGCGCAATCAGTTCTTCCACCGCGATGGAAGCCGACGGTCCGCCGATGCCCGTGGAAGTCACCAGTACCGTCTCACCCCCAAGCGTCCCCGACCATGTGCGGAATTCGCGGTTGCATCCCAGTTCATGAGGATTTTCCAGATAGGCGGCAATCTTCGGCACCCGCCCCGGATCGCCGGGCAGCAGGGCATAGTTCGCGTGTACCGTCACCGGCAGACCGATATGAAACATTCTTTCTTCATTCATGATAAAGTCCCCTTCATGATAAAATATGCGTCGTTTTCTCCTGCTTAAAATGATACCACAAATGCCCTGAAAAAAAAAGGGTTTTTCCACAAAAAAATACGCCTGTGCCAAAGAATTTTTCAACTCTTCGCACAGGCGTATGGGTTCATTCAGGTCTGGTTTGATTTAGGCTCTGTTGAAAAATAAGTTGAACATTTCTCGAAAAACAATCCCGATTATACGATGTTTGTCGAGGATTTCTGTTCAAGTTATTTCATGACAGTTCCTTAGTTTGGTTTGGGAAACGTATGGTTTGGATGTTTTTTGTTAAAGAACGGAAAAATTACTTCACATCCATCGCCGCGCCGTTGATCTCCACATGGTCGATGTCAGCGGTGTCAACATACTCGTTAAACGCACAGTAGTAATCAATATCGACGGTTTTACCGTCGGAAGACGGCGAGCTGCTGACGCCCATGCCTTCATATACGGTGCCGTCCTTCATCACTACCTTGAACGTCACCTGAGCAGCCAATTCATTCAGCCGTTCCGCCTGTGCCGCCCATGCTTCCTCGCCGCTTGCTTCTGTGATCGCAGGTCCCTGATAAGCCCCGCTGAGCCTGATCTGCGCACTCCACGGTGCCACATAGCCGACGGTGACAGCAAAATCAGTATCATTCAGCTTGACACCCTTTTCCGCGGAGAAGGTCTTGGCAAAGTCGCTCTTACGCGCTTCAAACGTAAAGCCGCCCAGCTTCCTGTCGCGGACAATCGCCTCGGTGGTTTCCGTGCCATCCTCGGAAACGGTGGACAGTCCCCATGCGGCAAGTGCCAGCGTCTGACCGTCTTTGATGTCAACCATATCATACATATACAGTACGGTGCAGGTATTGCCGTCTTTTGTGAGCACCTGATTGTACAGGCTGGGATACATCTGCGTATCCTCATAATCGCCGCTCATGTGCAGTCTGAGACGGGTAAAAAAGCTGTGTCCTTCGGGAATGGTCAATTGAGACGGGTCAACCTCGATGTTGGCGAGAATAAAGAGTTTTTCGCCGTCGCACAGACCCTCCACGGCGGTAATCGTCACGCCGTCACTCTCGACAGTCTTGCGGATGGGAAATGTTGCTTTTTTCACCGCGTCCTTCTGCGCCTGCGTATAGGCGGGCTTGTAATCGGTAAAATGCTTGTAGAGCTGGTCGGCGGCCACCGAGCTGCCCGCCACCGCCAGCGCCGCGACAAGTGCCGCCGCCGCGATAGAGGTCTTGCGCCAGACCCGCTTGCCGCTGTTGTGACGGGATACACCCCGGTCAATGTCTTTCATGACGTTCTGATACATTCTCTGTTTGCTCATATCGTCCACACTCTCTTTCATAGGATAACGCTGCATCACGCTTTTGGCGGATTCCTCTGACAAATGGTCAAACAAAGCGGTGATCGGTATTTTTTTCATCTGATTTCTCATCCTTTCGCTGCATCGGCATCGTTATCTTCCAACATGGTGCGAAGTCTGGTCAATGCCCGTGAAATCCGCTTGCGCACTGCCGCGTCGGTCATGCCCCTCTCAGCGGCAATCTCTCTGGACGACCGGGCGTAAAAATAGCGTTGTATCATGATTCCGCTGTCCGGCTCGCCCAAGGCTTCCACCGCCCGCAGCAGACGCTGTTCCAGCAGGCGGCGCTCGGTTTCATGTTCCAGATCAAAGCTGTCAGGCACTTCCAGCAGCGCGTCCTCGTCATGCGCCGTCTGTGCCATCTGACGCGCCGTCCGCCGGAATTCCTCAATGGCTTTATTGCGGGCGAGTACGCCCAAATAGGTTTTGAGACTGCACCGGCGGCAGTCGTATTGCCCGATGCCAAAATAAAACTCCGTAAAGACCAGACTGACACAAGCCTCGATCTCGTCGTGCGAACACACCCCGCTCAACCGGCTGCGCACCGCCGCGTAAACGACGGGAGAATAGGCATCGATCAGCCATTTCATGCCCCGTGAAGGGTTGCGCCGGATCTCGGACACAATCTCCTGGTCTGACAAATCCATCACCACGCTTTTTTGACGTTCTGACTGAGACGGTTCTTGAATCGTGAAGGCCTTCCGTTTTCCCCGCTCATGATTCTATTCGCTCGGAGCGCCGGTTTTGTGACCGACCTTTCCTCACCGGCAGAAAAAAAACGGCACGGATCCGAAAATCCGTGCCGATAATTGCTGTGAAAAAACGGGAAATATTCCGATATTCTGAAAATTACCTGCGGCCGCCGAAAATCTGCATGATATCGAAGTAATCGTCGTCATTCTTCTCGTTGATGGTGGAACCGGTACCCGCGGGAGCCGAAGGATTGGTGCGGCTGGGCTGAGCGCTCTTCTTGACCGGCGCAGCCGTCTTGGGAGCGTTGACGGGAGCCGCCGTCTGCTCTGCCTTCTCGGAATCAATGGAGAAACCGGTCGCGATGACGGTGACTCTCATCTCGTCATCCATGTTCTCGTCAAACGCGGCACCCCAGATAATGGTAGCGTCGGGATGCGCCGCCTTGGTAATCATAGTAGAAGCGATATCGACTTCCTCCAGGTTGATGTCGTTGGAAGAGGTGATGTTGATGATGACACCTCTCGCGCCGTTGATGGAGGTCTCGAGCAGCGGGCTGGAAATGGCGGCATGAGCAGCCAGAGAAGCCTTCTCCTTGCCCTGCGCGGCGCCCACGCCCATATGAGCATAGCCCGCGTCCTTCATGACGGCGGTGACATCCGCGAAGTCGAGGTTGACCAGTCCGGGGCTGTTGATGAGGTCGGAGATACTCTGCACGCCCTGACGGAGCACGTCATCGGCGATGGTAAAGGCATTTGCCAGCGTGATCTTCTGATCGGACACCAGCTTGAGACGCTCGTTGGGAATGACCACGAGGGAATCAACATGTTCACGCAGCGCCGCGATACCGGCTTCCGCCTGCTCCATGCGTCTTCTGCCTTCAAAGGCAAAGGGCTTGGTCACAATACCGACGGTCAGAATGCCCATTTCCTTGGCGATCTCCGCGATGACGGGAGCCGCACCGGTACCGGTGCCGCCGCCCATACCGGCGGTGATGAAGACCATATCAGTGCCTCTGAGCGCTGCCTCGATGTCTTCCTTGCTCTCCTCAGCCGCGCGCTGACCTCTGGCGGGATCGGCGCCTGCGCCCTTGCCCTTGGTGATTTTCTCACCAATCTGGATCTTGTGGGTAGCCTGCGAACGGTGGAGCGCCTGCACATCGGTGTTTATAGAAATAAATTCAACGCTGTTCACGCCCATCTGGATCATGCGGTTGACCGCGTTGCCGCCGCCGCCGCCTGCGCCGATTACTTTGATTTGAACGACGTTGTTTTCGTAGTCCTGATCGAATTCAAAAGCCATGAATACATCCTCCTGTACCGGAAACGGTCAGACAAAGCACCGTTTCCTTCGGTTTCCTTTTTACTTTCCAAACCTGCCTTGTATAGTCCTAGATAATACTATACCTCTTTAAGTCAAAAATTTCAATATCTTTTTGATGAAAAAGAAGAACCGTGCTGATAAAATTTTAACGCCCGGTTATCCACAATTATATGCAAATCGACAGATTTCATCTTTTTTTGCAGAAATCCTATGGGGAAACTGACCGATTTTGTCGCATTCCCCCATAGATTTCCGTTTTCCTTCCATCATCCCGATCACTGCCCTGCCGCTGTCGTGGCGGATGCTGCCGTTTGTGCCGCGGTGGTTTCGGATGTGGTGGTTTCAGCAGCAGTTGTTATCTTCGCTGTAGCGGCTGTGGTCTTGGTAGTGGCTGTGGTCTTCGTAGTGGCTGCCGTAGTCTTGGCGGCTGTGGTCTTGGTAGTGGCTGCCGTAGTGGTATTCTCCCGGTGCAGCAGGCTCACGCCTTCATCGAGCAGCGATACGGCGGCTTCACCCAGCTTGCCGAGGGAATTTTCTTTCTTCTGTTTTGCTGCCTGTTTTTCGGCATACTTGGCGAGTTCCTCTTCCGAGAAGTCATAGGTGGGATCGAAGAAAATCTGATTTTTCAGATAGGTAATCTCGCCCCGTTCATGCTCGCTGATGTCACACTTGACGAACATGATATGATGGATGATTTCCAGTCGCTTCCGGATAATGCTGCGGTCATCGGTATCGCCCAGCACGATATTGATTCTGCCGTCATATTCCGCTTCATATCCCCGGTCGGTGTACTTGAGCTTATCCAGCGTCAGACCGAGTGCCTGCGCTTCCTCATAGATGCAGGCAAAACCGTTGACCGTTGCCACGGAACTGCCGTTGACAAAGCTGCCGACATTGACCTGATCCATCTCCAGTCCTACCAGTACCGGCAGTTTCCGGGCGGCTGCCAGTTCCTGCGCCGTGTATGCCGTCGATACACCCGTATCGCCCAGATCACTTCCGCTCACCACCGCCGCCGCGGAAACGCTTTCCAGAATCTTGCCGCTGGTGCTCACAATCACCCATTCGGCACTGCCTGCCTCCGCCACACCCAGCGGCACCGCACAGGTTACATTGACTTCCACTGAATGGGGAATGGCGCGTTTCACCTTACAGGTTTCCACATACGGCAGCGATTCCACCACCTGACGTTCCGACACGGCGGTATCAATGAACATCAGATTGTCTCCCTGCGTGAAATCGCAGAGCGAGGTAATGCGGTTATCACTGTAAGGCGTTTCACCTTCTACCACAATCTGCTTGACCTTGAATCCCCAGAAGAAAAACAGAAAACACAGCACCGCTACCACGGACGCTGCCGAAGCCGCGTAGAGAAACAGGCTCCGCTGACGGTTGATGCGGCGTACTTTCCGATGTACCGAACCCGTGGGAATGCTGCCTTTTGCTTTACCCGTCTTGACCACCTTTGCGTACTGCTTTTTCCGATCGGTGCCGCGGTTTCTGACCGCCAGTTCCGCGATGGAGGGACGTGCGTCCCTGGCTTGACCTTCCTTTTTGGCGGTGCCCTCACTCACCACCGATTCCATCGGGCTTCTGCGCACCTTGCGCCGCGCGGCACGTTCCCTTGCCGCCGCAGACCCCGGAGCTGATTTGCGCTCCTCCTGCTTCTCGGGGTACTTGATGTAATATTTTTCCACCAGATCGCCGTAAAAATCCGAATTGTTCAGCGCACGGCTGTATTCGTCGTCGGCATATACCGGTGCTTTGACTTCGGGTGTCGGTCTGGTATGGGGCTTGGATGGCTTGGATGGCGCTCTTTGGATGTTCCCCCGTTTGCCGCCGCGAAACTGCTGATTCACCGATTGTGTTATGTTTCCGGAGACGGTGTGCATGGGCTGTCTGATCGGTTTCCTGCTCCCGGCACTGCCGCTCTTCACGGGCTGTCCCGAAGATTTTTTTGCACTGCCGCTCTTCACGGGCTGTCCTGAAGGCTTCTTGGCACTGCCGCTCTTCACGGGCTGTCCCGAAGGCTTCTTGGCACTGCCGCTCTTCATGGGCTGTCCCGAAGGCTTTTTGGCGCCGCTGCTCTTCACGGGCTGTCCCGGCGTTTTTTTAGTACCGCCGTTTGCAACCGACGGTACCGACGAAACAGGATTCCCCCGCAGTTCGGAGGGACTGACCAGCCGCAGATCGGCATAATTGCGCTTGGATTTATTGCTCACCGCTCCCGCGTATTTGGCATATTTATCCTGCGCCGCAGAGGGAACCGAAGGATTGGTTCCCCCCGTTCTGACCGACTTGCCCGATTTGCCCGCATAGCTCGTATTCATACGGTTCTTCTTTTTCTTTTTACCTCCCAAGTAATTCACATCTCCCCACAAATGTCATCGTGTTTACACTGCGTTTTCTTCGTTTCTTTCTTCTGTCTTACCGCATGTTACCATCTCTTACAGCTTACCGTGCTGACGGAGCGTCAGCTCCACTATCTCAAAAATTTTTTCGCGGGAATCGAGAATCGCCATCCGGCGGGCATTGCGCGACATTTCCTCCAGCCGCGCGCGGTCGCCTGCCAGCGAATCCGCCTTTTCCGTCAGCAGTTCCGGCGTGATATCCTTTTCCTCGATGATTTCGGCAGCGCCGCGATCCACCAGCGCCATGGCGTTGTAGAACTGATGATTCTCTGCCACATTCGGCGAGGGAATCAGAATCGACGCCTTGCCCAGTGCCTGCAGTTCCGCGAGTGCCATCGCGCCCGCGCGGCAGATCACCAGATCGGCTGCCGCCATGACACGCGGCATATCGTTGATGTATTCCCGCACGCTGAGATTGGGACAGCTTCCCAGAAAAACGCCCTGTTCTTTGAGCCTGTCGAGGACAAATCCCCCGTACTGTCCGTAGCCGTGGATATGCTGATACCGCCCGTCCTTCGCACTGCGTGCCAGCAGGGGCAGCATGGATTCATTGATGGTTCTCGCACCCAGCGATCCCCCGAACGATACGATCAGCGGACGGTCATCCACACCCAGTTCCTCTCGTGCACGTTCCTTCTCATAGGACAGTATCTCCTCCCGCACGGGGTTTCCCGTGACCACGGCGCGGGTTCCTTCGGGCAGACGCTTTCGCGCGTCCTCCACCGCCAGCATCACGCAGTCGCAGTAGCGCGCCAGCATCTTGACCGTCACGCCCGGAAAGGCATTGGCTTCATGCACCAGCACCGGCACGCCCATCTGCGCCGCCTTGCGCAGAATGGGTCCGCACACATAGCCCCCCGTACCGATCGCCAAGTCCGGCTGGAAGTCGCGTATGATTTTGGCGGCACGGCTGCCCGAACGCGCCAGATAGTAAGCCGCCTGCATATTGCGTTTGAGATTATTCAGTGTAAGTTTGCGCTGAAAGCCCGCCACGGGCATGGCGGTATAGGTAAATCCCGCCTGCGGAATGAGCCGGGATTCCATCCCCGACGGCGTCCCCACAAACAGCACATTCGCGTCGGGACATTCCTTCCGGATCGTCTCCGCGATGGCAATCGCCGGGTTGATGTGACCCGCCGTGCCGCCGCCGGACAACAGTATGTTCATAGCAAAAACTCCTCGTATGACAGATTTCCGCGTAAAATAAATGAATATAAAAGAATAAAAGAAAATGGCAAACCTCAGTCAAAAATCTTTCCGGTACGGTGATTTTTGACTCAGGTTCGGCATTCCGGCACAAGCCGTCTCACCGATGCAGGCTGCATTTCCGGAGGTGCCGCCGCGGCAGCACCTCCGGAAATATCCGCAGCCGTATGATTCCCGCTAAATAATCTTATTGGGTGACGTTCGCGAAATCGCCAGCAGCACGCCGATCTCCAGCAGCAGCATCATGAGCGAGGTGCCGCCGTAACTGAAGAAGGGCAGGCTGATACCCGTGTTGGGCACCATATTGGTAACCACGCAGATATTGAGCAGCATCTGGAAGCCGATCTGCGCCGTAATGCCAATCCCCACCAGCTTGCAGAAGCGGTTGGGGTTGGCAAGGCTGACCGAAAAGCCACGCCAGACAAAAAACACAAACATTGCCACGACCAGCATCGCGCCGATCAGTCCCACTTCCTCGCAGATGACCGCAAAGACAAAGTCATTCTGCGGCTCCGCGATATACAGGTATTTCTGCTTGGAATTGCCGATGCCTACACCGAACAGTCCGCCCGAACTGATCGCATAAAGCGACTGGATATTCTGCCAGCCGTCGCCCAGCTTGTCATAGAAAGGATCCTGCCACACCTTGATGCGCTTGGAACCGTAGGGAACAATGTCCGTATAGATGACCAGATAGCCCGCCAGCACCGCCAGCGCAATCAGAATCGTGAAAAAGCCTTTATTGGTTCCTCCCACAAACATCATTGTGCCGATAATCAGCACCATCAGCACCGTGCAGGACAGATGGGGTTCGATGACAATCAGCACCAGCATGGGTCCCAGCCAGATCAGAAAGGGCAGCACACCGGTCATAAAACTCTGACCCATCGAATAGAACCACTTTCTGACCTTGCTGCGATTGACACGCGCCTTGGTTTCCAGATCGGGATAGGAGGTGACATTGATCTCCTTATAATGATCGCTGATATAAGTGGCGCACCAGAGAATCGCCGCAAACTTGGCGATTTCCGATGGCTGGAAGGTGGTAAATCCCAGATTGATCCAGCGGTGGACGTGTTCAATTCTGGGCAGTGCCAGCACCAGCGCCAGCAGAAAATAACAGATGCCCATGAGGATCAGCGTCACATTGCCCTTGTATTGGTCGGGAGAAATGGTGGAAACCCCGAACATACACAGCAGTCCCACAAAGGCAAACACCAGCTGCTTGCGGATGTAGAAAATACTGTCATGGTTCTCGTGAAACGCATAGGCATAGCTCGCCGAGTACATCATCATCAGACCCACGAAGAGCAGCAGCAGCACGATAATCACCAGCGGCTTGTCAAAAGCCAGCCGACGGTTAAACAGCACCTCCACCATGCTTTTCCAGGATTCCTTGAACCAGACGCCTACCGAACGCCGCTTTTTCTGTCCTCCACGCTGCGGCGCCGAACGGCGCCGACCGGAGAACCGATCCATATCTTCGCGATACAGATCCTGCGGCTGATAATAATCGGGCTCGCGTCTGACCGGTTTCCGCCGTTTGGGCGGACGCGGTTCCGGCGTATGATCCGAACTGATTCTTTCCAATGGTTCTCTCCCTCCTGCTTCTTATCCCGCCTGTACCCCTCAGCAGAACAGCGTCAGCGCCACGGCAATCACGCCCGCAATCAGGGTAATCAGACTGAAGCTCCATACAATTTTGACCTCGCTCCAGCCGCTCATCTCAAAGTGATGATGAATCGGACTCATCTTGAAAATACGCTTGCCGTGGGTCAGCTTGAAATACGACACCTGCAGCATCACCGAGCCCGCTTCGCAGAGGTAGATGATGCCCACCAGCGGCACGAGAATCGGCATATTCAGGCTGTACGCCATCGCGCAGAACAGACCGCCCAGAAAGAGCGAGCCGGTGTCACCCATAAAGACCTTGGCGGGAAAGAAGTTCCACACCAGAAAACCGATACAGCCGCCTGCCACAGCCGCCGCGAAAATGTTCATGCCGAACATATGGCGCATACCCGCAATCATCATGAAAATGATGGCGGTGAAAAACGTCACCGAGGAACAAAGACCGTCAATGCCGTCGGTCAGATTGACCGCGTTGACAAATCCCACGATCATAATCAGCGAAATGGGATAGAACCAGAAATGAACGTCCACATCGCCGAGGAAGGGAATCGTGGTGACAGTCGCGTCGCCCATCAGCGCAATCGACAGCAGATAGGCGCCCGCAATCAGCATCATCAGAATCATCTTCTGCGAGGGCGTCAGTCCTTCGTTCTGCTTCTTGACGACCTTGATATAGTCGTCCAGGAATCCGATCGCGCCGAACAGCAGCGACATCAGAATGCCCGCCACCATCCGGAGCCAATATGCCTGATTTTCATAATAGGAGGCAATCCGTCCCATAGACTGCAAATGATGATAGATGGGCAGGCACACCAGAAACGCCGCCAGAATACCGGCGATAAACATAATACCGCCCATCGTGGGCGTACCCTGCTTTTTCTCATGCCACTTGGGACCGATATCCTTGATGGTCTGACCGTATTTGAGCTTGTGCAGCCACGGTATGACCTTCTTTCCCAGAAGCGCGGTGGTGCCGAATGAGATAGCCGCCGCCAGCAGGCTGATGTATTCCTGTATCATTTGCCATTACCATCCTTATGTTTTTTTAATTTCTCTGATGTTTTACAATTTTGGGTAGGGGGGAAAAAATCTTTGTGGGAGGGTTGCTTTTCCGGATTCGCCCTTCCCCGTTGTTGATCTTAGCGCGATTCGCCCGGCAGCACGTTGTGCTGCCTGCCGGGGCGCTGCCCCGGTTCCTGCAAGGGCGCTGCCCTTGACCTGCCAAAGGGACTCGTCCCTTTGGAATCCCCGCCGCCTGGGAAAAAAACGCGGCTAATTATGCTTGATTTTCATCGCTATTGTAAATCGCCGCAATGACTTCTTCCATCTTCATGGCGCGGCTGGCTTTGACCAGTATGGCGTCGCCCTCCTGCCGCATCTCACAGAGTTTCCGGCAAAGCGCCTGTTTATCGTCGAAGTGCAGCACCGTCGGCACACCGCTTCCCGCGCCTTCGACATACCCTTTGGCTTCGTCGCCGTAAGCCAGCAGCACGTCAATCCCGCATTCCGCCGCCGCACGTCCGCACTCGGTATGCGCCGTGCGGGAATAGTCGCCCAGCTCCTTCATATCCCCCAGCACCACGATCCGCCGCGCACAGTCCATGTCACGCAGCACGCGGAGCGAGGCTTTGATGGAATCGGGGCTGGCGTTGTAGCAGTCCTCGATGACGGTATAGCCGTTCCGCCGCACAATCTTTTGCCGCATTCCCGTGGGGACATACCCTGCCAGACCGCTCACCGCCTGTTCCGGTGTTACGCTCAGCAGCATTCCGCAGGCAAAGGCAATGCAGGCGTTGTACACATTGTGAATGCCCACGGCGGGGAGCGTCACGGGATACCGCTGCCCGCGCCAGTTGATCACAAAGCGCATGGCGTCGCTGTCCTGTACGATTTCCTCGGCACGGCAGTCGGCATTTTCACAGTCGATGCCGCACACAATCACCGGGTTTGGAATGCCCTTGACGCCTTCCGGCAGCAGATCGTTGTCGCCGTTGATGATCAGGGGCGCGGTTTCGTCCATCCCTTCCAGTATTTCCATTTTGGCGCGAAGTATGCCCTCGCGGGAGCCGAGCATTTCAATGTGGCACACGCCGATATTGGTAATAATGCCCACGGTCGGACGCGCCGTGCGGGTCAGCCGGGAAATTTCGCCGAAGCCGCTCATGCCCATCTCCAGCACCGCCGCTTCCACGCTGCGGTCGAGACGGAAGCACATCTTGGGCAAGCCGATTTCGTTGTTGAGATTCCCCTGCGTGGCAAGGGTATTGTATTTCTGCGAAAGTACCGCCGCCACCATTTCCTTGGTGGTGGTCTTGCCCACTGAACCGGTCAGACCCACCACGGGAATGTCAAATTTGGCACGGTAATAAGCCGCCAGCGCCAGAAACGCCAGCCGCGTATCGGCAACCAACAGGAGCTTCTCTTCCGGTACGCCTTCCACGGGACGGCTGCACACGGCAGCCGCCGCGCCTTTGGCGATGACGTCGCCCACGAAATCGTGCGCATCAAACCGGTCGCCCTTGATGGCGAAGAAGAGGGTTCCCTCCCCCGCCTCCCGGCTGTCGATGGTGATATTCGTAATGACCGCGTCGGCACAGACATCGAGATGGCATCCCAGCGCCGCCGCGATTTCGCGTAATGTCATGGTTTCCATGGGAAAACCCCACTCCTCACTAATCACTAATCACTGATCACTAATCACTATTTATGCCAGTTCGTCGAAAATCTCCGCCAGCACTTCGCGCTCGTCAAAGTGAATCTTGCCCGTGGCGAGAATCTGATAATCCTCATGCCCTTTGCCCGCCAGCACAATTACGTCCTTGGGCTGCGCGTGTTCGACCGCATACTTCATCGCCTCGCGGCGGTTGACAATCACCACATGGGGCGTGTCGTGCTGTTCCACACCCGGCAGAATCTGCTGCACAATGCGTTCGGGATCCTCCGAGCGGGGATTATCCGACGTGACGATCACGAAGTCCGCCAGCCGCGACGCTGCCTCGCCCATAATGGGACGCTTGTAGGGGTCACGGTCGCCGCCGCAGCCCAGCAGCACCACGAGCCGTCCCTCCGTGACTTCCCGCATGGCGGAAAGAATGTTTTCCACACCGTCCGGCGTATGGGCATAGTCCAGAATAATCGTGAAATCACGCCCCGTGGGATACACCTCGGCGCGTCCCTTGATGCCGGTGGAGTGGCACAGCGCCTCGGCAATCTCTTCCGGGGACAGTCCCACCGCCAGCGCGCAGCCCGCCGCGCTCAGCGCGTTGTAAGCGGAGAAGCGTCCCGGCGTCGGCACCTTGACCGGCAGTTCCTGTCCATCCGTACACAGCAGGAAGGATACACCGTCCGCCGCGTAATGCACCTGGCGGGCGCAGAGGTCGGCGAGATCGTTTTCGATGCCGTAGGTCATGAGTTCCACATTCTCACCGATGCGGAGCCTGTTGCCCCACGCGTCATCGATATTGACAATCGCACAGTCGGTCATGGCAAACAGCTTTGCTTTCGCCGCGAAATACGCCTCCATCGTGCCGTGCAGATCCAGATGATCCTCCGTCAGATTGGTAAAGCAGGCTGCCGCGAAATGCAGCCCGGTTACCCGTCCCAGTTCCAGCGCGTGGGAAGACACTTCCATAATGACATATTCACAGCCCGCTTCCGCCATGCGTCCGAACAGGCTGTGCAGTTCGTAAATATCCGGGGTGGTAAAACGGGCGGGAATCACCTCGTCACCGATCATATTCTGAATCGTACCGATGAGCCCGCACTTGTGACCGCAGCGCTCCAGCACCTGCTTGGTGATCAGCGTCGCGGAGGTCTTGCCGTTGGTGCCGGTCACACCGATCAGCCGGAGCTGTTCCAGCGGATTGCCGAAGAGGTTTTCACACATCACGGCAAACGCGGTCTGGGTGGACGCTACCACAATCTGCTGTGCCAATCCCAGATCCCGCTCGCACACCACGACCGGCGAGCCCTTCGCCAGCGCGTCGGCGGCATAATCGTGACCGTCGGCGCTCAGTCCCCTGATGCAGACAAAGACCACGCCTTCGCCCGCCTTGCGGGAATCGGCGGTAATGTCGGTAATCTCACAGTCCGTAAAAGCCGGACACACCACGCCTTTCATAATATCGGAAAGCATTTTTTTCATCATACGCATTGTAACCTCCTGTCACCTGAGGGGCAAATGACCCGTTAATCCGTGATGCCGGTCACGGAAAATTCCACCGTGACCACAGTTCCCTGCTCCACGCGGCTGCCTACGGGAATATCCTGCGATTTGGAAACGCCGCTGCTGCTCTCATAGCCCGTGCCGGAATAGCGGATATTGAGATTCTTGTTTTTGACCGTCCACGCGACCTGCGTCGGGGAAAGCCCCACGAGATCAGGCACCGTGGTCATCGGCACTTCGCCGTCCGATTCCGTGGTGACCACCACGGTGCTGGACTTGGGCGCGCTGCGGGAACCGGACGGAATCTGTCCGGTCACGGTACTGCCTTCGCCAATGACGCGGACGTTCAGTCCCTTGGCTTCCAGCGCAGCCGTCGCCTCTTCCGTGGACTGTCCCACCACGTTGGGTACCATCGTATCCATCAGCCGCGCGTCGTTTTCGGAATAAATGGTGTCGATGCCCAGATGCGGCAGCACCTCCGACAGCACATTGCGCACCACCGGCGCCACAATGGTGCCGCCGCCGTGGCTGCGGGGATTGTTGGGTTCGTCGAGCAGAATGAGAATCGCGATCTCCGGATCGTCCACCGGCACCACCGCGCCCATCGAGGCGACATACTTCCGCTCGCCGGTGGTGGCGAGTGTCGCGATTTTTTCGGATGTACCGGTCTTGGCGCCGATACGGTAGCCGCTGATATAGACGTTGTGCGCCGTACCGCCCACGCCCGCCGTCGCTTCCAGCATCATGTCGATGTTATGCGAGGTGGTTTCGGAAATGACCTGCCGCTTGACCACGGGTTCATGGCTCTTGACGATGTTGCCGTCGGGGTCGATAATCTTTTCCACCACATAGGGCTGACGGAGATATCCGCCGTTGACCGCCGCCGCGAACGCCGTAATCATCTGAATGGGCGTCACCGTAAAGGTCTGCCCGAAGGAAGACGTTGCCAGTTCCTGCGGTTTTGTCAGATCCTCTTCTTTATGGTAACTGCCGCCCGGTGCTTCGCCCGGCAGGTCAATGCCTGTACTGGTTGTCAGACCGTAGGCGGTAAAATACTTGTAGAAGTTTGCCGCGCCCAGTCTCTCGCCGAGCGTCATCAGCACGGGGTTGCAGGAATTCATCATGCCCTGGGTAAGCGTCTCGGTACCGTGACCGCTCACCTTGTGGCAGTGAATGATACGTCCGCCAACAAGTTTGTAGCCGGGACAGGTAAAGGTATCGCTCATGCTGGTCAGCCCTTCTTCAAGGGCTGCCGACATGGTGATGGGCTTGAACACCGAACCCGGCTCATAGGCGTCGCTGATGGCTTTGTTGCGCCACTGGAGCTGCTGTGCCGCGTTGATCGCGTTCTGCTTTTCCTTGGGATCCTCGATCTCATCGATTTTCTGCTGCGCCGCGGCATCCTTGATAGCGAGATAATTGGCGGGATCGTAATCATTCATTGTCGCCATCGCCAGGATACCGCCGGTCTTTACGTTCATGATGATACCCACGGCGCGGTTTTCAACGTTATTATCCACATATGCCTGCCGCAGATATTTTTCCAGCACCGCCTGGATACTGGCGTCGATGGTCAGTTCCAGACTGTTGCCGTCGATCGGCTCAATCACGGTGTCATAATCGAAGGGCATTTCGCCGCCCTTGGAATTTTTCGCCTTGATGATCTTGCCGTCCACGCCTTTGAGTTCGCTGTTGTAATATCCCTCCACGCCGCCGGAGCCGACATTGTCAAAATTGGCAAAGCCGATCACCGTCGAAGCGAGGGAACCGTGATAATAATACCGTTTGGAATCCACCGTGAGGGATATCCCCTTGATATACTGGTAGTTCTCGACCTTCTTGAGTTCCAGCTCGGGGTGGTCCTCCAGATAGACCTCTTCCACAGTTTTCTTTTTTCCGTTTTCGTCCGTGATCTGCACATCCCGCACATAGCAGGTGCGGTAGATAAAGGCTTGCAGCAGATCCTTCTGTTCCTTGTCCGCCTTGGTGGTCAGCTTGACGGAGTTGCTGTTGAGATTGCTGCGCGCCGCGACCGCGTCGTAATCGAGATGCAGCACGTCCGCCAGTTCGCGGCAGAGCATATCGCGCTGATCCTCCTGAATCTGCTTGGGATAGAGATAAATCACCCACGCGGCGGCACTCTGCACGAGTTTTTCTCCGTTGGCGTCGTAAATGGTGCCGCGGTTGGCAGGACGGTTGACCACCTTGAGCTGCTGGCTGACAGCAGCCTGCTGATATTCGTCCTTGTTGAGCACCATCAGGTAGAGCAGCCTGCCGAAAATCGACAGCACCACCAGCACTACCACGCCCATCAATATCGCCGTATTTTTGGACATACGGTCGGGGCCCTTGTAGGATTTGAAAAAGCCGGGAATCCAGCTGAATTTTCTGTTTTTGTCTGACGGTTTAGCCAATGATACACCTCCGCACATATTCCCCGTTCGGGCATGACCCGATTCAACGCAAAATGAGAGTTAAGATGCAAACTCTCAACTCTCTCCGTCATGATCCCCGCCGTCTGACACGGCGAGATAACAGGCGGACGCTTGCCCCGCCGTGCGCCGCGGCGTTATTCGGTACGCGCACACCGCGCCGGGCAGTCCAGGCGCCCGCCTTCCTTCATTCCTATTCTATTTGGCGTTTATTCAAAGTATGACGCCAGCCACTCCACAAAACCTTTTTTTTGCGTGTCGTCATTTTCAAAATCGGTCTGCTCGCCGACTTCGATCCATCTGAGCTGGAAATTCTCCCGTTTCTGCATACCCAGTTCCTTCTTCGCATATTCTTCAATAGCGGTATCGTTCATACGCTTATCGTATTCCACCATCATGCCCTGATAGTCGTTTTGCAGTGTCTGAAGCTCCGCCTGCTTCTGGGCAATTCTGGAAGCCAGTTCATTCTTTTTCGACTCATAGCCGATGCTAAGTACACAGAATCCGGCAGCCAATCCCAGCGCCAGCCCCCCCGCTACCATCACCTTGACCTGCGCGGGGTCAAAGGAACGGAACGCCTTGCCGGTCATCGGCAGTGACGCGGTCTTGTTGACCCGCCGGAGACGAAGCGTCTGAGACGACCGGTGCGCGGCTGTCGGCGTCTGCCGACGGTCATCGGCCGGAGGCTCCCTCCGGCTGACTCTCTTATACACCAGCGTATCATACGCGGCGCTTCCTTCACTCTTCACACGATTGGAACGAACGGCACTATCCCTTGACGATGACATAATCACTCAAACCTCCCCGGTATCATTCAATTCAAAATGCAGAAATCAATATCGTCCACCGCTGTGGGTTTCCGACGGATTATCTCTTTGGCGGTGAGCTTTTATCCCTTCCACACGTTCTGACGCGCATGGACGTTCGGGACAGCCCAACCCTTCTGCCACGGTCGGAACCGATGGCATAACATCCGCATTAAGGAATAGGCGGATGTTATAGTTTGATACAGGTGCGCAGTTTGCTGCTTCTGCTGCGGGGATTGCGGGTCAGTTCCTCCTCGGACGGCACAGTCGGCTTACGGGTCAGCAGGCGCGCTTTCGGACGGTTGCCGCAGACACACACCGGGAATTCGGGCGGACAGGTGCAGCCTTCACACCACCCCGCCATCGTCTGCTTGACAATTCTGTCCTCCAGCGAATGAAAGGTGATGACCGACAGCCGACCTTCCGGCACCAGACAGCCAAACGCCGCCTCCAGACCGCGTTCCAATTCTCCCAGTTCATCGTTCACCGCTATGCGCAGCGCCTGAAAGACCCTGCGCGCCGGATGCCCCGCCCGTCTGGCGGCGGCAGGCACCGCGCCGGCAATGACATCCGCCAGTGCGAACGTCGTGTCAATCGGGTGTTTTTCGCGTTCGGCACAGATTGCCCGGGCAATCCTCACCGACCACTTTTCTTCTCCGTACCGGGTAAAGATCTCGGCGAGCTGCTGCCATGAAAGGGTATTGCATAAATCGGCAGCCGTCGCTCCTTCCTGACTCATTCTCATATCAAGCGGCGCGTTGTTGTGAAAAGAAAAGCCACGTTCGGCGGTATCGAGCTGGTGAGAGGATACGCCGATGTCCAGCAGAACGCCATGGACACCGTCAATTCCCAATCCTGTCAGCACCTCCGCCATCGCGCTGTAATTGGTCTGCACCACCGTCACGCGCCCGTCGCCCGCGAATCGCTCGCGGACCGCCGCGACCGCGTCGGGGTCACGGTCCAGACAGATCAGCCGTCCCGCTTCACCGAGACGCCCGAGTATCGCCGCACTGTGATTGCCCCCGCCTGCCGTACCGTCCACGTAAACGCCGTCCGGTCTGACAGCCAGCGATGCTACCGTTTCCTCAAACAGCACCGGAATATGGTTGAACTCCAAGCCCATAAATCTTCACAAAACCTCACAACTTCCGAATGTATCCCTGCAGCCTGTCCCCGGCATTACGCAATGCCCAGATCCGCCATCATGCGGAGCGCTTCCTCATCGGAAAGCTCCTCTTCGGCGGTTTCGAGCGATTGCTCCTCCCAGAGTTCCAGCCATTCGATCATGCCCACCAGATGCACCTTTTCGGTGATGCCCACCGACAGACGCATTTCCTCCGGCACCAGCATACGCCCCTGGGTGTCCACCCTGAGCTGCTCCGCCGAGCCGCTGATTTTGCGGCGCAGCGCCGTCATGCGCACATCACTGTGGCACAGCTTTTCGAGCATTCGCAGAAACTGAATCTCGGGATAGATCCGGATACAGCGTCCGTCAGCGCTTTTGAGGGCAAAGACCGTCGAACCGAGGGCTTCACGGAATTTGGCGGGTACGATGATCCGTCCCTTGGCGTCAATCGTGTGAACGGCACTGCCTGTCAGCGCTTTGCGCGCAAACACAATTTCTTCCAATCCATCCATGTTCCCGGTTCCACTCCCTTTGCCGTCAGATCACGCGGCTCCGACCTTGCACTGCCCACGGCAGAACAGCGGCATTCTTCGGATATCCTGTAAAATCATTGACAAATGCGCACGAATATGGTACAATCATTTCAAAGAAATCGGATTGATGAATCAACTCGGAACGTCCCGCCCATTGTGAGACATTTTTATCCAAAGACACCTCACGCAAAGGGATTTTGACACCCTATTCCTTCCCCATCGCTCCATTTCTCCTCCACAACACCTCATTTGCGCTCCACCTGTATTCAATATTATAAATTTTTCATAATAATAAGTCAATAGCAGATTCATTTTTTACCAGTATAATTTTTGATATTTTTCCACTGGGAATTCAGCAAATTAAAACAGAGCACCGAAGTTTTCCACCGGTGTAAATTAAAAACACGCTTCCGGGCATTTCCTCATCTTTCGTATAAGAGGATTTTTCCCGGCAGCGTGTTTTTTGCAGCCATCAAAAAAGCCACAGTACCAACGCGTGCGGTGCGTTTCTCTGTGGCTTTGGTTGTCATATCCGCACTTACCCCTACGGGCAGAGACCGTCATTATTCCTCGTCGTCGGCGGGCGTATCGGTGCGGCGGCCCGACTTGGCGGCGGCAGCCTTTTCTCTGGCAGCCTCGCGCAGGTTTTTCCGCGCTTGACGAATGGTTTCCAGATTCTGATTCACGGTATCCTCCGTCTGAAGAAGAATGCTGTCGGAATAGACAAATGTACCCCGCAGAATCTCACTCGCCTGCTCTTCCGAAGCGGCAAGCAGCTTCTCCGCTTTTTCCTTGGCTTCCTTGTAAATCGCTTCCTGATTGAGCAGTGCCTTGGCTCGCTCCTGCGCCTTGTTGAGAATGTCCTGCGCTTCCTTATTGGCGTCCGCCACAATCGTGCTGCGCTCCGCCACAATTGCCTTGGCCTGACGAATCTCCTGCGGGAGATTGATGCGGATATCCTCCACAATGCGGTTCAGCTCTTCGCTGTCCACAATACACTTATCCGAAGAAAAAGGGACACTCTTGGCTCTGTCCATCACGGCTTCCAGTTCGCCGAGCAGTTCTTCAATGCTTTTCATGCTGCATAACTCCTTTATCTTAAACACATTAGGTCTTTGCTCTATTTTGAAACATCATCCGGCTGGCGGCGGTATGCGGGCAGGCAAAGCCGCTCGCTGATTTCGCGGCAGATGCACGCCGGCACAAAATCCGAAATATCTCCGCCAAAGCAGGCAATGGATTTGACCATGCTGGATGACAGATACATGTACTCCGCACTGGTGGTGAGGAACACGGTATCAATGTTCCCGTTCATCTTGCGGTTGGCAAGCGCCATCTGAAATTCGTATTCAAAGTCGGTCACAGCCCGCAGCCCTCTGACGATGACCTGCGCGCCTTTCTGACGGGTATAATCCGCCAGCAGTCCGTCAAAGCACTCGACAGTTACGTTGCCGATGCCGTCCACCGACCGGCGGAGCATATCCATTCGCTCCTCCACGGTAAACGACGGATTCTTGCCGGGATTGACCAGTACCGCCACGATGACCTGATCGAACATTTTCGCGGCGCGGCGGATAATGTCAAGATGTCCCAGCGTCACGGGATCAAAGCTGCCCGGACAGATCGCGAGCCTGCCCCGGAGGCTGCCTGCTGCGTTCACGCCTCATCGCTCCCTTCCGGATGTGAAGGCACGCGGTAAAACGTGACCTTGATCTTGCCATAGCGGTAGGTTCTGTCCACGCGGAACGCGCCCGCCGTTTCGGGAAGCACTTCATCCACGGGGCTTTCGCAGATAATCGCGCCGCGCGGTTTCATGACCGAAGCCACTCCCGGCAGTACCGCCTGTAAAAGACCCTTTCCGTAGGGCGGGTCGAGAAAGGCAAAATCAAATTCCTGTCTGCCCGTGCGGGGTCTGAGATACGTCATCGCGTCGCTCTGCACAATCTGGCACATGCCGTTCATACCGCAGGTTTCCACATTTTCCCGTATCACGGCAACCGACGCTGCCGCGCTGTCCACCAACACGGCGCCAGCCGCGCCGCGGCTGACCGCCTCGATGCCCATCTGTCCGCTGCCCGCAAACAGATCCAGCATACGGCGACCCTCGAGATCAAACTGGATGACACTGAAAATCGCTTCTTTGACCCGGTCGGCAGTAGGTCTGACGTCATTGCCGTCTAAGGTTTTCAGCCGACGCCCTCTGGCTGTTCCCGTGATAACTCTCATTGGCAGCAATCCTTTCCTGAAAAGCAAGCCCCAAAATCGCACTTGGGGACATTGGGGACAGCGGTCTGGCTGACTGTATCGTTCATTATACAACAAAAATGACCGCCTGTAAAGTCTTTATCAACAATTATGTCGTTTGTCACAAAACTTTCGGTTTTTGTCGAAGTATTGTTCTTACTTTTTTACACATCCGAAAATAACGCTTGTCGGCGTATTTCTCCCCGTCCGTCACTCCGATTCATCGAGCGGCTCTGCCCATTGCTTTTTATATTTCCGGTCAAGAATATTTTCGGCGGCAGTACGGTTCATACCTTCCACCGAACAAAGTTCCTCCAAAGACGCATCATAAATCGCGGAAATCGTCTTGAAATGCCTGAGAAGCGCCTTGGCACGGGCAGGTCCGATGCCCTCGATGCGGGTAAGCGTGGTCTGAAGCACCTCACGTTTATGGCTGCTGTGATGATAGGTAATGGCAAAGCGGTGTACCTCATCCTGAATCGTTGACACCAGCGTAAAAGCGGCACGGCTGCGGGTGAGCGAGATTTCCTGTCCGCCGGCGGCGATGGCGCGGGTCTTGTGCTTGCTGTCCTTCACCATACCGAACAGCGCAATGGGCAGTCCCGACGCTTCAATCAGCGGGCGCACGGCATTGACATGACCTGTGCCGCCGTCGAGCAGAATCAGGTCGGGCAGCCGTCCGAAGCCCACGCCCTCGTCCTTGTGCTTCTGATATTCCAGCAGCCGACGGGTGATGACTTCACGCATGGAGCCGTAATCGTCCTGTCCTTCCACAGTCTTGATCTGAAAACGCCGGTAGGCGGATTTGAGCGGACGCCCGTTTTCAAACACCACCATGCCCGCTACATTGTTTTCACCCTGCGTATTGGATATATCGTAGGATTCAATATATTCCGGCGGTTGATCCAATCCCAGCAGCCGTCCGAGTTCGTCCACGGCGGCAGTGGTTTCCCCCACTCTTCCCTTGGCCTGCGCCAGATATTCGGCGGCGTTCTGGCGGCACATCTCCACCAGCCGCTGCTGTTCCCCCTTCTGCGGCACCGCGATTTTCACCTTTCTGCCCCGCTGTTCGGCGAGGAACTGTTCCAGCAGTGCAGTGTCCTCGGTTTCACCGTCCACGGTCACACGCGGCGGCACTTCGCGTATGGAATAGTACTGCTTGATAAATTCGGCGCGGCAAAGCGGCAGATCGCCGATAACGTCATCCAGAAGGAACTGCTCGCGGTCGCAGAGCCGTCCGCCCTGAAAACGGAACACCTCGATACAGGTGCCGCCCGCGCCCTGTGCCAGTGCGATGACGTCCTGCTCCTCCACGGCGTTCATGACCACCTTCTGCTTCTCTGCCATGCGCTGCAGCGCCCGGATCCGGTCGCGCAGACGGGCGGCTTTTTCAAATTCCAGCCGCTCGGCACATTCGTTCATGCGCCGGGTCAGCCGTTCGACGGAAGCCTCCGTGCCGCCCTTTAAGAAATCCTTCGCCTCGGCAATGGCTTCGTCGTAAATCTCCTTTTTCAGCCTGCCGCTGCACGGCGCCAGGCACAGTCCGATGGACGCGTTCAGACAGGGGCGTCCCTTGCCGATATCGCGGGGAAAGACCCGCCGACAGGTGGGAATTTTAAAAATACGGCAGGCTTCGTCCACCGACTGCCCCACGGTATAGCTGCTCGTATAGGGACCCAGATACAGCGCGCCGTCATCCTCGGTCTTTTTGGCTTCCACCACGCGGGGGTAGGGTTCGTTGGTGATTTTGATGTAATGGTACCCCTTGTCATCCTTGAGCAGAATGTTGTATTTGGGCTTGTGCAGCTTGATCAGACTGCATTCCAGCACCAGCGCCTCGTACTCGGTATCGGTGAGAATATATTCAAAATGATCGACGTGCTGCACCATGCGGCGCACCTTTTCGGCGTGTCCGTCCTGCGAACCGAAATACTGGCTCACCCGGTTTTTGAGCGCCTTGGCTTTGCCGATATAGATGATGTTGTCCCGGCTGTCCCGCATGATATACACGCCCGGCGTCAGCGGGAGCTTCATCGCCTTCCGGCGCAGTTCTCCCAACTTTGGATTTTCGTTTTCGGGGATAAAGGAATCCCATGCGTCCTGCGTATGCAACCGTGTCACCTCGCTGTTGTGATTGCTTTTTTGTCTATTGTACCACGCCTGACGGCAAAAGTGCAACTGTCATTTTTCCCCTTTTCCTGTCGTGTATCCTGCTGCATTTCAGGCTTTGCTTTTTCTTTGGCGGTATCCGTTGACAGAACCGCGTCCGGAATGCTATAATATTACCATTATTACCATTCACAGCGGAACCCGCTCCGTCCGCCATTCAGGAGGGAATTGCATTGAGCAAATTGAGCAAGGCAGAATCCCGCAGAACCCAGCATCATCTTGTCAGCCTCGTGGCAATCGTCGCCCTTCTATCGGTTGTTGCCGCCAATATCATCATCGTCCATAACGACAGCCGGATACCGCTCGGTCAGTCCGTACCCGAACCTTCGGGAACCGCGACGACTGCCGCCTCCACCGTGTCAACCACCGCACCCACAACGGTTTCCGCAGCGGATCTCACGTCGCCCACGCAGGCGGTACCGGTGGTTTCAGCAGCGGATCTGATCTATCCCGACATTCCCTATTTCATCGAGGTGGACAAGACCCATCAGATTGTCACGGTCTACACCACCAGTTCTTCCGGCAAATACGACAAGGTCGTGCGCCGTATGCTCTGTTCCACCGCGCAGGATCCCGATAAATTCCCCGACGGCTACTGGAAGCTCAAGGAGGATCGCTGCACCGCCAAAAATATCTGGCGCAAGATGAAGAGCCACGGCACCGAACTCTACGCCCAATACGCCACCCAGATTACCGGCGATTTCCTGTTTCATTCGGTTCCCTACAAATCCCGGAAGAAAACCGATCTCGACACCAAGCGTTACAGCAAACTCGGCACTGCCGATTCGGGCGGCTGTATCCGTCTGACCGTGGAGAACGCCAAATGGATTTGCGAAAACTGTGTCGCCGGCACCACCGTCCGCCTGATTTCCAAAAAAGCCGACCCCGAACTTGAAGCGCTCGCGGCACAGCTCAAAGCCGATACCGTCAAGCCCGACAAGACCGGCTGGGACCCCACCGACCCCGATCCCAAAAATCCCAATTATCACCCCCAGTACACCGAACCCGACCCGCAGCCGGAAGGCTATGTCGAAGCCCATTTTGACAAAATCAAATACAGTAAGGAAATTCCCTATGTCGGCTGACAGGGAGATGATTTTTCAACATCGATAGACAGGAGGAACCGCTCGTGAAACAGCTTTTTGCCATAGACCTGCACGACTACGACGAAGCCGACAGCGTATTCAAAAGACCTTCCGCCAGAGGGATTATCCTGCGGGACGACAACATCGCGCTAGTTTACAGCCTTCGGGAGCATTATTACAAATTCCCCGGCGGCGGGATTCACGACGGGGAAGACCAGCAGGCTGCTCTCATACGGGAGGTTCAAGAGGAAACCGGTCTGATCGTCATTCCCGAAAGTATCACGCCATTCGGCAGTGTCATGCGCCGTCAGAAGAGCAATATTGTGCCGCACACCGTCTTTGAGCAGGAGAATTTTTACTACTTCTGCCGCGCGGAAGCCACTGTCACGCAGCAGCATCTTGACGACTATGAAAAAGACGCGGGATTTACGCTGTTATACGTTTCCCTTGACGAAGCAATCCGGGTCAATGAAGCCTACCGCAGCGAGGATTTCTTTGACGAGATCATGATTCAGCGCGAAGCAAAGGTGCTGCGGATGATTCGCGACCGGCTGAAACAAGACGGCTTTCCGGCAGAAGGCTGACCGATTACGACCCAAAAAATATTTTTATCCATCTACTATGAGGTGATCCTATCATGAAACGCATATTTGTATCGGGACTGGTCAACACCGAAACCACCTGCACGGTGAAGGACTTCCCCATTCCTTACCAACCTATCGACTACAACTTTTTCGGCGTGCATACTTCCGTGTCCGGCGTGGGCTTCAATGTCGCCAAAGCGCTCACCGCGCTGGGCAATGAGGTGGATATCGCCACGCTGCTCGGCAGCGACCCCGCCGGGGATATCGCCCTGCGGGAACTGGATGCCGCCTGCATCAATACGTCTCTCGTCAACCGTGCGCTGCCCGAAACCTGCTCGTCGGTGGTACTGCATTCGCCCGACGGCAGACGGCGCATTTATTGCGATCTCAAAAACATTCAGGACACCGCCTACGATTTCAGCGCCGTTGACCTCACCGCTTACGACATGGTGGTTGCCTGCAATATCAATTTCAGCCGTCCGCTGCTCCAAAAGGCAAAAGCCCTCGGACTGCCCGTCGCGACTGACGTTCACGCGCTCTCCAACCCCGACGATGACTACAACCGCGACTTCATGCAGAACGCGGATATCCTCTTTCTCAGCCACGAACACGTCCCCGGCGCTCCGGAAGATTTCCTCAGGACGCTTGCCCGGCGGTACGGCTGCCGCGTGATTGTCATGGGCTGCGGCGGCAACGGCGCGATGATGTACCTGCGCGAAAACGATACGGTCTGTCACCAGCCTGCCGTACCCGTGGAGCATATCGTCAACACGGTCGGCGCGGGCGACGCGCTGTTCAGCGCCTTTGTCTCGCTGTGGTGCGAAGGACTCTCCCCCACGGACTGTCTTACCCGCGCCCAGCGCTTCGCTGCCGCCAAAATCACCCACAACGGCGGCGGCACCGGCTTCCTCTCCCGCGAAGAACTGAACTGATTGCAAAAAAACCCGGACGGATTCTCCTGAAGAACATTTTCAGAAGACCCGTCCGGGTATGTTTTTTTTGAGGCTCATTCCTTGCGGCACTGGGAGGGCGTGCGCTGGAAATGCTTTTTGAAGGTACGGTTGAAATAGGAAATATTGTTGAAACCCACCTCATAGGCAATCTCAATGATGGGCTTGTCGGTCAGCCGTACCATCGAAATCGCTTTGGACATACGATACTCGATGACATAATCAATGCACGACATGCCCGTAATACTGCGGAACAGCCGGGATAAGCCGGTTTCGCTCATGTTGACCACTTCCGCCAGCTTGGCAAGCGTGATATTCTCGCGGTAATTTTCGCCGATATAATCCACCACCTGCCGCACGGCTTTCACGTCGCCGCTCTCGGTGGGACGGTCAAAAATCTGAATCAGACCGTCCCGCAGCAGCCGGTAGAGCAAACCGCTGACAAGCGATTTCAGCCGGATTTCATAGAAAGGCGGATGGTCGAAACCGATATTGAACATCTCTTCGATGAGTTCTTTGTATTCCCGATAGCAGGGATGTTCCCATGTGATCAGACAATAGTCACTGCAGCTCCCGGTCAGCATGGGCGCAAAGTACCGTGATGAACAGATATCCACCGAGGAGGTGTTGACCATGTTGAGCGACATCAGATAAGTGCTGGCGAGAAATTGATGCTCCGGTTTCTCCAGATGAAACGAGTGCAGCACCCACGGCATCATGACCAGAATGTCCCCGAAGGTCAGGTCAATGTCATTGCCCGAAACCGTGTAACGGCAATTGCCGCAATCCACATATACCACTTCGATTTCCTCATGACAGTGCAGAGGATACGACGAAAACGAATTCGGCATCATAGTGCCGTAAACCGCAAACGGCAGCCATTCGGTGCCGTGCTTTTTTTTCTCGGTGTAGACGGATAGATTCTTTTCATCCGCTCTCATCAGCTTCACCCGCTTTCTTTGCCGGAATTGTGCAAGTTACTGTCGGAATAATGCAATAAAAATAAATATCAACTGTATAAAAACTGTTAATTCCGCCGGATAGTGCAAGGATTCAGAGGAATACTGCTTGTATTTGTGGTATAATTCTATTATAATAGCATTGAAGAGAGATGTCAATAGTTTCAAATGTTTTCCTATATAAGAAATATTTATAGTGCAATTTGCCAAACGCAAATAACGCGCAAGGGAAAGGAGTGACGGTCTTGACCGACGCCCATACAAACGCACCGTCCGATCAGCAGCCCGGCTCGGATATCATGCACACTTCCGTCTTCCGGCTGGCGTGGCCGATTTTTCTGCAGGCGCTGCTGAGTATGTTTCTGGGCTACGCCGATACCCTCATGCTCAGCGGGTTCGATCAGACCGCCGTGGGCGCCATCGGCAACGCCAGTCAGATTCTCGGCTTTCTCACACTGGCATTCACCGTGATATCCAGTGCCAGCGGTGTGGTGGTGGCGCAATATCTTGGCGCGGGACAGAAGGATAAAATCAACCAGATTTATACACTGTGCATTGCCTTCAACCTCGTATTGAGCCTGATGATCAGCGCGGTGGTGTTCTTTGGCAGTCACGCGCTGCTCACACTGCTCCGAACCCCTGCCGAAATGATGGACAGCGCCCAGAGTTATCTGCGCATTGTAGGCGGATTTGTGTTTTTGCAAGCCGTACTCGACACGATGTCCCGCATCTTCCAGAGCAACGGCAAGACCGTCTTTGGCATGGTGATCTCGCTGGGCATCAACATCATCAACGTCGGCGGCAACTACCTCTTCCTCTACGGTCCGCTGAGAACCCTCGGTCTTGGCGCGTCGGGCGTCGCGGTGTCCACCACCGTGAGCCGCGCCATCGGTCTGCTCATCGCCTTTGTTCTCTTCGGTTTCTTCATCGACGGACACATCTCGCCCCGCTATCTCCGTCCCTTCCCCGGCAAAATGCTCCGGACGCTGCTGGGACTTGGCATTCCCACTGCCGGTGAGAGTATCTCCTATTATATCTCGCAGCTTTTTGTGACCGGTTTTGTCAACACCCTCGGCATCGTCGCCATCAACACCAAAATCTACGCGGGCATTCTCAGCAACTTCGCCTATCTGTACTCCGTTTCGGTCGCGATGGCAACCTCCATCATCGTGGGTCACGCCGTTGGCGCGGGGGACAATGATTTCGCCTACCGCCGCGTCAACAAAACCATGCGCAGTGCGCTGGTTGTCTCGGTCGCTATCGCCTGTCTCAACTGGCTGATCAGCCCGGTTACGTTCGGACTGTTTACCGCCAATCCCGATATTGCCGACCTGCGTTCCCGGATTCTGTGGCTGGGACAGCAGATCATGATCATCGCCATTTTTCTGGAAATGGGACGCACCAGCAACCTCGTCATTATCAACAGCCTGAAGGCAGCAGGCGACGTCCGGTTTCCCACATATCTGGGGATTGTCTCCATGTGGGGCTGCACGGTCGTGGGCGGTTATGTGCTGGGGATTGTATGCGGACTGGGTCTGCGCGGCATATGGGTCGCTATGGCAGCCGACGAGATCATCCGCGGCATCATCGTTGCCATTCGCTGGCGGCGCGGCAGCTGGCGCGGCAAGCGGGTGGTCAGCAAGGAATAGGTTTTTACAAAGACTATACGGATAAAACCTCACTATACAACGCAAAGCGGAGCGCAGTTCCCGTCTGAACGGGTTCCATCGCTCCGCTTTGTGTATATGGTATTTGGAAAGATTGATTGCACGGTACATATTACTGGCTCAGTGTCAGAGAAAACAGCTTCCACACACCGTCCACCTTGACAAACTCCGTGACACTGCGAGCCACATGATGTTTTTTGATAGACTGCTCCGAATGCTCGGCAATCACGCGGATCACCGTGCCGCCGTCCATGACATACCGTTTGCTGTTTTCCACGGTTCTGCCATTGGCGCCGTCCACAAAATACAGCTTGCCGTCAATGGTGATAAAGCAGCGATTCGCCTCTTCCAGAAACGCCGCCGCTTTCTTGGATTTCATATGATCCCGCGCGAAACGGCTGAACTTACGGTAGGTCGTAAACCGCTTGTCGGTGATGTAATAACGAATCTCCCCTTCTTCCTCGGTATAGACCAGTTCGCCGTTTTCATCGGTTTCCATCGCAATGCCGCCGAACACGCTCTCCGTGCCAAAGTCCAGCCGGACGGAATTGTCGTCTTCCGGAATCTCCATCTGCACCGTGCGTCTGGTGGGAGCGGTCTGCTGTGTACTGTCGTCCTCACCGGTGACTTCCGTCGTCTGACCGGCGGTTTCCTCCGACGAAGTTTTGACGCTTTCATGATCCACCTTGCCCGTCTTGCCGCCGCATCCGCACAGCAGCACCACCAGCATCACGGACAACAGCAGCCGTAAAACGTTTTTGCCATGATTTACGCGTTTCATTTCATTCCTCCTGAACCCTTCTTTCCCTGTCAACAGAGTCGATTCTGTCGCAGGTGGTTATTTTTATTATATACCAGTTTTTTCCCTCGAACACAGATATTTCAAATATGTAACCATTTGTAAACAATGTGATAACAAAATGAAAATATTCTGTGTAAATACGTCGCTTTTCCAAAATACCCCCGGACGGACAGCCTTTACCGGCTGTCCTGTCCGGGGGGGTACTTCACAATCTATCCTGTTTTTATTCCCATTCGTATGCCGCAATGGTCTTTTCCAGCGAACCCACACCTGCTTCCGCCAGCCCGATGAAATCGAAGACCTTCTCGCTCCAGCCGGCGATGATGTTGGTCTTGGCGCCGTGGAACTGCTGGGTGCCGTAGCCCTGGAGATCGATGGCGTGAACCCAGATATCGCGTCCCGACGCACGGCGGTATTTATCGGCGAGGGTCTGTACGGGACTGCGGTACCCCGCGTTGCACTCGTTGTCCGACAGAATGATGACCCGGTCGGCTCTCACCCTGTCCTCCCGCATTTTCTTGAAAGGCAGTCCTATATCGGTGCCGCCGCCCCAGCTGTGATTCATGCATTCGCGGAGAATATCGGTGTTCTGCGACACCGGCACCTTCCGGATTTCGGTATCAAACGTATAGAAAAGGCAGTCGTCGCAGATACGGCTTCCGATGAGTCCCAGCAGCATCGCCACTTCCTCGCAGCACACGTCGGATTTGTCACTGAGGCGGCAGTTCATTGAACCCGATACGTCCACCGCGATGACGGTGGTGCCGTTGAGACGGGGCATATTCTCCACCGAAACAGCCGCCGCTTGTTCCAGCGCGGTCAGCCCCCGGCTGCCCGCAAGGGAGGCAACGCTTTTGTAGGCGGAGAGAAACCGGAAGGGCAACTGACGGGAACGCCGCACCGCTTCGGGATCTTCTATGGTCTGCCAGACCTTTTTGAGATTGCGGGGATTCGCCTGAAGGATATTGCGCAGGTTGCGCAGCAGCGCCATGTAACCCACCTTGCCGCTGTCAATCAGCGCTTCCCATGTCTTGGCATTATTGCCCTTAGCGGAGAGTTCCGTCTCCCATGTCACGGGCGTGGCAAGCTTGTTTTCCAGACAGCGCTTCCACAGCGCCGCCTGCGCCTCGTCCTTGGGCTTGGGTCGGCAGAGGCACAGCAGATCGCGCATTTTGATCGCCTTGCTGCTGCCCTTGTATTTGGCGAGCGTATATTCATCAAAGCCTTTCATCACGTCGCCGATGCCCCGCTTGAGCGAATTGGGAACCGGCTTGCCGAAGGTCTGGAGGTAGAACGCCATGATTTCGGTCACGTCGTCGCCGCGCTGCGTCACGCCGCGCACCGTTTTACGCACAAAGGGCTTGCCTTCCGGCTCGTGCGCCAGATACGCGGTCAGCACGTGCGACACCGAGCGCATATGGAATTCCCGCCGCGCAAAGACCGCCAGCTTGGAGATAAACGCCGGGTCGGTTTTGATAACCGCCTGAATGGTTTCCCGCATCTCGTCGGAATTGTCGCCGTAGAACTTGGCTTCATTG
The DNA here is from genome assembly GCA_017395425.1 of Clostridia bacterium. GTDB lineage: Bacteria > Bacillota > Clostridia > Oscillospirales > Acutalibacteraceae > RUG762. Next base: position 19,067 of record JAFPUM010000034.1, on the reverse strand, counting down.
AAGAACGAGGTCAGCACCTGCGTGATCAGTTTGGACTTCGCGCTCATGGCATACGCCGGATTGCCCTCGCGGTTGACAGTCTTGACGGTATTGGTCTGATTGAACTTGGACATGAGATATCCCTCCTCTGAAAAAAATTGCAAAAAAAGAAGACAAACGTGATAAAATCGCCGTCGGTAATTAACGCTCTACCAATTGAGCTACGCCCGGATAGCCCGGACGGTCGGACTCGAACCGACAACCTGTCGTTTAGAATACGAAGTAACCGATGACTGCAATGCACGTTTGTCATGATATAAAAAGCGGAGAAATAAAGAAAACAGGGAAAACAATTGTATTCGATTGTAAGTGCCAAAGGGGAAAAGTTGTGTCAGCTTGGTCGGTCTGCCTTCATCGTCCCGCGGGACGGGCCTGTACCCACGCGCTGTGATGACTTGTCAGTAAAAAATCCGAAGGAACTGTTTTCCACACTGCCGCTTCCTATCAAAATTGTAAAAAGACAATCGGATAAAATCGCCGACGGGACACATATGGGAATCGAACCCATCCAAACCGCGAAGGAACCGTCGGCTGCAATGCCGTTGCTTCTGTAAGAATGATACACCATTCTGATGAATTTGTCAACAGAATAAGTATTAAGAAAACCTAAAGAATCACAATTATAAAATTTATAAAAAGCGGAGAAAAATCGAAAACGGTACAAAGGCGCTGCTCTGACCGCTGAGCTACACCCAATCACTGGGCGGGACGGATTTGAACCGCCGACACACGCAAGGGAGAAGTAACCGTTTTCTGCACTGCCGCTTTTCAGCAAACGTATGACAGACGGATAAAATCGATGACGGTGATGGGGATGGCAGGCACCCCCGAATCGTAGGTAATGAGTCAACGAAGTAACCGTTTTCTGCAATGCCGTCTGTCATATCTGTATTATATAATGACGCGACCCATTTGTCAACTGCTGAAACATAAAGAAATGCTAAAAATGACTGCGATGGTTTTCTATCTTCCTCACAACAAATTTTATGTAATTTCTCCATAATACAGCTTGATTTCAGATGAATTATATGCTACAATACAACATAATAAATCATCATTGATATTTGAATACGATTACCGCATTTTATTGTTAAAGTATCACCTTTTTGAAAGAATCCTCAGCCGCGGTTTTACATCACGCAACCAATCTATATGAAGGAGGTATTTCTCATATGAAGATGAAGAAAAAGCTATCCCGACGAAGCAAGGTCATCTCGTTGTCGCTGGCACTGCTGACGGCATCCGGGATCACGCTGTGGACGGTCTGCCGCCATTTTCAGCCGAATATTCTCACCGCCAGAGCCGACAGTTCCGCCGCACAGTGTACAGACGACGGGCTGTTTCTGTATCAGCTCGTGAACGACACGATTACCGTGACCGGTCACGCGGACGGTCTCGCAGGCGACGTGGTCATTCCGGGCACGGTCAATGAAATTCCCGTCACCGCCATCGGAGAGTGCGCGTTTGAAAACTGCGCGGAACTCACGTCCGTCTACCTTCCCGATTCGGTGGAACAGATCGGCGCCCGCGCTTTTGCCGGATGCGGACAGCTTGCGGAGGTGCATCTCGCCAACGCCTCTGCGACCGTCGCGGAAGATGCCTTTGAGGGCTGCGGAGAGGTTCTGTGTCTCCGTCACGCGCCCGCCGCAGAAGCCGAAACACACACCGTGCCGGAGCCTTCGGCGGAAGACCCTCAAACACCTGAAGAACCGGAAGAACCCCATCAGCCGGAAACCACCGCGGAACCGGCAGAACCGGGGGAAGAATCAACCGTCGTCATCAGCAGCGAATGGGAAACCGAGTCAGACACCATACTGGCGCCTTCCGACATTTCCGCTGCTCTGACAGAGGATATGTACCAGCAATTCATGAACAGCAGCGCTTCCACCGGCAGCATTACGGTGGACCATCTGGCGCCATATAACCTGACGGCTGCCGATCTGGACGACGTGTGGAACGCGTTCCAGCAGAAATATCCCATCGAAGCCGCGGCGTTTTGTAAGTACAGTTTTGCAAGGTACTTTATGGGTGATACCATTACAAAAATTGAGTATTATCCCTCGCCCGCCATTTCGGGTTCGTTCGGGGAGCGCGTCACCCATCTGCGGAATGCGGTGACGCCTGTCCTCAACAAGGCAAACACCCTTTCCGGCAATTATGAAAAAGCGCTTTACATTCACGACTATCTCGTGAAAACCTGTCATTACGATCTTACCAACGACACCCAGCTTTACCGGCATTACGGCTATACGATTCTGACCGGCGACAAGGGCGGCGTTTGTCAGGCATACCAGGGCGCGTATCATATGTTCATGAACCTGCTGGGCATTCCCTCCATAGAGGTCATCAACACCGACGGCACATCTGCCCCTACACACGGCTGGAATCTGATTCAACTCGACGGGAACTGGTACCATATCGACGTCACTTGGGATGACAGTGACACGTCCGATTATGTGTATTACAGATATTTCCTGGTCAACGACGCGGAAATCCGGGCGGCGGACACGAATGGCACCCATAATGTGTTCAATTCTCCCTATCCGTCCAGCAGCACCGCCTATTCCGCGATGCCCCGCAGCAGCAGTTACTCACAGACCTTCCATCAGGGGCGCTGGTACTATACCACCTATGTCGATAACGACGGTTCCCGTTTGTGTTCCTGCAATCCCTTCGGAACCGACACCGCTGTCATCGACCGGTATCCCGATACCGCTCCCGTGGGCTATAACGATGTGATCTGCTACGCTGCGGACAGTGAGTACATCAAGGTCTATTGGATCAACTACAATCACGTCGGAACGCTTTACCGCCTGTCCGACGAAGAAAAAAGTCTGTCGTATTATCCGCACGGCGTATGCATTTACGAAACGCGTTGTAATGATAACGGACAGATTACCTATCAGTATCTGGTAGCAAGCAAGACAACCAACAGCGACGGAACCAGAGATTACTATCTCGTGCCCGGTCAGGCACCCATTGATCTGGCTGCCTTTATCGCTCCGTTCGGGAATGTCTACGCCATGCTCGACGCTCTGCCGTCCACCATCACGGAGGATTCCGTGCAGGCAGCCCGCGAGGCGCTGTCTGCCTACGACGCGCTGGCAGATCATCTCAATGAGTTGGAAGTAACCAATCTTGTCCCCGCCTATCAGGAAAAAGCCGAAGCGCTGCGTCGGACACTCAGCGGATTCGGCAGCGCTCCCGCCACCAACATTGCGCTGTCGGAAAGCACGCTGACCATAGAACCCGGACAAACCGCTTCCCTGACCGCCACTGTCACCCCCGAAAACAGCACGGACAGCGTGAGATGGACCTCTTCCGACAACACCGTCGCTTCGGTCAGCAACGGCGTGATTACGGCAAAGCAATTGGGAACCGCCACCATCACCGCCACTGCCGGCACCGTCATCGCCACCTGCACCGTCAACGTCAGAACCAGTCTCTACATCACCCGACAGCCGCAGGATGTAACCACTTACAAAAACCGTTCCACGACCTTTGAACTCGAGGCTGCGGGCGACGGTCTGGCTTATGAATGGCACCAATATCAACCTGAAGCCAATCAGGACGCCATTGTTGCCAGCAGCCGCATCTGTAATGTCATGGTGCCGCCGCTTTCCTATAACGGATTCCTCTATTACTGTATCGTCACCGACCAATACGGTCATTCCGTTGAATCGGAACACGTCACACTGACCGTGAGAAAACCCGTCAAACCCGCCACATCGCTGACGCTTTCCATCCGTCAGACTGCCACGACAGAACCGTTTAACCTGACCGCCGCACTGACGCCCAGTGACGCCAGTGATGAGATTTCCTGGGAATGCGACGATCTTTCGGTCGCCTATGTGACGGAAATGACCATGAACGGCACGCAGGACGGTCTGAGTTACGCGCAGGCGGTTCCCGTCGGCAACGGCACCGCACGGATTATCGCCAGAGCCGGTGATCTCACGGCAGTCTGTACGCTGACGGTAGAAAATTATCCCGATCAGTACAATCCTCCGTCGCTGCGTCTGTCGCAAAGCAGACTGCTCATGGAATCCGGCACCCGGCAGCAGTTGACGGCACTGTGCACCTCCGGCGACACGCTCATCTGGTCGTCCGAGAATACCGCCATCGCCACGGTGGACGCGGGCGGCACGGTAACAGCCGTCAGACCCGGTGAGACGACAGTGCGCGTGACGGCGGGTGAATCGACCCGGACCTGCCGGATCGTGGTGCAGGATCCGCTCCCGCCCGAGAGTTATCAGCTCGAACCCACCATCAACGGCGGCGCCTCCAAACTGTACGAACCGTGGGGGCTGCGGTATTTCGCGGTTTTCGACGGGGAAGATACAGATAAAATTTCCGACAGAGGCATCGCGATTCTCAAGGACGCCTATTACACGACTTCCATGGCGCCCGAGACCTTCTGTCATCATGAAAAGGTGCATATTTTCCTTGATTCGAGGAATCAGCTCGATTTTGAAACCGCCTCGTCCAAATATCCCAACGGACGCTACTATGCCACTCTCACCGACGGTATTTACTCCTATGATATCAGCGCGCAGTATTATGTGGTACCCTTCGCCGTGATGCGGAACGGTCAGACCATTTACGGTACCATCAAGAAAAACTCCATGGAAAATATTCTCAGAAGCAACCTGAATTTATCGAGTATTTCCACGGAAGAGAAGGCGGTCTGCACCTGCATTCTGGATCTGAAAGCCAGCGTGGCATCTCATTATGCCGCCCACGGTGTACCCGGCGCCACCGCGTCTGTGAGCATTCCGCGCGGCAGTTCTCAACAGGCCGCCAATGTGAAAACGGCGGCGGAGAGCGGTATCTCGCCCAATGTAAACGGCGCCGCGTCACGTCTGATTGAACCGTGGGGTCTGCGTTACTTCTCCGTGTACACCGAAAGCGATGATATCGCGGACAGAGGACAGGTAGTTCTCTGTGAGAAACAGTTCCAGTCCTCTTACCAGACCAATCCCGACAGCATGAGACTCAATCCCAACGCCTATATCTTCCGCGAATCAGACGGCACGCTGGAAAAGGAAAGTAACTCGTCCCGCTATTACTCGACCCTCACCGAAGGCATTTCCTCCAAGGATATTTCGGATGTGTACTATGTGGTTCCCTTTGTGGTGCTGAACGACGGCAGTTATGTCTATGGCACCGTCAAGTCGAATTCCATGATGAAGATTATGAAAGCCAACCTCAATTCTTCCAATGTCCCCGCCACGGAACGAGCCGTCAGTCAGGACATTATTGACCTGTACAACGCCGTGAAAGCGTACAACGAAAAACGCGGCATCTGATAAGCAAAAAAGGAGACGCACATTGAAGATAAAAATTTCCAATCGGATGACCATGATCATTGTGCTGTTAGTGTTGATGATTCTGTTTGTGGCAGGTTTGAAGCTGTATCTGTATCAATCCTCTCAATCCAAGCCTGCCTTTCAGACAGAAGAAGCGCCCATGCTTGATCCGGATGACAATGAAGATTCCATTCAACCCACCAATCCCGACGATGACGGGTTCGGAACCGAGGTATCTATGTAAGGAGGTTATTCACATTGAAAACCATTGACTTTTCCCGTAAACTGGTCATGTGTATGACCGCGGGAGTAATCGCAGCGGTTCTCGCTCTGAGCGGCTGCAACGGCAATACCGAAGACTATGCCAAAGAAATCGAAGAGTTGCGCACACAGATCGAGGAAATGAAAGAACAAAATGAGGCATTCAAGGAACAGATCGAATCGTTGGAAAAGGATAATAAGACAATGAAAGAGATCTTGGGTATCAGTGACGAGGACGAATCCACAACGGCTTCCACGAATGACACCGTATCCACTACCACGGCTGCCACCACTGCCAAGAATACCACTAAAAAAACCGGTCAGACCACGAAATCCACCAAAGCAGCCACCACGACAAAAGCGGCTGATTCCGATACGGGCGGCAGCAGTAATAACGGCGGCGGCAGCAGCAATAACGGCGGCGGCGGCAGCAGTAATAACGGCGGCGGCAGCAGTGATAACGGCGGCGGCAGCAGTGATAACGGCGGCGGCGGCAGTGATAACGGCGGCGGCGGCAGTGATAACGGCGGCGGCGGCAGTGATAACGGCGGCGGCAGCGATGACGGCTTTGGTACAGAAGTAGGTATGTAATCCTGTCATCCTTCAACACTAATGCAGAGACTTTTCCAGGCTGGACAAATCATGCTTGAAACGACATGATTGACAGAATAAACGATCGCCCGATACGAATCTTCTGTTGACAGAAGAAACGCATCGGGCGATCGTTTAAGAGCCAGTTCAGTATCTCCGCGTGTGCGTACTGCGCCGCCAGATTTTTCGTCAGATGCAGGGAAATTGTCGCCGCCATACTGTCGTATTGCAAGGCAATTTCACGAAATATGACGGAAAAGATGCAAGCAGGACGTGTGCGAAGAGATACTGAACAGGCTCTCAGCAACCATGCAGCAGATGGAGAATCATTCACAAACCATAAAAAACACACAAAAAAACCAGTTGACGAATGCCTTTGTTTGGGATACAATAAAAGAGAAATAGGATGTAAAAAAACGCGCCCTATCATTTTAACTGTCAAGGAGAGTTGCACATGTTTCAGATCAAAAAGAAAACCGGCAAACGCATAACTGCCTACCGTCTGGGCGACCCCAGTGAGGTGCTCGACGCTTTGATGGAATCCGGCAAAATCAAGTCTCTGCCGGACGGCACCTATGAAGTTTTCTCACAGGAAGCAGTCAACGGTCACGGCGAAGTCGCACAGCCGGGCGACTATATCAAGCTGGACTCCACCGGCAATCCCTATCCCAATTCCGCCGCGTTCTTTGAAGCCAACCACCGGGCTGCCGGGAACGGGGAATATGAACAGATTCCGCAGCCGCTCGCCGCGTGGGACGTCAATGAGCCCGAGGGAGAAGAAATCAACTTCCTGATAGATGAGAAGGGACTCACCATCCGCGAAGACGACGAAAACGCCTATTTCAACGCTGTACTGTGGGGAGCGCCGCTCTCCGCCGCCAAAGACGCCGTGATCTGCTTCTACTCCATCACGCGGGACAAGAACGGCGTCATCACCGACGCGGACTTTAATTTCATCTCCCGCGACGAATTTGAGAAAACCTACGATATCCTGTAATCCCGTCACACGATCAATAGGAAAAACCACTCTCTTCGCCAATCGGCTTCTCCAGAAGCGTCGGATTGGCGAAGACGTGTTTTATGAGCTTTAAGCTGCGGGCAAAATAAAACCCGTCCGCAATGCGTTCATCCAGTGTCGCGCCGATGTCGATGACATCGCGTATCTGCTTGGTGCCGTCGGGCATAATCAACTCTTCCTTGTGGAGCGTACCGATGGTAATCATAATGCTGTTGGTTCCGTAGTTGTTGAGATGATGATAAACAGAGGGACATTTGATGCTGCCCAGATTGCTGGTCAGAATGGTGGTGTAATTGGGATCCCCGTCAGTCAGGAATTTTGGATTCTTGCCCCAGAAATCCAGCCAGCGGATGATGCGGATTGCCACGATCAGCACCGGACGCGGCAGGGATGCAAAAACGTCCAGCACCGCGTCGATGCCGCCCGTGGAATGCTCGCTCTTGCGCGTCTCCCTGACGTCCCCCACAATCCTCTTGCTGATGGAATCGAGGTTGTCCTCGTCGGAAGGGGTCAGCACCATGAGCGATTCCTCGGCACCGTCGGCAAACCGACGTTTGACCACAAAGCTGATGGTGATCTCGTCACGCTCATACATACGATACCCCTGAATAAAACGGTTCATCAGCGGGCGTTCCTTGACCATACGTGCCATACCGGTTACGGCACAGTGGAACACCGTCGTCTTGTAATCCGGGTGCTCCGCGTTGCGGCGTTCGAGATACTGCATGAGTTCCGTCGCGTCAATGGTATCGTTCAGATACACCTCACAGTCGGTGCGCTTGGGCAGCAGATAGCCCATGACGGTCTGCAATCCCGGAGCCTTGACCCTCCTGCCGTCACGCCGGTCGCCCCAGTGGCGGCGGCGTTTTTTCTTTTGGAGCTTTGCGTCCTTCTTCGCCTGTTTCGCATCGAGTTCGGCTTGCTTGGCATCTATTTTCGCCTGCTTTTTTGCCTGTTTCGCATCGAGCTTGGCTTGCTTCTTTTCCTGTTTTGCCTTGGCTTTCAGTTCTCGTGTTTCCTTGCTCATGTCAGTATTTCCTCCGTGTCATATATAATACCGCGCCGCATCGCGCGACAGGGAATGCCTTGCCGTTGGGTCAGATCGGTTTCAAAAGCCGTCGTAGGAATAGGTGCGGTCATGGGCGGAAAGCTGTCGTCGTAATGATCGAGCAGCACCGCTTGGGGCTGCAACCGCGCCACCAGCGAGGCAGCATAGACCTCCGGACGGCTTTTGCCCTGATAGGGCAGTATCAGCAGGTTGGCACCCGCAGGATACGTTACCTCCGGATCAAGTCCCATACTTCCCATAATCTGCCACCGCTCACCACGGCATTCCAGTTCATAAAACAGCGTTTCGCCGTTTTCGGGATAATTTTTATTACAGCGCAGCAGCCGCAGACCGTGAGTCAGATGTCCCGGACGCAGATAACGCAGCGCGGTTTGTATGACCAACGCCTTGTCAAACACACAGTGCCGCCCCTGATAGACGGTGATCGCGATAGTTCCCACGCTGTAATGCCCGCCGGGGGAAATCACGTCCAGCCGTTCCTTAGGAATACCGTGCTTTTCCAGCGTCGCGCAGGGCGTGCGGGTCGCGTGAATGACGGCACTGCCCTCTGCATACAGAGCGGGAATCTGTATCATATGGTCAAAATGTCCGTGTGTGACAAACACATCGGAGATCTGTCGCAGTTCAGACGGTATGTCCCCGGAAACGCTTTCGGGACGACAGCTGCCTTTGGGAATGCCAAGAAATGGATCAAATGCGATGGCGGTGTCCCCGTCGGAAATGCGCAGCGCCGCCGTTCCGTACCATTGCAGTTTCATGTGGCTGCCGCCTCCGTATTGCCGGTCTTCGCCTCTTCCTCCTGCTCCAACTGACGGAACGCTACCTTGCCCACCAGCGTTTTGGGCAGTTCGGCGCGGAATTCGATCTCCCGCGGAAGGGCATATTTCGCAATATGCAGCCGCAGCTGCTCCATAATCCTTTCTTTCAGGTCATCGGTCGGCTCAATCCCGTCGGCGGTAACAATGAACGCCTTGACCCGCTGCATCCGTCGGGGATCCTTCACGCCGATCACGCAGCTATACGCCACTTCCGGGCAACTGTCAATGATGTTTTCCAGCTGCGACGGATAGACATTGTATCCGTTTGTGATAATCATACGCTTGAGCCGCTGACGGAAATACACATAGCCATCCTCGTCCATCACACCCAGATCACCGGTATAGAGCCATGTATCCCCGTCACTGAGGACGCGCAGGGTTTTGGCGGTTTCCTCCGGCAGTCCCAGATAGCCCTGCATGAGCGTCGGACCTTTGAGAATGATTTCCCCTTCCTCTCCCGGCGGCAGCAATTCATCGGTGCCGGGCTTGACAATGCGGTACACCGTATCGGGAAACGGCAGACCGATACTTCCCTCACGGTAATCGTCCTTGGGCGTCAGACAACTGGCGGTAACGCATTCGGTCAGTCCGTAGCCTTCGCGCACCTGAATCGACGCGTTATGTGCTTTGAGAAAGGCGTCGATTTTCTTTTTCAGTTCGACCGACAGACTGTCACCGCCGCAGAACATCCCCAGCAGGAAGCTCATATCCAGTCCGTCGAGCTGGGGCATATGCAGCAACACTTCAAAAATCGTCGGCACCCCCGCAATAAAATTGGGGCGCTTGCGGCGGAGCATATCGGCGTAACTCTGGTTGGTAAAAGTGGGCATCAGAATACAGCACGCACCGTGAATCAGCACGGTATGGATATTGATGCCCAGTCCGAAGCCGTGAAACAGCGGCATACAACTCAGCATTTTAAATCCCTTGCGGAACGATTCACCGATGGCTTCTCTTGCCTGCATCGCGCAGGCGTTAAAATTGAGGTCAGTGAGACAGATTCCCTTGGGCTTGCCGCTGGTGCCGCCGCTATACAGAATGACTGCCGTCCGGTGGGGGTCAAACGACGGCGGCGGAAGCGTCACGCCTTTATCATCGCCCCGTTTGAGGAAATCGATCCAGAGCAGATGGGGCTTGCGGGGGAATTTGAGATAGTCCTTGCCCTTTTTGAGCAGATAAACCGGTTTTATGTACCATATCAGTTCCTCCTGCATACGGCAGGTGAGGATCGTGACGGCATGATCGGTTTCCCCCAGTGCCGCCTCTACCTTTTCATAAAACAGATCCACTGTAAGAATCATCTTACTTTGTGAAATATTGAGATATTCGGTTACTTCACGCTGTGCCGAGAGCGGATGCACCATGTTGGCAATGGCACCGATACGGCTGAGGGCATAAAAGCAGTCAAGCGCCTGCGGAGTATTGGGCATACAGATAGTGACCGCGTCCCCTTCGCGTATACCGGAAGCCCGGAACGCCCGCGCTGCGCGCTCAATTCGTCTGACAAATTGCCGGTAGCTGGTCTTTTTGTCATAGAATTCATAAGCGGGCTCATCAGGAAATTCCTGTGCCATACGGTTGACCATCTCAAACATCGTCGCTTCGGGATAGGTGAGATGATCTTTTTGTATGTAGTGTGTGATATCATCCACTTTTATCGCTTCCTTTTGTCAACAATACCTATATCATATCATGCTTACGCGGAATTTGCAAGGCTTTTGTGAAGCGAGGCAGAAAAATCCCCCGGTATCATCTGACAAAGGAACCACACTGTCAGATGTACCGGGGAATTCATAGGATATGGTCATGGATCAGTCTTTCTCTTCGCCCTTAATCTGCGCCAATGCTTTCAGCAGCTTGCCGGGAATAGGAATACCGCACCGTGCGCAGTTTTCAAGGATGGAAATTCCCTCGTTGGCAATCAAAAAGCCGACGGTAAGGTTTTGCAGCACACCGTCCGCGCCGGTTGCGACATCAATGCAATGCGCAACGGCAACGATAAAGAAATACATGATTTTTTTCAGAATGCCGTTAAATCCGACTTTGGATGACAGTTCATTGTGCATATACGCCGCCGCCAATCCGCTGATATAGTCCGTAATCACCATCACGAGCAGCGACATCAGCCATACATCCGGCTTGCCGAATACAAACGTTGTGACGCTGGCGATGCCCGCGACGAGCGTTCTGAGGATTTTTCCGTAGTCCATCGTCATACCACCTCCCGTTTAAGCATCAGGCGGGTCATTTCACCGACCACGCCGTCGGGGGTCAGACCGTGGGCTTTCTGGAAGACGACCACCGCCGCCTTGGTGACAGCGCCGAACTTCCCGTCAATCGTAATCTTCGCGCCGCACTTTTTGAGATGCCACTGAATCCACGCCGCACCGGCGTCACCGAATTGAAGGGTATGTGACGGCTCCGCGTAAGGACATTCCGAGAAGGTCTTGCGGACGTTTGAACCGGAATCCTTCCAGCAGACGCGCTTGGGGCGGGTGTCAATGTGGACGAATTTTTTGTGCTCGTACCAGCCGATACCGCCGCAATTCAGCGTTTCGGCATACTGGGCAACGCGCTTGGGGGAAATGTCCTGTACCACGATGTCCGCTGCCATGCCCTTGACGTGATAGGAATTGCTCACGCCGCCGATTCTGGCATTGTACTTGGCGGTGCGGTAAGCGGAATTGATTCTGACCGGCTTGCCAAAACGTTCGCGGATGTTCTCCAGAAGCGTGACAAGCCGGTCGTCGATCAGAACGGTGTCAGAGCCGTCGCGGCAGCGGAATTCCCGGACGGTGAAATGTTCGGACAGCCGGAGATTGCCGCTCTTTTTAAGCCTGTATGTTCTGACGGACAAAGGAATCACCCCTCATAGACATTGCCGGTGATTTCTTCAAATTCGGCGGGGGTAATCCAGCTTTTCACAACGGCATTTCTGACACGGGAAATATCCCACAAACCGCGCTCATAGTAGGATTTGACTTTTTCATATTTACTGCTCATTGTTTTCATCCTCCTCCGTTTCGTCGCTGTCAAGCTCCACGTCGGTCATCATCGCGATGTATTCCACATCCGCTTCGGTTTTATCAAGTGCTGATTTTAACTTGACGTTTTCGCAGCTCAGATCAAGCACCTGCTCCTGAAGGGTTTTCATGGCAAACATAATGTGAAAACCTCCTTTCTCAGATAATGCAGCAGGCCGGGGCAACATAATCCGGATTACTGCCGTTGACGGCAACCTGACTTCCTGATGCCTGCCCCGACACATTAAGATGACGCACGCGTGAAGACTGCCCTACTGCCGGGGTTCTCAAAAACTGCTGACATGCAGTGCTTCCGATATATTTTACACGGTTTGCATCAGCGCCGGTTCCAGCCGAAGACAGGTTGGAATAATTGGCGTAGTAAGGATAAGGCGCACCCTCATCGACGCCATTCTCCAGACCGCCATAAACCTCGCTTCTCGACAGCAGGAAGAAGGGGTCGGTCGTCGTGTCGGGGGTATTGCTGCCCGGAGCTGCCGTTACTTTCGTGACATTGCCGAGTACCGCGAGGAAATCCCCGTCCATGCCATTCATGAAACCGTTTGCCGTTGAAGTCCAATCCGGCGGACGGTCAAAATCATTCTGCGGCGTCCAGACCGAACCCGTGGCCGCGCTGCTGCCCAGCCACTGACGAACAGCGGATTCTTTGTAGTTGTTGCTGCCGTAGATAACCCGGTTGATGTCGTTCAGATAATCGGTATCCAGCGCAGTGCCACCGGAACCGGCTGTCACTGTAATAGAACCCTCGGAAACCGCACCGCCCTTTGTGTCTGCAACCGTAATGCCTGACGGCACATTACCCGTAAAGGCTAACATCAACTGACTGCCTGCCGCGATGTCTGCCGAAGCGGTAAACTGATAATCCGTGCCGGACAACGTGAAATGATACGTTCCCGCTTCCAGCCCCGTCTCGCAGTAATACAGTGCCTCCGGCGCGTCAAACTGTATGAATGTGGGGAAACAGTCGTGCAGCTGCAAGGTCAGACTGTGAGTAAACTGCGGGTCAGCGGGTGTGTCGTGGTCGATGCCGATCACGTCCCATTCCAATGTGACGTTATCCTTCCTGCAATACATTTTAGTGCCGATGGGAAACGCCTTATCAGCTAATCCGCCGCGTACAATCGCCTGTACATCCGCCCATGAAGTGACACTTGAAGTAATGACGTTATGGCTGACATGTACTGTTTGTGCCAATGTATCGATCTGCCCTTGCAAACGGTCATATACCGCCTTCGTCTGCGTGAGCGAAGCGGCAACCGCCGGATTGTTATTCGCACTCAAAACCAAACGCCTCCTCAAATTCTTCATCGTTGGCAACCCGGATGCCGATGCCGTTTTCATCAAGATAATCCGTGACTGCCGCGGTAATTTCCGCTGCCGACGTATCGGCAAGGTCGTCCAGCCGCTCACACAGTTCTTTCACATAATAGTCTTCCCGTGTCACGGGCGGTGGCAGTACCGACGGCGCGTCCGCGTCGCCTGCGGCGGCTGCCAGAAACATTTCGCTTCGTGTGATAGGTATCAAAGGTCATTCCTCCCTGATAATTTTAAAAAACGCGCGCTTTTGTTGTCCCCATTATAAACCCAACGGTTACTGCAAATCAATGCACGCATTTTGGTATCTTTTTTCAGGACAAAAAAGCCAGTCCAAACAGGACCGGCTGTATCCAATCTATTCTGTTGTCTGACTATTTCTTCCCGGTAAGGTAGTAAATCGCAATCTGGGTGCGATGTTCCATGCCGCTTTTTTCGAGGATATTGCTGATATAGTTTTTGACCGTACCCTCGCTTAAAAACAACTGACCGGCGATTTCCCTGTTGGAGAGCCCGTCTGCCACCAACTGAATGATTTCCAGTTCCCGCGCGGAATACAACGACGCATCGAAACGCTCGCTCTGCGGAGACGGCGCCTGTGCCACCTGTTCAAAAATGCTTTCGTCGAGTACATTGATTCCCGCGTGTACCGAGCGGATCATGCTTTTGAGCTTATCCGGCGTGTGATTTTTGATGAGATAACCCTTGGCGCCGTTGCGGATCGCCTTGCGGACTAAATCATAATCGTCAAAGGTGGTGAGGATCAGCACCTTTCCCAGCGATTCCTCCGTGATGATTCCGGTTGCCTCAATGCCGTCCATGACCGGCATCTGGATATCCATGAGAATCACGTCGGCGGCATTGCGCCGTGCCAGTTCGACGCACTCTCTGCCGTTGGCGGCACAGCCGACAACGGCAAAATCGCTGTCTACACTCAGAATGATACTCATTCCCTCCCGCACAAAGTCGCTGTCATCCGCGATGATCACGTTAATTGCCATATGTTTTCTGTCCCTCCTGATGCAACGGTATCAGCATATTGACGGTGAATCCGTTGTCGCCTGAAATATGAGCCGTACCGCCCAATTCCGCCACGCGCCGCCGGATGCCTTCCAATCCCATACCGTCGCGGATATCCTGACAGCCCTTGCCATTGTCGCTCACACAGCAGCGCAGCATTTGGTTGAGTACCTTGATTTCAATCTTCATGCGGTCGCAGCGGGCATATTTCATGGCATTGGTAACGGCTTCGCAGCAGTTGTCGTAAATCACATTCCACATTTTTTCACTGATTCTCCCGCTGTCGCCCTCAATCGTCAATTGTGCGTCAATACCGTATTGTGATTTGCACTCTTCACAAAGCAAATTGAGTCCCAGCAGTGTCATACGTTTGTCGTCGGGGCGTTCACTGCGCAGCACGGCGCGTATCTCGTCCATGCCATCGCGCAGACTTTGTGTAACACGTCCGAGAATTTCGTCGGCTTTGTCAGGATGGCTCCGGGCAATGGCGCGGCAGGCTTCCAGCTGATAAACCGAGCCGTTGATGCGGTGTCCCAGTTTGTCATGAAGTGCCTGCGACAGCCTTGCCTTGTCCTGCAGCATGACGTTTTCATAGTGCAGATTGGTACGCCGTATCTCGTTTTGAAAATCCGCCGCACTGGTTTCAATGGAATTTTTCAGTTGCAGTTCCTGTTCCTCATAATTCACGGCGGACTTCCGGTATCGAAGAATGATGCCGGTGTGCTGCCAGTAAATCACCGCTGTCAGCAGACAAATCATCAGATAGGTGAATTTGTCGCCGACTGCCGACATTCCGATCAGCGATAGAGCGAACAGATACGGCGGCAGACGCAAAACACTGACCGCGTCGCCAATCGCTACCGGCAGCAGTACCGTAAACCCACCGCCGCAGTATTTCATGCCCGCCAGCACGCAGACCGTCTCCGCCACCATCAGACCGTACCGTTTTGGGGAAGCGGTTGTTTCGTAAACCGCCATGACAAAAGAACAGACAGCCGCCATTGCCAGCGTGAGAACATTACTGCGATAAGCAATCTCACTGTGCAGCAGCATATACGCCGCCATCAGCAGCACATAGCCGAATTTGACAAAGATAAAATAGTGTTTTTCCCACAATTCCGACAAACGGAGGTTTTCACTGTTCACCGGCAACCAGCTCCTTTCTGCCATTATACCACGGCAGGAATGGTTTGTCACGCAAAAATCGCAGGCAGGAAACGGATTTTCCCACCCGCGATGATCGAATATTATTCCTTTTGCGCATTGTCCGAAAGCCGTGCGGCAAGGTAGCCCGCCGTGAGAATCACCAGCAGAAACGCTGCCGAAGCAATGAAGTAATTCGTGTAGGCGCCGTTCTGTCCTTTCATGAGCATTTCGGCGGTAATCATCACCCATTTCTGGGGCATAAGCAGCGACAGCTTCTCCCACCAATCCGGCAGCGTCACAAAATCAAAGTAGACTGCCGCTAAGAGATTGGAGAACACCCACACGCCGAAGGAAGCATAGACCGCAAAGGTGGTGTTTTGGAAAAACAAACCGAATACCAGCGCCATCCAATTGTAAATCAGCCCCATCATACCGATCAGCAGCAGATAACTGCCGAACGGGATCCCCACATCGGTACCCACAAAGACGGCTGTGGCAGCCGCCACAACAGCGGTTTGGAGCAGCGTGACCATCACGGCAGTCAGCGCCTTTGACGCGACGTATTTGATCATGGTAACGCCCGACATCTCAATGCGCAGCAGCGATTTATTGTCGCTCTCCGTCACCACCAGATTCGCCACAAAGCAGCCCGTCAGCACAAAGGCGAGCGACAGCACCGCCACGGCATAACCGATATCTCTCAGCTGGTTCATTTGTGTCTCGGTGAGCGCATGGCTGTTCCCTGTGACTATCGTATGAACCGACGGCAGGTTTTCAAAGGCGGTCTTGGCGCGGCTGACTGCCTGCGATGGGCTTTCGGCAGACAACGCACAGCCCGCGATCACAGAGAGATTGGCGTTGATTTTGCGTTTGAGCAGGTCAAACCGCCCGTCCTTTTCGCCGTTCAGGATGACGAGCGACGGATTTTCCCCTTTCATGAGCTTCTCCGAAAAGTCGTCCGGAATATAGACCACACCCGCCAGAAAGCTGCGGTCATAGGCGTCCTGCACCAGCGCCTTCAATTCGTCAGACGAGAGCGGGTCGCTCCTGTAATGTCCCACCGAACACCAGTCCTCCGCCGCCAGTGATTGGAGCAGCAGCTCTGATAATTCGTCCTTCGCCGCGTCTATGAAAATGACGCTGACATGGTTGGTGTCCATGATGACCGTGCTGTCCATATCCTGAATCTGCGCCACACCGCCGTGGGCATCGGCGTAATTATCGCTGGTCTGTACCATATGCAGCGCCGACGCACCGACCGGCAGCAGCACCACACACAGCAGAAATCCGATACTTCTCAGCAGCAGCTTGCAGTTGGTTTTTGTCATTGTCCAAAAAGCACGCATCAATTCAGCTCTCCTTTCCGATTTTCACAGCCGCCATTCCCAAAGGAATACAGACCACCGTTATCCCGCAGAGAAACAGTACCGCGGGAAGGGTGTAGGGACTGCTGCCGCACGTGTTGCATTCCACGAGGGAACGCGTCATGTAATAAACGGGAGAAAAATCGCGGATACCGTCCGCCCACGTCGCCCACATATAGGGACAGAACGAACCGCCGAAGAATCCCCAGTACATAATCAGGCAGTAGCCGAATACCACACAGAGAATGACGTTGCGTATCAGGCTGAACAGCACCGTCGCCAGTGCCGCCGCCGCAATACATCCGAGCAGCAGAATGAGTGCGCAGAGTGCCGTCTGTGACCATGAAAGGTCAAAGAGAAACGTGCAGACCGCCGCACCGAGAAAAATCAGGGTGATTATGACAATCCCGGAAGGAACGAAACGGCTCAGATAAACAGACAGAGAGGATGCCGGTGAAGTGCGGAAACGGGTACCGATTTTGTTTTTGTTTTCGCTGGAAGTCACCACACCCAGCACAATCATGGAACACCACACGAAGTAGACCGTGTAAGCAATCGTGTAGTACATCTGGGAATCCGGCATGGGCTGGACGTCCATTTTGTATTCGGTCAAATAGTCCTGTATCTGCACCCCCGAAGTGCCGGAAAGGAGGGATGAAATGATCATCTCCACCACGCTGGCTTCAATCTGATGATCATCAGAAGCATACACGGTGCAGCCGTCGTCGCTGAATGCCGCGAACACATCCGCCTTGCCGCTCTGCACCGCATTCTCCGCGCTGCCGTCGATGAGGGAAATCATCTCGATGCCGTTCTCTTTGCCGACGGTTTCCAGTACCGGCTGCATCGGTTCATACACGCAGCCCTCTGAAAAACTGTAGCCCAGCGTGAAGCCGTCAATAGCCAGATCGTCGGTCATTAAATCGCTGAAAACAGCCGAGAGCATCCCCGTCACCATGACCATGAAGACCAGTATCAGGATAATGGGCTTGCAGCGGAGCATTAATTTCAGATTGTTCTTGATGAGTATCATGTTCAGCCCTCGCCTCCCGCGTAATCGCGCAGTTTTTTACCCGTGAGCGTGAGGAAGACCTCCTCCAGCGTGACGCTTTCGGGATGCCCGTCCGTCACCAGACGAGCCAGTTCATCCCGCGTACCGGTTGCGATAATTCTGCCATTGTCCATAATGGCAATGCGGGTGCAGATCGCTTCGACTTCTTCCATGTAATGGCTCGTATAAATGACGGTGGCGCCGTTTTCGTTGGCTTCCCTGATTTTTTCGAGGATGAAATTGCGCGACTGCGGGTCCACGCCCACCGTCGGTTCGTCAAAGATCATCAGATCGGGCTTGTGTCCGATGGAGCAGGCGATATTAAGACGGCGCTTCATGCCGCCGGAAAAGGTCTTGGCATAGCTGTTTTTCCTGTCGAGCAGCCCCACAAACGCAAGGGATTCGTCCACCGCGGCACGGAGTTCCCTGCCCCGGATGCCGTAGAGCGAGGTGAAAAGCTCGACGTTTTCCCACGCCTTGAGATTGCCGTGAATGGCGAGATCCTGCGGGATGTAACCGATACGGCGCTTGATCTGTTTCATATGCTTTGCCGCGTCCATCCCAAAGACCTCAATACTGCCGGAGGTCGGCTTGAGCAGGGAACACACCATATTCAGTGTGGTGGATTTTCCCGCGCCGTTGGGACCGAGCAGACCGAAAATTTCGCCCTCCCGGATTTCCAGTGAGATGTGATCCACGGCGGTACGGCTGTCAAACTTTTTGGTCAGCCCGCTGATTTTTAAAATCGTTGTCTGTTCCATGATTGCCTCCAGAATGCTTTGGATTTGGTAAAATCTTAACTTACAAGCAGATTATAGCAGATATGTTTCCAAACGGGAAGTGCCGTTGGTCACCAAGTACCATGACAAAAGTCATATGATTTTGTAACTATTCAGTCCCCCTCCTGTTTTTCAGGAATATGATCTAAATCATCTTGAGTTTCTGAATTTATATGTGAAAAATATGATCGTTATAAATCATTATTAAGCATAAAATTCCAGAAAAGCAATATGATAATTGTGG
>JAFPUM010000033.1 GCA_017395425.1 Clostridia bacterium | reverse complement strand
TGCCGAAGGACGTGCCGAAGGACGTGCCGAAGGACGTGCCGAAGGACGTGCCGAAGGACGTGCCGAAGGACGTGCCGAAGGACGTGCCGAAGGACGTGCCGAAGGACGTGCCGAAGGACGTGCCGAAGGCATTCTCGCAACCGCCGCCAATATGCTTCGTGCCGGAATTTTTACAAAAGAAAACATTGCCCTGGCAACGGGACTTCCCATCGAGAAAATCAATGAACTGGCGGCACAGGGCGTGTGAATATTTGTAAAAATCTATAAAATCATCCTGTTTTTTTTGGTGGATTCCCTTGACAAGCCGCTGGTTTCGGGGTATAATGAAAAAAATCATTCAATCGGTTAATCGGCGCGTTCGGGAAGAATGCGGGCACTGTCACCACAGAGAGCGGAATTCTCGGCTGAAAAATCCCGCGGATTGGACAGTCGGCATGGCCGCCCGACGGGTGTTTCTCTTGCATTGGTTACACAGCGCTTCCGGTGAGGAACCGGACGTGGGTCAAGCGTTAATTGACACAAAAGCGGTATGGGCAGCCTTCGGGTTCCTATGCAATTCGGGTGGTACCACGGCTCTGTCGTCCCTTGTGTAAGCAGGATGACAGAGCCTTTTGATACTTCAGCACATCACAGCTATAAAGAAAGGAATTGGTTTACATTATGGAATGGACGGGTCTGAATGATCTGCGGGAGAAATATCTCTCCTTCTTTGAGAGCAAGGGACATCTGCGTCTGCCCAGCTTCTCACTCATCCCCCACAACGACAACAGCCTGCTGCTCATTAACTCCGGCATGGCACCGATGAAAAAATACTTCACCGGCGAGGTCACGCCTCCCCGCAAACGCGTGACTACCTGTCAGAAGTGCATCCGCACCCCCGACATCGAACGCGTCGGCATCACTGCCCGCCACGGTACCTTCTTTGAAATGCTGGGCAATTTCTCCTTCGGCGATTATTTCAAACACGAAGCCACCTCGTGGGCATGGGAATTTCTCACTAAAACGCTCGAAATGGACATCGACCGCCTGTGGGTTTCCATTTACGAAAACGACGACGAAGCGTTTGACATCTGGACCAAGGAAGTCGGCGTGGCGCCGGAACGCATTGTCCGTCTCGGCAAGGAGGACAACTTCTGGGAGCACGGCGAAGGTCCCTGCGGTCCCTGCTCCGAAATCTACTTCGACCGCGGCGAGGAATACGGCTGCGGCAAACCTGACTGCGCTGTCGGCTGCGACTGCGACCGCTATGTCGAAATCTGGAACAACGTCTTTACCCAGTTCGATTCCGACGGAAAGGGTACTTACACCCCCCTTGATCACCCCAATATTGACACCGGCATGGGTCTGGAACGTCTCGCCTGTGTGGTACAGGGCGTGGACAACCTCTTCCTCGTGGACACGGTGCAGAATATCATGAAACACATCAGCGAAATCGCGGGCGTGAAGTACGGCGACAATCCCAAGACGGACATTTCTCTCCGCGTGATCACTGACCATATCCGCTCCACCACCTTCATGATCGGCGACGGCGTCATGCCCTCGAATACCGGACGCGGCTATGTGCTGCGCCGTCTGCTCCGCCGTGCCGCACGCCACGGCAGATTGCTCGGCATCGACAGAATGTTCCTCACGGAGGTCTGCGACACCGTGATTCACGAGAATGAAACCGCCTATCCCGAACTCAAGGAGAAGCGCGACTTTATCCATAACGTCATCGCCACCGAGGAAGCCAATTTTGCCAAGACCATTGATCAGGGCATGAAAATTCTCGAAGACTTCGTGGCGGAACACGACGGCGACACTCTCAGCGGCGAGGCTGCCTTCAAGCTCCAGGATACTTACGGCTTCCCCATCGACCTGACCGTGGAAATCCTTGCCGACAAGAGCATGAAAGTCGATGTGGACGGCTTCCGCAGGATTTATGACGAATACCGCGTCAAGACCAAGATGGCAGGCGTTCATGCCACCACCGAAGCGTGGAAGGGCGACGGTGATCTGCTCAAGGATATGGCGCCCACCGAATTTCTCGGCTACGGCGAGAAGGAAGCCGAAGGCAAAGTGCTGGCAATTGTGCTGGGCGGCGAACTGGCGGACAGCGCGTCCGAAGGCGACGAGATCGTGCTGGTGCTCGACCGCACGGTATGCTATGCCGAGAGCGGCGGTCAGGTGGGCGATATCGGCACCGTCACCGGTGAAAACGGGAAGCTCACTGTCACCGACACCACCAAGAATCCCACCGGCGTCTTCCTGCACACCTGCACCGTCCAGGAGGGACAGATCAGCGTGGGCGATACCGTGACAACCGCTTACGATCTGGAAACCAGAATGGCTACCCGCCGCAACCACACCGCCGCGCATCTCTTGCAGGCGGCATTGCGCAAGGTGCTGGGAACCCATGTGGAACAGGCAGGACAACTCGTGGACAGTCACGCCGTGCGCTTTGACTTCACCCACTTCTCCGCCCTCACGCCCGACGAAATCACGCAGGTCGAAATGCTGGTCAACGCCGAAATCCTCGCCGGTATCGACGTGATCAATGTGGAAATGCCCATCGAGGTTGCCAAAAAACTCGGCGCAATGGCGCTCTTCGGCGAAAAGTACGGCGATCTGGTACGCGTGGTCCGCACCACCGACGACTTCTCCATCGAATTCTGCGGCGGCACCCATGTGGACAACACCGCCCGCATCGGTCTTTTCAAGATCAAATCCGAATCCTCCGTTGCGGCAGGCGTAAGACGTATCGAAGCCGTCACCGGCGCCAACGTGCTGACCATGCTCAACGAGGCACTCAATACCATCAGTGAAGCCGCGGCAGCCATGAAACTCAACAATCCCGCCGAGCTGGTGCGCAAATGCGCCTCGATGTCTGCGGAACTCAAGGAAAAAGACCGCCAGATCGAACAGCTTTCCTCCAAGCTCGCCGCGATTGAAGTCGCATCTCTGGTGGACAGCGCTCAGACCGTCGGCGAAACCAAGCTGGTGGTCAGCCGCATGGACGGCGTGAAGCCGGATGAACTCCGCACGATGGGCGACAAGGTGCGCGACAAGTGTGCCGACAGCGTGGCGGTTTTCGCGTCGGTCAACGGCGAAAAGGGGACCATCTTCGTCGCGGTCGGCAAGGACGCGCTCGCCAAAGGAGCCAATGCCGGCAAGATTGTCAAGGCAGTCGCGCAGATTACCGGCGGCAACGGCGGCGGCAAGCCTGACAACGCAATGGCAGGCGCCAAAGATCTGTCCAAGCTCGACGAGGCACTCGCGCAGGCTGCGGATATCGTCGCCGGATGTATCAACGCATAATTCTTTTGCCAGATATCATTCTATCATTTCCATGAAGGGAGCATCATACGATGAAACATCATGCACGGAAAAACAGACCTTTCCTGTGGGTCAGAGTGGCGGCATTCCTGACCGCCGCCGTCCTGATGCTGTCCGCCGCGTCCTGCGGCTCCGGCAATACCGACAAGGAATCCAGCCTCAAGGAAATTTCCGTCGAGGAACTCGACACGAGTCTCACCGATTTCCTGACCCGCTTTACCGACTGGTACAACGTGGAGGATTCCGACAAAGTCTTCTACGACAGCCGGAAGGCGTGGGACGGTCAGACCAACGTCCTTCGCTGGGTGATTGCCAACGGTCCGTGCGTGGACTGGAGTCTCTACCCCTTCGACCAGCCGCAGGAGGTCTATGATCAGAAGAAGCCCGACCCCAGAAACTGGGCGGAACAGTTCGGCGGCAGCTATATGATGTTTGACGGCGAGGGCGCGGACTGGATTACCACCCACATCTTCAATGCCGCCGAAAAGGACATTGCATCCATGCGCCAACAGGGAGAGGAAAAGCAGTGGTTCTATTTCGATGACGGCAAGTACTATGTGCCGATCGGCGGTGTGGGCGATCCACTCACCGAGTACACCTTTACCGCCGCCCAATCCGACGGCACGGTCTTTTCGGTGGAATACCGTTCCGATTTCTACAATGGGGACATCAGCGAATACCACGCCTCTTACCGTGCCGAAGCGGAACGCCGAACCATCGACGGCAAGGATTACTGGACGCTCATTCAGATGGAACAGCTTTCCGATGAGAAATAATTTTCCCATTGCCATTTTCTCTTGGTGAGAAGGGAGACACAAAAAAGGAGACATACACAGGATGATCTGTGCGTGTCTCCTTTTTGGTTTCAGAACGGTTCGGTCGGGAAGGGTTTACTCCGCCGTGATGATTTCCAGCTCTTCGATGACGTCCTTCCGTCCCTTCTTGATGAGATGGAACTGCATCACCACCACCACAATATTGAGCGTAACGGTGAACATATACGCAATATTCTTCATCAGCCCGCTGTGCATACTCACGCCGCTCTCCCGCTCGTGCATGACCGCCGGCACTTCCTTGAGCCGGTAGCCATTGAGCAGCATCTTCGTGATGATATTCGCGTCGGGATAATTCGTGTCGAAGTTATCGTACAGCGAATAGGCAGTAAACGCCCGCCGACTGAGTCCCTGCAAGCCCGACGTGGGGTCGGTAAAGCTCTTGCGCGTCACCAGCTTGATTGCCATATTGAAAAATTCAATGGCAACCTTCTTGGCAATGCCCACTTTCATCTTACTGTCCTTGCCCAGAAACCGCGAGCCGATGACAATGTCATAATGGCGCTTGCCCTGTGTCAGTTCCTGATAAATCGCGCGGATATTGCATACATCGTGCTGTCCGTCCGCGTCCATCTGGATGATATATTCATAGCAGTGATCGACGGCGTATTTATAGCCGGTCTGCAGCGATACGCCGTAGCCCATGTTATAAATATGCGATACCACCGTCGCACCCGCTTCCGCGGCGCGTTCGGCGGTCTTGTCGCGGGAACCGTCGTTGATGACCAGTACATCCACATTCCCGCATTCCCGGCGGATATTCCCGATCACGCTGACAATACTCTCCTCCTCATTGAAGGCGGGTATCAGAATCAGTGTTTTTTTGTCTATGGATATCATGATATTTCCTCACCTCCTATGTGAAGGAGATCAATGGTTTGTGATTTCGGGATGGGGCATTCGGATGGGGAACGGCTTCTGTATTCGCCCTTCCCCGTTGTTGGTCTTGGCTCGTCTTGCTCGGCAGCACGTTGTGCTGCCTCGTGGGACGCCGTCCCACTCCCTGCAAGGGCGCTGCCCTTGACCTGCCAAAGGGACTCGTCCCTTTGGAATCCCCGCCGCTGCGCGGCTAATTGGTCAGCGCGTGAAGCATTTCCAGATCCTTCCGGAAATCCAGCGCCACGCCGCTGAGATTCTCGGTGAACTTCGCCCGCAGCGCCGGATCGGTGATCAGTTTTTCCATGCCTGCCACAATATTTTCGGTGCTGAGATCAATCAGCACGCCGGTTTCGCCGTCCGTGACCTGCTCCTCGTTCCCCGCACAGCGCGACGCCAGCACCGGACGCGCCAGCACCAGCGATTCCGCCAGCGCGATGCACCAGCCCTCAAACCGCGACGCCTGCGAGTAAATATCGCATCCCGCGATGTACGGGTAAGGATTGGGGAAGCCGCCCATGAGGATAAAGCTGTCCTCCACGCCGTTCTGTTTGATCAGCGCACGGAGATTATCTTCTTCGGCACCCTCGCCGATGACGTACCACCGGACATTGTGTCCCCGGCGGCGCAGTTCCGCAAGCGCCGGAATCGCCAGATCGTAGGCTTTCTGATAGTGCAGCCGTCCCACCGTGAGAATGCGCAGTCCGTCGAATCCGTCGTCAAACCCTTTCCCCTCTTTGGCAAGCCGCAGAATGCGCTCCCGCGGCACCATGTTGTGAAAGAAAAAGGTTTTGTCGGCATATTCGGGATAGGCTTGCAAAAAGACCTTGCGCACGGTGTCCGATACACAGAACACGCGGTCGAATTTGTCGTAATATTTCCTGTCAAGTTTGGGCGAATAGCCCGCCGCGAGATAGTCGATATGCACATACGTCGCTTTCTTTTTGGCTTTGACAAAATCCGCGACATAATACGTCGCGGCACCCTCGATGAACGCCACGGCAAGGTCGTACTCTTCGTCAAAGCGCTTGGCGCCGCGTGCCAGCAGCATCCAGAAGAGCTTGCTGAAATCCAGATGCTTCACCTTGATCTGGTGCGCCAGCACCCGGAAAAAATACGGCAGATAGGTGATGAACCGGAAGCGTTTGAGCAAATCCCAGAAAATCAGGCGCGCAATCGCAAACAGTCCCGCATTGTCCAGCACCGACTTGGTACAGGGCTTGCGGTTGAGAATGTGTACATAGTCCGGCATATCGTCATACAACTCGCCGCGGTTAATGATGGAATAGACCGACAGGTCGTACTCTTTCGGGTCGAGCAGCTCCAGCAGTGCCTGAAGACATTTTTCGGCGCCGGCACGTCCCATCGTATTGGTGACAAACAGAACTTTTTTTCTGCCGTCCTGATTGGTGTTGTCTTTCATAAAAGCATTCACCCCATGATCTTTCTTGCCAGCTTTACCGACACACGGTAAACACCGTAACCCATGCTGAAAAAGATCGCGCTCGCCCGGTAGGAAAACGGCACCCGCTTCAACCGGAGATAGCCGGCGCGCAGCGGACGGAAGGCTGCACGGTATTCCCTGACCAGCGCCGCGTCATACGGTCCATGCTCCGCCATCACGTCTACCACCCACAGAATCGTCGTCGCCAGCAATCCCTGTCCCGCGGCAGCCACTTCTCCCCCGCACGACGCTGTCCTATCCGCAATCCGACGCGCAGTTTCCACCATCGCCTTGTGTTCCTCGCCGAACCCACGGTGCATGGCGCTCTGTCCGCGCTGGATATAATGGTAGGACTTCGTGTCGATGAAAACCGCCGTCTTCACCTTTTCAAACACGCCGTAATTGAAGAGCAGATCCTCCAGAATCTTTACCCCGCTTTCAAACCCGCACCCTTCCAGCAATTCCCGCCGATAGAGCTTGTTCCACACATAACCGCCGACAGCGCCGCCCGCGAGCAGTTCGCAGACAGCGCTGTCATGGTCATAACATACTTCACGGTAAGGATGGACGCTGCCTTCATTTCCCTCACGGGGAGGCGTACATTTGTCCTCTTGCTCGGTGAGATAGCTGCAGATGGAAACGTCGCTGTGATGGGTCTGCATGGCTTGATATAAACGGAGAAGATGATCGGGTTCCACATAGTCATCCGCGTCGGCAAAAGCAATATAGGCTCCGCGCGCCGCTTCCAGACCCGCGTTGCGGGCGGAAGAAACGCCGCCGTTGGCACGGTGAAGCACCACGATACGGCTGTCAGCCGCCGCCAGACTGTCACATAAGGCGGCGGTGCCGTCGGTGGAACCGTCGTCCACCAGAAGAATTTCCAGTTCCGGATAGGTCTGCTTTCGCAGCGAATCCACACACCGCGGCAGAAAGGCGCCGCAGTTGTACACCGGAACGATAATACTGATCCGCTCCATGCTCATCCCGTTCCCTTCGTGAAGCATCCTGCCGATTACGCCGTCGTGGGCGTGAGATCGGTGCCGGATACCACCAGATCGCTGTCGGACACCGTCTGGGTATCCTTGCCGATGGCTTCGGGATGCTCCTCCAGCCACTGGTCGATGGTCTTGGTATTGTAGCCGTAGTCAATCGCGAAATTGTTGAGCGCAAACATATTCTGCTTGATCTCGTAAATCACGATATTCTGATCTTCATAATACTCCCGCATCTGGTCGGGGAAGTACTGCATATACTTCTGCGCCCAGTAATACGCCTTCGACATCAGCGCGCGCCGGTTATCGTAATGGGTATAGTACGCGCTCCGGCGGTTGGTACGCAGGGTCTGTTCGGTCATGAGTTCTTCGGCATACTGCGCATTCACTCTGCCGTACAGTTCCAGCGGCTGTGCGAGGAAGGTTGTATCAGCATATTTGAGCGGGCGCTTCTCGATGATGAAGTAAACATACTCCGTCGGAATCTGCACCACGCGGGTGGGTTCATACTGCTCCATGGAGAAAATGAACTCCCACAGTTCGTAATGCCAGCCCTTGTTTCGTGTCAGCGCCAGTTCATCAACGGTCGAAACAATCGTCCATGTATTCTTGCGATGGGTATTCTTGATTTTGTAGTAATTCTCCGTCACGGAGGAATAGGTCAGGCGGAAATACGCACTGGTGACATAGGTCGCACCGGTCAGGAAAATCAGGCTCGCCATCGCCGTCACCACCGCGATCGAGCTGATCCAGCGAATGGGGCGCAGCTTCTTTTCAAAGAACAGCCAGAACACGCCGAACGGCACGCCGATCATGATGGCAGCGATATAGGCGAGATAGCCCTGCGCACGGTCGTTTGCCACCAGCGAAGGCAGTCCGAAATAGTCCGGGTACATCAGCAGGTAGTTGAACATCACCATATTCAGACATAGCCCTATGGCAACCTTTCCGCCGGTTTTCTGTTCGGTCAGCAGCGCCACTAATCCCAGCAGCAGACCCAGCACCGTGAAGCCCAGCACCATATAACCCCAGTAGGCGGTGAATGCCTTCGCCATCCAGCCAAAGGAATTAATGGATTTCTCCACGAAAGAAGATCCTTTTTCCGCCGCTTCCTCGTTGTTCTGGTCAGACGATTGCTGCTTGACCTCCTGGCTCTGCTGATCAGCGGATTTGTCATCCGATTTGCTCATCATGCTCACGGCCCAATCCAGCGATCCCTGCCAGCGGTAGCCCAGAATACGTCCTACCGCAAAGGGCGCGAGCGCAATCGCCGCCGCCAGAATGACCGCAAGAATCATCTTCCACAGCAGATCCTTTTTGCGGATAATATCAAAAAGGAAGGGAATCGCCATGCAGATACACAGCGGCACCGCGAAAATCGCGTTGTAAAAGTGTACTGACACCGTCATGGACGCCGCCATCGCAAAGGTCACACCGTCCATGTTATCCATATCCTCGATGAAACGGATCATGAAATACGCTGTCGGGAAAATGAAAAACATACCGAATTCCTGCGGAAGCGAGAAGAACATACGATCCACCAGCGCACCGCTGCCGAAGTTGCTCAGGCAGTACACCAATCCTGTAATGGTGGCAGCCGCCGGGCTCTTGAAGAACCGCGAGATGAACATCATCAGCATCACACCGCACAGAATGCCGTTGAGCGGACCGATAAAACGCATCACCGTCACCACGTCAATAAAGGTCAGACGCGAAAACGCCGACACAATATTGTGCATGGAAAACGGATAAATACCGTCGCAGTAGATATATCCCGCGTCCAGGAAATTGACCCACGACGTGTGGACAAAGACGTCGGACGTCGGATAGCTCTGACTTTCCAGCGCAAAATACATGCGCCGCAGCACCAGAATGCCAATCGTGAAGGTGCAGATCAGATGATAGACAACATTTTTGTTGAAGAAAAATTTAATAAAATACTTGAGTCCGTTGGCAATGCTGTCAAAAAACCGACGCCACGCGGGAATGAGAATCAGCGACAGCTTCCGCTGTCCGGTGATGATATCGGAAAAATCGTAGATCAAATGGTTGACACGTTCACGGTAGCGGATTTTCTCCTTGAATTTCTGATAGAACATCACGCCCACAATCAATGCCAGCACCAGTGTGACCGTATTGTAAATTCTCATAAAAGAAAGCACATAGACCACTAATGACACACATGTCTGGCTGATAACCAGGCTTTTGAGCGCGTTGTCGAACAAATTGCCGTCACAGAGATTCAGCCGCAGAATCCGCGCCGGTATGACAACAAACACCAGCACATAGGCGACGAAAAACCAGATAAACGACCATACGTTCTGCATCACCGTAGGCGTCCAGAAATCTTTGGACAAAATATTGCTGATAAACGGAACATTTGATAAGTTGGCAAGAGCATCGTTAAATGATAACATCTGTTTTTTTGCTCCCTCCTAGCATTCGGAATCCACCCCTTCCCTTTTCTCAAAAGCAAAAGGGTCTTAGGAACGATACAGAATGTAATCCGTCATTTTCTGCATCGTTCCTTAGAACGGCTTCCATACGTTTGATAAGAGCTGACGGCTCCGGGCAGTCTTCTATGACGGCAGAAACAACCCGCCGGGGAGCGGAATCTTTTCCACTCCGCCGGTGGATTGCCGTTCGTCCGTCAACCGGAACTCTGCCGGTCTCAGCCTCTTAATTCTTGCTTTTCCAGAAACGAACGATGCCAATGCCCTTTTCCGAAAGCTGGGCGCCGGATTTCAGCATACGATCCAGCACGCTTTTGAATTCGTCCCATTTTTCCGTCTTATACTTGACGTTGAGCGCGTTCAGATAAGACTGCTCCATGTTGGGCTGGCGTTCGATCGAAAGTTCCGCCCATTTATCGGCGTCGTCATACCGACCGATCTTGAGCAGACATTCCACGACATTGTGATAATGCTCGGTATCCAGCATATCCGGATGGTACTTGTTGAGATTGTCGATCAGATCCACATACAGATGCGCGTACTTCTTGACCTCGATCTCGCCGAGTACGCCGCTGCTGATATATTCATAGGTCGTATCGGCATAATCCTTGTTGACGTCGGCATTCTCGGGGTCTTCCTTGAACTTGACCGAAAGTCCCGACAGCTTCTTGGAATACTTTTGCAGCACGTCCATCAGTGCCGAAGCCGCATAGTGCGCCGTCTCGGAGTCTTCGTTGTCCAGCGCCTTGACCAGCGACTTCATGTTGTTGGAAACGTCCGCCTTCAGCACGTTGAGCAGTGCGCGGCGCTTATCCTGCACATCCGAAATGATGAGCGCTTCTTCCAGCGGCACGAATTCCTTTTCGGTTTCGTAGTCGGTCTGCTGGGCAAATTCTCTCTTTTCGCGGCTGAATGTCAGTTCGAGGTAGTCGATGTCGGACTTGCGGTCAAACAGCGAAATGATGAAATTCACAAAGAAGCAGATCACACCGAACGGCGGGGTGAGCAGCATGACAATCGTTTTGCACAGCGCCGGCTTGAACTTGCCCAGCAGCGTGAAAAACACCAGAAAGACCAGCGAAATAATGGTGTTGATCAGAACGATCTGATAGACGAAGTTGGGGTCACGGGCATTGAGCGTAAAACGGAAGCCTTGCGCAATCTGCGAAAGATTAACTCCTGTAATCATCTAAAGACACCACCTCTGCCTGTAAGTCAATGCGCTGGAGCTTTTTGTACACGAACGGCAGATCCTTTTCGCCTGTGTTGTTGAGCAGCAGCAGCAGCGCGTTGGGATCCGTATCGCTCAGACCGACGTAGTCGTTGTCACGCAGCACGCCGGCAACCGCGGCGCCCTTCTCCATGAGATCCGCCTTGCTGACCGGCGCCTTGAGAACGGCAAAGTCGGTGACGTTGCCGGATTCCAGCTTGGTCTGCACGATTTCTCTGAAAGCGCTCGCCAGCAGGATATTGCTGCCGGGTACATAACGGGTATCCTTCGTATCGCTCTGATAGCGGTATGCCTTCTCGAAGCTGGAGGCAATAATCTTGGAAAGAACCGAGAACAGATTTTCCTGATAGAGCGTCATCTTGTCGAAATCCATGTTAAAGAGCATAATCATGTAGATCATGTTCTGCTCGGAAAAGACCGGCGCAACCATGGACGGCAGATCAGCTTCGAGCTTGCGGTTGACAA
Organism: Clostridia bacterium; assembly: GCA_017395425.1. Taxonomy (GTDB): domain Bacteria; phylum Bacillota; class Clostridia; order Oscillospirales; family Acutalibacteraceae; genus RUG762. The sequence continues at coordinate 27,911 of JAFPUM010000033.1, read as the reverse complement.
AGATTCTCTCTTCGAGCAGCACGCCTTCGAGCTGTTCGTAATCTTCGAGGTTGATGATGTTCTTCATCTTCTGCGCGCGTCTCGAAGAAGCGCCCGACAGACGGTAGAGACCTTCGTTGCTCTTGACGTAAATGGCAACGTCGCCCACGCCCATAATCTGCGTGACCACGTCCAGAGCCGAACCGACGATCTTTTCGGAGTCGAGCAGGTCGAGCTGGGAAACGATGGAGTACACCTTCGCGATGGAGTTGTCGTAGTTGATGAGGCGTTCCTCAAACATCTTCTTGATCTGGATGTGACGCTCGGAAATGTCATAGATACGCGCCAACTCTTCCTGAAGCGCCGCTTTTTCTTCGGTCAACTCGGTGTTGCGGAGTTTCAGACGATCCTTGCTGTAACCGACCAGAATACCGACCAGGAAGAAGAACAGAATCTTGATGAGCGTCGTATAGTCCAGTACCACGTCGGCAAATTCCATGCCGGATACCATCTTCATGACCACATACATGATGGACGACAGGAAGATGGAAATGTAGGAATGGGTGATGCTGTACACAACGGACATGATGATGATATAGATGATGAAGAAATCCATGCCCTTGAGCATCGTGTACTCACTGGCAAAATAGGTGCCCAGACAGGCAATCGCGCACAGCGCAATGCTTTCGAGATAGGCGAGCAGACCCTTGGCAATGCTCTTCATACGCGCCTTGCTCTCGGACCACGCCGCGCCTTCGTTGCGCTTCTTCTGCGCCATGTAGTTTTCACTCAGGGCATTGTAGTTGCTGTTGACCCACTTGTAGGTGCGTTCCAGACCCTTTTCCACCGAGACAATCGGGTTGTACTCGGTCGCCTTCTGATAGAGTGTGCCGACGGGGTTACAGGTGCAGCCCTTGCCCGCCGACTTCTTGTCGGTGATGTTGAGCTTGCTGCCGCTGATCTTCTCCACCATTTCCACGATTTCGCGGTTGGACACATAGCTGTTGCCTTCCACGTTATAGGTGCCGCGCGGAATGGACGTATTGGCAATGGCTCTGTAAACCGCGTCCACGGCGTCGCCGAGGAAGATGGTCTTGTATTCCATGTCCAGGTCGCATTCAAGCGGTTCGCCCATCTTGGCATAGAGGAAGCAGTTGGTGATGAAGGTCGCCGGTTCATCGACGTCCGCCTGCGGACCGTAGACCGTGGGGAGACGCAGAATGACCGATTTCAGACCGGTGTTGTCGTTGTAAATCTTGCACTGACCTTCGCCGTTGAGCAGGGTGAGACCTTTGATGCTGGTGGGCGCAGGCTTGGTCTTCTCGGTAATGGGCATATCGTAGTCCGTGCCGTAGACATCGGTCGAGGACAGATACACCATGTGCTTGACGCCGGCATTGCTGGCGCAGGTCAGAATGTTGGACACCGTGGCGTTGTACACGGCAGCGTCTGCGTTGCTGTTCCATACGAAGGACGTATCCTGCGCCCCCATGAACACCATGGCGTCGGGGCTGATACTGTCGATAATATTCTGGATCAGCGGATCGTCAAGGGCAAAATCGTAATTGATGTGTCTCGGCAGACCTCTGCCCTTTAACTTTGAGTTTTTTCCCGTTATCATATAGATTTCGCAGCCTTCCTTCGCAAGACGCTGCACCAAAGCATTGGTAAAGAATCCATATGAACCTACAACCAAAACTTTAATAGTACCCACAACCTTCCTTGTTATATTTTGACCTGTTGGATTTGTTGGATGGCAATTGTATCAATAATCCGCGACCGCAGGATCGGCGGAATTATTTCTGAAAGAAGACCTATTTGCCCGGACGCTGTATATGGAACACCATGCAGAACACCGTCAGCACATACCCGCACAGCGCCACCAGCGGACGGAACGGACATTGCAGCCGATACCCCAGCGGGGCAAATTCCTTGTAGACCGCCTGATACTCATAGCAGTATTTGTTGCGGTAATGAATGCTCCACGGCTTGACCGGTCCCATGAAATGCACGATGATGGGGTTCTCCCGCCGCCGGTATTTCTTGCTCAGTCCCCACTTGACAACCTCATCCGCCAGCAGACCGGGATTGTAATTGTAGAGGTTTTTCCAGAGCTTCATGGAATCGCGGAAGTAGATGTTGATGGCGTCCTGATCGGGATAGATCAGGTCGGAACGCTTTTCCTCGATGATCCCGAAAATGCGGTTGACGTCGAACCCCTGCTCCCGCATGAGCTTCAGATTCATCAGCAGCACCCCGCTGTTGATGTAGGAACTGCCTTCCGGAAGTCCCAGCCGCTGCCAATGCGGACGGTTATCGGGACACCGGGGATCATTGCCCTGCGGGGGATCCGCCATCGCGATGAGCATATTGCCGTCGAAGGGCAGACAGTAGAATTCTTCCACCGAGCCCCGTATGAGAATGTCGGGATCGAGATACAGCACCCGCTCCTCACTCTCCGGCAGCAACTTGCTCGCCAGCAGCCGGTAATACATCTCTTTGGTGAAGTGCATATTCACCGGCGCGTCGTCAAACACGTCGCTCCCCACCCGGATGGGCGAGAAGGTCTGCCCCTGCGATTCGATATAATCGCGCGCTTTGGTCAGCGTCGCTTCGTCGATGCGCGAGTGAAAGAGATACACCGTGATTTGGCATTTGTTGTGCTGAAAGAGGGATTTAAGCATGGTCAGCATATACGGCACGTAATTCTGCGATACCGTTACCAATACATTCACGCGCTCATGCCTCCTTTGCCTGTCTGCTTCCGCCGAAAAGCACCCGCCATACCGCCGTCGTCACGGCTTTCAGCACCAGCCACGGGCGCAACCGGAACTGCCGCTTTTCCTCCGGCGTCAGATAGGGCTTGAGATAGGATTGGTACAGACCGTAGTATTTGTAGTAGTAGGAGGGTTTCCACGGTTTGCACTTGCCCATATAGTGGGCAACCGTCACCTGCTCGCTCCGACGGTACCGGGGACTGAACACATAGCGCAGGAAATCTCCCACACTGACATATTCCGTCGTAAAGTTGAATTCCCGCGGCGCATAGAGAATCCGGTCCTTGAAGTAGACGTTGATCAGATCCTGATCGGGGAATTCATACGCTCCGCCCTCCCGCGCAAGGAATCCGAACATATCGTCCAGATCGAATTCCGCCCGCATGAGGGGATTGTTGAACAGAATCACGCCGGAATTGATGTAGCGGTATTCTTCGCCCAGCCCCAGATTCTTCTTGCGTTCGGGGTAATAGGAATCGCCCAGATAATCGGGTATCGCCGCCATCATTTTTCCTTGAAAATCCATGTCGTACAGCCGCCGGAGATCTCCGCGGATGATGATATCGGGGTCGAGATAGAGTGCCCGTTCCTCTTCCTCCGGCAGCAGCCGGGGAATGAGCAGGCGGTAGTACATCTCTTTTGTAAAATACTTGTTGACCGGCGCTCCCTCAAAGAGTCCGCCCGCCACCCGTATGTCGGTAAACTGCCCGCCGCGTGCTTCGACGTGCGACGTCAGCCGACAGAGGTTGTCATCGCACACGTTGGAGTGGAGCAGCCATACATGCACCGGCGCCGGATTGTGTTCAAACAGCGATTCCAGCATGATCAGCGCGGGACGGATATAATTGTCGTCCACCGTAATCACAACGTTCAGATTGTTCAACGGCGCTGCCCCCTTCCGTTATGCGTAACCGGTCAGACGCCGGATTATTTCTTGGCGCTCTGCGACACGCTCTTGAGTGCCGCCTCGCGTTCCGCTTTCTGCTGGGCAAACATCTCCTGCTTCTGCTTCTCGACGTCATGCTGCATCTTTTCTTCCTTGGACATCTTGAAGTAGGCAAGCTGATCGTCCGCCTCTTCCATGCGCTTCTTGGTCATCTTGCCGGCGGAGGTGGTGTTGACGATGTTGCCGCGGCAGAAAATCTGCTCGTCGATCTTGCTGATGACGCGGCGCAGGCGGATATAACCGATGGTCCAGCCGATAAACGCGCCGAGGAACAGTCCCAGACCCGAGAACACGATGTTGAAGTAGGTGGTGATGATCGCGCCAATGAGCGTGCCGAGGAAGAAGCCGATGGCTACCATCGAGGTACCCACGCCGTCGTCGAAATAGAAGAGGAAGATGATCTCGCAGTACATGATGAAGGTGACGAAGTAGGCAGCCGCCAGTGCGGGATAAATCGCCAGAATCAGACCTTCAAAGCCGAAGTCGGGCAGGAAGATCATCGCGAGAATGAAGAGAATGATCGTAATGATGAACTGGAAGCGGATGATGTAGAACAGCTCGCTCTTGAGCGTGCGGAACATGTTCTTCTTCGCCAGTTCGATGTCCTCGCCGCCGCCGCCGTTGACCGTCTCGAGGTATGCCTGATACGAGCCGAAGAACGAAGTCTCCGCCTTGACAACGAAGATAACCAGCGTCGAGATATTGGTGAAGAGCGCCAGACAGGTTGCCATGTCGTAGGCGGGCGACGTCCAGAAGACGTTGCCGATGTAGGCGCCGTAATCGGTGGTCCAGTAGACGAAGTTATGGACGTACAGTCCGAAGGTGTAGAAGAAGTTGGTGATAAACAGCGGCTTGAACCGCAGGAAGTATTTCAGCGCCTCCGAGTAATTCTTACTGGAAACCTTGAAATACGTTTTCAGGTTGGCATACAGCATGGAGGCAATGATCGAGAAGCAAAGCACCATCGAACCGAGAATGGAGTACGAAACCGCGTTGCGGAACACATACACGCTCACAATCGCGAAGACAATCGCCGCCAGAATGCCGATGAAGTACGCCATACCGATCTTGCCGTAGTCTTTCAGCGCCGATACATAGGTCATCAGATACAGCGACATATTGATGACCATGAAGAACCAGTAGGACAGGAATGTGAAGAAGGGATCGATACCCACTTCGATCTCGCGGAACACGATGTAGAGCGAGGTCAGGAACGCCAGCACCATGTTCAGCGCCAGTCCGACGTTGATGGCGGGCATGATATCGACGATCTTATCCTGATAAATCTTATCCGCCACATATCTCGAAAGCACCGAGTTGAGCGGGGACGTGATGATCATGGAGAAAATGAATACATAGAGGATCGTGGACGAGAGGAATTCTCTGTCGGCGAAGGCCTCCGTGGAGTACGGCAGCACAATGTACATGAGCATCAGTGTGCTGGCGAGCAGAATGGTAGGACCGATTGTCACCATGACCGCGTAAGTGGTGCCGGCGATCATGTTGACAATGTTGCCCTTGCCCATCAGCTTTTTTAATTCAAAACCTATACCAGCCATAAAGCGCCTCTTTCCTTCCGATTATTTATTTTTGTACGATTCCACCTTGGAATTGTCTACCTTGACCTGCTTGCCCTCAAGCTCCTGATACATCTCGGTATAGGTCTTGATCCAGCCGTCCTTGGTGTAATGATCCGCGACGCGCTTCATGCCGATCTCTCCCATTTTCTTGCGGAGCTGGGGATTGTTGGCAAGTGTTACCAGCGCGTTGGCGATACGCGCCACGTTCATGGTGGGCGTCACAATGCCGCAGTCGCCCATATCGTCGTGGTCGCCGTGAATCAGACCCGCGCAGTCGCCGACCTGCGTGGCAATACAGGGAATACCGCACGCCATGGCTTCCAGCATAACGATGGGCTGACCTTCCGAGATACTGGTCAGAATCAGCATATCCATCTTGCCCAGATAGTCTTTCGGCTTGATTCGTCCGGTAAAGACCACATCCTGCAGCTCGTTGACCTCCACCATTTCCACGCAGTCGTTGTAATAGTCGGGGTCTTCGTCGGTCGGACCCATAATCCAGAGCTTCAGCTCCGGAACTTCTTCCTTGGCGAAGCTGTAAGCGCTCAGCAGCGTCTTGACGTCCTTGATCGGGGTGACACGCAGCAGCGCGCCGATATTGATGAAGGGATCGCTCGGATCCTTGCGGGGGAAACTCTCATAGTCCGCAATGTTTACGCCGTTGGGGATGACCATCGTGCGGGACTCGTCGCAGCCCAATTCCAGCTGGATATTCCGCGCCGCGTTGAACAGCGAGGTGATCTTGTCGGCGTAATAGTAGGCACAGTCGGAAAGACAGTAGAAATAGTTAATCCAGATGTCCTTGTAAACGCCCTGCGTCCAGCTGGTCTTGATGATTTCCTCTTCGCGTTCACGGGTGTAGATACCGTGTTCGCTCAGAATCATGGGCTTGTTGTTGAGCACCTTGCCCTTGGCGGCGAGAATGCCGGAATAACCGGTTGCCACACAGTGATAGATATCCGCCACTTCCATCGGGGTCTTGAGCACCTTGAAGAGCAGCAGGTAGAGCGAACGGGTGTTCCAGAGGAAGTCCACGAAAACCGTCTGGGAATATTTGTCATGGTAGAATTCCGATACAATATCATAGAAATCCTTGCCCATGAGCAGACCGTTGATCGACACATCCTTATGCTCGAAGTAATTGAAAATCGTCACCCAGTCCACGCTTCTGCCGTAGAGCAGCGAGCGGAAGGCATCCTTTTCACGGCGGTTCATGGTGGTCTTGTTGCGCACCTTGTGCACCACGTCGTCGTCGGTCAGGAAGGTGTCGTGCATGGAAACCACATTGGCGGGGATCACAAACTTACATTCCTTCGCGTCCGAGCGGTTGGCGACAATGGTCTGAATCGCAAAATCGACTTTTGGCACGCCCTTAATGAGCATCTGAACCCAAGCGGAAACGCCGCCGAAGGTATAAGGATAGCTGCCTTCTGCAATCAAGCAAACCTTCATTGAGTAATTTCCTCCTTTATTCTGATATCAGTACAAGTAGCTCTGACCGGCCGTGCCGATCAGGTCGATCGTCACTTCGGGCTTGAGGATCTTGACAAGATAGAAATTATCGCTGATTTCTTCCGCCGTATAGTTGGCGTCATCGGGCTTGAGACGTCTTTCGGTCTTGACGATAAAGCTCGCCGTGTCGTCAAAGTTCTCGCAGCGGATGGTCAGTGAATTGCTGGTAAAGGTGATCTCCGGCATCAGGCAGAGATAACGCTTGGCATGGTAGCCCGCCTGCGCCGAGGTTCTCTCGGTCAGCCACGAGGTGCCTCTGTTGAGCAGATTGAGCTGCTTGGAGAGATCCTGCGAATAGGTCATCCACTCATAGTTGACGTTGGCATTATTGGTGATGACGTCATAGAGGTCGAAGTAGTGGGTCGAAAGTCCCATGCCGGACGCCATGTTGCAGGCTTTCCAGTAATCGGGGAAGCTCGGCTTGATCTCTTCGCAGATGATCGGGATATTGACAATGCTGCCTTCCGCAAAACCGAGGTTGGACTGATATTCGTCCTTGTCCTCACTTTCCAGCTTGCAGACATACACCCTGATGTTGCGGAGCTTCTGGAGCATATCCGCCTGCACCGACTGGGTTATCTGATTGGAGTACTTGTAGGTGACAAGATTGTAGTTCGCCATGTTCCATTTGAACTGGTCATAGCTCTCGTTCATGGCGTCCTCTTCAAATTCCTTGCCGCTGAGTACGTCGGGATGATAGCCGCCGAAACCGAATTCACATTCGTACTTGCTGAACTGCTTCTTGAAATAAGACAGCGTATCGGTGCTGTACTGTGCCTTTCTCGCCGCGTCGGTGATATAGGCATAATACAGACCCGTAAACTTGATGTCGGTATCCTTCATCATGGTGACAAGGCTGGGCCACACCTGATCGCGGATAAACGACTGGGAGTCTCTGCTGTAAAACTTCATCATGCTGTCGCCGTTCTCATAGCTGAGGAAGGGGAAGCTGTCGATATAGTTGACCTTGGCGTCCACGATGGGATAGGCATATTCCGGCTCCATACAGCTCAGTACGCCGATGCAAAGACCCGTGCTGTAACTCTGTTCCATGAAGTCGGCATTCAGAATGTAAATCTGACCGTCGCCGTAAACGGTGCGCCACAGCAGCGGCACCATCTCCGCCTGATCGGCGCCCGGGTCGGACGAATACTGGAAGATGTATTTGCGGCAGGTGGCGTCGACACGGATATTTTCCACTTCCAGCGGATATTCGTTGCACACGACCTTGCCCTGCGCATACATGCCCTCAAACGCCTGGAAGCCTTCCAGCTGCGCGTCGCCCGTGCGGGATACGATGCCCAGCGCCTCGCGGTAGGTATCGTACTGCACCGAACCTTCCTGCGGCAGCGCCGCGAAAAAGACATTCAGACCGCGGTTGACATAGCGCATGAGCGAATCCATATCGCTGATGCTCGAGAGGTTGGAGGTGGTGACAATGGCTGCCTTGGATTCCTTGAGCAGATCGGTCGGCACTTCTTCCACATTGTAAAACACCTGATTGCCCTTTTTGGCATAGTTCAGCGCGTTGACCACGTTGGGATAAATGGTCTGATCGTCGCCGGTGATGACGATGTACTCCGTCTCGAGCTTGGTCATGTCGGCGACATGGGCAGTCGCGTCGAATTTGTCGGTAAAATCGTTGTTGCTCGCGGAGGAATCGGTGATGTAGTTGATCGAGATGACAAGGAATATGGCGAGCATAAACAAAAATGACATCGACATAACCATGTATTCACTTCGTTTTAACATAGACAGGTCTCCTATCTTTGGTAAAATTTGCGTACATCGAGTACATCCGGGGAAAATGCCGAGCGCATCGGTCTGTCGATTGGACACACCTCTGCCGTTCGGACGCAATTCAGCTATCGTTAATATTATAGCACTAAAAAATTCTCCGTCAACTATTAATTTATATAGATTGTGTATAAGCAAAAACGACCTATCTATGAAAAAGGTTTGAATGAATGAAGAACAGCAAAAGCAACCTGCCCAAAAAGAGCCGGTTGCTTTTTGTAAATAATGCCAATTTTTTGGTATTTTATTGTAAGTTTGTTATAATTACAATCATACAATTTTAGGAATATCGCCGAAATTCTCCGTGTACAAAGATTCGCCAAAAGGGGATTAAAAATTGTTAAAAAATCCATCAAAATTACATCATTGTCAGTTTTGCACATTTATTCCGGCGAAATTTCGTCATCCCGTCGATCGGTCACTCACCACTGACCACTGACCACTGACCACTGACCACTCATCACTAACCTTATGCCTTTTTCCATGTCCTCGGCATGAACGCAATCAGGATGGGGAAGATCTCCAGACGTCCTACCAGCATATCAAAAATAATCACCAGCTTGGAGAACGGTGTGAAATCCGCAAAATTGCCGTAGGGACCGATCGCGCCCAGACCCGGTCCCATATTGTTGAGTGCGGTCAGCGCCGCGGAAAACGATACGTCGAAACTGTAGCGATCCATGGAAAGCAGCAGCGTGGATACCAGCAGGATAACCATATATAAGATGAAAAACGCGCCCTGCGTGCGGATCTGCTCGTTCTCCACCACCTGCCCCTCCAGCTTGACAGTCGAAATCAGCCGGGGATTGAGCTGCCGCCGGATTTCGCTCACGCCCGATTTGACCAGAATCATCACACGCGCCACCTTCAGACCACCGCCGGTGGAGCCCGCGCACGCGCCGCAAAACATCAGCAGAATCAGGATGGTCTGGGAGAACGCGGGCCACAGCGTAAAGTCCGCGGTGCCGAAGCCGGTCGAGCTGCACAGCGACGCGGTGGTAAAGCCCGCGTAACGCAGCGCCCGCCAGAAGGAGCCGCCGTAAAGCGGCATGATATTCGGCGTGATGAGCAGCGTGGTGGTGAGATAGATGCCGAAAAACACCTTGATCTCCACGTTGCGCAGCACTTCGGAAAACTGCCTGATGAGCAGCATATAGAACAGGTTGAAATTGATGCTGAAAATCAGCATGAAAACCGTGATCACGATTTCCACCCAGACATTGCCATAACCGCCGATGCCGCTGTTGAGCACCGAGAAGCCGCCGGTTCCCGCCGTGGCAAACGCGTTGGCAATGCAGTCAAACCAGCGCATACCGGTCAGCCGCAGCAGTACCGCTTCCAGCACGGTGAAAAAAATATAGATGCCATAAAGAATCCGGGCGGTGAGCTGGGTCTTTGCCACCAGTTTGCCCACCGACGGTCCCGGCACTTCGGCGCGCATGATATACATCGACTGCGCGCTCCCGCTCGGCAGCAGCGCCAGCGCGAATACCAGCACGCCCATACCGCCGATCCAGTGGGTAAAGCTGCGCCACATGATCAGGCTCATGGGCATACTTTCCACATCCGGCAGCAGCGTGGAACCCGTGGTGGTAAAGCCCGATACCGTTTCAAACAGCGCGTCGATAAAGTTGGGTATATCGCCGCTGATCACAAAAGGCAGCGCGCCGAACACCGACATCAGTATCCACGCGAAGGCGACAATCACAAAACCTTCCCGCGCGTAGATGGTCTGATTGACCGGCTTGCGCGCGGTCATGACATAACCCGCAAACAGCAGCGGCAGCAGTACCACCAGTATCGGCACCGCGCCGTCGTCCCGGTAGTAGAGCGCCGTCATGAGCGGCACCCCCATGAGCGCCGCCGTCAGCTTGAAAATCTGACCCATGACATATCGCAGCATCTGATAATTCATTCCGCTTCACCGCCTCACTCAATGATATCCTGAAGCGTGCGCAGACGTTGGATGGAGGAAACCACAATCACCGTGTCGCCCGCTTCCATGCAATCGTCGCCGCCGGGGAAGATGACCTTGTTCTTCCGGATAATACAGGCGATGATCACATTGTCCTTGAGCTTCATCTCGCGGAAGGTCACACCGGTATGCGGAAATTCGTTGGGCACGCTGAATTCCAGCGCCTCCGCTTTGCCGTCCACAATGCGGTACAGCGTGCGCACGGCGGTTCCCTCGGAATTGTGCAGCGCACGGACATAACGCAGAATGCGGTCGGTCGCGAGTTCCTTGGCGGAAATCACGCTCTCCAGACCGATGCCGTTGAGGACATTAGTGGACATACGGCTGGATTTCGTGATGATCTTGCCCACCTTCTTGGTCGTCGCGTACATCGAGAGAATCGCGTTTTCCTCGTCGCGTCCCATGAGTGCCACAAACGCATCCTGTACGCCCAGTCCCTGTTCGTCCAGCAGTTCACTGGCTGTCGCGTCGCCGCAGATGACCTCCGCCTTGGGCAGCGCCTCACTGAGTTCAACCGCGCGGTCTTCGCTCTTTTCGATGATCTTGACCTTGCAGCCGCCGATTTCCTGCATCTGCTTGGCGAGATAATACGCCACTTTGCCGCCGCCCGCAATCATCACCCGGCGCGTGCGGCTGCGATACAGTCCCAGCGCCCGCATGAAATTGACCAGCTCCGGTCGGGAGGCGGTGACATAGATGCGGTCGCCCTTCTTGATGACAAAATCCCCGTTGGGAATAATGGCTTCGTCGTCCCGCTTCACGGCACAGACCAGTACCCGCACGCGGTATTTTTCGTGAAGCATATGAACCGGCTTGCCGATAAGCTCATTGTCGCCGCCGATAGCAATTTCCGCCAGTTCCACATGCCCTTCGGCAAAGGGTTCCAGTTTGATCGCCGAGGGGAAGCGCAGAATGCGCGAGATTTCGTCGGCGGCTTCCCATTCGGGATTGACCAGCATACTGATACCGAAATGCTTCTGCATAAATTCCAGCTGTTTGGTATATTCCGGCGTGCGCACGCGGGCAATGGAATGACGGCAGCCCAGCTGCTTGGCGAGCAGACAGCAGAGCATATTCAGTTCGTCGGTCTGGGTGACGGAAATCAGCAGATCCGCCTTTGCCACGCCGCCCTGCCGCTGAATCTCACAGCTCGCGCCGTTGCCGCAGATGCCCATGACGTCAAAATCATTGATGACGTCCTCCACGACCTGCGGATTCCGGTCGATAACAACGACATTGTGACCTTCCCCCGCCAGTTGTCTGGTCAGGGAACGTCCCACCTTGCCGTTGCCGACAATAATAATGTTCATAACGGTTTCCTTCCTTTATGGTTGGTAAGGAACTATGCAGAATTTAATCAGTCATTTTCTGCCTGAAATTACAGTATGCTTGCGTGTTTCGGCAAGTGAAATGTATCAATTATTTCTGCATAGTTCCTAAAACATACGCTGATGATCATTATACATGTTTTTCGCCGTTTTAGCAAGAGGGAAATATCAAAATGGGGGTACGTCAATCAGCCGCAGCCGGATTAATGGATGAAACGATCACATTCTTTCCCGAATGGCTTTTTTGAGCTTCTGTACATATGCTTCGGGGAGGGTGGCCTGATAGCTGCAATGACCATAGCCGTGAATGTCCTCAAAGGCGGCGTGAGGGTAGCACTTCATCAGGCGGGGACGGGAATCACGGGCAGGTTCCTCGTCCGAGAAAAAGAAGACAAAGCGCTTCTGCGCTTCCACCGGAAAGGAAGGCGGGTCACATTTATAGCAGATTGTAACCATATTCCTGACGGTCTTTTTGGAGAAAGTGCGGCGTTCCCGCGCTATTGACTTGATAATCCCTTCGTATTGGCTGATTTTGTCCTTCGCGACGAATTTCACAAAAGGATTGTTCATGATATTCCGGTATGCCTCATCGGGATCATCGGTATCGAACACCTTCACCAGACTGCTGAATTTCTTGTACATTATGTGACGGAAGAAGGGATTGAAGTGGAAGAAGGGTCCGCCGTCAAAGAAACTGCACGTGACGGGAATGCCGTCGGTCTCACACTGTTTGGTGACTGCCAGCGCAACTTCCGCGCCCATCGAACTGCCCTGAACCAGCGCGAGGGATTGGATACCGTTTTCTTTCAGATAGGCAGTGAGTTTTCTGGCTTCCTCTTCCACCGTCAAAAGGTCGGTGCCGTCATGACCGTGACCGTCAAGTGTCGGCATGATGACGTAATACTCGTCGGCAAGGTATTTGCCGAACGGCTCACAGTCATGCCCACTGCTGAGCATTCCGTGAATCAGCAGAACAGCGGGATTGGATGGATTGCCTAATGTTTCAAACGTCATGTAATCAAGTCCTTTCTAAAGCGTGCGTATATTTTCTTCGATGATATCTGCCATCTGTTCCAGAACGGCTAAGCTATCGGGAGAAAGCTGTGAGGTAAGCGCTGTGACCTGCTCGGTCATCGGGCGGTGCATTTCGCGATGTTCGGCGAGAATGCGTTTGCCTTTTTCGCTCAGGTACAGTTCGGTGGTACGACCGCCTTTTTCGGAAGGCTTCCTGACAATCAGACCCTTTTCGTCGAGAAAGCTGAGAATCTGAGAGACAGCGCCTTTAGTAATCATGTACTCCTCGGCAATGCGGGTGACGGTAATGCTTTCGTTATCGCCGATAATCTCGACCATGTGGGACTGTGCGGGATAAAGTACCAATCCGCCCGTATATGTATGGGGCTTTTTCGCCTTGGCGTTATAAAGATTGATGAGTCGATATACTTTGGTAAGCAACTCGCAGGATTCCATGAAATCACCTCCATCACATTATATTTAGCAGCTAAGTTTAGTTGCTAAATATAATGCCACATGATTTTGCGTTTGTCAAGTTTTTTTTTTGAAAGGACAGGCGCATACAGAGAAGGCACCCTCTATCGCTTGTCTGCCGGGTATCCGATCAACCAAATCCGGCGCGGGGGCGCGGCTGGATAAGGCTGGCTGTATGGGACGTTCCGGGGCAATCGGATAGGGAAAGGATATCCCTCGCGTCCGGGCTTTTGCCTTGTTGCCCGCGTCCGGGGCGAATACGGCTTCCGCCGCCCGCGCACTTCACCCGTTGGGTTCTGCCATGGTTGTCCCACTGCCTCTTGATTTGCGCGTGCTTCGCCGCGCGGACACAATTTTTTCGCCGCAAAGATACAAAAATCCCCCGCGGCTTGCAGATTTTTTCATAAAACACCTGCGCACCGCGGGGGATTTTACTCAATCACGTATCCTGCCATTCCCGGGGGAACGGCTTATGGCTTACCACTTACTGCACCTTCATGGAAGCGGGGGCGGAATTGACCGACTGTCCGTTCTTGTCGGTGACAATGCAGCGGACATATCTGCCGTTGTTCTTGTCGCTGAGGGTGGTCGAATATTCGGCGGTCTGGTTGGAGCTGTTGCGCCAGTTCTGTCCCTGATCGTCGGAGAGCTGCCACTGATAGGTCAGTCCTTCACCCGTCGCGGTCACGCTGAACTTCACCAGTGTGCCGATCGCGCCGGTCTGGTTGGCGGGCTGCTTCGTGATGGCAAGCTGGCTGCCCTGCGGAGAAACCACCTTCATGGAAGCCGGGGCGGAATTGACTGACTGTCCGTTCTTGTCGGTGACAACGCAGCGGACATAGCGTCCGTTATTGGCGTCGCTCAGGGTGGTGGCGTACTCGGCGGTCTTATTGGAGCTGTTGCGCCAGTTCTTGCCCTGATCGTCCGAAAGCTGCCACTGATAGGTCACACTGTCACCGGTTGCCGTGACGTTGAACTTCACCAGTTCGCCGATTTCACCGGTCTGGTCGGTGGGCTGCTGGGTAATGACAGGCGACTGAACCTGGCTCGCCCCTACCTTCATGGAAGCGGCTGCGGAATTGACCGACTTGCCGTTCTTGTCGGTGACAACGCAGCGGACATATCTGCCGTTGTTGGCATTGCTCAGGGTGGTGGCATACTCGGCAGTCTTATTGGAGCTGTTGCGCCATGACACGCCTTCGTCGTCCGAAAGCTGCCACTGATAGGTCAGACCGTCGCCGGTCGCGGTCACATTGAACTTCACCAGCGTGCCGATGTCACCGGTCTGGTCGGCAGGCTGCTTTGTGATGGAGGGTCCTTCATTCACCACAGGCGACTGTCCTTCCGCGAGCTTCATGCTGGCGGGCGACGTAATCTGGCTGACGCCGTCCTTATTGGTGACAACGCAGCGCACCCAGCGTCCGTCATTGGTCTCGGTCAGCAGTGCGCGGTAGAACATTTCCTTCGTCTTGCTGTTGCGCCAGTTCTGTCCCTCATCGTCGGAGAGCTGCCACTGATACTTCAAGCCCTCGCCTGCCGCTACGACCGTAAAGCTGGCAATCTTGCCCTTTTCGGCGGTGACATTGGCGGGATTCGCCAGAATCTTCAGCATCGAGAGGGTCATGGAGGCTTCGTCCGAAATGTCCGTGTTGCCCTTCTTGTCGGTCACGACACAGCGGACATAGCGTCCGTTGTTGGCTTCGGTAACGGTCGCGGAGTAGGTCGCGATCCTGGTGGAGCTGTTGCGCCACGTCTCGCCCATATCGTCGGAAAGCTGCCACTGATAGGTCAGTTCTTCGCCGCGTGCTTCGACGCTGAATTCCGCCTTCTCTCCGCTGCCCACGATGACGCTCACGGGCTGTTTCGTCACACAGGCTGCGAGTTCCGTCATGACGGCGGGGTCGGAAATCACTTCGTCGCCGTAGCTGTCGGTGACAACACAGCGCACATATCTGCCGTTATTCTTCTCAGTCAGGGTCGTGGCATAGGTCGCAGTCTTGCCGGAGCTGTCGCGCCACTCTTCGCCCTTGTCGTCCGAAAGCTGCCAGAGGTAGGTCAGTCCCTTGCCTTCCGCCGTGACGGTGAAGCTCACGGGCTGTCCGATCTTGACCGCGCAGTCCACAGGCTGCCCGGTGATGGCAACCACGGAAGCTGCCAGACGCATATAAGCGGTCTCGCTGATCTGCTTATGACCGTATTTGTCCGTCACGACGCAGCGGACATATCTGCCGTCATTCTTTGCGCTGAGGGTGGTGGTATAGGCTGCTTCTCTGCCGGAACTGTTGCGCCATGTCATGCCGCCGTCGTCCGAAAGCTGCCAGCGGTAGCTGAGTTCCACGCCTTCCGCCGTGACGGTGAAGCGCACCTTATCGCCGTCCTCGCCCTTGGCGTTTTCCGGCTGTGCGGTAATCGCCATCGTGGGCATGGTCGCGTTGAAGTACAGGGTTACGTTGGTATTGAAGGGCGCCCGGTTCGCCGCGAAATTGTTCCATTCTTCCTCGGTGCCTTCAAAGAACACGTCGCAGGTGTCGGCGCAGTAGTAGAAGATGCTCCAGCCGGTGGAGGTGACGGTGTTGGGAATGACAATTCCCGTCAGACGCAGACAGCCGCTGAAGGCATTGCTGCCAATGCTTTCCACACCGTGGGGAATGATCACGCCGGTCATCATATCGCAGGTCTGGAAGGCGCCGTCCCGGATGCTCTTGACCGACGCGGGAATGGTGATGCCCGGCAGCGAACGGCATTCCAGGAACGCACGGTCGCCGATATAGTCCGGTTCCTCGGGCAGAACCACGTCGGTCAGCGCGGTACAGCCACGGAAGGTTTCATACGGTACGAAGAGGAGCTTCGCCGGAAGCGAGGCACTCTGGAGCGACACGCAGTCGCGGAAGGTATTGCCGCCCAGTTCCACGACGGTATCGGGAATCTCCTGCTCGATCATGGCGGGGCAGTTCCAGAACAGTCCGTCGCCGATGCGCTGCACTGATTCGGGAATGTCCAGATGCGCCAGCGCGACGCAGCTCGTAAAGGCATAATCGCCGATGGCGGTCATGGTATCGGGCAGGGTCACGTCCTTCAGATGGGAGCAATCTTGGAACATTCTGTCATTGAGTTTCGTAATCGCGGCGGGAACGCGGATCGCTTTCAGTGCGGCACAACCGCGGAAGGCACTGCTGCCAAGCGTGGTGACGCTCTCGGGAATGGTCACATTGTCGAGCAGCGAGCAGTACGCAAACGCCTCACTGTTGATGGCAATCAGCGAATCCGGCAGGGACACCGCGGTCATCTTGACGCATTCGTAGAATGCGTTGCTGCCGATGCTTTCCACCGCCGCGGGAACCGTCACTTCGGTCATCGTCTTGCAGGCGCGGAAGGCAGAGCTGCCAATGGTGACAACCGTCTCGGGAATCTCGATGCCGGTAAGGGCTTCGTCATTCCAGAACATCTCGTTCGGAATGCTCGTAATCTGGGACGGCAGAACCGCTTCGCGCAGTGCGGTACAGTTGCGCAGCACGCCGCTGCCCAGTTCCGTCACGCTGTCGGGAATCGCCACGGATGTCAGGCTCTTGCAGTAATCGAATGCGTAGCCGCCGATGGAGGTCAGCGATTCTTCGGGGAATTCTACCTCCGCCAGCGCTTCGCAGGTGCTGAACGCGCCGTAGCCAATGGATGTCACGCCTTCGGGAATCGTGATGCTCTCCAGCGCACGGCAGCCGTTGAAGGCACTTTCGCCGATGGAGGTCAATGTGCCGGGAAGGGTGACATGATTGAGCAGGCGGCATTCGTGGAAGGCATAGGACTGGATTTCCACGAGTGTTTCGGGCATTGTCACCGTGGTCAGACTGCCGCAGTACTCAAATGTACTATTCTGAAGCACCTTGAGACGCGTCGGCAGTACGGCGGTCTCCAGCGCGGAGCAATTGTAAAATGCCTGCTTGCCCAGCGTCGTCACGGAAGCGGGGAGTTCGATGCTCTTGAGCTTGTAATTCTTATAGAAAGCATATTCGCCGATGGATACCACGCTGCCCGGAATGGTGATGGCGGGCAGGTTCTCGCAGCTTTCAAACGCGGAGTTGCCGATGGTGACAAGCGTATCGGGCAGCGTCACACTGGTCAGACCGGAGCAGCCCGCAAACACGCCTTCGCCCAGTGTCACCAGCGAGGGAGAAAGGTTCAGCTTCTTGAGCGACTTCATATTCTGGAAGGCGCGGGCGCCGATGGTCTCCACCGACTGTCCGAAATTCAGCCGCGACACATTGGCGCAGCCGTCAAAGGCACGTTCGCCGATGGTGATGACCGAATCCGGGAAGTTCAGGCTGGTGAGCAGCGAGCATTCATAGAACGCCCGTTCGCCGATGACTTCCACCGACTGTCCCAGCGTCAGGTCTTCGGCTTTTTTACAGCCGTAGAAGGCACGGTTGCCGATGGTCACGACGGAATCCGGAATGACAATCTCGGTCAGTTCGGTACAGCCGCTGAACGCGCCGACATCAATGGTTTCCAGCGCGCTGTCGAAATTGACCACCGCGAGACTGGTCGCGTCGGCAAAGGCATAGGTACGCACGCTCTTGACCGTCTGGGGCAGCGTGTAGGCATATTCCGTCCTGCCGCGGGGGTAGAAAATCAGACGGGTTGCCTGCTTGTTGAACAGTACGCCCTCGATACTGGAATAGGCGGGGTTGTTTTCGCTGACGTTGACGTTCATGAGCCGTTCGCAGTTGCTGAACATCTCATAGGTCAGCGTGGTACGGTAGGAGCTGCCGAAGGTGAGATCCGTCAGATGGTGGCACTGGTCAAATACCTGCACGCCCGACGATACCAGCGAATCGGGCAGCGTCAGGGTTTTGAGGTTCTGGCAGTTGCGGAAGGCGTAGCTGCCGATGCTGGTCAGCGATTCGGGCAGCGAAATTTCCGAAAGCGAGGTGCAGTTCTGGAACGCGCCTTCGCCGATACTTACCACACTATCGGGAACGGTAATTTTCGCAAGATTGCTTTTGTTGTTGAAGGCATATCTGCCGATGGCGGTCACGCCGTCCGGAACCGTGATTTCCGTGGCACTGCCGTTGTAACCCACCAGCGTGTACTGATCCTCCAGCACAAAACCGTCCTCGGTGGTGGTGGTTGCCGCGCTGACCGCCGGGAATTCCGCCGGCACGAACTGTGCCGTGAACACCGTCAGCGCCGCGATGAGCAATGCCGATAACAGTTTCTTCTTCATAGGGATTCCATCAGCCTCTTTTCATAGTATGTTTGGATACTTTAGGACGATTGCAGTATATCCCGCAATAACAACAACATGCGGTATACTGTTGTACGGCAACGCCGCCGAATATCTCACCTTCCTTCCTGACACAAGGTCGTATCTTCGTACCCCCGCCTTTATACTATGGTTTGATTATATCACCTGTTTGCCGCAAAGTCAACCGAATACGAATTTTTATCACATATAAAAAAACGCCCACGCAAAAAACTTACACCAGCGGTTCCGACAGCCGGTAATGATTGCACGCCCAGCCCACATACTGAATCTTCGGCTCATAGGTCAGACCGCAGGCACGGAAGCCGTGTTTCGTCGTAATGCACACCTCCATAGCGGTATCCGCGAGTTCGATGCTCAATGCCTGCTGCTGCTTCTCGGACATCTTGAAAAAGACGTTGTCCTGATAGCCGTCCTCCCCCATCGCGTCGGACGTACAGAGCAGGTCATAGAAGCGCGCGATGTCCTCCCGTGAATCCAGCACGCTGTCCCCGATTTCCACGCGGGTGATGTCGTCCGCGCCGTACACGCCGATGATGCCGAACATCTTTTGCGCGGTATCGTATAAAGCCGTGTTCTCCCGGAGATAATTGCAGAACAGCGCAAAGGAATAGGTCTTTTTCCCTTTCTCTCCTGCTCCGTCGCGGGAGGCTATATACACCGCCATCTGATTCACGTCCGCGTATGCCGTATATTGATAGAGCGTGAAGACGTCGCCGCTGTCGGCACGCACCTCCGCGATCTGTTCGCCCACCATATCTGATGTGAGTTTGTCGGGCAGGCCGTACCGGTTCGGCGACGCTTTATCGCCCATATTGAGAATCTCATAATACGCGCCGCCATACGTCACGACCGGTCGCGTGACAAATTCTCCCGTGTTGCCCTTCCACGATAACAGGGGCAGCGTGTCGGTTCCCACCGCGTCCGAGCCTGTTCCGCTCCACGTCCGTATGCCCCATACCGCGCCTACGCTCACCAGCACCAGCGCGCACGCAGCAGCCACACCGCGCAGCATGTTCCTCATCGGCGCGTGATAAACCGTTCCTTTCCGCGCTTCCATGATAAATGTATCATCCATGTCGCCCAGAACATCAAACAATTCTTCCCTTGTCACAACGCAAATCCCCTTTCCGACAGGTATCGCCGCAGACTGTCCCGCATTCTGCCCAGTGCCGTGGAAACCGCGCTGGACGTCATGCCGCATTCCGCCGCGATATCGCTCACCCGTTCGCCGTACCAGTAGCGCCGCACAAACAGCCGGCGCCTGTCCTTCGGCAGTTGCCGCAGAAAACCGTCGATGGCTTCCGCCAGTTCCCGGCGCTCCCATTCCGTTTCGGGACCCTCATCCCCCGAAACGCACTCCGCCAGTTCGTCCAGCACCTCGCCAAACACGCCGTTTCCCCGCCTGTCCGCATGGGACTGCCGGTAGCGGTCAAAGGACAGATTCCGCGTAATCCGTCCCAGAAACGCTGCCAGCTTCGAGGGCTTCTGAGGCGGCATGGTATCCCACGCCCGGAGCCATGTGTCATTCACACATTCCTCCGCGGTCTGACGGTCCCCCACGATGTTCCGCGCAATCGCGCCGCAGTAGCCGCCGTATTTTTTCTCGCTTGCGGCAATGGCGCCCTCATCCCGCGCCCAGTACAATTGAATAATGGCGTTGTCCTCCATCGACAACCCCCTCCTTTCATCTTTACAGACGGATTTTTTTCCAAAAAAGCACCCCACTTTTGGATTTTTCCAAAAAAAAACAGACCGTCTCTGTGCGAGACGCGGTCTGATGGTTTCAGGAAGGAGAGTTTTGCTTTGCTGTATTTAATGTAGCTATCAGCATACGCTTGATTTCCAAGCAATCATGAATCAAAGAATCACCTTCCCGCTGCGTTATATACCCCGACTTTACCAATAGTCTGAGCCAATATTCGGTTTCCGCTGTTTCTTTGAGCGCAATATGCATTTTGGCAATAAAATCCGCTTTCGATACACCGTAACTTGCCTCGTGCGCATTTGCCCCTATGGAGGTAGCACTGCGGATGATCTGCTTGGATATGATGGTTTCATGCTGTTCCTTGATCAGATAGCGGTACAGTTTAACGATTCTCGCGGCAAAATCAATCGATTTATCCAGAATAGGGCTTGCCGTCAATCCAATCACTCCTTCCGATTCTGGTTCTCCTTAGCGAGAAAGTGAATAGTGAATAAATAATAGTGAAGAGTGAATAGTACAACGGCGCTCAACCATTCCGATGAACACTCTTCACTATTCACTCTTCACCATTCACTATTCATTTAGCCGCTTTAGCGGCGCCGTTGGTGACCCATCGGAGATTCGAACTCCGGACACCTTGATTAAAAGTCAAGTGCTCTACCGACTGAGCTAATGGATCATATGAGAGGATTTGCCGGGTACAAGATGCTGCGAAACACGTCCCACACGCGGCAAATCCGCTGGCTGGGATGGCTGGATTCGAACCAGCGACATGACGGAATCAAAATCCGTTGCCTTACCGCTTGGCGACACCCCAATGTTATAAATTGATATCGCCTGACAGGAAAAGAAAGACGACTCGGCGTGAACGAACGCGAAGCACATTCACGCCGACGTCTGTGGGGTGGTATATCGGAGTCGAACCGATGACCTCCAGAGCCACAATCTGGCACGCTAACCAACTGCGCTAATACCACCATAAATAATGAATAGTGAAGAATGAATAGTGAATAGTGAAAAATGAACGATATACAACCACACTATCCATGATTCTCTATTCTTTCAGCCGCGCCAACGGACTGTTGGCGCGCCAGGAGGGGCTCGAACCCCCGACCTACTGCTTAGAAGGCAGTTGCTCTATCCAACTGAGCTACTGGCGCATATCGAATGGAGCGGGTGATGGGAATCGAACCCACACGACCAGCTTGGAAGGCTGGGGTTCTGCCATTGAACTACACCCGCATTTCCCCCCGCACAATCGGAGTGTTTAACATTATACACGTTCGCGGTGGCTTTGTCAAGTTCTTTTTTCAAATTCAGGTTTTTTTAAGACCTTTCTCTCAACACGGCAAAAATTTCTGCCGATACGGCGCGATTCCTGTGATTTACCACCAATTTTCACCGTATCGGCAGCGTTACTTTGTCTTAGGATAGATTATTTTTTCTTCTCGTCGGCACGCACCACCATCACCAGTTCGGAGGTGTAAAAGACGTCAGTTGTGATGAAATTCTCGTCGTCGTACTCTTCATGCACCACGCCGAAGGCATAGGGCATCTCCTGCACGGTGGACAGTACCGCGTTTTCCGCCACGGTCTTTATATCGAGCTTCGCTTTGTTGCGATATGCCACTATGTCCGCTTCCGATTTAAAAAATCCCGTCAGCTTGCCGTCCGATTCATAGGCAAAGGGCTTGAAATACGGCTCCGCCACGAAGGTATAGGTTTCGTCGAATTTCTCATTTCCCTTGGCAGCCGTGTAATCCTGACATTCCGTCAGCGTCTGCTGGATAAAATCCGCGTAGGATTCCTCTTCGCTGGTATAAAACTTCCCGCTGAGTTTTTCCGCAAAGCCTTCGTCGGATTTATTGGTGATGAACCGATAGTCAATGCTGCCGATGCTGCCCTTGACCACCTTCAGTCCTTCCACATCCGCGACCAGCTTTTTGGCATAATTGGCATCGGTCACAATCGCCGCGAGCTTCTTGTCCGCCAAATCCTGCGCCGCGTTTTCGAGATTTTCATAGCGCTTGGGGAACGCGGTCAGGCTGTTGCCGGTCACATATTCGTCCACCGCCGAACGCAGCTGCACCCCTACCGCCTTGCCTTCCAGATCGGCGGCTTTGGTGATGGACATATTCTTTTCATTCGCCACGCCGGTTTCCTCCCGACGGTTGCCGCTGCACGAGGTCATGACCACGCAGACGGTCAATGCCGCTGCGCAGAGCGCGATCATTCTTTTCACGGTATTTCGTTTCATGTTCTTCATGCTCTCAAAACTCCTCATTCATTGGTTGATACACAGGTATTGCCTATTATTGTAACATACCCCCATCAAAAATACAAGGCATTTTTTTCTCTTTCTTTTCCGCACGGTAAAAAAAACGCACCGCCGCAGGCTTTCTTCGCCCGAAGCAGTGCGTTTTGATATCATTCCGCATTACGAATTCCGCATTCCGAATTAGAAAAACTTATCCCTTGACAGCGCCGGAGAGCACGCCCTTGATGATGTAGCGCTGGAGGAAGAGATAGAGAATGACGATAGGCGTGATGGTGATGACCATGCTCGCCATGATCGCGCCCCATTCCACGCGGCCGTAGCTGCCCTGGAAGTACTGGATGACGATCGGCACCGTCTTGAAGTACCGGATGCGCAGTACCAGATAGGGCAGGAGGTAGTCGTTCCAGATCCACATGGTCTCCAGAATGCCCACCGAAATGACCGTGGGCTTCATGATGGGCAGTACGATGGAGAAGAAGGTCTTGATCGGACCGCAGCCGTCGATCATGGCAGCTTCCTCAATTTCCAGCGGGAGCGATTTCAGGAAGTTGCTGAACATGAACATCGCCGTACCCGCGCCGAAACCGAGATAGACAAACGGAATTACCGTGGGGGTGTTGAGCTGGAGCGTATCCGTCACCTTGGAGAGCGGGAACATGATCATCTGGAACGGGACAATCATGGAGAACAGGCACAGATAATAGAACACAGTCGTGTACCATGCCTTGACACGCACCACAAAGTACGCCGCCATCGAGGTGCAAAGCAGAATCAGCGCCACCGACAGCACCGTGATGGTCAGGCTGTTCCACAGCGCGGACATGAAGTCCATCTTGGTGTTGACCGCCTGATCGTAGTTCTGCCACTGCACCGAGCTTTCGGCGTTGGGCAGATTGAAAGGATTGGTGGTGATGTGGGTCTTATCCTTGAAGGAGTTGATGAGCACCATGATGAGCGGATATACCCAGAAGGCGCAGATGATGGTAAAGACAATGGTAAAAATATAATCGCTGACATGGCGCTTGATCTTGATTTCGTCAGCCGATTTGAATTTCTTGGTCGATTCCATGAATTAATCCGCCTCCTTGCTTTGGGTAATCTTGAGCTGGATAATGGCGATCAGTCCCACCAGCAGGAAGAAGAGAACCGCCTTCGCCTGACCGACGCCCTTCCAGCCGACACGGTCATAGAACGTGCTGTAAATGTTGAGCGCCAGCATTTCCGACTGGTGCATCGGTTCGCCGCCGGTCAGCGTCAGGTTCTGGTCGAAGAGCTTGAAGCCGTTGGTCAGCGTGAGGAACGTACACATGCTGATGGACGGCATGACCAGCGGAATGGTGATCTGGAACAGAATCTCCTTGTCGTTGGCGCCGTCGATGCGGGCGGCTTCCTTCAGGTCATCCGGAACGCCCTGCAAGCCCGCGACATAAATGATCATCATATAACCGACCTGCTGCCAGATCATAACGATGAGCAAGCCGATAAAGCCGTAAGTGCCGTTGGTGGTGAGGGTCTGCTTCATGGAGAGCAGCAGACCGTTGATGAGAATCTTCCAGATGGTACCCAGCAGAACGCCGCCGAGCAGGTTGGGCATGAAGAAGATGGTGCGGAACAGGTTGGTTCCGCCGAAATTTCTGGTCAGCGCCACAGCCACGAGAAACGCGATGACGTTGATCGCCACGGTAGAAATCACCGCGAACAGCGCCGTGAACCAGAAGGCGTGTGTAAAGGTTTCGTCCCCTTGGAAAATCTGCAGGTAGTTGTTGATGCCCACCCATTTGGCGTCGTTCATGGTGTTGAACTTACAGAAGGACAGGTAAATGCCCATGCCGAACGGCACAACAAAGCCGATCATGAACGCCAGCAGCGTGGGAAGCAGGAACAGGCAGAAATACAAGGGATTTTTTTTCATGATTTTTTCCATAAAGAGCCCCTTTCTTTTTATGGAGAATGATCCCGCTGAAACAGCTGTAAAATGGAACTAAAAGAAGGGCGAACGGGCAACCCAATGCCGTTCACCCTTCCCTATTTTGTCAGATGAAATTTGCAGCTATGCGATGCACCTCAGAGGAGGCAGACCGTCAGACGCGATTACGCCTTGGATTTGGCAACTTCCTTTGCCCAGCCGTCAACGAATGCGGTCTTGACAGCTTCCCAAGAAGTATCGTTCTGCTTGGCGGCATAAGCGGTCAGAGCGGATCCGACGTCATCTTTCCAAGCCTCGGAAGGCATGGTCGCGAAGCACCAGTCAACAGGGGTCTTGCCCGCTGCGGTGTAAGCGGCATCCTGCTTGACGAACAGGTTGGAAGCTTCCTTCGCCTTCTTGAAGGGGCTGACGAAGTTCATAGCGTTAGCGAGCGCGTCGGTGCCCTTGTCGGAAGTGGCAACCCACTCGAGGAAGTCGAGCGTAGCCTGAATGTCTTCCTCAGCAGCCTGGCTGTTGACGCACCAGAAGTTCTCGGTACCGGTGCAGAGACCCTGATTTTCTTCGCCTTCAGCGCCGATGTAGATCGGGATCATCTGGAGGTTCTCATCGCCGACAGCGGAAACATCGCCATATGCCCAAGTGCCGTTCTGATAGAAGACAGCCTGCTCGTTGACGAACTCTGCGACAGCGTCGTCATTGGTCTTGGTGGAGAGAACGCCGGGATCGCAGGTAGCGTTGTTGATATAGAGATCCCAAATGGCTCTGTAGTTGTCAAGATAGGTGCCCTTGATAGCGTCGGTCTTGCCGATGCCGTCTGCCTTGTATTCATAGTAGATGGGCAGGTTGGCAAGGTGGGTCTGGAATCTCCAGTTGGAGGAGCTGTCCATACCGGCGGAGGTGAAAGCAGCAAAGCCGTTCTTTGCCTTGTTGGCCTGGATGTCTTCAACAACGGCCTTGAAGGTCTCGAAGTTGGTGATCTCGTCGAGGCTGTGGCCGGCCTGCTGGAGCAGCTTGGTGTTGCAGATGATACCGTAGGTCTCTACCACATACGCAACGCCGTAGATCTTGCCGCCGTCTTTGACGGTGAAAGCATCACTGGTGAGTTCCTTGGTCACTGCCGCATCGGTCATGTCATAGCAGTAATCCTTCCAGTTGGCAAAGCCGACAGGACCGTTGATCTGGAACAGGGTGGGAGCGTCCGTCTTGGCGATTTCGGAAGCGAGTGTCGTCTCATAGGTGCCCTGCGCGGCGGTCAGAACGTCAACCTGTACACCGGTCTCCTCGGTGTATGCCGCTGCCAGATCCTGCCATGCCTGATCCTGTTCGGGCTTGAAGTTCAGGTAGTAGACATGACCCTTCGCGTTGCTGCCGCCGCCGGAGCAGGCAGTCAGGCTGCAAAGCGCGGAAGAAACCAGCATTGCAGAAGCAAGAATGAGCGCTAATCTTTTTTTCATGGTAATTACCTCCAGACAAATTCGGGGACCTGCCAATCCCTCTTTTAATTATTTGGCAAATCACCGTTTATAAAATGTTGCACGATTCCGACGAAGTATGAAAAGAATGTAAAAAAAACATAAATTTTCTACCCGTCCGAACCACGCCTAAATGATATCACAGCCTCGATAGAATTTCAAGTATTTTTTTCGTTTTTTTGTAAAAATCACAAAAGCATTACAATTCTATTTGAATAAGGCATGGATAAACTATGAATTTTTTATCAATGAAATTTCGTATTTTCGCGTTATTCCAGACCGTTCGGGTTGTTCTTGATGAAATTCCAACCGTCGCGGCACATTTCTTCCATGTCGCGCTTGGCTTCCCAGCCGAGCAGCTCCCGCGCTTTCGTGCAGTCGGCATAGCATTCCGCGATGTCGCCGGGACGGCGGGGCTTGATGACATAGGGAACCGGCATACCGCTCCCCTTCTCAAAGGCTGCCACGGCTTCGAGCACGCTGGTGCCCTTGCCGGTGCCGAGATTGACCGCTTCCGCGCCCTTATGCGACAGCGCGTATTTCAGCGCGCGCTCGTGACCTTCCGCCAGATCCATGACGTGAATGTAGTCCCGCACGCCGGTACCGTCCACGGTCGGATAATCGTTGCCGAACACGCCGAGTTTTTCCAGTCTGCCCACCGCGACGCTTGCAATATAAGGGAAGAGATTGTTGGGGATGTCGTTGGGGCTTTCGCCAATGAGCCCGGAAGGATGGGCACCGATGGGATTGAAGTAGCGCAGCAGCATGACGCTCCAGTCGGGGTCGGACACACAGATGTCACGCAGGATATCTTCAATAAAGAGCTTGGTGGAGCCGTAGGGATTGGTGGTGGAAAGCGGCATGGTCTCCACAAACGGCGGCTCGTTGTTCATGCCGTAGACCGTCGCGGAGGAAGAGAAGACGATGGTCTTGCAGCCGTGGTTGCGCATGGCGTCAAAGAGGACAAGACTGCCCGTGATGTTGTTGTGGTAGTACTCGATGGGCTTGGCGACCGATTCGCCCACCGCCTTGAGACCCGCGAAGTGAATCACCGCTTCAATGTCGTTTTCCTCGAAAATACGGTTCATCGCGTCCGCGTCGAGAATGTCCGCCTCGTAAAATTGAAAATCCTTGCCGGTAATCTTTTTAATGCGGTTGAGCGCCTCGGGCTTGGAATTGGAGAAATTGTCCACGATTACGATATCGTAGCCCGCTTCCTGAAGCACCACGCAGGTATGCGAACCGATAAAGCCCGCGCCGCCTGTGACGAGAATTGCCATTGTGTCATCATCCTTTTTGTTTTGATTTTTATAATGTTTATATTTCATAACGGTGAAGAAAATTGACATTCTCCCACCATTAAAAATTACAATCCGTTGTCTTCACTGATATTATCGCGATGGGTAATTTTCATGAGAATCCACGCGGCAGTCAGCCACAGCCATATGCCGGCGCTGTCAATCAGCCAGTCCGTCACCTGCCCGGCGCGTCCTTCCACAAAGAGCTGGTGGTATTCGTCCGTCGCGGCGTAGACCGACGCCAGTATAAATGCCGCGGGATACCGCCAGTAAAAATCCCCGAAGCTCTCCCGCAGCGTCCGCAGCCACAGCACGCCCAGTATGCCGAATTCGGTCATATGCGCCGCCTTGCGCACCAGAAACGACAGCGTTTCTTTCAAATCCTCCGTCGGCACATAGCCAAACAGCCCGCACAGAAAGCTCAGCACCCGCCCGCTGGTGTCGGAAGAATCGTCGGCGTTCTGCGCCGAAAACAGAAAGATCACGACCATCCACAAACCGGTCAGACACAGCCACGCCGCCGTCCGGCGGGAAAATGAAAAATGCAAGGTTTTTCCTCTCCTATTCACTATTCACTATTCACTATTCA
>JAFPUM010000032.1 GCA_017395425.1 Clostridia bacterium | reverse complement strand
GTTTCGTTCCGATCAAGGCGCTAAAGATTTTCTCACCCTCAAGTCCTTTACATCCACCGCTGTCAAAAATGGGTTCACTGCTTTTGAAGCACTGCGCTCTCTTCTTTATGGGCGTTTTTCCCTGGTTACTGAATAGTTACAAAATATATTGGCTTTACCAACGAAGAAGTCCGTACTCTTTGCGAGAGATACAATGTCAGTTTTGCCGATATGAAGGAATGGTATGACGGATACGATTTAGAAGGTACGGAGCTTTACTGCCCCAATTCGGTAGTACGGTCTGTGGAGGAGCGCCAATTCCTTGGGTTTTGGACGGAAACCGAAACTTACGAAGCGCTGGCAAAATATATAGCCATGGATTTTGACGATTTAAAAATCATTATCGAAAAGCTTTTAGCAGGACAGGAGCAACCGGTTGATACACGTTCTTTTACGAATGATATGATTACCTTCGCCAACAAAGACGATATATTGACATTATTGATTCACCTTGGCTATCTTGGCTATCATGCCGACCGTAAAACGGTCTTTATTCCCAATCGTGAAATAGCTGATGAATTTGTGACCTGCATGAAGGTAACTGGTCGGTGGAAGGAAACCATCAACATTGTACTTGCCTCACGGCAGTTGCTGACCGACACGCTGAAAGGAAATTCCGATAAGGTTGCCGAAGCAATAGAGGCTGCTCACCGCCGCAATTCTTCCATTTTGAATTACAATAATGAACAGTCGCTTCGATTTATCATTCTGATTGCCTATTATTATGCAAGGGAATCCTACGACATTATTCAGGAAATGCCAAGTGGCAATGGCTTTGCAGATATCTTATTTATTCCCAAGCCGTTTGCTGATCCAATCGCTTTTCCGCCGATGGTGGTGGAACTGAAATGGAACGATTCCGCAGAATCGGCAATCGAGCAGATCAAAAGTAAGCACTATCCCGATGCTCTCACGAGTTACAAGGAAGCTGTTTTAGTTGGCATCAATTACGACAAAGACAGCAAAAAACATGAGTGTGTGATAGAGAAATTTGAAATTACGCCATAATCTTATTTGGTTCTGTTATTCCCTTTTGGCTCTATTCTGATTGTAAACGCATTTTATCAAGAAAGGAGTGGTATTGTGGGCATTTATCTGAATCCTAACAACGACAGATTCAAACAGGCGCTCAATTCCGAAATCTATGTAGATAAATCCGGGTTGATTTCTGTAACAAATAAGAAAATAAATACCGAACAAAAATACCTCTGTGTCAGCCGTCCCCGGCGTTTTGGTAAATCGCTGAACCTGGGAATGCTGGCCGCTTATTACAGTCGTGGCTGCGACAGCAGAGCGCTGTTTGATAATCTTGTGATTGCCCAAGACAACAATTATCAAAAGCATTTAAATCAGTATAATGTAATATACGTCAATATGCAGGAGTTTTTAAGCAACAGCAAGAATATAGAAGAAATGATTGAAAATCTGACGGAAAGTCTCATGATTGACTTTGAAGATGATTTCAATGAGGTTGTTTTTCATGCAAAATTAGGATTAACGTATAATATGAAGCGTATCTACGCAAAATTCAATATACCATTCGTTATACTCATTGATGAGTGGGATTGTGTCATGCGGGAGCATATGAATAACAAGGATGGGCTGAAAGTCTATCTGGATTTTCTCCGCAGTTGGCTGAAGGATCAGAATGATGTTGCTCTTGTTTATATGACCGGCATCTTGCCTATCAAAAAATACGGCACCCATTCCGCGCTCAATATGTTTGATGAGTTTTCCATGCTTGATTCCGAAAAGTTTCAAAGATATATAGGATTTACCGATGATGAAGTGAAGAAGCTCTGCGAAGAATACAGTGCGGATTATGCGGAAATGAAAGCTTGGTATGACGGGTACAAATTGGAAGATGAGGAACTTTATTGTCCGCGCTCGGTTGTACGGGCGATAGATACGAAAAAATTCCGCGGATATTGGACAGAAACCGAAACCTATGAGGCTTTGGCTGCGTATATCGCCATGAATTATGATGGCTTGAAAGACACTGTGGAAAAACTCCTCTCCGGCCAAGAACAATCGGTGGATACCAGAACTTTTTCCAACGATATGATTACCTTTGCCAATCAAGATGATATTCTGACATTGCTGATTCATCTCGGCTATTTGGGTTATCATGCCGATCACAAAACCGTCTATATTCCCAACAAGGAAATCGCTGACGAATTTGTTGTCAGCATGAAAGCCACAGGCTTGTGGAAAGAAACCATTGAAACCGTCCTCGCGTCACGGCAGTTGTTATCCGATACACTGAAAGGTGATTCACAAAAGGTGGCCGAAGCAATAGAAGCTGCTCATCGGCGCAATTCTTCTATTTTGAATTACAATAATGAGCAGTCGCTGAGATTCATTATTCTGATTGCCTATTATTATGCACGAGAGAATTACGACATCATTCAGGAGATGCCGGGCGGTGACGGCTTTGCGGACATTGTATTTACTCCAAAGCCATTTATTGATGCTGCCGCATTTCCGCCCCTGATTATTGAATTGAAGTGGAACGGCAAAGTGGAATCCGCTATCGACCAAATCAAAAGCAGGCACTATCCGGATGCGCTTACAAGCTATAAGACTGTACTGTTGGTAGGTATCAATTACGACAAAGCTAGCAAAAAACATGAGTGCATAATTGACAAATATCATCTTGTGTAATCAATGATAAATGACCAAAGACTCTTGTTATTTGTTTATCTTTCAAATTTCAAACGTATAGTATAACCATGTCGAGCCTAGAGTGGTGGGGCGGAACGCCTTTGAAGGAACATAAAGGAGCATAGAGCAAATCTTGATTATCTCCCTACGGACAATGCACGTCCGTAGGGAGATTTTTTGCTTTGTAGAGAATTGTAAAAGTCCCTCATTTCAGGCGGATAATATAACAGTGTAAGCAGGTTGTCATACAACCAACTACTATCTTTAAGGAGGCAAATCATTATGTCAGCAAATGTAGAAAGTATGTTTTCGGTGAGAGAAAAGCCGTGGCACGGTCTGGGAACGATTGTAGCGGAGGCACCCGATTCATGTGCTGCGCTGGAATTGGCAGGGCTGAACTGGTCGGTGGTTCAGAAGGACATCGCCACAGCCGACGGAGGGAAAGTCATTCCCGGATTCAAGGCGAATGCCAGGGAGTCGGACGATAAGGTTCTGGGCATCGTGACGGACCGGTATAAGATTGTTCAGAATACCGAGGCGTTCGCTTTTACGGATGAACTTCTGGGAGAGGGCGTGCGCTATGAAACGGCAGGGAGTTTGCAGGGCGGCAGAAGAATCTGGCTGCTTGCCAGACTTCCGCAACAGTACATCATCAACGGCGACGAAATAACGCCCTATCTCGTATTCATGAATGCACATGACGGTTCCGGTTCTATCAAAGTCGCCATGACTCCGATTCGTGTAGTGTGCAGCAATACGCTGAATCTGGCACTGTCTCATGCGAAACGCTGCTGGAGCTGCAATCACATCGGCAACATTGAAGGCAAGATGAACGAAGCAAGAAATACCCTGCTGTATGCGGGGCAGTACATGACGGAACTCGGCAAGGATTTCGCGCGGCTGAATCAAACGAAGCTCACAGACGCAAAGGTTTTTGAGTATATCAAAATGTTGATTCCCGAATCCAACGATGCCAGTAATCAGCACAAGCGCAATGTAGTCAAACTGCGGAATGATCTGCAAAGCCGGTATTTTGATGCGCCGGATTTGCAGGGTATCGGCAAAAATGCCTATCGCTTTATCAATGCGGTTTCGGATTTTGCGACACATGCCAGACCGCTGCGGGAACGCAGTAGTTACCGTGAATCACTGTTTGCGAAAACGGTGGACGGAAATCCTGTCATTGATAAGGCATATCAGATGGTTTTGTCCGCATAGATAAAGCATTATATCATGTCATACAAAACAAAATACAGCAATATAAAGGAAAGCTCCTGTTTGTCGTACCATCCTGTACGGCAAGTGGGAGCTTTTTTCATTTCTCGGAGGTGTGAAATGGCATACAGAATTTACGTCAAAACCAAAAATCTGAGCCGTCAGCAATGGCTGCAATACCGCACCAGAGGCATCGGTGGCTCCGATGTGTCGGTTATCGCAGGCATCAACCCGTTCAAGTCCGTCTATGAATTGTGGCTGGAGAAAACGCATCAGGTGCAGCCGAGTGAAGGCAGCAGCGAGTTTACGCATTTCGGCACGCTGCTGGAACCGATTGTCCGCAGGGAATTCACGGTCAGAACCGGATTGAAGGTACGGCAGAAACATATGATTCTGCAAAGTGTGGAGTATCCTTTCATGTTTGCCGATCTGGACGGTGTTATCAATGAAGGCGGTGAACAGGTGATCTTTGAAGCCAAAACCGCATCGGCTTTCAAGAAGGATGTGTGGGACAATGGCGTTCCTTTGCCATATGTCTTGCAGGTACTGCATTATATGTGCGTGACCGGCGCAAAGAAAGCTTATGTCGCCGCGCTGGTCGGCGGCAATCAGTTCTACTGCCGCACGGTGGAACGTGACGAAAATATGATTGAGCAGATCATCGCCATGGAAAAGGATTTCTGGGAGAAAAATGTCGTCGAGAATCTGGAACCGGTTCCGGACGGTTCGGCTGCCACCACGCAATATCTGAATCATCGCTTTGCGCATTCCAACGGTCAGGCGGTTGCGCTGCCTGACGATCTTCTTTCGGTCTGCGAGGAATACAACCGTCTTGCGGAACAAATCGATGAGCTGACAGCCGCAAGAGACTGTGCCGCCAATCGCATGAAGCATTCTCTCGGAGAAAATGAGATCGGGACGGTGGGCGGTTACAGAATCTCGTGGAAGCAGGTCAATGCCACACGTTTTGACAGCACACGCTTCAAACGAGAGAATCCAGAATTGTATGACAGGTACGCGACCTGCTCACAATACCGAAAATTCAGTGTCAGTTAGGAGGCTAACAAATTGGACAATATCAGAATCAGACCGTTGCGAGCCGACGAAATCGAGTGCCGCATCGGAACCATCAGCGAAAAGGGACTGTCGCTTCTGCTTTATAAAGACGCAAGAGCCGATATGCGCATTCTCGATGAAACGTTCGGCTGTTTCGGCTGGAAACGCACGCATCAGAGCATTGATGGCAATTTGTATTGCACGGTGGAGTTGTGGGACGGCGAGAAGCAGGAATGGATTGCCAAGCAGGACGTCGGCACCGTCAGCTACACCGAAAAGGAAAAAGGACAGGCTTCCGACAGTTTCAAGCGTGCCTGCGTTTCGGTGGGAATCGGACGGGAATTGTATTCCGCGCCCTTCATCTGGATACCTGCGCAGAAGTGCCATGTACAGCGGAAGAATGACAAGTGGATTTGCTATGATAAATTCGCCGTAACCGATATTTCGTACAACGAGAATCGGGAAATGACCGGATTGACGATTGTGAATCAGGACACCGGCGAAGTTGTCTATTCTATGTTCCCGAAGAATCCGCAGAAAGCCATTCAGAACAGTCAATTCAACGATTTTTACCGTGAGCTTGACCGTACTGGCGTGGCGATGGATACGGTGCTGTCAAGATACGGCGTGGCAAGGCCGGAGGATTTGTCTCCGGAATTGCTCACCAAGGCTTTAAACAGCCTGAAAAGAACCAAAACCAAATCAGCATAGTTCAAAAAACAACACGACCGCAGGCGCTCCACCGTCTGCGGTCATTTTTCATTTATCGAAGGGAGTTTTATAAGATGAGAGAAAGAATTACCTGTGATCTTTGCGGCGAGGAAATTACCCGCGAACCGCACATAGTAGAAGGACGGCAGCTGTGCCAGAGCTGCTACGATTTCGACACCTTCCGCTGCGATTGCTGCGGAACCAGAATCCTCGTTGCCAACGAAGTGAGAGGAGATCACATTTCCATCTGCGAGGATTGTTATGAAAATCACTATCATCGCTGTGAACGCTGCGATACGCTGGTTCACGATTCGGACGTGTTCTGGGATGATGACACGCCCTATTGCCGTAGCTGCTATGAGGAAATCACGGACAACTGCATCAAGGACTATTACTACAAACCAATGCCGGTTTTCTACAAACGTCCGACGGAAGGCAGAGTGCGCTATTACGGCGTAGAGCTGGAAATTGACGGCGGAGGCAAGGACGACAACAATGCCGAGAGCCTTTACAATACCGCCAATCAGCACAGCGATGTTCTGTACATCAAGTCGGACAGCTCGCTCGAAGAAGGCATGGAGCTGGTGTCGCATCCCTGTTCGGTGGAGTATCACAAGCAGTCCTTCCCGTGGAAGGAAGTTATGAAAGATGCCGTCCGTCTGGGCTATCGTTCCCACAACACTTGCACTTGCGGGCTGCATATCCATATCGGTCGGGACGATCTCGGCGAAACCGTTGACGCGCAGGAAGAAGTCATCAGCCGGATCATGTTTTTCTTTGAAAGCCATTGGAACGAAATCTTCCGATTTTCCCGCCGCGCGGAGTATTCCGTCAGACGCTGGGCGTCACGGTACGGTTACAAGGACAGCCCAAAAGAAATTCTGGAGGACGCCAAAAAAGCCTCCAAGGGTCGCTATACTTGCGTGAATATCACCAACAGCAGCACAGTGGAAATTCGCATTTTCAAGGGCACGCTCAAATGGAATACGTTCATAGCTGCCATTGAACTGGTAGACGCGATCTGCGAGAACGCCCTCAGACTCAGTGATGAAAGAATCCATAAGCAGTCCTGGAATGATTTTGTGATGAGCATTGACCCGGATTATGTGGAACTGGTGAAATATCTCAAAGAAAAGAGACTCTATGTCAACGATCCTGTGGAAGTGGAGGAGGAAGTATAATGTGCGCGATCTTCGGACTGGTGAATTACAGACATCTCCTCAGCAAGAAGCAGCTGACAACGCTGGTCAACAATCTTGCCGTCGCGTCGGAGGTCAGAGGAACAGATGCTTCCGGCATTGCTTACGTCAGAAACAAAAAAATGACGATATACAAAAAGCCTCTTCCCGCACATAAAATGCGCTTTTTCGTTCCGTCAGACATCACGATTGTTACAGGGCATACCCGTATGACAACCCAGGGGTCCGCCAAATTGAATTACAACAACCATCCGTTTATGGGTGTTACGAAAGACGGCACATTTGCGCTTTGTCACAATGGCATTCTTTATAATGATAAGGAACTCGCAAAGAGCGAAAGACTTCCCAAAACACGTATTCAGACCGACAGCTATGTGGCGGTACAGTTGATAGAGAAGCAGGGAATACTTGATTTCAATGCCATTGCTCATATGTCAGAAAAAGTAAGGGGATCATTTGTATTCACCATTCTTGACAATGATAACACCCTTTATCTGGTGAAAGGCAACAACCCGATTTGTCTGCTGCACTTCAAAGAGCTGGGATTGTACATCTATTCCTCCACGCCGGATATCATGGACAGTGCATTGAGCGGAAGCTTTCTGGTAGCATACGATTTTGACGAGATCAAACTCATGGAAGGCGACATCCTCCGCATTGACAAAGACGGTATACTGGAAAAAAGTTGTTTTATGCCTCAGTATGACTATGATTACGGTCACTATCCATATGGCTTTGGCTATCGGACAAGTGCAATCCCACTCGATGATATGGACAATCCCTTCGATATGCCCTATGAGGACTTGGATTTGTTATACGAGATGGGTTACTGTGACGATGACATCGAGCTTCTGAACAATGACAGGGAGATGCTGCAACACTGTCTTGAGGAAGCTAAGCTGTTGATTTACGGGTATGTATAAGTGAGTCATAGACGAAAAAGGCACTATCGTCCATGTTAGGCGTTGACGTGAAGGCACGGATAGTGTATACTCTTATATGACAGAATGTACAGGACCACCCCATCGCATTATCCCCAAGAATATCCCCAAAGCTATTTGAACGCTGTACTCTTAATAATGTATAAATCTGGGGAATTTGGGGATTGGGGTATAGATATTTGGGGAAATGGGGTCGACCCCATTTCCCCGAATTCCCCAAGGATTCATTGTTTTTATGTGTTATTAGTTTTATTAAGCAGCACTTCTTTGACAAGGCACGGTTTGCCGGTCAGGAAGCAAGAACGGTGTGAGATATTAGGAGAGGAGATACAGACGATGGATATTGAAAGTATTCGGAGTGATGAGTTTTATACCAAACTCAGAGAAAGAATGATCACTATAGAAGAAGCAAAAAATCCCGATAAATTTTATAAATCTGATTATACCAGTGTAGATTTGAAATTGCATACTTTTTTAGATAATCTTCAAAATATTCTGCCTTTTTTTCTTAAATATGGTCAAAGAAACTTCCCTGAAGAAGAAATTATCCGATTAGCAGAATTGTTTGTTTGCAGACCGGGTCATTTAAAAAGAATATACAATGAAATCGAAGACGCATGTAATTCGGCG
Organism: Clostridia bacterium; assembly: GCA_017395425.1. Lineage (GTDB taxonomy): Bacteria > Bacillota > Clostridia > Oscillospirales > Acutalibacteraceae > RUG762. Next base: position 52,794 of record JAFPUM010000032.1, on the reverse strand, counting down.
TATGATTATAAGGGGCTTATTTACTCCGAATCTGATTATGAGAAAAATGATGACGTTTATGCGGATTATAAAGCGCTGTTTTCCAATTTGCAATCACTGGATGAATGTGTTTGCGTTTCCGTTGCTGAAAAAGAAAAAATTGGTAATGCGCTATTTCTTATTCTTGAAATAATAAAAATAACGAAGAAAAATAATATAATATGCAGAGAAGACTATCTAAATGCAATAAAACAAATCGAAGATATAGGTACTGTTTTTTTTGATGAGATAAAGCTGTATAAAGGAGATAAAGTAGACCCTTACAGTATATATAAAGAGCTATCGATAGAACTTTATATGGACTTTATCGAAACCATTGTAAGAGTATTGTTAATGTATTATTTGCCTATTTATGTAAATTATCACGCAGATAAATCGTTAAGGATGACATATAAAGACGCTTTTAAACTTGTTTTAGATAGGTGCGATTGTATTTATAAGAACCTATTCTTGATACATGATGCTGTAATAATGATAAACGATGATGGCTTTAAACACATTAATATAGGACTGCACCGTGATAACCACACGATCCCTTTCGAGGATCAGATAAAACGATTTGTTTACTATCTTGAGCGATGCTCAAAATACAATGAGGCATTATTAACGATGGATTCGCTGCAAAATGAGATAGATTTTGATTATGATGCTTCACAGGAAAGAATTATTCGCAGGTTCAAAGGCAAGGCTTTTACCCTGGAGCAATTGATGCGATACAGAGACACAGATGGCAACAGAAAGGTAAATTACACTTCAAAAGAGGATCGTGAGGTCATTGAATCGATGGAAGATGCCAAAAGATTCAAATATACACCTGATGAGACTACACAAAAGGGGAAGGTTTTCGAATTATTGGATAATGCAACAAAGAATAATAATAACGATCTATTATATTGCAGCAAAAGAACCGTAATCTACAGGGAAATATATGTCTGGAAGAATCCTTCGATTCTGTTAAATGAATCTGCAACCAAAATCATCAATGACCTATCCACAGAAAAATATGACTGGGAATCGTACCATCGTTTTTTAATGGACAAAAGTGAAAATATAACAGACTATGATGTTTTTAGAGCAAAAAGAAAATGCAGAAGACAACTAAATTTTTTAGATCAAAAATTTATTAGAGGATTCTTTTATACTAATAACATGGTGAAGGAATACAACGATTATATTGAGATTACAAGAAGAATTTACATCATACTTCTCAAATCGTATTTATTCTTCGACTACGATATGATTTTTTCGGCGTTGCGTTATATTGCAGTGAATTTTTTGGGTGTATTTCCATTAGACTCCAATCAAAATGCACCCGTGCCGATTATTCATGTGTCAGAAAATAATACAGTTGATTCGTTTATTGTAACATACAAAAAGGTTAGAAATAAAAGAATTACAATTGTTAAAAAGAAACGTGGAAGAAAAAGAATCATATCGGAAGATGATGATAAAAAAATCGAAAGTCTGCTCAAATCCAATCCTTTTCTTACGATAAAGAAGATTATGGAAATGCTTTCTCTTGACGTTACTGAGGAAGCGGTGAGGCTGCATCTCAAACAAATGGGCTTTCAATATGACCGGAAAACAGGGTATTCGAAAAAATCCGATATAGGCAACAAACAGGATGATCCCAAATAAACATACGCTTTATAGCCGTCTACGATGTCGTAGACGGCTTTTTTATCAGATAAGTAATAGAATTTCTTGGGATCAATAAATGGAATTTCAGGATGTATAATCATCAATAAATCCTAATGCGTTACATAATTATACTTAATAATAGCGAAGTAATTGGAGAAACACCCTGCAAAAAACTGGTTCCTTGTAGGGTGTTCAATGAAATTGCGGTGTGTTATAATTGCAACGAAATCAAGAGCGCGCCGATTTCAAAAAAATAATCAGGAGGAAAAAATGGAATTTAACGTGCATCAGAGGGAAAGTATTTCTTCACTATCGCCCTCAAATGAAAAGGTTGAGATGGTGCGGATCGTTGACAAGGAGCAACCCCGCAAAAAGGAGGACGAATTCAAAATAAGGGAATATGGTACAAGCATAACGACCGCAACACCCCCAATTAATAAACAAGAGAGTTCGCCAGTAAATTCTGCCAGCTCTTATCCTGTAGGTGAGTTTAATCAGGGTAAGCAAGATCGTTCACAGAAGGTAGAAATGGTACGGATTGTGAGCCAAGAGGAAAAGGAAGCTAGGAAGGCGGCTCTTTCTTCAACAGGAATCACGACCGCAACCCCAAAATATCTGGTTACAGAAAATTTGGTGTCATCCCCAGCCAGTTTCAATTCTACAGGTGAAGCAAATCAAAACCAATCCGCCCGTCCTCATGGTCGGGAAATGGTTCGAATAGTTTCGCCGGAAGGAAGACCGGTGGCAGAGAGACCTTCATCTGTTGACAGATTGAAGAATAACGGAAGAGCGATATTGGCATGCAATACTGCGGTTAATAGTGCGACGCCGTTTGTGTTTCGTGAGGGAATTCTTTATTTTCAAGGCGCTCCCAAAACGAATTTCTACATGCAGGCAGACTCAATAGCGTATTTTTACGATCAAGAATCTATCTGCGTCGACAAGAGGCTGTCAATGACATTTTATGTTTGTGAAAATGGAAATATCATTCAGCACAAGCTAGCGTCTATCTCCAGAGAAAAACTTGAAGAATCGTCCATAATTGATAAAATCCCATTTGCGCGGCATTTTTGTGAAAAGCGGACAGAGCTGAACGACTTTTTTTACAAATATGTCAACTACATTATCAATACCTTTCAGGGACCGGTTTTTAAAGTTTTTTCTCGCCCCGGCTGGAAACGTGAATTGACCGATTATATTACAGCAGACGGAGCCATCGGACATCCGGAGCTTTCGGTTAGATCTGAGGGTAATGTGCACATCGCTGATCGGTTTCCCGGGATGCTCTATACAGAGTTTTGCAAGATGTGTGCGACTATTCAGGAGGCAGGCAAAATGCAGGTCATCCTCGCATATGTGTTGGCTGGTTATCTTCACAGCGTCTTTGAAGACGCGGGCTTTCCGGTCAAGCATGCGCTATTCATAGTCGGTCCGAGAGGCAGCAAGAAAACTTCCATCGCCCAATGCTTTACGCAGCTGGGCGATGATAGCCGGACGGTCAAATTTAATTTCACAGCGACGGAGTCCGGAATTATGTTCAATCTACAACATTATGCTGACCGCGTGATGCTCATTGACGATCTTGCTCCTTCCATGGACACCGCCGATAAAAAACGGAAAGAAAAAATGCTGGAATCAATCCTACGGCTTTGCGGCGATTCGGGGGAACGTGTGATAAATACGGCCTTCATGAAGTCCGGAGCCGAAAAAATTGATTATAGGGTTCGTGGGGGGATCGTCATAACTGGTGAGTATTTTTACGGCACTGGTTCCGAATCGTCCATCGCACGAGCGGTGGTAGTCAGTCTGGAGAGGGATTCTGTCGATGACGCGTTGCTGGCATATTTTCAGCGTAACCCGCAGATTTTAGAATCATTAATCTTCAGATTGATAAAATTTGTGAGCTGGAACTACAACTTAGTGCTTTCTACGATTCGCTCCACAATGGAGCAATACAGAGCATCCGCAAGCTCCTTTCATTTTTCTAACGCTCGCTACGTGGACTATTTAGGGCAATACAACGCTGTCTCGCGCATCCTATCCGAACTTTTCATCTCTGAGGGAAACGCTCTGGACAGAAATAGTTTTTCGGCGGAATTTCATTCTGCTATCCTCGGCATTTTGACAGAAAATGAACAAATGATGCGACGGCAAGCACCAATTGACATCGTGCTATGTGCGATTCTTGCGGACATAAACGCCGGTCACCTCGCTCAATGGGGCTCCCCATTTACCGAAGAGGTAAAAATTATTCGCGGAGAAGATGCGTTTTTCTTCCGGCAAATGGATTTGCCGGGAATCGTGGCTCTTTATTGCAGAACCAATAATTTGCCGTCATTGTCACTGAGCAGCACAGAATTGGGGCGGCTGCTGACTGATCATGGTTACTGCGCTACCGTCTTGGAAGGAGGGCAGAAGCGACGTGGAAAAAGGTATAAAGAATACGGCAAAGAGCGGCTCATGAGCATTCCCATCGAAAAAATGAACGAATTCGAGAAGAATGTTGATTGCTAAAGTAATGAGTGAAAAAATCCGACGTATGAATGATATATTATAATCATGAGCTATTCCTTCATCAAGCAACGAGGAGGCGCGGAATCATTTTTTCAACGACCTCCTCATAATTTATCTTTAAAGGAGTGATCACATATGGATCAAAAACCACAATATAACGTCACGACCAAACAACGCCACGGCTTCACGGTCAAGGAGTACGTCCCCAAGCGCACACCGGAGGAAGAGAAGTCGTTCAGTCAGAAGGTGACAATGATCGTTTATAATGTGCTAAGGCAGCACGGACGTGTCCCATAATATTTCATATAGAAAGGAAGTGAGAACGTGATCGCTATATATTGCCGACAGTCCGTGGATAAGAAGGATTCCATATCCATCGAGCAGCAGGAACAAGCCTGCATCGCATTTACCTTCGGAAATCCCTACAAGGTCTTCAAGGACAAAGGTTTTACCGGCGCAAATACCAATCGTCCCGCCTTCGTGGAGATGATGAACGAAGTCCGCAACAGACAGGTCACCAAGGTGATTGTCTATAAAGTGGACCGAATCAGCCGTTCCCTACAGGACTTTGTCGGCATATATAGCGAATTCGAGAGATACGGCGTTGAATTCGTATCCTGCAACGAGCAGTTCGACACGTCCAACGCGATGGGGAAGGCTACGCTACAGATTATCATGGTTTTTGCCGAGTTGGAGCGTAGCATGATCCAGAAGCGAGTTCACGATAACTTTTATGAACGCGGGAAAAAAGGACTGTTTCTGGCGGGTGTGGCGCCGTTTGGTTTCCGGAAGATACCTGTTACGATCGACGGAATACACACCCAAAAGCTGGAAGCCGACGAGGAGCAGATAGAAGCTGTCAAAATGATGTACGCGGAATATCTGTTGACGGGAAGCTTAGGCGCCGTCGTCAAAAAGGTGAATGCCAACGGCATTGTCACTAATAGAGGAAAGCCGTTTTCCTCTGTGACAGTGTCGCGGCTTCTCCGGAATCCCGTTTACGTCAGGGCGGACGCAGACGTCTACCTGTATCTGAAAGGCAAAGGCGCCACTATGAACCAGCCCATAGAGGACTATATCGGCGTATACGGTTGCACCATCTACGGCGAGAGGAAGTCCAAGACAACGCAAAAGTTCACAAATCTGAGTGGAGATTCGGTTCAGATGAATCTCCACGAAGGTGTTATCGATTCCAGCGAGTGGTTGTCCGTTCAGTACGAGCTTGACAAAAACAAGCCTCTTACCAACAGCGGCAAGGGCAGCAACTCATGGCTCACCGGACTGACGAAATGCGGATTCTGCGGCATGGGTATCACGGTGGTCGGAGGTCAGAGAAACGGCAAACGCTACATCAATTGCGGCGGGCGCAAGGCAAAGCATTGCTACGAGCGCACGGCACATCTGACTTTTGACGCAATCGAACTTGTCGTAAAAGACAGCCTCTTGCAGCATCTTGAAGAGTTTGCCTTTTCGGAATTGAGCCGGAGCAGCACCGTCAATCCCAAAGAAAATGAATGTAAAATCCGCCTTGCCAAAATCGAGGAGGAAATTCAGAATCTGTTAGGGCAGGTGGCAAAAGCCAACGCAACGCTGGTGCAATACATAGGGAAGAGGGTTGAGGCGCTGGATGCTGAGAAAAAGGAAATCCAGCAGGAACTCAACGGGCTCAGGTCAAATGACAGGAAGCAGCCGGACAGCACGCTTATCGATAAAGCACTCACGTCATGGGACAGCCTGACGTTTGACGAAAAGAAGTCTATCGCCCAAGCGTTTATCGAGAAGGTCATTATCTACAACGAGAATTTTGACATCATCTACAAATAAGCAGCATCACAATATAAACATCCCGTCAGGAGTCATATGATATCACTCCGGACGGGATGTTCGTTTTTTGCTACGCATATTTTTTTGAATGTCCTTGCTGTTCTTCTTATTATATACGCACGCTTTCTATCCTGCACTCGTGTTTCTTGCTGTCCTTGTCATAATTGATGCCGACCAGCAGTGCTTCGTGATAACTCGCAAGCGCGTCAGGATAATGCTTACTCTTGATTTGTTCGATTGCGGATTCCGCGGAACCGTTCCATTTCAATTCCACCACCATCGGGGGAAACGCGGTTGCCTCGACAAAGGGCTTGGGGATGAATAAAATGTCCGCGAATCCGTTGCCGCTTGGCATTTCCTGAATGATATCGTAGGATTCTCTTGCGTAATAATAGGCGATAAGAATGATGAATCTAAGGGACTGTTCGTTGTTGTAATTCAGAATGGACGAGTTGCGGCGGTGGGCGGATTCGACCGCCTCAGCAACCTTTTCGGCGTTGCCTTTCAGCGTATCGGAAAGTAATTGTCGTGAGGCGAGAACCGTATCAATGGTTTCCTTCCACAGTCCGGTCACCTTCATGCAGGTGACGAATTCATCGGCAATTTCGCGATTGGGGATAAAGACCGTTTTTCGGTCGGCATGATAGCCCAGATAGCCGAGATGAATTAGCAGCGTCAGGATATCGTCCTTGTTTGCAAATGTAATCATATCATTGGTGAAAGAACGTGTGTCGACCGGCTGCTCTTGTCCGGCAAGAAGTTTTTCAATAGTATCCTTCAGACCGTCGAAATTCATAGCGATGTACGCAGCCAACGCTTCATACGTTTCGGTTTCCGTCCAAAAACCACGGAATTTATTTGTGTCTATTGCTCTTACTACCGAGCGAGGACAATACAACTCCTCATCTTCTAATTTGTAACCGTCATACCATGCCTTCATTTCCGCATAATCTGCGCTATATTCCTCACAAAGTTTTCTCACTTCTTCATCAGTAAAACCGATATATTTTTGAAGCTTTTGGGAATCGAGCATAGAAAATTCATCAAACATATTGAGCGCGGAATGCGTGCCGTATTTTTTGATGGGCAAAATACCCGTCATGTAGACCAGCGCAACGTAACTTTGATCTTTCAGCCAAGCGCGGAGAAAATCGAGGTAAGTTTTCAACGCGTCTTTGTTATTTCTGTGTTCCCGCATCATGCAGTCCCATTCGTCAATCAGAATGACAAACGGGGTGCCTGTTTCATAATAAACTTCCTTTGCCCAAAATGTCAAGCTTTCATCAGGGTCAAGTTCTATATTCAGCCGACGGAAATCACGCCATAACCTTTTCTTCATCAGCGACAATACATCTTCCATTTGTTTTGTAGAACTTTCGCTCAGAAACTCCTGCATATTGATGTAAATCACATTGTACTGATTCAGATGCTTGTGATAACTGTCGTCTTTGGCGATGGCAAGATTGTCAAATAATTCTCCGCTCTCGCAGCCGCGGCTGTAATAGGCGGCAAGCATACCCAGATTCAGGGATTTGCCAAAGCGTCTGGGACGGCTGACACAGATGTATTTCTGTTCGGTGCGAAGTCTTCTGTTCGTTGCGGAAATCAGTCCCGATTTATCCACATAAATCTCGGAATTGAGCGCCTGTTGAAATCTGTCGTTGTTCGGATTCAGATAAATTCCCATGAAAAAACACCTCGTTTGACGTGTGAATAAAAGAATACCTTTTCCTGTATTATTGTATACTAATGCAGAGGAAAAATCAAGCTATCCACAGCATGATAGATTATTCGTATATAATCGAGATACAATCGCTGCTTGATTCTGCGGAAACAGTATTGATGGGGTGTTAATGCAACTGTACGTTTAACAATTGTTTATATCATTATAGAGGACGTCATCTTCATGGCATTTTGGTCAGACAATCGGCATTACAACTTTTGCTGCAAATAAAATATTGCCTTCTGAGCCTCGATTTCTGCCCGCAATTCTTCTTCGGACGGCAGATACAGCTTGTATTTTGAAGCGAAAAGCTGCTCACTACCGTGCATCACGGAATAACGAGCGATATCCTCATCAGTTTCGGAGCATAATACAATGCCGAGCGTAGGATTATCGCCCTCGCTGCGCTTCAATTCATCATACATGCGAATATACATATCCATCTGTCCGACGTCCTGATGTGTAATCTTTCCTGTTTTCAAATCAATCAGTACAAAACATTTCAGAATATAATTATAAAAGACTAAATCCACATAATAGTCTTGTTTTTCCGTGTGGATATGTTGTTGTCGAGCGACAAACGCATAACCTTTGCCAAGCTCCATGAGGAATTTCTGTAAGTTAGAGAGAATCGCTGATTCCAGTTGCGTTTCCGTCATATCTATATTGGACGAAAGACCGAGGAATTCAGCCACAATCGGATTTTTCATATATTCCAATTTGTCCTGTTGGTAATTGGAGGTGAGTTGCTGCATTTCCTGTTCTACCGGCTCTGTGTTTTGTGAGGACAGCAATCGGTAATAATACTGTGTATCAATATTCCGCTGCAACGTGCGAACCGCCCAAGTCTGTTCGGCAGCCTCTTTGGCATACCACGCTCTGGCTTTGTCGTCTTTCACCTGCAATAGTGTCCTATAATGTGTCCATGAGAGTAAGGCAACAGATTTTCCACTCACTGCGTGGAAAATCTCAGGGAAAGTCTTATAAAACAGATAAAAATTATACAAATTGGTTTTTGTAAAACCCTTACCATATTCATCAGTCAATTCCTTGGAAAGCTTTTTGATGACTTCCAAACCATATTCGGCACGAGTCTCGCCATTCAGTTCTTCTTCTGAGATTCTGCGCCCCAAAAGCCAGTTGCGTCGGACAAGCGCAAGGTTGATTGCTTGATAGGCACTGCTGCGAGAACCCTCAATAATCTCGCGCATATCCTGCAAAATGTCACCTGAATTTGTATATGGGACAAGAGATTGATGATTTTCCAATGAACTTCCTCCCTCAAATTATCACATATAGATGATTTCTACTATATTGTAGCATTTATCTGTCAATGAATCAACTGTCTCTAAACCTCTAAATTTTTTATTCGATTCGAAACTTTCAGTGACCAAAGCAAAACGCCCATAAAGGAGAGAAAGCAGAGCCCCAGAAGAGGTAAAAGACTTGAGAATAAGAAAATCTTTAGCAGCTTGTTTAGAACGAAAAGTGTCCAAATTGCAATTTGAATTTTTCTGCCCCTCTTTTTCTTTTAACTTTGTGCAGAAATTGTGGATGTCTCAGAGCGGAACTGAATAGCTACGATTATTGTATATTAATTCAGATGAAAAATCAAGCTATCCGCAGAATTCCCTATTGCAATGGACGGTTTTATTGTGTATAATATAGTCAGATTCATCGGAAAGGCGGTTATCAATTATGAGTGAAAGAGAAAGAGCGGTACAACTCTTGAAAGAAGTACCCGATTACAAAATCCGCTATGTAATCGCCTATATGCAGGGACTGATAGCAGATGAAGCGGCAGATGATGCTTTCTGCGAGAAACTTTATCAGGATTATCTCGACGACCCGGATTCCGAGAAAGACGAGTTTATTACCCTTGAAGAATTTAAGAAAACCTGCATTATAAGCGATGATAGCGAAAAATTATGACAACTAATAACAGATATTGACACAAAGAACAGAGGGCGGTTATACTACGAGTAATAGACTGCCCTCTGTTTTCTATTATGACGTTATCATCCAGCAGCGTCTGCATAAACCAATGGTGATTGAGATGAACCATTTCCTTCATGCGGGATTCGAGCGGAGAAAGACCGGGATTCTTGTCGGCTTCGCGGACAGACGCGAGATATTTGTCCTGCACATATTCATCGGGATGGATTCGGGCAGTGAATTCCGGACGGATAAAAGCGGAGCGATAAGCCGTGGACTGCGCCCACGGAAAACCGTTGACCGCGCGAACCGTCGGGTCGCGGAACCACGGGTAGCCGCCGAAGATTTCGTCGGCACATTCGCCTGACAGCGCCACTGTGACGTGCTTTTTGATTTCCTCGCAGAAGAGCAGCAGCGAGGAATCCACATCCGCCATACCGGGCAGATCACGGGCGTCCACGGCACGGAAGAGCGCCTGCACCAGTGCGGGCGTATCGATTTCGATCATGTGGCTGTCGCAGTCGAGATAATCCGCCATCTCCCCCACAAAATCACTGTCGCTGTTGGGCTGGAATTTGGAGGATTTGAAATAGCGGTCGTTGTCCTTGTACTGGATGGTAAAAGTTTGCAGCCGCTCCCCGCGTTCCCGCATCACCCGCGACGCGACAGAGGAAATCAGACTGGAATCCAGTCCGCCTGAAAGAAAAGTTCCTACCGGCACATCTGCCACAAGCTGCCGTTTAATGGCGTCAGTGACCAAATAACGAACGTATTCCGCCGTCTGTTCAAAGCTCTCGGTATGTTCGCGGTCTTTGAGATGCCAGTAGCGGTAAAGACGCAGACCGTCATCATCAAAGAAGCCGCAGTGAGCGGGTTTCAATTCCTCGACACCCTTGAACACACCGTAGCCGGGCGTGCGTCCGGGACCGATCAGCATGATTTCCATGACGCCCTTTGCGTCGATTTCGGGCGGTTCATCCATTTGAGCCAATATGCCCTTGATCTCGGAGGAAAAAAGGAACTTGCCGTTCTGAATCCGATAGAAGAAGGGTTTGACGCCAATGCGGTCGCGGGCAAAGAACAAACGGCGCTTCTTCTCATCCCAGACCGCAAAGGCAAAGATGCCGTTGAAATGATTGACACAGTCCGAACCGAACACGGTGTAGGCATTCAATACCACTTCCGTGTCGGAATGACCCTTGAATTCGCAGCCGTGCGCCAGCAGTTCATCCCGCACCTCGGCGGTATTGTACAATTCCCCGTTATAAACGATGACATACCGGCTGCCGTCCGACAGACAGCTCATGGGCTGCCGCCCGTTTTCGATATCCACCACGCACAGACGCGTATGTATCAGCACCGCGCTGTCGCTCAGATAAAGACCGTTCTGATCGGGACCCCGCCGCCGCATGGCGTCCTGCGCCGCGTGGGCATGTTCCCCGGTCACGCCCCCTTTGGGACAGACTTCTCCTGCAATTCCGCACATAATCATCCACTCCGTTGTCATGACATATTCTGGGTTCGTACACTGTCAGAATATGTCAATCTCAACGGAGTGGTGATAGTAAAAAAAATAAAGTCAGCCCACAGCAGCCGTCAATGTAACGTGCGCAGACCCTTTGGGTAGCGGTTCTTGAGCCTGCCGCCGGAGGCTTTTCCGAAGCCGGTGACGGTATTCCCGCAAGCCACGGCAGTAAAGCCCTTCCAGCCTGCGGATGACGCGGGAAGCTCTGTCTCCTCGCCGTGCAGAAAGGCAGACAGCGCCGCGCTGTCAGGTGCAAATGACACAGCCCGACGGCATTCTTCGGGCTTCATGGCCATAAATAGCGCATGGGAGGGTTCGATTCTCCCCCGCAGCACATCCCCCAGCAGCACACCGCCGCGCAATATGCCCAGCCCCCGCAGGTCGGGAATGTTGTGGAGCGTCATTGGCTGGAGATAGCAGGATTCACCGATCCGGACAATTTCTCCGTAAGGCGCACAGGTAAAGCATTCCTCAAAGAGCGCGGCAGCACGTTTTTCGGTGTCATTCGGCTTGGAAATTTTCATGGAATCCGTGAAGAAACCGGAACTGTTTCCGCCTGTTTTCCGGAGTCGGGCGACAAAATGCCCCTCACCGCCGTCCATCGGGAAGATACGGCGGGCAAGGGTCAGATCAAAAGCATCGCTGCGGTTGAATCCGGGGCGTCCGAATGTCACGCCGCTGTCCTCCATCACAAATTCCGGATGACGCTCCAGAAAGGCGGCTGCCACATCCTCATTCTCGCAAAAAGAAAAGGTACAGGTGGAATACACCAGTACCCCTCCTTCACGCACGCATTCCGCCGCGCTCTCCAGAATCGCCAGCTGCCGCACCGCGCAGGCTTTGGAGTGTTCCGGCGACCATTCGCTGACGGCAACAGGGTCGCGGCGGAACATTCCTTCCCCGGAACAGGGCGCGTCCACCAGCACCTTGTCGAAAAAGCCGGACAGTTTCGCCGCGAGTATGTCGGGGTGCGTGTTGGACACCACGGCGTTTCTAACCCCCATGCGTTCAAGATTGGAGAGCAGAATCTGCGCCCGTTTCTTCACATATTCGTTGCTCCACAGAAGCCCCTCGCCCTGTAAAGCAGCCGCCATCTGCGTGGATTTGCCGCCCGGCGCGGCACATACATCCAGCACGCGGTCGCCCGGCTGGGGATTCAGCACTGTCACGGCGGACATGGCGGACGGTTCCTGTGAATAAAACGCCCCCGCGTGATGCCACGGGGAACGGCCGACGCTTCCCTCTGACGAACGCAGATAAAAGCCGTCCGGTGCAAAGGGACACGGTTCCAGCGCCAGTCCCAGACGTTCCCTTTCCGCAACCGGGAATTTCAGCGTGTTGACGCGGATACCCCGTTCGTGCGGCTGCGCCATACAGGTCAGATAATCGTCATATTCCGTGCCGAGCATTTCCTTCATTTCGCCCAGAAAGGCGGTATGTAACGCTGCTTCCATAAAGAATCAATTCACTCCCCTGAAATAAAAAATTACAAAGGAAGACGCACCTCAAAGGCACTGCCTCTCCCCTCTTCGCTTCTGACTGTTATCTCTCCCCCCGCCAGTTCCACAATACGCTTGACAATCGCCAGTCCCAGACCGTTGCCGTCGGCTTTGCGGGAGGTGTCGCCCTGGTAGAATTTATCAAAGATACGGCGGACGGTTTCCGCGTCCATGCCTTCGCCGCTGTCGATAACATCCACCAGCGCGAATCCGTCACGCTGACGGCAGACAATCCGGATGGTGCCGCCGTCCGGCGAAAACTTGATGGCGTTGCCGATCAGATTGAGCCACAACTGCGTGAGCATTTCTTCATTGAAGGTATAGGAAACCTCTTCCAGCATGAGTTCCGGCTCGATCGCATGACCGCCCCATTCCTTTTCCAGCAGCAGCACCACATGGCGAAGCTGTTCGTCGAGATAAAACGTGGTTTTATCGGTGACAATCTGCTGGTTTTCAAAATTGGTCAGCAGCAGGATATTGGATGAAAGGCGTGCCAGACGGTCGGATTCATAGGCGATGATGTCGGTGTATTCGCGGCGCTGTTCAGAAGACAGAAACGGCTGCTCATTGTCCTTCTGAAGCTGGCGCGCAAAGCCGCGGATAGAAACAATCGGCGTTTTGAATTCGTGGGAAAAATTATTGATGAAGTCGTTGCGGAAAAGCTCAGTCGCCTCCAGTTCCCCTGCCATGTCATTGAAGCTCTGAATCAGCCGCCCCAGTTCCCTGACCGGCGTTTTATCGGATACACGGACACGGTAGTTGCCCGCGCTGACTTCCTGATGTGCCGCGATGAGACGGCGAAGGGGATTCAGAAACAGCCGTCCCGCAAAGGAAGAGAGTACCGTACCGATCAGCAGACACGCCAGCATGGCAATAATCGGCAGAATAACCGGGGTCAACAGGACTTGCGGCAAAACCCCCAGCTTGTAGAGCAGAATCACGATGACCGTGGTAATGAGTACCGCCGACACAAACACCGCAAAAACCAGCAACGTAAAGGTTTTCAGCAGTGAGCGGAAGGTTTTCTTGTCCTCGGCAGTGAACGCCGGTTTCACTGCGGAAACGCTTTTTTTCATCCCTTTGCCACCGCCTTGTAACCCAGTCCCCGCACGGTGACAATTTCAAAATCCCCGTTGTCCTTGAAGCGCTCCCGCAGACGGTTGATATGCACATCCACCGTGCGTTCGTCGGTGTCGCTGTCCATATCCCACAGTTCGTCCATGAGCTGACGGCGGGTAAAGACCTTGTTCTGATAAGACAGCAGCTTGAAGATCAGCAGAAATTCCTTTTGGGGCAGTACACTGATCATCCCGTTCCGCTCCACCGTCATTGCATCAAAACTGAATTTGGTGGAGCCGATGACAATGCAGTGTTCGCTCGCAATCTTAGCGCGGCGCAGCAAGGCGTTAATGCGCAGCAGCATTTCCTCTTCGTCCACGGGCTTGACCATATAATCGTCCGCGCCCGAACCGAATCCTTCCCGCTTGTCCGCCATCGTTTCCTTGGCTGTCACCATGAGGATAGGAATCTCACTGCCCCCGCTGCGCATGAGTCGGGTAAATTCATAGCCGTCCATACGGGGCATCATCACATCCAGCACAATGAGATCCACCTGTCTGCGCTCCAGCAAATCCAGCGCTTCCACACCGTCACAGGCGGAAATCACGTTGTAACCGTTCTGCGACAGCACGGTTTCCATCAGTCGGCGGGTATTTTTGTCGTCCTCTACCACCATGACGTTGAACATCTTTTGATACCTCCCTTACCTTTGTAAAATCAAGATAAAAAACAAAATTCGCAAAACACGCAGCCGATCTGTATAAAAAGCCCTGTCGCTGCTCATACTAAGCAACGGAAGGGAGGCTTTTCAAAATGAGCCATTATTCTAATAACCAACAGAGTCAGAACCAAAAGAACAAGCGGAACAATCTCAACAGCCAGTCCATGCAGGATTGTCAGAACAACACCGGTTCCCGCGGTCATCAGAACGGAAATCCCACCGATTGCGGCGGTCAGAACGGTGAAAACTGCCAGAAGGCATGGGAGAGAAACGACAGCGGCTGCTAGAGATACGCCGGTTGATTCGTTTTTTCAGAATAAGCGCGCACGGTGCGGCAACCCGATCAAAGGGATGCCGCGCCGTTTTCTTATTCTATGCCGTCTTCCGGACGGTTCTCGCTATTCTCCGTAATGCAACAGGCAAAAAGCTCGCGCAGACGTTCCTCCCGTCCGCAGAGATACAGATAGCCGAACAGCGCCTCCAATCCCGTCGCCATGCGATAGGCTGCCACATTCCTCCGCGGCGTGTGAGCCGCGTGATAATTGCGCCCCCGCCGGAATACGCCTTCTTCTTCCTCGGTGAGATGAGGAATCAGACGCTCCATATAAGCCGCCTGCGCCTCGCAGCGCACCATGGCAACCGCCCGGCTGTGGAGTTCTCCCGCGTGAACGCGGCTGCTGACCGCTAAATATTCCCGCACCATCATACCGAACACGCCGTCCCCCACAAAAGCTAGTACGTCGCTGCCGTATTCACGGGGAGAACGGGACGTCATGTCGGAATTTGGTATCAGTTCACCGTTTGCAAAAAACCTCATAATGCCAGACCCCTCGCCAGACGCGCCTCCGCGTCGTCAATAAACTGTACCGCCGTGCGGGGGGAACGTCCGCCCTTGAGGGTCGCCCAGCGTTCGGCAGCCATTTCGAGTTCCAGCGCGTCCACCCGCAGACGCCGTTCCTGCGCGAGCGCGTGGATAATGCGGAAATAATTGGTGCGGTCGGGGGCAAGGAATGTCACCTGCACGCCGAAACGGTCGGAAAGCGAAAGCGATTCCTGAATGGTGTCGGAGGCGTGAATCTCGTCACCGCGGCGGTCGGAAAAGGCTTCATTGAGCATATGGCGGCGATTGGTGGTGGCATAGATCAGGGCATTGTCGGGGCGCGAGGCGATACCGCCCTCCAGTACGCCTTTGAGCGCGGCATAATTCTCATCACCCGCCTGAAAAGAGAGGTCGTCAATAAAGATAATGAATTTCAGCGGCAGTCCCGCGATTTCCTGCACAATGTCGGGGTACTCGCTGAGATAGGGCTTGGGCAGTTCAATCAGGCGCAGTCCCCTATCGCAGAATTCATTGAGCAGCGCTTTAACGGTAGAGGATTTGCCGGTGCCGCGGTCGCCGTAGAGCAGACAGTTATTCGCGGGCAGACCGCTGAGAAAGGCAAGCGTATTGTCAATCACCGGCTGGCGGACGGTTTCGTAGCCCTTGAGGGAATCGAGGGTTACGAAATCGGGATTGGGAATGGGGACGCAGTGTCCCGCACGGCGCACAAAGGCAATGTAGCGGGCATATTCCCCGCAGCCGTTCGCCATATGAAACCGCACAATGCCGTCATAGGTGATATCCATACTGCCGCAGTCCCAGCGGGGGAGTATGTCAAAGGGCGCGTCGCCGAATGCCTCCCGGCGGGGATAGGCTTCCAGCAGCGCTTGGGGCGTGAGTGCCGCCAGTTCACGGAGCGTGGCAAGATCACGATGCACCGCGCTGAGTGTGCAGCCGTCCGACCACGATTTGTCTGCCCCGCCGCCGAAAATTTCTCCGCCTGCCGCCGCACGGGTAAAGACATTGTCGTCGTAGACCACCTTGTTGTAAATCGCGTCGCTGAGGGATTCGGCGCGGCAGTCCTCCGCACTGAGCAGGGAGAAAAATTCACCCCACCTGGCGGCAAATACGTCGGGCGCGTCCTTCATGCCATCCAGCAATGCGTCAAGACTGCGGATGAGTGCGTCGCGCAGCAAGCCGTGATAGACCGACAGCGCCGACAGCTTTATGTGAAGCAGTTGTATTTGGTTGAAACCGTTCATAACCGATACCACCTTCTGTAAAATTCTGTCCGGGAGGGAATGCTATCATTTTACCTCATTGCGGACACAAAGTCAATGAATTTAGCGGATATGGAGTGGAAACGAAATTTTGAAATTTATAAAAAAATTCCAAGAAATCTATTGGCATTACGACAAAAATATGGTATGATATTTTGTTGTATCTTGATAATAAGGAGCAATCCGTTTATGACAACCTTTCGAGTGGTTCATACATCTGACCTCCATCTGGGGTCACTTTTTTCCGCCACACCCGAAGTGGCGGCGCAGAGAAAACAGGAGCAGATCGACACGCTCAAGCAGATTCTGGATCGCTGCACCGAAATCAATGCCGACGCCCTGCTGATCGCGGGCGATTTGTTTGACGGCATCAAGGTGGAGCGCCATCTGCTGGACGACGTCAAAGAAATGATGAGTCATTACCGCCTTTATATCTTTATCACACCAGGTCGTCACGATCCCGCCGCGCCTGATTCCTGCTACCGTGAGGAATGGCCGCAGAATGTACATATCTTCCGCGGGGGCATGGAAAAATTTGAAATTCCCGAAAAGAACACCTGCGTCTGGGGCGCGGGCTTTACCAAGCCCTATTGCGGCGAAACACTGCTGACGCATTTCACGCCTGTTGCCAGCCGTATCAACGTACTGATGATGTACGGCGAACTCACCGATACGCCCCGTTCCGACAGCCATTGCAATCCCATCTACCGCGAAGCGCTCGAAAGCTGCGGCGCGGACTATGTGGCACTGGGACATTCCCACCGCGCCCAGTTGTTTGAAGATCACGATTTTCTCTACGGCTACTGCGGTTCGCCCTCGCCGCGCGGTTTTGACGAACCGGGCGAAAAAGGCGTGCTGTCGGGCTATGTGGCAAAAGGATTTGCCCGCATGGAATTTACACCGCTGGACGTGCGGCAGTATTACACCGAAAAGATCGACGTGAGCGGCTGCGAAACCACCCGCGAATTTACGGGCAGAATCGTGACGGTGCTGCGTGACCGGCATGGGGAAAGCTTTTCGCACCATCTCTACGATATCACCATTGGCGGCTCATTGGAGAACGGCATCATTCCCGCTCTTCCCGAAATCCTCGCACGGCTGCGCGAATCGGTCTTTTATGTGCGTCTGACCGACCGCACTTCCACTTCGCTCGACCTCGATCTGCTGATGAATGACGGTTCCCTGCGGGGCGCCTTTGTCAGAAAGCTGGTCGGCAAAATGCAGACCGACAGCCGCAACCGTGAACTGTATATGCGCGCGCTGCTTTACGGACTCCGCGCTTTTGATGGGGAGATAGAAATCGATGAAAATTACTGAAATCAATATCCATTGCTTCGGCAGGCTCAGACATTTTGTGCTTCGTCCGACCGACGGGGTAAACCTGGTCTACGGCGAAAACGAATCCGGCAAAACCACCGTCATGGCATTCCTCAAGGCGATGCTCTACGGCATGGACAGCGAAACACGCCGCCGGTATGAACCGTGGGACGGCGGTCAGCCGGGCGGTACATTGGAACTCATGCTCGACGACGGCAAGACGTTTCTTCTCAGCCGTACCTTCGGCGCCGTCAAGAACGAAGATCGGATTTCCCTCTTTAACCGTACCCTCGCGGAATCGGTGATCCTTCCCGCCGGTCAGGAACCGGGCGTACTGCTGCTGGGCATGAATGTCAAGAGTTTTGTCAATACCCTCTATATCGGTCAGAGCGGCGTATCGCTGGCGGGTGAGAACAGTGAAATCACGGCGCGGCTGGTCAATCTCGCCTCAGCAGGCGACGAACGCATCTCCAAGGGCGAGGTGGAAAAGCGCCTCACAACTGCCGCTTCCATACTGGATTCCAAAAAAGCCGCCGCCATTCTGCCGGAACTGCGCAAACAGCGGCATGAGCTGCTGGAATCCCGCGCCGAAATGCAGAAATCGCTGGCGGCGGCAGATGAAATGCGGGATGCCCTCGCGCTCGCTTACAGCCGACGGAATTCGCTGACCAAAGAACGGGATTTTCTGCGCAACGCTTCGGGACGGCTCGAAATGCAGGCGGAACTGGACAATATCGACAGCGTCATTGCGGCGCGTGAAAAACTGACGTCACTGGAAGCTCAGTGCGCGGAACTGGACGCCGCCTTCAGCGGAGAACGGGGCGAGAAAATGGCGGCGTTTCTGGCAGACGCGGACAGCCTCATGGAAGAACAACAGTCCAAACGCGTACAGTTGGAAGAAAAACAAAAGGCATTTGACGAGTGGAAAAAACAAGCCGAAACCATTGACCGCGGCAAACTCTCCCTCACAAGAGTGGTCAATAAATATCCCAAGGAAATCGCCGGGGCATTTGAACGGTACGACGCGCTGATGAACGAAAAGCAGGAAGCCGAACAGGCGCTTGCCAATGCCGAAGCCGACAAGAGCCGCATGAGCGACACCCTGCTGGTACTGGTGGTCTGCGCTGTAGTGATACTGAGTTCCGTGGTACTGGGCGCCGTGGCACACTGGATTTTCTATGTGGTGGGCATTATCGCCGTGGTAAGCATTGTGGCTTATCTCACCGTCTACAAAAAAGGATTCAAGGTGGACGGTCTGGGAGACGAACGCACGGAACTGCAGGGGATTGAAGAAGAACTGCGGCAGTTGAATCTTGACATGCAGCCTATCTTTGAACTGTTTGCGGTAAACAATATGGAACAGTTTGACCGCGAATACAAGGAAATCGAGGCGCAGCTCAAACAGTATACCGCCTACCGCACACAAAAACAGAAGCTTCGGAAGGAAGTGGAATCCCTCATGGACGACATGGACGAGATTCAGGCGGCGCTGCGGGAACGGCTGTCGGAATATCATCAGGTGGATTCCAACGAAGAGGCGCTGACCATTATCTCGCGGCTCTTTGACATGAAACAGCGCCACGACGCCCTTCATACCCAGCGGGACGAGGCACAGGAGCACTATCGCACGCTGCTTGGCGAACGGGATTTCGATGAGCTGGTGGAACGCGGCAAATCCCTTCGCGGCGACATCACGCTGGATGTGCCGGACAATTTCACTTCCGAAAGAATCAACGGGCGGCTTCGCGCTACGGAAGAAAAACTCAACGAGCTTACACAGGAAATCATCCGGCGGGAGACCGAGCTTTCGCTGCGCCCCTACAATGAACAGGACGTGGGCGGCATTACCGATGAGCTGAAAGCCCTCGGCAAACGCATGGAGCACTATGAGTTTGAGCTGGCTGCCCTCAATGAGGCACAGAACGCGCTCAACGAGGCGTTTGAAGAGATGAAGCTGGATTTCGGTCCGCTGATCAATTACCGCGCCAAACGCATTCTCAGCGGCATGATCGGAGAGGAATACAGTGCGCTGTTTGTCACCAATAAGCTCATACCTTCCGTGACGCCCGCCGGAACCGACGAACCCCGCGGCTGCGACGTACTCAGCGCGGGTACCGCCGATCAGGTATATCTGGCGCTGCGGCTGGCGCTGTCGGGGCTGATGGCGGATGAATCGCTGCCCGTGGTGATGGATGATTCGCTGGTGCAGTTTGACGACGCCCGCATGGAAAAGGCACTGGGCTTCATCCGCGACGACCGCGCACGCGGCGAACTCGGACAGGTCATCCTCTTTACCTGCCATAAGCGGGTACTGCTGGCAGCCAAGCGGCTGGATATGATTGACGGCGTGTTTCATATGGCGCAGTCGGAATGAGAGCCTGTAATATCGGTCAGACCATTTCATCAACCAAAAACAAAAACAACCAGTCATTCCTGATCCGGATGACTGGTTGTTTTGACATATTTAACGATTGGATGATTCACCGCATATCATAATTTAAAACCCAACGGCAGCAACTCGCGCAGCGTATGAATTTCCACATCCTCATACCGACCGTATAAACGCGGCTTTACCAGCACCACGGGGAAGTCCGGTTCACAGAATTCCTGCATCACCTGACGGCAGACGCCGCAGGGCGGACAAATATCGGTGATTGCTCCATCCCGGGAGGAAAGACCGCCCGCTATGGCAATCATGCGGAATCTTCTCTCCCCCGCGCTCACCGCCTGCGCAAAGGCAGCCCGTTCCGCACAGAGAGACGGCGCATAGGCACCGTTTTCCATATTGCAGCCGGTGTAAACCCTGCCGCTGTCCGCCAGCAGCGCCGCGCCTACCGTATAGCCGGAATAGGGCGCATAAGCCCTTTCGCGCGCACGAACCGCGGCACCCGCCAGGTGCATGGGCATTTCGGTCAGTTCCCCGAAAAAGCTCAGTCCCGGACAGTCATACGCCACATCAAAGAGATCGGCTATCGTTGCCGCAATATTGGTAAAGCCCCGCTGCGTACCGAGATTCACAGGCAGCACCTTTTTGCCGTACACCAGCAGCGGCACATATTCCCGCGTATGGTCGGTGCTGTCATCAGCCGGATCACACCCGTGATCGGCGGTAATCATGAGCAGATCGTCCTCCCGCAGCTTTGGCAGAAAGTCCCCCAGCCACCGGTCAAACGCGCTGAGTGCGCGGGCATAGCCATTCACATCCTGCCGATGCCCGTAGAGCATATCAAAATCCACCAGATTCACAAAGCACAGCCCGTTGAAATCGGTATTGACCAGTTCCCCCGTGCGTACCATACCGCCGGCGTTGCCGCTGGTGACAAACATACGCGTCAGACCCCGCTCGGCAAACAAATCTTTGATTTTGCCCACCGATATCACCGCGTATCCCGCCGCCTTGAGGACGTCCAGCACCGTTTCCGAAGGCGGTGCGAGGGAATAGTCATGACGGCGGCTCGTGCGGGTAAAGCTGCCCGGCTGCCCCGTAAACGGGCGGGCAATCACCCGACCCACGCCGTATTTTCCCACCAGCAGCTTCCTCGCCGCTTCACAGTACCGATACAGTTCCTCCACCGGCACCACGTCCTCATGCGCCGCAATCTGGAACACACTGTCCGCCGAAGTGTAGACAATCAGTTCTCCCGTGCGCATATGCCGCGCGCCGTATTCCTCAATGACCTGCGTCCCGGAACAGGGCTTGTTGCACAATACGCCCCGTCCGGTCAGCGCGCAGAAGGGTTCGATGATCTCCGGCGGGAACCCGTCGGGAAAGGTGGGCAGCGGATTCGGCGATACCACGCCCGCCATCTCCCAATGTCCCACGGTGGAATCCTTGCCGTTGGAAAGCTCGCTGAGCCTGCCGTATGCTGCCTTGGGCGTATCCGTCGTGCCGAGGAATCCCAGCCCGTCGATATTGCCGATACCCAGTTCCCGCAAGTGGGGAATCACCAGTTCCTTCGAGCCTGACAGACTGCGCAGCGTATGGGCTCCCTCATCCCCGAATGCCGCCGCGTCGGGCATTTCGCCTGCCCCCAGACTGTCAAGAACCATCAGAAATACCCGTTTGATCTTGCCAAAATGATTCATGTCCCACTCACTCCTCTTCTTTGAGCGCGGTTTCCAGCGCAATCTCCATCATATCCGTAAACGAAGTCTGCCGTTCTTCGGCGGTTGTGACCTCTCCCGTCAGAATATGGTCGGAAACCGTAAAGAGTGCCAGCGCGTTTCCGCCGCACCGCGCCGCGTTCATATAGAGCGCCGCGGCTTCCATTTCGATACACAGCACGCCCATTTTAGCCCACTG
Source organism: Clostridia bacterium (assembly GCA_017395425.1). Classification (GTDB taxonomy): domain Bacteria; phylum Bacillota; class Clostridia; order Oscillospirales; family Acutalibacteraceae; genus RUG762. The sequence goes on along the minus strand of JAFPUM010000032.1, from coordinate 30,594 downwards.
TCCCACTGCCGTATCATCATCGCAGTAAAACGTATCCGACGACAGACAATTGCCGACATGATAGCGCACACCTTTTGCCTGAGCCGCGTCAATCGCGGTCTTCATCAGCGGATAACTCGCCGTGGGCGCAAAGGTGCCGGGCAGTCTGTACTGGGAGGCATAGTTTGAATTGGTGCAGGCGCCCATCGCCACGACAATATCCCGCACATGAACGTCGGGCGAAATCGCTCCCGCCGTGCCCACCCGGATAATGTTTTTCACACCGAATATCCGGAACAGTTCATAACTGTAAATGCCGATGGACGGCATTCCCATACCGCTTGCCATCACCGACACGCGCTTTCCCTGATACAACCCCGTGTAGCCCTGAATACCGCGCACATTATTCACCAGCACTGCGTCCTCCAGATAGGTCCGGGCAATAAACGCAGCTCGCAGCGGGTCTCCCGGCATCAGCACCGTCCGGGCAAAATCCGCCGGCTGGGCGGCAATATGCAGCGTTGGATAAAGAATATCTGACATTATCAGTTTTCCCCTTTCGTTCTGTCTCTTGATAGGAACAACGCAAATCTCCATTTTGCCTTTATTGTAATACGATTCCAAAAGGTTGTCAATACTATTTCCCTCCGCCGCCGGAAATCCATTGCCGTTTTTTACGTTTTTGCAGGATTTGCTCCTAAAAAATTGTATCATTCGTCTTGAAAAATCCGGAATTTTATGCTATCATAATTAACGGTTCATTGTGTATCGCAGCGGCTTTTTCAACCGTCGCTTTCCTATACGGCGCACCTCTGAAAAAGCCTCAAAAAACAGACAGGATGTGATCTTATTGAAGCCCGTGCGCTCTCGTCTTCCCCTTCTTATCACGGCGAGTGTCATTCTATGCCTGATCATCTCAGGTCTGAGCATGATGCTCATCAGTTCTGCCGATACCTCCATGATTGAGGACAAAATCGAAGAAAACAAAGTTTCCATGCAGCAGGCTGCCGCCGGTGTACAGAAGGATATTACCGCAAAATGTGATTTTATCATCAGCGTTGCCAATACGCTCTCCGGCTCCGAGCAGAAGATGGATACCGTCATTTCCCGCCACAAGAAGCACCTCGTTTCCTATGCGAACAACGGCGGCTTCTCGGCGGTGCTGATCGGGGATATGGAGGGAAATGTCTATAATGCCGACGGCGACACTTTCCAGCTCGGCACCCGGGACTACTATCAGAATGCCATACTGGGGGTTTCGGGTGTATCGGATCGGATAAAGCCGCTGATGGATATCGGAGCGCCCTATGCCGTGGTGTATTACGCTCCGGTTTTCTCCGAAAACACCGTGATCGGCGTATTGATCGGCATTACGCCCGATGTGATTGACATCGCCGCCTATACCGACGCCGCTGATGCGCAGGCGGGTATGTACATTCTTGACAAGAGCGGCAATCTTGTGATGTCGTCCCTGGTGAACGGAAAAGACGCCTTCTACCCTACCATCAAAGCCAGCAAATACGCCGACGGCACCAGCAGCGAATACCGCCGCCTTGAATCAGCCGCTTCTGCGCCTGCCGTCGAATCGGTCGCGTCCGCGGAGGACACGGAACCGGTCTCATCGGAAGCGGTCGAATCCGACGCGGATTCTGACGAAGAAACCGCTGCCCCTGTCATCACCCAAAAATCCACGGAATTCTATGTCGGCGATATGACCAATTCGCAGGGATTTTTCAGTTGGCTCACCAAGCACGACAATTCCGGTCGTATCTTCTTCAAAAAGACGCTGCTGCAAAACGGCTGGTCTCTCATCTACGTCAAGCCCGTCACACTGTCGGACAGCACCGTCTCTTTCATGATTCTCAGCCGTGTGCTGCTCTTCTCCATTGTACTGATCTTCCTTGTCGCCATGCTGGCCATGCTGTGGCTGCAATGGCGCAGCGGCCGACGCATTACCGAACTCGCCTACCGTGACGAGCTTACCGGCAAAGCCAACTGGCACAAATTCCAGGTGGTTTGCAATCGCCGCCTTGCTTCCAAGAGTTGGTGGCGTACCAACTACGCCGCGCTGCACATCGACGTCAACCGCTTTACCGTCTACAATGAATACTACGGCACCAAGGCGGGCGACAGTCTGCTGCGCTACATTGCCGAAACACTTGATCTCATGACCTCCGCCAAGGAGATGAGCGCACGCCGCACCAATGATCGTTTCGCGGTCATGTGGTCGTACACCGACAAGGAACAGCTTGAAAAACGCGTGCGGGACTTCTTCGATCTGCTGCGTGACGGTCCCAACGGTCAGAATGTCTCGGTGACAGTGGGAATTTATCTGCTTACCAAGGAGGATAAGGACATCGCGGAAGCCATCAATCTCGCGGGGCTGGCGGAACAGACGATGGAAGAAGCCAAGAGCAACACTATCATCTGGTTCGATGAAAAGATTCGCGCACAGATCAATGAAGAACGCGAGCTGGAAGGCTTGATGCACATGGCGCTTGCCAACGATGAATTCAAGCTCTATCTCCAGCCCAAACACAGAGTGTCTGACGGCGCTCTCGCGGGAGCCGAGGCACTCGTGCGCTGGGTCAATCCCGAGAAGGGCTTCATTTCGCCGGGTAAGTTTATTCCGCTCTTTGAGAAGAACGGCTTCGTGGACGAAGTGGATAACCATATCCTCGAAAAACTCTGCCAGTTCCAGCAGAAGCGGGTGCTGAACGACCGTCCGCTCATCCCCATTTCGGTCAATGTCTCCCGCGTGCAGCTCAGTGATCCCAATCTGGCGCAGCGCATCTGCGAACTGGTGGACAGCTACCGCGTTCCCCATCGCTACATTGATCTCGAACTCACCGAAAGTGCCTGCTTCGACGACATGGATGTGCTGGTCAATACCATCAATACACTTCGCGAAATGGGATTCCCGGTTTCCATGGACGATTTCGGTTCCGGCTATTCCTCCCTCAACCTTCTTAAGCAGCTCTCCTTTGATACCCTCAAGATCGACGGAGAATTCTTCCGCCACGTCACCGACCCTGAACGGGCGCAGTCCGTGGTCAGAAGCATTGTGGATATGGCGAAATCGCTCCACATGAAGACCGTCGCCGAAGGCATTGAAACCGATGAGCAGGTGGAATTCCTCCGCACCACCGACTGTGACCTGATTCAGGGCTACTACTATTCCAAGCCCATTTCAGCGGAGGAATTTGAACTGTATATGGCAAAGAATAAGATTCGCGAACACACCTGATCATTGGTGGGGACAACGCCCTGATATCCTCATGGATTTTCTCCAAAAAACCCGCCTTGCGGATGACCTGCAAGGCGGGCATTTTTTTCTGCACCCCCTCCCTCTCCGCGGCATATTCTGTAATGAAACCACAGAAAAGGAGGGTAACACAATGAACAACTTCTTCGGATTCGGCGGCTCTGTCACCTGGATTATCATCCTGCTCGTGATCCTGCTGCTCATCTCGGACGACGATAACGGCTGCTGCTGCCATCGCGGCTGCGGCGGTGTCGGCGGCGCCGGTGGCTGCGGCGGTGACAGCGGCGACACCATCTGCGGCTGTGGCTGCGGCTGCTTCAACAGATAACGCTTCTGTTACGCTTTCCGGCACAAAACCATTCTCTCCCCCCACACCGTGATCCTGCCATGTGTCCCCCTTCTGTCTTCCCTATGTGCGAGCGCATGGCATGACTGTCGGCGCACTGAATAAATGTCCCCGTTTCCGGCATGAATGGGAAACGGGGACATTTTTTTGGAAAAAGCGGAATACAGATCTGCGAAGAAGAATGGAAAAACAATCAGATAACGCCCATAGAGGTAAGCGCACTGAGAATATACTTGATAACAAAGAGTATCACGATGACATACATCAGCGGATGAATCTCCTTGAACTTGCCTTTGGCAAGCTTCACCACGAAATATGCGATAAAGCCGAATGCCAGACCGTCGGTGATGGAATAGAAGAAGGGCATACCTGCCACGGTGAGGAAGCAGGGAATCGCCACTTCGATATCCGACCAGTCGATGTCCTTGAGAGAACCGCACATCATCACGCCCACCACAATCAGAATCGGCGCAGTCGCGGCGCTGGGCACCAGACCTACAATCGGAGAAAGGAAGAGCGACAGCGCAAAGCAAAGACCCGTGACGGTGGAAGTCAGACCGGTTCTGCCGCCGGCGGAAATACCGGAGGTGGATTCGACATAGGTGGTGACGGTGGAAGTACCCACAATCGCGCCGGTGGAAGTGGCAATCGCGTCGGCAAGCATCGCCTTTTCAATCTTGGGCAGATCGCCGTTTTCATCGAGATAGCCCGCCTTGTCCGCCGCACCGATCAGCGTGCCGATGGTGTCGAACATATCGACCAGCACCAGCGTGATCATGGTGGCGAGCAGAGAAGCAAGCGGCGCCGAGAAGAGGTCGCCGAAGCTGGTGAAGCACTTGCCGAACATCGAGAAATCGAGGTAAGGCACCCAGCTGGTGGGAGCGCTCACGCCCATCTCAATCCCGAACACAAACTGGCAGATGCAGCCGATGACGGAAGTGGCAATCATGGAAATAAAGAGCGCTGCCGGCACCTTCGCCACGACCAGCACAATGGTGAGAATCACACCCACACAGGCAAGCAGCACGGTGGGAGACGCAAAATTGCCCATGCCCACGGTAGTGGCGGAACCGGCATTCTCGCCGATGACAATACCCGCGTTGACAAATCCAATGAGGGCGATGAACATACCGATGCCCGCGCCGATGGCTTTTTTCAGGCTCAGCGGAATTGCCTTGACCAGTGCGGTTCTGGCGCCGGTAACGGTGAGCAGAATGAAGATGATACCCGCGATAAAGACAGCGGACAGTGCCGCTCCCGCGGAAAGACCATAGGCGCCGCAGAGCGTATAGGCAAAGACGGCGTTGAGTCCCAGACCGGGCGCCTGCGCCATCGGATAATTGGACAGCCAGCCGATCAGCCATGTGCCGATGGCAGCAGCGATACAGGTTGCCGTCACCACAGCGGTGTTCGCCATGCCGGTGGGAGAGTTTTCGCCCAGAATCAGGGGATTCAGGAAGATGATGTACGCCATGGTAAAGAAGGTCGTCAGACCGGCGATAATCTCCGTCCGGATATTGGTTCCGTGCTCTTTGAGATGAAAGAGTTTTTCCAAAAAAATTCCTCCTCTTCGGACACGGGGCAAGCCCCGCCTTGTCCGAAATGAATATCATATAAAACCGTATCACAGCCATACCAATGGGTTCGCAGCCTGTCCTGTATTCCGAAAAGAAATGGCATACAGCTATGATACGGTAATATATTCCCGATGATACGAATGATTTCAGGGCAACGGAAAAGAAATCAGTTTTCGCCCTCGCTCACTGCACCGCCCAGCCGCTCGGCGCGTCGATAGTCCGCCTGCGCCAGATCAATCTCGCGGAATACCTCGTAAAGATTGGCGCGGGAAGACAGCACCTGCCGGAGATTTTCGTCCTTTTCGCCTGACGCGGGAAGATGCTCCAGCAGGTCAATGGCACTGTTGTATTCTCCCAGCGCCCCGTAAAATTCCTGTTCGTCGCGGCGGCAGAGACATACCCCCCGTCGGAAGTGGCACAGCGCCTCCATAAAGACATGCGGCGTTTCCTCGCGCTCCTCGGACGAACGCATATATCCGGCTGCCTTGCGATAGGCATCCGCCGCCTGACCGATCCTGTGCATTTCCTCCTGGCACACCCCCATCGAAAACCAATGGGAGCCGTAAAAACCGTTGAGAACCTCATCCGGCATTCCCGAATGATCCAGCAGATCAATCGACTGCGCCAGATCGGACTGCATATTTTTGAAATTGCCCAGTTCGCGATAGGCGTCGGAACGGTTCTTGAGCATAATCGCCATCACCATTTCACTGCCTTCTTCGTTCTCTTTGAGGGCAATGGCACGGGTCACATCATCCACCTCGCCGCGGTAATCCCCCAGCCGATAGCGGATACAGCCCCGGGCATTGAGACAAAACGCCAGTTCGTGGCGGGCATGTTCCTCCGGCAGCAGCCGCTCAAATGCTTCGATTGCCTTGGTAAACGCCTCTGCCGTGGCGGGATTATCATCCAGCGCGTCGTATATTTCGCCCAGTGTCTTGAAACAGGATCCGTATTGATAAACATAATTCACCTGCTGCGAACGCTCCCTCTGCTCAAATGACGGGTGGGCAAAGAGCTTCTCAAACGCGGCGACCGCCTCACGGTAATAGGGCAGCGCTACCCCATACTGTCCGCCCCGGACATGGCATTCGCCAATGTTGGAGAGCAGCGACGGCAGCAGATCGATGACCTTGTCATCCTTCTGATCACTGTTTTTCAGACAGCGATAAGCGTTTTCAAACGCCTCCAGTTCCCGCTGTGCAAACTGCGCCGTCAGAATGTCCGGCGCCTCATCTCCGTCCGGCGCATCGTGTCCGGGATCGGCGTTATACCAGCAAATGCCCTCCTGATTGTAAAGCTCCGCCGCCGGCAATGTCTCTCCGGCGTCTTCATACGCCTTTGCCGCCGACAGGAAATAGGCGGCGCATTCGGCGGGATTGAGTCCGATTTCGCGCGAGAGAAGCGCATATTTGACCAGCCGGTCTCTGGACTTGGGTTCATCGCCGGTTTGCGATACCGCTCCGACATAGGCACGATACGCGTCGCGTGCCTGCGGCATCTGCCCCATCGCGGCATAGCTGGCGGCACGTCCCACTGACGCAGACTCCCAGAAATCCATCTCCGCCACGTCATAGTATGCCTTTCCCTTCTGATCAAAGGTGTGCTCCGCCACGGCGTCAAAATAGGCTACCGCTTCCTCGTTTCGTCCCACCACGCGACAGTAATCCCCCATCGCAAAGTTCAGATAGGCAAGGTCGAGATGGGATTCCTCTTCCACATGGGGCTTTTCACTCAGCAGCAGTGCGATTCGGGTCTCGTCTCCGTACAGTTCCAGCAGTCCCAGCCGGAGTGCCGTGCGCCTTCCGGCGCGAAGCAGTTCCATCCATTCATCATACTGCTCCTTCTCCCGAAGCAAACGGGTCAGCGCCTCCATGCCGCTGCTCCTGCCGCGCGTCTCAAACTGCTCCGCCTGCTGCTCATCTCCGCGCTTTTCGCACATCTGGGCGATGATCTGACAGTCGCCCGCCGCCAGCAATCCAAAATACGGCGCACGGTTCCGCATACGCTCCAGCAGTTCCACGGCTTTGACGGCTTCCGATACACACGCCGAAAGCGTGTATTTTGACGGCTGTGAAAACATCGACAGTCCCATATAGCGATAGGCAAAGGCAGCTTTTTCGGCAAAAGTCATCCGCATGGCAACGTATTCAATCTCCTGCCATCCCGCCTGTTCCAGCGGTTTTCCCTGCGCGTCGGCTTCCAGCGCCGCCACGCAGTCGCTGAAATAGCCTACTGCCTCTTCATAACGTCCTACCCGGTAATGCAGAATTCCCAGCAGCAGATTCATATCGGCAACAATGCCCGGAATGCTCCCGAAAGGCGACTGTCCCATCTCATAGGAATAGGACGAACACAGCGTTATTGTTTCCGTGCAAAGCGCCGCGCAGTCGGCAAATTGACAGTCACGCGCCGCTGCCAGCGCTTCCAGCCGCATGGCAGCCGGTTCATAGAAATCCCTGATTCCCGCGCGGCGGCATTCCTGCACGCAAAGCTGCGCCAGACGTGTGACCTTGCCCGTGTCGGTGGCAGATACAGGATCGTAGCAGGTCTGATACAACGCCTCACTGGCGGCAAAATAGGCAGCCTGTATGAACATCCGGCTGTCCACCTTCACGCCCTCGTCCCGCAGTGACAACAGACGCACTACCGGCTGCTCAAACCACTTGCCGTTGTAGCCTGTGTCGTCGTCATAGGTGAATGCCATGCCCGCGTATCCGCAAGCCAGCGACAGCGCGTAGGGATCATCGCCGAGCGCGTCCGTTTTTTCCATCAGCGGCAGCAGCATCCCACCTGCCGCATGATAAGCGCCATCCTGACACAGAATGGCTCCGTAATAAGCCATGCAGATCAGTCCCGCTTCAGAAGCACTGCCATCCCCCGCCGGACAGGATTCCGCCAACAGCGTGCGGGCTTCATCCACACGTCCCTGCCGCATCAGAATCTGTGACAGCTTCGCGACGGCGGACTGCTGCCAGCTATCCGCGACGGCGGTTTTCTCACCGGCATTGGCAGCGGAACGGCTCATCGCCAGGACTTTGCGGCACTGCTTTTCCGCCGCATCCCATCTGCGTGTCTGCCGCTTGACGTTTCCTTTTTCCGATTCACGCAGTGCGTCCGCCATCAGCGCGTCAATTTTTGTCAGATATTTCATCATCCGTGCATCGTTCTTCTTCAATTGACCCATTCCCTCCCTTTTTTCATATGCCCATTGATCCTTTTTCCTTCTTGCGCCTGATTTTCATACTTTGATAAAGAACATTATAACACATCTTTTCTGTTAATACAAGGCTTTTTCCGTGGAGAGAATTCATTTTTAAGAAGTATCTCTAACGGAACTCCCTCCTGCTCTTTTACCCGCCTGGGTTCCCTATGTCACCTTCCATAAAAATATTACAGGAGATTGAGCATCTTTCGCAGGATTTCAAATTCGCCCGAAAAACAGTGCAAAAAGTTTGTGAAATCGGACTATGTCAATTTTTCCGGAAAAATGTTATAATCTTGATTAGAAAAACAGCCGATTGCCGCCTGTTTCCCCATCGGACAAGGCTCGGCAGACGGTTTTTGACAATCTGAAAACGAGGTGACACGTTTTTATGCTGAACATTGGTGATACGGTGGTCTTTGGAACGGAAGGAATTTTTGTGATTGAGCAGACAACCCAGCAGGTGGTCTGCGGGCAAAAGACCGATTATTATGTGCTTCGTTCCACCAACAAGGACAGTTCAACCGTGTATCTGCCCATGAACAATCCCGCGCTGCTGCAAAGGGCAAGACCGCTCATCACTGAAGAAGAAATCGGTGATCTGCTGTCCGACGCGGCACATACCGAGATTCATTGGGTGGACGATCATAAAGCGCGCAAGGAGCGCTTCAACGAGATTCTGCAAAGCGGCGACCGCAAGGGTATTCTGGCACTCGCGGGAACGCTCTATCACAAGCAGCAGGCGCAGCTCGCCGTACATAAAAAGCTCAATTCTTCGGACGAGCGTATCCTGCGCGAAGCGGAAAAAATTATCAACACCGAAGTGGCGTTTGTGCTGCACATCACGCCCGACGAGGCAAAAGACTATATTCGCGACCACATCGGCGCGGCAAGAGGCGCCTCTTCCGCCAGTGCCGCCGAGTAGCCTTTTTTCCTCCTTTGATTTTCAAAACGCCTGAACCTTATTGCCACACGGCAGGTTCAGGCGTTTTTTCTTTTTAGTTCATTGCCCGCAAAGGGTCGAAGAGTTTATCGATTTCTTCCGTCAACCCGCAGTGCTCCGGTGCGGTCAGATGGGGATCCTTCTCCAGAATCTCCCGCGCCGCTTCCTGTGCCTTAGCAAACATCTGCATATCGGTCATCATATCGGCAATTTTCAGGTCGGGCAGACCGTGCTGCCGTGAGCCGAAGAAATCGCCGGGTCCCCGCTGTTTCAGGTCTTCATTGGCAATGGCAAAGCCGTCCCGCGTGCGGCACATGGTCTGCAAACGGGCAACCGCCGCTTCATTGCGGGCGTCGCTGATCAGAATGCAATAGGATTTCCACTCGCCGCGTCCCACCCGTCCGCGGAGCTGATGCAGCTGTGAAAGCCCGAACCGTTCGGCGTTCTCGATCACCATAATCACCGCGTTGGGAACATTCACGCCCACTTCCACCACCGTAGTGGATACCAGCACGTCCAGTTCCCCCGCCGCAAACTGCCGCATGACCGACTCCTTCTCCGCGCCTTTCATGCGTCCATGCAGCAGTCCCACCCGGCAGCCTGACAGATACCCTTCCGACAGGCTCGCCGCGTAACTCTGCGCCGCCTTGAGACTTCCTTGGGCTGCCGGGTCGGTCTGCTCCTCCACCAACGGACAGATCACATAGCCCTGCCGCCCTGCCGCAGTCAGCTTCTTGACAAAACCATAGGCACGTTCCCGTTTGCCGCCGTCCACATAAAAGGTATCCACCGGCATACGTCCCGCCGGCATTTCGTCCAGCAATGACAGGTCGAGGTCGCCGTAAATCATCAGCGCCAATGTGCGGGGAATGGGCGTGGCGGACATCACCAGAATATGGGGGTTGTTTCCCTTTGCCGCCAGCGCGCCACGCTGGTTGACCCCGAAGCGGTGCTGTTCATCCGTAATCACCAGTCCCAGTGAGGCAAAGGTCACACCGTCGGCAATCAGCGCGTGAGTACCGATCAGCACATCGATCTGCCCCGTCGCGGTCAATTCCCTCATCCGGCGTTTCTGTGCGACGGTCATCGAACCGGTGAGCTGTCCCACTCGAATCCCGCAGGGAGACAGCAGTTTTTCCAGCGAACGGAAGTGCTGTTCGGCGAGAATCTCGGTGGGCGCCATGAGCGCTGACTGCACGCCGTTTTTGGCGGCCGTATAGCAAATCGCCGCCGCCACCGCGGTTTTCCCTGAGCCCACGTCCCCTTGCAGCAGGCGGGACATGGGACGCTCCCCGCTCATCATATCCGCCACCGCTTCTTTCGCGGCACGCCGCTGGGCTCCTGTCGGCGCAAAGGGCAGCATCGACCAGAATTCCTCCGTATGATCCTCCCGCAGTACGGTTCCCGCCGCGCCGCGTTCCCGCCCCTTGAGCCGCAGCAATCCCAATTGGAGCAGCAGCAGTTCCTCAAACACCAGTCGGTCACGCACCGTCGTCAGCGTCTCCTTGTCGTCGGGAAAATGAATCTGACACAGCGCATAGCGGATATGACAAAGCTGATATTTTACCCGAATCCATTCGGGCAGCGGGTCGGACAGATCGTCCGGCAGCTCCGCCAGCACCTGTTCGGCTACCTTGGCGATCTGACGCGACGGAAGCCCTTCCGTCGCGCGATAGACCGGCACCAGCCGCGGCGACGGGTTCTCTGAGAAAGCCGGAGACGCCATCTCCGCGCCGTTCCGACCCATCACCAGACGCCCCCGGAAGGTGTATTCGCTCCCCTTTACCAGCATACGCGGAATGTAGGCATTATTGAAAAAGGTCAGCCGGAACGGCATGCCTTCTCCGTCCACCGCACGCGCCGTGTACAGGATTTTGCCGCCCCGCAGGAACACCGACTGCACCTGAGACGTCACAGTGGCACGGATACAGCACATTTCACCGCTCTGCGCGTTTGCTTTCGCCTCCGCTACGGATACGCAGCCGCTCCAGTCCTCGTACTCCCTCGGATAGTACCGCAAAAGGGCGTCGGAAGAACCGACGCCGAGTTTGTTGAACAACTCCGCACGTTTCCCGCCGACACCCTTATAATTTGACAATGGTTTCGATATCATTGTGGACATGATTCCGCTTTACTCCATTCCACCACTACGCCCTTATTCCACAGACAGAATGTAATAATACACCGGCTGACCGCCATTGACCAGCGTGACTTCCACATTCTTGGCAATCTTGGTCTCGATCAGTCTGCGGGTCTCTTCCGCTTCGTCATCGGTGACTTCCGCGCCGTAGATCAGCGTAATGAAGGAAGTACCGCGGTCGATCATATGCTTCGCCAGCTTGAGAATCGCCTTATTGCGGGATTTCTCTGTAAAGGTCAGCTTGCCGTTGATCAGACCGAGCATCTCGCCTTCCTTGATCTTCTTGTCGTTGAACTCGGAATTTCTCGCCGCATAGGTCACCTGACCCGTGCTGACCCTCTCCGCTGCCTTGAACATTTCGGTGGCGTTCTCGTCCGCGCCCGCATCCGCGTCGAAGGTAAGCATTGCCGTCAGACCCTGCGGAATCGTCTTGGTGGGCAGGACAATCACACGGCGGTCAGCAAGCGGCACTGCCTGTTCCGCTGCCATAATGATATTTTTATTGTTGGGCAGGACAAATACGGTGGAAGCCGCCGTTGCCTGCACGGCTTCGAGAATATCCTCGGTGGAGGGATTCATGGTCTGTCCGCCGGACACCACGTTCTCACAGCCGAGATCGTGGAACAGCGACACCAGACCGTCGCCTGCCGCTACCGCGACAAAGCCGACTTCACCCTCAACCGGATCAACGCGCTCCAGCTTCTTGGGCGCACCCGCACCGGCATTTTCATGCTGCTTGCGCATATTTTCAATCTTATTGGAAATCAGGCTGCCGTAAGTCAGACCCTTGGTAATCGCGTCGCCGGGCTGATTGGTATGCACATGCACCTTGATGATCTCTTCGTCATCCACCACCACCACGCAGTCGCCGATGGATTCAAGATAAGCTCTCAGCTTGGCAGGATCGTTGGTGTTTTCCTTCTCCACAATGAATTCGGTGCAATAGGTGAAGTTGATCACTTCGTCGAACTGCGCCACGGTCTTGTTGAAGGAATCCACGTCGCCCTGCGCCGCCGCATTTTCGGTTTCGGCAGCCGCGATGATACCGTCGCGGAACACCGACTGCATACCGCGGAAAATCAGGCACAGACCCTGACCGCCCGCGTCCACCACGCCCGCTCTCTTGAGTACGGGGAGCAGATCAGGGGTGGTTTCCAGCGCGTCCTCTGCCGCCGCGCAGATTTCATCCCACACATAATTGGCGTCGTTGTTGAAGCTGGCAGCCACGCGTCCTCTTTCGGCAGCCACACGCGCCACGGTCAGAATGGTACCCTCGGTGGGCTTCATGACGGCTTTATATGCCGCTTCCACACCCTGCGTAAGCGCTGTTGCCAGCGCCGCGCCGTCCGCCTCTTCCTTGTCCTTGAGACCCTTGGAAAAACCGCGGAACAGCAGCGACGTGATCACGCCGGAATTGCCTCTGGCGCCGCGGAGCAGTGCGGAGGCAGCCTTGGCGGACACTGTCGCGACAGTCTCGTCATCCCCCATCTGCATCAGTTCCTTGCGGCCGGCGGTCATGGTCATAGACATATTTGTGCCGGTATCGCCGTCCGGGACGGGGAAAATGTTGAGTTCATCTACCGAACGCTTCTTATTCTCGATGACATTCGCACCCGAGATGATCGCGTCGCGCAATACACTGCCTTTAATCAAAGTAAGCAACTCCCTACTATCATATTTTTACCGGCGTACCGCCGTCGGAAGCACTGCGCTCCACGGTGAACCCGCACGGATAAATCTGCATCCTCCGGAGGGGGAACATCTCATGCCTCACTCCGCAAAGAACATTATCGAAAGCATTATAGCACAAACAATCGGATTTTACAATGCAAATTGGGTCATTTTTTGGCTCAAACGATAAATAATTTGTTAATTTTATTTAACCGTCACGCATACGCCACTCCTGCATCCGGTAAAAGGGCTGATCTTCACTCACAGCTCCGACGCCTTCCAGCGCGCGGGAATACACCACTATGCCCATCCGGTAGCAGACCGGCAAAAAGGGCAGTTCCCCATCGAACGCGGTGATAAAGTCCTCCAGCGTCCCCTGTCCGAGACGGTAGTTGTGGAAGGTTCTGACCGAATCATACGGGCGGGGTCCGTTGTAAAGCCCCTCGCCGGGTGTAAAAAGACGGCTGATATCCATATCGCCCAGTATCGAATACTCCGCCAGATACAGGTGATATTTGCCCTCGGCGACACGCTGGATCAGTCCCTGCGTGGAAAGCGGCACAATCTCAATCTCAATGCCCACCTCGGCAAGCTGGCTCCGGATACTCTCCGCCGCCGCCATATGCGCCGCGTTGCCGCGTCCCACCAGCATCCGGAAGGAAAGCCGTACACCGCCCTGATCGCTTCGCACGCCTGCGGCGTCCATCGTCACATAGCCCGATTCCGCAAGCAGATCTTCCGCGCGGCTGGTATACGCCCGCCCGTTGCGGGTCTGAAAAGCCGCCGCCTGGCTCCAGTTGGGGGTGAACGGTCCCGTCGCCCCCAGCGCCATGCCTGAAAACGCTGTCGACGCAACCCGATCGGTGCTGATGGCATCGTACATGGCGCGACGGATGTTTTCATCTGCCAGTACCTCGTGATTGGTGTTAATGCCTACATACACCAGATTGTTCAAATCCACCTTGGCATAGTTGGCGTTGACGTTTTTGGGTTCCCCGTCACGCAGGTCACTGTAAAGATAGGAAAACGTGCCGATTTCGATGCTGTGAACAATACTCTCCACCGAAGGCATTTCCTTCAGGCCGATGGTTTCAATCTGCACCTTCTCAGGATTGTACCATTTCTGATTTTTGATGAGCAGCGACGTATTGGGGGTCACTCCGTCCGAAAAGGTGGCAAATTTATACCGTCCGCTGCCAATGGGCGGAAAATCCTTGTTGGCGGACGGATCAAAATGTACTATCGGAAAATCCAGCAGCCGGAAGGCGTTGATATTCTCATTCTGCATCACAAAAGTGACGGTCATGCCCGAAAAGGAACAGCTGACCACTTCTTTGAGCTGTTCCTGATAAAGACTGCCTTTGGTCTTGGCTGCCAGATAGTAGGAATAACTCACGTCTTCCGCCGTAAGGGGTGCACCGTTGGAAAACACCAGCCCCGAACGCACCTGCACATGAACAATGGTATGATCCACCGTAATGTTTTTCGCCACAATATATTCCGGCTCAAACTGAGGATTGATGTCAATCAGATTGTCATACAGCAGGTGGCAGATATTCCGGGTGAGTGTGGAACGGCAGGTGTAGGGATTGAAAGCATCATCCGCCGTATATGCCATTACCATATCGGTCTTGTCCGAACGGCTGAGTTGCAGTTCGTTTTCGGTATCCAGCGACAGATGGTAAAGCTGCGAACGCAGTTCCTCCCGATCCTGCGCGTCCTCTTCTTCGCTCCGGCAACCCACGGCGATCCACAGCAGCAGCGCTGCCGCCAGACAGCAGACCGTCAGCCGCCGGAATCCTCCAAGGGGACGTATCCCATTCCGTTTCGCATGCCGTCCGCCAAATAACATATGCAGCAAAATCCAAAATCCCCTTCCCGTCAAAGCTGAAGACGTTCCACCTGTACGGTTTTTCCGGTCTTCTCGTCCACGCCGAACAGCACCGCGTTCAGCATACACGGTCCGTCGGCAAACCTGAGACGCGTGGGCATCCGGGTACGCATCATCTGCACCGCGTCTTCCGGGCGCACGCCGATCACTGACTGAACCGGTCCGGTCATGCCTACGTCGGAGATATAGCCCGTGCCGCCCGGCAGAATCTGTTCATCAGCGGTCTGCACATGGGTATGGGTTCCGAACAGTGCGCTGACTCGTCCGTCCAGCCAATACGCAAGACCCTTTTTCTCCCCCGTTGCCTCCGCGTGAAAATCCACAATGACGATTTTTTCCTCGCATTCCTCCAGCAGACGGTCACACACCGTAAACGGACAGTGCAGCACGGGATTCATCTCCACGGTTCCCATCAGGTTGATGACACGGATGCGCACCCGTCCCAGATCGATTACCCCCGTCCCCACGCCCGGCGCCCCGTCGGGATAATTGGCGGGACGCAGCACCTGCGCGCTGCTGTCATACAGCGGGTAGCTCTCCCGGCGCTGGAATGCGTGGTTGCCCGTCGTAATCATATCCACCCCGCACGCCAGCAGGTATTCCGCCGAACGAGGCGTGATGCCGTTGGTATCCGCGGAGTTCTCGCCGTTGACAATCACGGCATCCACCCGTTTTTCCCGTTTGAGTGCGGGAAGCTGCTGCTGCAGATAATCGGTTCCCACCGTACCGATCACGTCTCCGATACATAATACATTGATCAAAGCCTGTATCACTCCTTCTGTATACAATTCAAAACATCAGACGTCTCTCTGACCGCGCGACAGAACACTTTGCAGGTAGCCCACCGACTGCCTGAGTTCGCTCACGCCCCGAAACGCTTCTTGATATACCTCCACCAGCCAGCACGCGGTTTCATCGCCGCCGCTGAGCGCTTCCTGAATAGCGGCAAAATTCTCACTGCCCCGTCCCGGCAGCAGACAGTCATGGTCTGCGTCACAGTCACTGATGTGAATATGGCGGATATGTCCGCTGAGTGCCTTTGCAAATTCCACCGACGTATAGCCCGACCGCCGCGCCTGCTTGTTGTCAAAGGTAAAGAGCGCGTCATCCCCCAGATACTCAATCATCTTGCGGCAGAAGTCAATACTTTCGGCAACGTGCGTATAGACATTCTCGTGGAGCAGCGTCACGCCAAATGACTTGCCGCATTCAAAAATCAGATGATACCGCTCCATGTATTCGTCATCCGATACCATGCACCGCGTCTTACCGAATTTGCTCCCGCCGTGGAACACCAGATACTTCCCGCCCAGATATGCCGTGGCGTGAAAATACTGCTTGTAGATTTCCAGTCCGTCCGCGATGCGCCGCTCATGATAATCCGAAAAAAACATCGCGGATTCCAGCACGGTATAGAACGGATGCACCGCGTGAATCTGTGTGCCGTAATACCGTGCCATCCTGCCAAGTTCCTTGAGATATCCCTTACCCAATTCCGAAAACGTGCCGAGATGCACTTCCGCATGCCGTATGCCCGCCTCGGCGATTTTTTGAAGCCCCTGCTCCGTCTCCATCGGATAATAGCAGGCCGTGGAGGCGCCAACTTTTGTCATTACCGTCACTCCTCTCCCTGTGGGTCTGATGTGGCTTTTCTGCCAGATTTTGATGGGTTCCCTTCTTCTCCTCGCTGTGCTACAATAGAATCACGGCGGAACCGTATCTTCTATTATAAAGGATAAAGGAGAATTATTCAATGAAGATTCCGAAAATTCCGAAAAATCCCTTTCAAAATCTTTCGCTTCCCCTGCTCTGTCCGGCGGCAGTAGGCTATCTGCGGTTTGTGGCGGCGGTCTTTACGGGTGCGGGACTGGTATGTGCGGGACTGTACGGCGGGGTGTTTTCTTTTGTGGACAGCATACACGCCTACATACTGGCAACCGAATTGTACCACTCCATGATCCGCACCCTGTCCGTCGCCACGCTCATGACACTGCTGATTGATCTGCGCGCACCGCAAAACGAATAATCAGACAAAAACACGGTCTTCCCGGCTGACAGAAGCGCGGAGAAAGACCGTGTTTTTTTATAAAACAATTATTTCTTGTGAAGCTTGGGGGCTTTTTTCCTGACCTTCTGCTTCGTCGCTCGCAGAATCCGCGCGGCAATGCGCTTGTAGGTGTCGTTCCACACCACATTGACCTCCGCGCCGAACAGCATGATATACATACAGAAATACAGCCACAGCATGAGCAGTACAACCGCGGTCAGACTGCCGTAGACATTGGCGTAATGACCGAAATGCTCGATATAGAACGAATACAGATAGGAAAATCCCACCCAGCCGACCGCACTCACCAGTGCGCCCGGCAGTTCCTCAAACACCGATGACCGCCGATCCGGCACCGCAATATAGATCACTTCAAAAAACAGCACCAGTACCGCGAAACCCAGCAGCCATTTGATGCCGCGGGACACGATCTCCACCTTGTCCGCTGCCAGCGGCAGAAAATTGAACACCGCCTGATAAATGCCGTTGCCGAACACCAGAAAGAACAGCGCCAGAATCAGCATTACCAGAAAGAACAGCGTATAGACGACCGCCCGAAGCCGCATATTCAGCCAACCGCGGGTATCCTTGACGGAATAGACACTCGACAGTCCCTGAAAAATGGAGTAAACGCCTTTTGACGCTGACCACAGCGCCGTGACCGCCGATATCGACAGCACCGCGTTGGAAGATTTGTTGACAATTTCTTCCAGCGCGTCAGTCACAAAGACATTCAGATCATGGGGAAAAATGCTGATTTGTATCATCGGCACGCCGTTATCAAAATACGGCAGAAACCGGATGAGTGTGAGCAGCAGCATGATCAGCGGGAACACCGAGATAATCACGAAAAATGCCGCCTGTGCCGCGTAGGCGCCCACATTATCCTCCTTGAATTCGTAGAGGAACCGATCCACCACCCGCCGTGTCTTCTTGACGGTCTTGTTGTTCATGACCTGTTTGGCGGTTCTGGCGGATTTAGAGGACTGATACACCATTCTGGATTTCATCATACACCGCCCTCTTCATTTGAAAATTATCGGGATTCGGACAGCTCCGGCGTCCACACGCGGTAATTGCGCTTGGTAGTCTTCTTGACCAAATAAAGTGCGTCGTCGGCGCGCTTCATCGCCTGATTGATGGAATCTATCGTGAATTCGTCCGCTGTGGCAATACCGATGGAGCAGGACACGCGGCGTTCCGGTTCGATAGAGAAATCGGGTCCCATCTTTTCGCGCAGCTTGTCGGCA
This sequence comes from Clostridia bacterium, assembly GCA_017395425.1. Classification (GTDB taxonomy): domain Bacteria; phylum Bacillota; class Clostridia; order Oscillospirales; family Acutalibacteraceae; genus RUG762. The sequence continues at coordinate 12,280 of JAFPUM010000032.1, read as the reverse complement.
AAGCCGTCGGTTTCATCCAGCTTGGCATAAATCATCTTGGCAGCCTCCACGCCCTCTTCAATGCTGGAATCGGTGATAACGATGACGAATTCGTCACCGCCGTACCGGTTGGCATAACCGCGATCCTTGGTAATGCTCTTGAAGATGTCTGCGAAGGAGGTCAGAATCACGTCGCCGATGGCATGACCAAACGTATCGTTGTAGTACTTGAAGTTGTCCAGATCGATATACATGATGGTCGTGGTGATATTGCGGTCGCCCTGGAATTTTTCCATTTCCTCACCGATAATCTTGACGAAGCCCTGTCTGTTGTACAGACCGGTCAGCATATCCGTCACGGAGCTCTGTTCAAGCTGCTGGTTCATCTGACGGATATGTTCCTGCGTAGTCAGACGGTTAATGGCGTCCACCAGCTGATGGAATGCCACGCTGAAAATGGTCAGGTCGCCTTCCAGGAAGAGCGAGAAGTTGTTGGTAAAGTTATCGTGCATCTCGATCATGGCGATAAAGACACTCTGAAGCTTGTTGCCGTTCATAATCGGCACGCCGCTGATGGAGACAATCTTGTTAAGACCGAACCAGGTAATCAGCTCGCGGTAATCGTAGAAGGATTTTTCCAGACGGTTGACCATGAATTCGTTGGGGTTGCGGGTGAAGTAATTGACAATGCCCTGAAGCACTTCACGGGGGGGATTGTAATCCTTGTCGCAGTATACCAGATCGGGACGCCCGTTGGTGACCTCCACATAGAGTATCTTATCCGCGTTATAGTTATTCTGAAGATTATACATGGAAGTGTTGATGAGCGTATCGACATTGATATCGTCGCAGTTTATGAGTTCCTGCCAGTTGGTCAGGAAGGAAATACTCTTGGTCTTGATACGGAGCTGCAATTCCGCACCCACCAGACGCGACAGTTCCAGCGCCTGTTCGGGGGTGATGGCGGTCAGCCGGATATTGTAATCGGTGTCTTCCATCTTCTGACCGTGCAGGCAGGCATTCAGACGATTGATCTTGTCCTGATAGCCGTTCTTGGTGCAGTATTCCAGACACTTCTCGAGCAGTTCGTTTGCTTCCACATGACGTCCCTGCGCACGGTAGAGATCTGCCTGCTCTTCGGCAAACAGTTCATAGGCAAAGAACCACAGACCTTCGGTCCGCTTGAGATGGAAGAAGGCGCGGTCAAAATTCTGCTGCGCTTCGGCGAGACTGTCCTTGCGGCTGATCAGACCGCGGCAGAAGTAATAGAAGAACATATCGTCGTCCCAGAGGAAGTAACTGGGTTCTGCCTCCGGGAAAATCAGATGATACAGCACCAGCTGCATACGGTTCAGGAAAAGCTGCGCGTTGTATTCGACGCCCATCTTGATATAGCACAGCACGATCATACCGTAAATCTTGGACATATTACACAGCTCGAGCTTATTCTGATTGAGGTTTTTCATGATACGAACGGCGGTGACAAGGAATTCGCAGCCGCGGCGGTAATCACGTGCCAGCATCGCGTTGACGGCCATGTTGTACAGCGTTTCACCCATGTTTTCGGGCTTCTTCATCTTGTACCAGATCGCCATACCGCTGTTGAAATACTCGTTGGCTTCTTTGAACTGCTCGCTGACGATACGGTTATAGCCCAGACCGTTGTAGGTATTGCCCATTTCAAGCAGATTGTTTTCCCGTTCGAGAATGGCAAGGCTCTTCTTATAGAAATGATCGACGGCGGGATAATAGCCGAAACCGCTGAGGAAGACGACATTTTTCTTATAGGCACGGAGCTTGAGGGCATCATTGCCCAGCATATCCGCATAATACATACCTTTTTTGTAATGGTCATGCGATTCGCAGAATTCCGGGTCGGTGCTGAAATAATCGCGGTTGTTGCCGAAGCAGAAGAGATAGGTATAGGCAAGATGATTGTAATAATGATACTTTTCCGCGTCCTGAAGGAACTTTTCGCCCTGATCGTATTCCACATTCCACAGATAGACGTTGGTCCAGCAGCGGAACAGAATCATACAGCGCAGCAGCGCACTGCGGAACTGGAGAAACTCGTCGTCGCTCCCGTTGCTGATCTGCTCACATTCCTCCACATATTTCATCGCCAGCTTGTCCTGACCGGCATTGGAGTGGCACAACGCAATGGCATAGGTATAATTGTAATAGTGCAATCCCAGCCCTTCCCCTTCGCACACACGCTTGCCTTCATCACAGATGGTCAGCATACTGGGATAATTGTTGTCATAGAAGTATGCCATGGAATACAGAAAATAGAAGTCGTGGAGGAGCTTATCCTCCACCACCAGATCACCGGTTGCCAAGTGTTCGTAAATGATGTCGCCGTAATAGATTGCCTGTTTGATGGCAACGGTGTGAATCATGTTGTTGAACAGAACCAGATAGCGTGAAAAGGACTCCGCCACCGGATGAAACACGTCACTTTCCTCCGAATCGGTTTCCATGCTGTCCTGCAGGCTCCACTCCTGCACATGGTTCTTGGATTCCAGCGCCAGCATCATGTCATTCCGGATCTGCTTGTTATAGTCGGGGACATTGTACACTTCGTTAAAACTGCACAGCACCGCGATTTTGTTGTTGGCGTTCTCGCACATGAGCTTATAGAAGAACTCAAAAGAGGAAAGCGCCGCTAGGTGCAGCTTGTTCACCACAATGAGCAGCGGAATCTTTTCGGAAATATAGTTGAATATTTTAATAAGTCCCTTGATAAACGTTTCATGCTCATAATCCTTTTCAATGAGGATAATTTCCTCGGCACGCTTGCATTCCCCGTTTTCACGGTAACTCATATACACCTGACGGTGCAGCGAATAAACGCCGGCGTCCTCCAGAAATTTTTCAAAAGGAACATCCAGCGCGTAATAGCGATTGTAGAGTGCGACCACCCAGTCCATCATAGGGGAATAGGCGCCCTTGAGGTTTCCCGACTGATACTCATGATAGAGAATCTGCGCGATACACCCCGAACGCTGCAAGGCCTTATTGACAGAACTCAACGGAATGACAAACGTGTTGTAATGCTTGAAAAAGCTGACATTGTGCTCGTCGTAGTAGAGTTTTTGAAGCACAGAATCTACCACGTTGCTCACATATGTATCCGAATAGGAATCCAAAATGATCACCCCTTGTCGTTTGTTACATTATAACAAATTCCCGGCAAAATAGCAATAGATTTTAAAAATAATTTCCGCCTTCGCATTCGCGTGCGGAGTGTAAAGTGTGAAGAGTGAAGAGCGAAGAATTGCGTGAAAATAACGCAGTTCTTCACTCTTCATGCAGATACAGCGTTCCGGCTAGGAACGTTTGAGCTTGCCGAGCGCACCCTTTTCCAGCCGCGACACCTGCGCCTGTGAAATGCCGATCTCACTCGCCACTTCCATCTGGGTCTTGCCCTGCATAAATCGAAGCGTGAGAATCCGTTTTTCCCGCGGCGAGAGCTTTTTGATTTCGTCGCGAAGGGTGATCTCTTCCAGCCAGCTGGTATCGTCCTCTGTGTCGCCTATCTGATCCATCACATAGATCGTGTCCCCCCCGTCGGAATATACCGATTCATAGAGCGACACCGGCTCCACAATGGCTTCCAGCGCCAGCACCACGTCTTCTTTACGCAGTTCGAGTTCGCGGGCAATTTCCTCCACCGAGGGTTCCCGCCCCTGCTCGCTCATGACGCGCTCCTTCACCTGCATGGCTTTGTACGCCGTGTCCCGCATGGAACGGCTCACCCGCACACTGTTGTTGTCCCGCAGGTAGCGGCGTATCTCCCCGATCACCATCGGCACCGCATACGTCGAAAATTTGACATCCAGCGTGATGTCAAAATTGTCTATTGCCTTGATCAGACCGATACATCCCACCTGAAACAGATCATCCGGATTTTCGCCCCGGCTCATGAACCGCTGCACCACACTCAGCACCAGCCGCAGATTTCCTTTGACCAGTTCCTCCCGCGCCGCCATGTCCCCTTCCCGCACCCGACGCAGCAGTGCCATCTTCTCGTCCTCGCTCAGCAATTTCAGATCCGCGGTGTTCACACCGCAGATTTCCACTTTGTTGTACTGCATCTTTTGCCCATACTTCCTTCCCGCTTCATTTTCCACAGAAAGTATGGGCAAAAAAACACGCATTAATCGGGCGGGATACGGTTGGATAAAAATCCCTTATCCGTTCAGCAGATACACCGCGCCGTTGAGATAGGCGGCAAAACACAGCCAAAGCACATAGGGAATTTGCAGCAGTGCCGCGGGTTTACTCAGAAACCAGAAGGCAATCACCATCCGTACCACCGCTGCCAGCAGCACCACCAGCCACAGGAACGCCGCCAGCCGCAGCGAAAAGAAAAAGAACAGAAACGGCCAGATCAGATTGATCACCAATTGAATGAAATACTGCCACAGTGCGTCTTCCTTTGCGCCCTTGGACGCGTCGGATGTCGCCACCAGATAGGCGGAAATGCCCATCAGTGTGTAGAGAACCGTCCACGCCACGGCAAACACCCAGTCCGGCGGCGCCAGCGGCGGCTTGAACAGCGTGTCATAGGCGGTATACTGCCCTGTCAGCAGCAGAAACACGCCCACCACGCTCCCCAATCCCAGCGGCAGCAGCAGCGACGCCAGCAAGGGTCTGAGGCGAATGGTCTTTACAAAACGCATCATAAATATCACCCCGATCGGATTTTTATACCACTACTATATGCCGGTCGGGAAAATTTCATGACGTTTTTTCTATGGCGATTGGTAAAGGCAAAAGCGGTAACGGCATCATCCGTTTTCGCCTTGGGCAATCATCTCGCGCAGGCGTTCGAGTGAAATGACCCGAACCCCCAGTTCCTGTGCCTTGGTGAGCTTGCTGCCCCCGTTCTCGCCCGCCAGCAGATAGGCAGTCTTCTTGCTCACCGAGCCGGAAACCTTGCCGCCCTGTGCCACAATCAGCGCCTTGGCTTCGTCGCGGGTCATGCCTTCCAGCGTACCGGTAATCACAAAAGTCAGCCCTGCCAATGCCTGCGATGCCGGAGCGGAGCCCTCGTCTTCCTTTTTTTCCATATTCACGCCCAACGCCGTCAGCCGCTCCACCAGTTCTCGGGCATGGGACGTGGAAAAATAGTCGCACACCGATTCCGCCATGATTTCGCCGAAGCCGTCTATCGCTGCAAAATCCGCGGGCACGGCTTGCATGAGCGCCTTCATACTGCCGAACTGCACCGCAAGCTGACGCGACGCGGTTTCGCCGATATGCCGGATACCCAGCGCGAAAATCAGCCGCCAGAGAGGATTGGATTTGGACGCTTCCGTTGCGTTCACCAGATTCCGCGCGGACTTCTGTCCCATCCGATCCAGCGACGCGATCTGTTCCTCGGTCAGCGTGTACAGATCCGCCGGGGAATGCACCCAGCCTTTGGCGATAAGCTGTTCGATAACAGCGGGACCCATTCCCTCGATGTCCATCGCGTCACGCGAGGCAAAATGAATCATATTGCGCAAAAGCTGTGCGGGGCATTCGGGGTTCACACACCGCAGGGCGGCTTCGTCCTCCAGCCGGAATACCTTCTCACCGCAGGACGGACAGACTTCCGGCAATACATACGGCTGACCGTCGCCGTGCCTTGCCACCGACACCACTTCGGGAATGATCTCTCCCGCTTTCCGCAATACGACTGTGTCGCCGATGCGGATATCCTTCTGGGTGATGTAGTCCTGATTGTGCAGAGAGGCGCGGCTTACCGACGTACCCGCCAGCAGTACCGGGTCAAATACGCCTGTCGGGGTAAGAACGCCGGTGCGTCCCACCGTCACTTCAATATCGCGCAGCACGGTTTCCTTCTGCTCCGGCGGGTATTTGAACGCCACTGCCCATTTGGGAAATTTGGACGTCACGCCCGCCTCTTCCCGCTGACGGAGATCGTTGAGTTTCACCACAGCGCCGTCGGTATCGTAGGAAAGCCCGCCGCGTTCCTCTCCGATTGCTTCAATCGCCGCCGCCACTTCTTCAAAGTTGTGACATACCCGGAAGTCCGGCGACGCCTGAAAACCGCAGTCACGCAGAAATGCCAGCGATTCCGAATGGGTTGTAAACGAAATTCCCTTTGTCTGCTGAATGTTAAAGACAAAAATCGCCAGTCCGCGCGCCGCCGTAATTGCCGCGTCCTTCTGCCGCAGTGAACCGGCTGCCGCGTTGCGGGGATTTTTGAAGGTTTTCAGTCCGTTTTCCTCCTGTGACGCGTTGAGCGCCGCGAAGGTCTGACGCGGCATATATACCTCGCCGCGAATTTCGACAAATGCTGCATCAGTCGGAATTTTGTGTGGAATTCCCGCGATGGTGAGAAGATTTTCCGTGATGTCCTCGCCCGTGCGTCCGTCACCGCGGGTGGAACCGCGCGTCAGCACGCCGTCGGTATATTCCAGCGAAACCGAAAGTCCGTCGATCTTTTTTTCCACAACAAATTCCGCGCCGGGAAACTTCTCGCAGAATTCCCTGACTTCCGCCAGATCAAACACATCCTGCAAGCTCTGCATGGGGACTTCATGCGTCACGGCGGCAAATTTGGTCGAGGCAGCCCCTCCCACTTTGACCGTGGGGGAATTCTCGTCGCGCAGGTCGGGAAATGCCGCTTCCAGTTCCCGCAGTTCCCGCATGAGCGCGTCGTACTCGTCATCTTCGATTTCCGGCGCGTCGGCATTGTAATAAGCGTTGCTGTGGTATTCGATAAGACCGCGCAATTCCTTTACGCGCTGTCTCGCTTCATCGAGATTTTTGAAGTCTGTCATACTTTGATTCTCCTTGCAAAATAAGGTTTTAAAATCCTACTCTGCTATTTTACACCGAAATACCTTGAATTTCAATTGTCTATGAAATTATTGATGTCGTCATACAAATCCTCCGTCGTGTTGACCTGCGTAAACGAATCCGGCACCTCACCCAGCAGCACGGTTTCGGATACCGTAAAGCTGTTTTCCACCTCGGTATAGGACGAACAACCCGGAATAATCGCCGACACGCCCACCTTCACATTGCAGATGATACGGTGGCGGGTCTGATTGATGCCCGCGTCCTCGAAAGAACTTTTGAGTTCGGCGTTGACGCTGCCGTACAGTTCAATCTTCATGCGGATGCGCGGTCCCCGCCCGGACAGCAGATCGATATCCGTCAGCGTGCCGAGCGGAACCGATACCTCCCGATCACAATGTTCGCCCAGTTTCGACTGAATCTCCCGGCACAGTGCCGTCTTGAATTTATTCATCTCGCGGATATCGGTCGTCATGGAACTGATGGTGCCGTTGTCCAGCCGGTGAAGCGATACAAAGCGGTCGTAAAAAATATCCTCCCGCGCCAATACTTCCTGCGCTGCCTCGTTGATGGCAAGATTGGTGATATAAGCCGCCTGCACGGCTGTCATTCGCTTGAGCAGCGGACGCACACTGATATTGATGGCAGCGAAAATCAAAAAAAACGATATCGTGCCAAGAAATATTCTCCGCTGCAGTGCGTGGGGATTCCATCTATGACGCTGATAGCGCATACCCATCGCCTCCTACCCACAGAATATGCGGCAAATGTACATATGCGCATTATGAAATTACGCATTACGAATTACGAATTACGCATTGACACAAAAAGAGCCGTCCTTCCCGAAACATCGGGTCGAACGACTCTCTTTTGTTTGTGGTTTTTACGAACACACCAAAGGGTTTGCCAGAGGGAAATCCAATTGCAAAAACTGAATCGGGAAATTAGCCCTTGACAGCACCGCCGGTAACGCCCTCAACATAGTACTTCTGGAGCGACATGAAGAGGATGATGATCGGCACAGCCACGCAGACAGAACCTGCAGCGAACTGACGGAAGTACTCATAGATACGAGTCTTGTCAAGCATATCGTACAGACCGATTGCCACAGTATAGGTGTCGTAGTTGGTGCCCATGAGGAAGCGGGCGAAGATGAAGTCCATCCACGGTCCCATGAAAGCGGTCAGCGCCTGATAGACGATAATCGGCTTGGACATGGGAAGGATGATCTTGAAGAACACGGTCGCCTTGTTGGCGCCGTCGATCATGGCAGCTTCGTCCAGTGCCTTCGGCACGGTATCGAAGAAGCCCTTAACGACCTGGAAGCCCAAGCCCGATGCACCGGAGTACACCAGAATCAGAGCGAGCAGGGTCTTCTCGATGCCCACCGACTTCAGAATGAAGTAGATGGCGATCATCGACATGAAGCCCGGGAACATGCCCATGATCAGAGCGATGTTCATGAACGGCTTACGCATCTTGAAGCGCATTCTCGACATAACGTAAGCGGTAGCAACCGCGAACAGCGTGGAGATAACGCAGGAGATGGCGGCAACAATGAGGGTATTGACCCACATCTTACCGAAATCAAAGCCGTCTCTGGGAGTGAAGAGGTCGATGTAGTTCTGGAACGTATAGGTCTGCGTATATTTCGTGGTACCTTCTACCCAGGAATAGGGCTGCGGGAAGAAAGCCGCAGTAAACGAACCGGGTTCCACACGGAAAGAGGTCAGCACAACCCACAAAATCGGCAGGAGCCAGATAATGGAAAGAACGGTGAGGAAGATATAGCTGGCAATAAGTCCCGCTCTTTTTTGGGCAGCATAGCTTTTGCCCTTTTTGCCTGTAACAGCCGTAAGATTGTTTGCACTCACTGGAAAGCATCCTCCTCTTTGTAAGACTTAGATCTGGTATACGTGATCAGAGACATTGTTGCCGAAATGATGAAGATCAAAATACCGATGGTAGAAGCCAAGCTGTAGTCCATCTTCTCCTTCGTCAGCTTATACAACCAAGTAACAAGCAAGTCGGTCTTACCTGCCGAGTAGTATTCTGACGTGGAAGGTCCGCCGGCTGTCAGAAGGAAGATAACATTGAAGTTGTTGATGTTACCCACAAAGCTGGTAATCAGATAGGGAGTCGTGGTGAAGATGATCTGCGGCAGGGTGATCTTGAAGAACATCTGAACCGCATTGGCACCGTCCACAGTGGCGGCCTCATACAGATCCTGAGGAATATTCATCAGGATACCGCTGGACATCAGCATGGTGTAGGGAATACCAATCCACATATTCACAACGATGATAACGATTCTGGCAAGTGTCGGATTGCTGAAGAACGGAATCGTATCATTGATGCTGGGAATGATACCAAGATTAATCAAGCCTCTGTTGATAACGCCATAGTTAGAGAAGAAGCTTCTCATAACCAGCAGCGAAATGAACTGCGGCATAGCAATCGTCAAAACGAGAATCGATCTCCACAGCTTCTTGAACTTGATGCCCTTCTGGTTAATGACAAGCGCCACAATAATGCCGAGGAAATAGTTGGAGAAAGTCGCAAAGAACGCCCAGATCAGCGTCCAGACCAGAACGCCGAAGAAGGTAGTCGTCATTCTGGAATCGCCGCCGAGCATACTGCCGAAGTTCGACAAACCAACCCAGTCAAACAGATTACCAGGAACCTGATGATCTCTGTCGTAGTTGGTAAATGCGATACAAATCATGTAAATCAGCGGGAGTACGGAGAAAACGAGAATACCACAAATCGGGAGGAAGAGAAGTGTAATATGGAATCTCTGATCAAGAAGCAGCTTGATATCGTCCATCAAGGAAGGAACTTTCTTGCCGTTTTTGATGAGGAGCTGAAGATTTTTCGCGCTCTTATGGCTGCAATAACCAGTCCAGACCACACCGACAGTAATCATCACGGTCAGCACGCCGAAGAGCAGGAACAGCATCGAGTTGTCGCCCAGTCTGTACTCGGGCATAATCTTACCGGGTACTTCCACCCAACCAGTCTGCACCGTACCGAGTGTCACGAGATTGATCAGATTCTGGAAGCCACCGACAATCATGAACAGGATGTAAGCGACTTCAATTGCCAGAAACGCAATACCCTTGGCAATCTGACCATGGACGATGTTGCCGAGACCGAAAACAACGTAGGATAATTTTGTGATCAGATCATCCGGTATTTCGATCTTTTCGTCCAAGTTCTTTTTACTCATTGGATTTCCTCACTTTCATAAAAAATTCCACAAATAGCCTTATGCTAAAAGTAGCCTGAATACATTTTATTAAAATATATTCAGGCTACATATTAACTATAGTCTAAGCTACAAGCGCTTCCGCGCATTACACGCTTTCACGCCCACTTGTCTGAGTCGCTACGCCTAATTACGCGCCAACATTAGCCTGCATTGCAGCAACCATCTCGTCGAGCTTGCCCTGAATCTGATCAGCAGTGATGTTGCCCTTGTAGAGGTCAGAAACAACTGCCTTCTCCAGATCCCAGTAACCAGCAGTGCCGTTGAGAGGCTGGTTGGTCAGAGTGTAACCACCCTGTGCCACTTCAGCAGCAACGCCGGGATCAGCAGCAATGTCAGCATTGGTAGCAAGTGCCGGAGCAGTAGGAGTCTGCTGAACCATCTGGAATCTCTTCAGCTGGTTCTCTTCGCTGATGATAGCCTGAGCGAGAGACAGAGCAGCTTCGGGCTCCTTGGTGGTAGCATTCAGAACGAGCATCTTATTACCGCCGAAGCAGACGAGATGCTGATTGTTGCAAGCGCCGTCAACCGTTACAGAAGGCAGATCAGCAACGCCATAGTTGTCGCCGAGAGCTTCCTGGAACGCAGCCTTGTTCCATGCGCCGTAGAAGATCGCGCCGACAGCCTTATCCTTCAGCATAGCGGCAGCGTTATCGGCAGAATCGATATCAACGATCTTCTTAGCCTGGATCTGCTGCTGCAGCCAGGTCAACATAGCAGTAACTTCAGGCTTGTTCATAGTGTTGACAGTCTTATCGCCGCCGGTATAGAGCTCTGCGCCAGCGGTAGCAAACCAAGTCATGGAGTTCCAAGACTGGTCATCAATGTCAACAGCGAGGTTGGTCACGCCGCCGAGATCCTTCTCGAGCATCGTGTTGAGGTTCTTTGCTTCATCATCCGTGTAGAATTCCTTGTTGTAGAACAGGATTTCTGCGGTGTTAGGAGCATAGGGGAAACCGTAGTAATTGCCGTCGCACATGGTAGAACCAAGGAAGGAGTCACCGACAATCGCCTTGATATCGCTGACAACGGAATCAGGCATCTGATAAATTGCATTTGCAGCGGTCAACTGTGCAAGCTGGTCATTTGCAACGCCGAAAACGTCAGCAGCAGCTTCGATATCATTCAGAGCGTCGGTAGTAGCAACGTCTTCGCCCTTGATCTGGACGTCAACAGTAGCGGAAGCAACGTCAGCATTGTCAGCAGCATACTGGGTAGCCCAAGCAGCAGCGACTTCCTTCAGGAAAGCCTGATCCTGCTCAGAACCCCAAAGGGTGAGCTTAACGTCTCTGGTTTCGACGACAGAGGAAACTTCCTCAGTCTTGGCGGTGCAGCTTGCGAGAGCGCCGACTACCATCGCGGCAGCCAGTGAAAGTGCGAGAATTCTTCTTTTCATTTGGATAAACCCTCCATTTGTTTTTTGTAAACGCCATGCGGCGTTTTTCACAAAAATTCTCAGGTTTCATCGAGACTTTTTATTCTCATCCGAACCTGTGAATATGATACCTCAAATTGTACGATTTGTCAATAGGATTTTTTAAATTTTTTTTACAATATTCAAATTATTTTCGCATATACCCGAAATAATAGCCAAAAGAAACCCTCAAAATTCACACTTTCCCCATCAAAACGCAAAAAAATCGACCGTAATCAAGCGAATAAATATCCGCCGGTTACGGTCGATCGTAGGGGAAAATGTCGTTTATTTTTGTGAATTTTAGCTAAACGCCATCAGGGACTTACACGCCCCAGATTTCCTTGGCATACTCCTCAATGGTGCGGTCGCTGGAGAACTTGCCGGCATTCGCCATGTTCATGAAGCACTTGCGGGTGAATGCCTGACGATCCGCATAATCCGCGTTGCAGCGGAGTTTGGCGTCACAGTAGGGAATGAGATCGAGGAGGATATAGTAGTGATCCGGCTGATGCCAGTGGGCGCCTTCGAGCAGTGAATTGTACAGATCACGGAACATGCCCGTGCCGCCGTCGTCGAGTGTGCCGTTGACCAGCACATCCAGCACCTTGCGGATGCGGGGGCTATCATTGTACAGCTTGCGGGGATTATATTTATCCTCGTTCTTCTCCGCCTTCTCGTACACTTCAAGATCTTCCACACGGGCGCCGAAGATATAGTTGTTGTCTTCGCCTGCCTGCTCCACAATTTCCACGTTCGCGCCGTCAAAGTTGCCGAGCGTGACCGCGCCGTTGAGCATGAAC
>JAFPUM010000031.1 GCA_017395425.1 Clostridia bacterium | reverse complement strand
GCGGCGTTAGATCTGATCAATTGGCTCGTCCACGTGAGCAGACAACAGAGAGAACGTATCCGGTATGCTGGTATTCTGTTTTCAAAGAACAAGAAGGGTATTTTTTAACCCATCCACTTGTTTCCTCACTTAAAGGCAAAATCTCAACCCTTTTTCAAAAAAAATTTTTTGATTTTTTTAATTTTTTCTGTTTAACCAAAAAATCGTCCCCGATCTTAGTGAGAATCACAACAAATCAGGGGCGATTTTTTTGAGGTCACGCTATTGTCTTACTGTCGTTATGAATTAGCAAATATTTCCTGTCGGCTTTATGTAAGGTCGGCAAATGAGGCTGGTATCTTCTCAACATAAAAAATACCCCTCCAAAAACGAGCTTGGAGGGGTATAATTTTTGACGTAAATATTCACCCCGCCAAAAAGGTCGCTTTTTTTAGGCAGGGTAATATTAACTTTATTTGATGCTGAATTTGCTGCGATGAACAAATCATTATTTATGGTGATATTATATCACGTCGAAATTGATTATTCAATAGTAATGTGAAGATTTCTACTAATTGCACAAAATCTTTCTCCCCAACATTCGCAAGAAATTGGGGAGAAAGTTCCAGTTAATCATTTGTGAATTCTTTTATATTGCGGGTGAAAAAACGGTAATGAATAATGATTGAATCGTTTTCAGTTAATACCGATTCTCTTGAAATACCTCCACAACGGCATTGTCACCGCCACAGCCATCAACTGCCAGCCGACACTTACCCCTTCCGCATATCCCGGATAGGAGGCATAGGGATTGAACACATACTCCATAAACCAGTTCGACACATTCAGCATTCCCACCGTGGGTGTGAATTGCAGCACGAACCCGAAGAGATTGCTGCCCGGCAACACCGCCGCCGCCACGAACATGGAAAAATACAGCATGGCGGTCAGCACGGCATTGCTGTAGGCGTTTTTGGAGACAAAGGACAGCACAAACGTCACCAGCGAAGCCGTTACCGTATAACCCACTGTCACCGCACAGGCGCGCAGCAGGTAATGCAGTTGGCTCATGCGTTCCCATGTGATAAAGGGATACTGCACCATGCCCCTCCGTTCGGTTGCCATTGCCGCCGACACGCTGCTTTGCAGGAAGCTCCACGACTGCGGCAGGACAATCAGGAAGCACGTGACTGACACCGCGATGACAATCACCGCCGCCAGCGCCGAAGCCACAGCCGAAGCCGCCGCCTTGCTGAACACAATACCGCGTCCGACTTTGGTGGCGTAGACAGTCTGGTGCGTGTCATAGAATTCCTCGTACTTCATCAGATAGGCGGTCATGAAGCAGGAAATCAACGCCAGCTCAAACAGCAGAATCATAAAGACATTCTCATACAGATACATATGAAGCGAGAACGTCGTGCCGGGATAATAGCTGTCGAGCGCCTCGCCGTCCTGCCGGATTTCGTCCACTCTCGCCGCCGCCTTTTGGTAATTGCGGTCAATGATTTTCTGCGTGGCGTCACTGTTGGGATCGACGAAGGTCTTTTCCACACGCGATTTGAAGTCCATGATGTCGAAATCCCTGTAATATTGGTCGTAGGCACTCTCCTTGACCTCATCGTAATTCACGCACACGTTGTACTCGTCGTAGGACGGCACATTTCCTGTGCGGACGTATTCATTGATCGCCTGAATGCCAATGCGTTCGTAGCTCATGCCGTCGGCAATCAAAAAGATATTGAATCCCGTACAGGCCGCGATCATCACCCAAAATAGGGGAAACCGCAGTACCTTGCGGATTTCGTTTCGGAAGAACATTTTTTTAATTCACCTTCTTCAGTTCAGATTATCCTCGCGCCGCGTTTTCCATATGAACACGCACACTGCCGCAGCAATCAAAGCGACAGGAACAAACGCGATGACCGCAAACGGCATTGCACGATCATGAAAGGGATAGCCGTATTTGGTCAGTTCTCCGTACCAGCCGTTACACGCGATGACCAGCGGAACCGACGCCGCAATTGCGATAATGTAATTCTTGCAGTAATACGACACGCCAAATATCACGCAGGTGAGCAGCAGCGAAACCGCCAGCAGATTGGCAAAGCTCAGTCCCACGAACTGCCGATAGGTCAGGTCGAGGACAAATCGCTCACCCAGCGCACCTGCATTGATCGGGCAGTCCAACAGAAAACGCGTGTCATACCTGCCGCAGAACAATACACGGTAAAGGACGCAGTCTGCCGCCAGATTCACCAGCACGGCGCACAGCATTGCCGCGCCAAGCTGACGGAGTAAGATGCGTCGTCCTTCACGGGAGGCAAATTGCATGGGCTGTACGTCCCACAGACGGTTGCCGATCAGCAGCGGCGCGGTGACAAAGGCGCACAGCATAAGCACCAGCAATCCCCACTCCGACCGCATACAATCGCTGAAAAAAAGCCAATGCGAATCTATGGACAACAGTGACGTTGTGTCTTGTTTCAAGTCGGTAAGCAGGGGAGCAAGTACCGTTTCACTGGCTTCTTTGTTGCTGCCATCCAGCGTCATCTTCACCGTGCCTGTTGTGCGATATTCTTCCTGTAGGCTCTCGTAAGCTTCAAAATACCGGATCACCAAAGCCATAGCCCGCCGTTGATAGTTCACATCGTCGAGAGGCTCCTTGTCCGCGAGAATCGTGTAGCAGGTTTCGGCCAGCGGGGCAAGATTCTCCGCGCCCCACCGCGCGGCGGCTTCGTCGTAGTGTTCATCTTCCGTATCCTGCGCCGCCATAATCAGCAGGTCGTAATCCGCCTCGCTGTGAACATCGTATTCGCCGAGATATTCCTCTATCAGCGCGTTGTATTCCCTGTCCAGCGCGTCCGCGTCGCTGACAATCTGCGCCCGTTCGCCCGCGTCGAGCGTCGTGCCGAAACGCGCATACAGGGATTTTTGCAACTCATACGACGCGCCCCGCAGGTTCATTCCGACTTTTTCGGCTGAGATATTGAGCATGACCCCGAAGAAGAACAGCATCAGTCCGCAGAGTGCCAGCGTCACAGGTCTCAGATACCGCCGCATTTCGCCCGCGCGTATGTTTAATTCTTGTTTGATTTTTTTCCGCACCGTCATTTTATACTTCCTTCCTCAATTCACATAATCAGCCTTTCGCGCCTGTTTCACAAAGACAAGCACCGAAGCGGCGGCCACCACACCGGAAACCAGCAGTGTCAGCGGATAAACGAACCGAGCATAAAGGCTGATGTTAAGCATAAAATCCATTTTGTCTGACAGCCTGATAAAAAGAATGACAGACGGTATAGCGAGAGCCAAAGCGGGAAGATAATTCCTGCTCAGATGGGACAGGACAAACAGTATGCCCGTCAGCGCCAGCGACAGTAGCAGCACCTTGCCGTAGGTCAGCCATACAAACTGACCGAAGGTCAGGTCGAGCCAGAGAATACGCGGGTAAGCGCACAGATTCATCGGACAGTTCCACAGATGCAGCGTGTTTTTGTCACGGAGAAAATAAATTGCCGTAAAGAAACCGCCCACCACTGCGTTGACAAGCAATGTATTGAGGATGGCACCGCCAAACTGAGCGAGCATGACGCGCCGTCCGGCGTGCGTCGAATATTGCATAGGCGTCACGCCCGACACGCGGTTGCCAACGGGAAGCGGCAGAACGATCAGTCCGCAGAGAATCAGGATCAGCGCCGCCCAATGCTGATAATGATTCTGAAAAGATTCGCCTGCGTCATAGACACATTCCAGCAGCGACAGCCTGCCGCCATTGGCTTGCATGACCTGTGTGATGCGCTTTTCTGCGGAGGGACTGTATTCGTTGGCGATTTCCCATTTTAGTGTTCTTTCTTCCAAAGAGGAGCGGTCAATGGTCGGCAGGCTTGCAACGAACTGCTCCCATTCATCGACACTCTCCGCCCAGCCCAGAATGCTTTCCGTCATTTGTTCCCTGTGAGCGATTTCATAAGGAATTTTGTCCCAGAAGATTTGGATACACGTTTCCGCCAGCTCCTCTAAATTGTCCGCGCCCCAGCGTTCAGCACCTTTGCAATAGTCTTCGGATTCATAGTCCTTGTTTCTGGCGGCATCGGCGGCACTGTACAGTAAATGACAATCATCCTCACTGTGAATGTCATACTGTCCCATATATTTTTCATATTGATCGTTCAGCGCGGCAAGCGCCTTCTCATAATCCGCTTCTACCTCGGCGCGTTCGTTCGGGTCAATCGTTTCTCCGAACCGTTCCGAATATTCCACCGACAAATCATAGGCAATTGCCGGATCTGTTCCTTTGCGTTCCGCAAAAGAGGAGGAACCGAACAGCACATTCCACATCAGCAGCAGCGCTGCTACTACGATGAGCGTGAACGGTCGCCAGTACCGCCGCATTTCGCCCCATAGAATATTCCAGAATCTCATATTGCGTCCTCCAATGCCTCGCCGCCGTAGATATTCATGAAGGCGGTTTCGAGGTTGTCGGCGATGTGGGCTTTCAGAATGGCTTCAATGGTGTCGCAGGCGTACACCTCATGGTCTTTGATCATCACCACCTGATCGGCGATGTTCTCAATGTCGCTGACAATGTGGGTGGAGAGAATGACGATTTTCGTTTTGCCCAGCTCCGCGAGAATATGGCGGAAACGCACCCGCTCCATCGGGTCGAGTCCCGCCGTCGGCTCGTCAAAAATGACAATCTGCGGGTCGTTCATCAGGGCATTGGCAATGCCGACGCGCTGAATCATGCCGCCGGAGAATTTCTTCATCTTCTTGCGCGTCACGTCGCCCAAGCCTACCCGTTCGAGCAGCTTCTGGCAGCGTTCCTTTGCGACAGCGGAATCAACGCCGTTGAGCGCCGCCATATAGGTGAGGAACTGCATGGGGGAATCGTCGCGATAATAGCCGAATTTCTGCGGCAGATAGCCGACCAATTCACGGTAACTGCCGTCGAGCGAGGCGATATTTTCCCCGTTCCAGAGAATTTCTCCGCTGTCGGGGTGAAGCAGCGTGACGATCATTTTAATGAGCGTGGTCTTTCCCGCGCCGTTTGGGGAAAGCAGTCCGTAAACCCCTCTGTCAAAGGTGAGATTCACGTCTTTGAGTACGGTAAAATCCTTGAATGATTTGGATACATTTTTGATTTCCAGCATAGTTCCATTAACTCCTTTTACAATTACGCATTACGAATGAAATACATGGGTCGCTGATAGAAAATCCTGACCAGCAGCGTGAGAAGCGCCGCCATTGCCGCGCCGGACAGCATATGCACCGCAAAGGGAATGCCGGTCATCAGGGCATACCGCTGCGCCGACGGCAGTTCGGCAAATCCCACCGCCAGCAATACCCATAGCACAGCGCACACGATACAGCCCGTCAATCCAAAGCGGTTGAAGAGTGCGACATTCAGCAGCGAATAGAGCATCACCCCTGACGCGATTAACCCTATCATCTGCGGCAGGTACTCCGTACCGCGCAGACCGCACCATGCCAGCGCCGCCGCCAGATCGACCGCCGCCGTTCCCAGCGAAAAAAGCGGCATACGCAGCAGAATCAGGTGACGGGCGGTGTATTTGTACGCGCCCTGCATTTCATACACGCCCAGCGGCTTTTCACGCAGGCGGTAGAGGAAGTCGGTGAGCAGCAGTACCAGCGGAGAACCGAAGAAAAATATCGCCAGTATCGGCGCGACGTTTCTTTTTTCCATGAAGACCGGATCATATTCTGTCAGCGCCAGCGCGATTCCCACCGCGAAGACCGCCGCCGACAGTCCGAAAATGCCGATGGAATTGCGGAGTACCGTTGCCACGCCGATTTCACGGTAGGCATTGAAAAGGAAACGAATCGCCCCCACGTGCGGCGGCTTGGTCTGCCTGACAATCTGAGCGACTGCCCGCTTCTTTTGTTCGGCAGTGGGATAGGGAATGTCATTTTTGTGATTCATGGTGAAAACTCCTTTCTGCATTTTTTGACAGCGGCATAATAGCGGGTCTTGACGGTGTTCGGGGAGAGCCGCAGCATAGCGCCGATTTCTTCAAAGGTCATGTCCCCGAAGATTTTCAGTTCCACAATCTGATAGGCGCAGTAATCGCTTTTTTCCAGATACTCCATAATCTGCGCCGCCAGCGCGCGGCTTTCCGCCGCTTCCTCAAAACGCTCACCGGAAGGGATTTCCTCATCCATCGGTGTATGAATGCCTTCCACGCATCGCCTTTTGAAACAATCGCGCAGATAATGGGAGGCGACGGCGTACAACCATGTTTTGAAGGAAGCGCGGCGTTTGTCGAAGGACGGAAGCGCTTTCATCGCCCTGATGAAGATTTCCTGTGCCGCGTCATAGGCGTCGTTCGCATTATCAAGCCGACGATAGGCAAAGGCGTAAAGTTGGTCGTAATATCGCAGAATCAGCCGTTCCTTCGCCTTATCGCTGCCGAAGCTCACGATAAGAAAAACAAGCTGTTCGTCTGTCATGGCTGCTGTCACCCCGCTTTCCGCTGTTGAATGGTATAAATTCGGACGTCCATTAGTGTATACTGCTTTCAGAGAGAAATAGTTTTGATTTTTTAAAATATTTTTATTTTTTATTTTTTAATAAAAAACACATTCGGCTTTGGAAGAAGGTTATCCTTTTCATCATAACCAGTCTTTTGCAAGCTGAATGCGTTTTATTATTTACTTCTCCACCTTAATCCCGTGTTCCTTCATCAAAGCAGTCAATTCTTCTTCATAGCTGAGTGAATCATCCAAGTTGAAGAGATTGATTTCCTTACCACTGCTAAGGACAATGACGTAAGAGGCAAAAAACTGCTTCTGATCTTCCGGCTTGAAATACACTCTCTCGATCTCGGCATAGCTGTAATGTGTGCCTTGCAAGGAGAATAGCTGCGAGTTATCCCATAAGCCGCCGCCTGTGAATTTCAGATTTTGCATGGGAAGCAAAACGCAGGCGACAATACTTGCCGACACAATCATTCCCAGAATCACTCTCATCAATTTGTCCGCTCCTGCGCCGTTGACTACATGATCCATTTCCTCATAAGCGTCATATTGCTTTTTGTTGAGCAGCCGGTAAAACCACAGTCTTGTAAAATAACTGACGGCCATTCCTGTAATACCTGCAAACAGGAAAGTGTATATCCATGCGGAAGGATCGGACACAACATATTCAGCACCGCGCTTTTCAAAGAACTGCACCGCAAAATACAGCAACAGATAAACCGGTGCTATACCTATCGCCAAAACAAACCACGATAGAAACATTGTCCAAAATTCCCTGAGATTAGGCTTTTGCACGCCGTTGCTGTCGTAGAGCTGCAAGCCGTCGGATATGGCGGACAGATCGGGGATTTCGTATGGCTGCCCTGACTGCCACAGCCGCGCCATTCGCTTTTCATAACCGAATGATTTTTTGCTTTCGGTTATCTTTTTCAGTTGCCTTGGGGAAATCTTCTCGCCCTTCATGTACTGAAAAAACGCGCCCGATGTGAGCCTGTCCGTGATCAGATCGAAATAAAAGCGTTTTTCAAGCCGCATAATCTCGTAGGGAGTAAGCTGTTCCTCGCCGATTTCTTTCTCCTGCTCTAATTCTAACTCCATATCAAACGCGGTATTGAGTTCCTTGCGGTAAAATTCGGTCAAGGCTTCCTTTTTTTCGCTGTCCGGTGACAGCTTCACGAGCTGCGGCATCAGCTGGGCAATGACCGAGCCAATGCAGCATACTGCCTGTTTCATGCCGGCAGCGTTGGATATGCAGGGAATGCACATCGGCACGGTGACGTCCCTGTCTAGAAAATCCGTGACCAGCGGCAGCGGAACGCCGATTGTGTCCTCGGATTTGTCCGCATACACAACGCAGCCGAGAATGCTGTTGATTAAGCTGAGCGTGCCGTGAGCCGTATAGACCAGTTCGCAGATAAAGGAGCCGTAATAAATCTTTGCGAAGCGATATTTCAGTTCCCGTTCTTCTTCCTCGCCCTTGTATTCCGATGTGATTTCACACAATATGCCGCCTGTATCATCGCAAAGCCCCTGCGCAGCGGCGTCAAATTCACTGTAAATCGCTTCCAGTCTTTCGTTTCGTTCCATAGTTATAAACCGCCTTTCTGCGAAAGGCACCGATGAGGTTATGAAACGAGTCAACGGAGCTTTCGCTAAAGAATAAAATGCGCTATAATGATAACTGTAGGAAGTCGGCATACTACAGAAAACGTGGAGGTGAGTG
>JAFPUM010000030.1 GCA_017395425.1 Clostridia bacterium | reverse complement strand
TCGTCATCATCATCATCATCATCGTACTCGTCGTCGTCTTCCTCATCCAAACCAACCAGCCGGTCACTCTCGTTGAGGGCATTGGAGTGGGGAAGATCAAAGCCGATACGGGCAAAATCCGTGATGCCGGCCTTGACAAACTGAGTGGCGCGGTAGAAGAAGAAGAAGATCACCGCCACAGCGATACAAAGGATGATGCACAGAACCAACAGCATTCTGTCGGCAGGCGTCAGATAAATCCCTTCACCGTTGACCTTAATGGAGCCGATCATCTGGTTCAGCACGGCTTTGTCATCTTTGTCCGCGTTCAGGGTCTGAATGTAAATGACATACTGTTTGCGGTCAATGACGGTGGTGAAACGGTACTGGGTGTAAACGTCTCCGGTGGAACTGTCGGTGGAGGTGACCTGAATAAAGCCGCGTCCGTTGATGGTCACATATTCCGCCACGGCGCTGTCATCGGAGGCATCCTTCACCAGTTCCTGACGCTTTTCTTCGCTCAGACCGGCGTAATCGCCATAGTAATCATAAATGGAATCCTGGTCTGACACGAACACCGTCACCGAGCAGTAATTGGCATTCTGGGTATAAGCATAGAGAATGCAGCCCTGTTCCATAAAATAGCTGCGGGAATAATCCGCTGCCGCAAACACACTGCTGTCACTGTCTACCGTAATGACATTGTCCTTGGGAACCAGCATGGAAAGACCGTATTGTTTGACCTTTACTCTGGTCAGACTGTCCTCGGACAAATCACAGCCCGAAACAGTCGCTGAGATAGTGGTTTCAGGCGGCGTATCATCGACCGCTTCCTCGTCCTCCGACGCGAACACATTCATACCGCCCAGACAGACGGTTGTCAACATTGCCAGCACGAGCAGTGCTGCCATCCATTTTTGATGGAATTTCATGGGAATCCATTCCTTTCAGTGCAATTATTATTTTGAGAGGCACCCCATTAAAGAGTAGCCGCAATCTGTTTGATATAGGCGCTGAATTCCTCCCGCACCTCCGGGTGAGCAAGCGCCACATCCACCGTCGCCTGCAAAATACCGAATTTGTTGCCCATGTCGTAACGCTTCCCGACGAAATCCACGGCAGTCATACCTTTGGTCTTGGCGAGAACCGCCAGCGCGTCGGTGAGCTGAATCTCATTGCCCACGCCCGGCGGCGTGTGGTCGAGAATATCAAAAATTTCCGGGGGACAGACACAGCGCCCCAGAATGGTGTAATTACTGAACAAATCTTCTTCGCGCTTGACCTTTTCCACCAAATCCGTGCAGCGGAAGACATTTGTTTCTCCCTCAAGGCGCTCCAGTCGGAGCGAACTGCCGCGCATGGCTACCTGCGGCGTTACCTCCTTGGTGCCGACCACGCCCAGACCGTACTTCTCATATGCCTCGCAAAGCTGGGCTGTCACAGGCTTTTCGCCCAGAATCACGTCATCCCCGAACAGAATGGCAAACGGTTCGTTGCCTACAAACGACCGCGCGCAGTTGACCGCGTGACCCAGACCCTTGGTTTCCTTCTGACGCACAAAGAGGATATTCGCCATTCTGGTCAGTCCCACCACTTCGTCATAGACGTCCTGACGACCGGCCGCCAGCAGGCGTTCTTCCAGTTCGGGCACACGGTCAAAGTGATTCTCAATGTCGCTTTTGCCGCGATTGGTGATAATCAGAATATCCGTAATGCCACTGGCAACCGCCTCTTCCACAATGTACTGAATAGCGGGTTTGTCCACGATGGGGAGCATTTCCTTTGGCATCGCCTTGGACGCGGGCAGTACTCGCGTGCCAAGACCGGCGGCAGGAATGACGGCTTTACGTACTTTTGGATACATTCATATCGACATCCTTTTCAAAGCAGTTTTTTAAGGCAGTGGTCACAATCAGTTGTGATAGTAAAAATATTATAGCATATTTTCCGATAATTTCAACCTTATTTTTCCAAACAAATCAAGTCGGCAGGATGAAGCATTCTCACAAACCTCTTTGCAGCAGATAAATTACCATCAGATAACAAATTCCGATCGACAGAGCCGGCAAAACAGCGACCCCGCCTTCCTCTTCCATTGCTTCATTGAACTGCGAAGCAGTCGCATGTGCGGCGGTTGCCCTGGCGTTGATTTTCCTGATTTTGGCGGTACAGAAATTCATATAAATTCTGTTGCCGAATATGCCGCACAGAATCATTGTCAGCAGTTCAATACCCGCCAGCAGCATATAGGCTGCCGTGAGCAGCAGACTCCTTTGCCCTGTGGCACCGTCAATGAATTGCGACAGAAACATGCGTCCCACGGTGGTTCCTGTCATCAGGAGTGTCAAAAAAATACCGCGCACATACATTTTACGGGAAATAAACCACAGCCCGTGGGTCAGAAAGGCGGTGAAATTGAAGGTAAACGCGCCCCGCTGCCTCGCCATCCGCAGAAACCGGGGAATATAATATATCCACATGCCCCCAACGAACCGTTTGATATCACCTGCCGGCACGCCCGAGATGGATTCAGCCTGATTAAAATCAAACAGCCCTTCCAGACCGGAGAATTCGTCACTGTCATAGGCACCTTCCCGATCGTGCGCCAGAGAGTAGCCGCAGCGCTCACAGTATCTGAGCGCTTTTCTCGTTTTGCCGCCGCACATCGGACAAACAATCTGCTCTTCCGATGAAACCGTGCCGACGCGATCGGTGGGAACTGTCGCACTGCGGGAAGGAATCACAATGCTGTCCGGCTCCCAGACATAATCCGCCCCGTGCCGTTCGCTGCAGGCACATTGTCCCGCTGCCTGCCAGCACGCTCTGTGGTGAGGCGCTCCGCATTCAGGACATACCACGATATCCGAAGTCCCATCAAAAGGATTCTTACACGCCGCGCAGGACATATTTCTATAATCTTTCATAGAGAATGACCAACCCTTCCGGAGAAAAGCCGGTCAAAGCACCTCCGCTTTTGAAGCTTTATATACGTTTTATTACTTTATTATACACGCATTGAGACTGTGATGCAAGAATAATCTGTGAATTCTGCGATAAAAAATCCAAATGATTCCGCCGTATGCTTAAAAAACTACGCAGAATTGATTCAGTATAGTTTCTAATTAACCACAATTTTACATTTGGCGGAACATCCGCTCCCAGTCTTTACCGATACATAGCAGGTTCCGGAGTGCAGTGCGGTAATCAGTCCGTCCTCCCGCACCGATGCCACATTTTCGTCACTTGATGACCAGCTTACCGTATCATTGCAGTCGGCGGGTGTCATCGTGTACAGCAATGAATCCGTATCTCCGACGTTCATCGACAGACTTCGCTGTTTCAATTGAATGGATTCCGCTTTCATCAGCACCTGTATGTCATATGCCGCCGTTCTTTTTTCTCCGTTCACCTCATTCGTGACCGTCGCGGTAATCACAGCGTTACCTGCCGATTTTCCTCTGACGGTTCCCTGCGAGGATACTTTCGCGACAGATTCGTCGTCAGACGACCACGATACCTTGTCTGTGGTATCCGCAGGGGTGAGATGCAGATGAAGCGTCAGGACATCTCCGATATACAGCGTATCCTTCTCACCGGTAATTTTCACGCTCTGTGCCGGTTGACGCACGGTTACACGGCATTTGGAAATCAGATCCCCGCCCGTTTTGCAATTGATAATACAACTGCCCGCATGCAGCGCAGTGATCGTACCGTTTTCATCCACAGAAACCACGGCTTCGTCAGTGGAATTCCATGTGCAGGGTTCGGTGGTTTCAGGCGAATAGGAAGGGAAAATCAGCGGGTGGAGCTGATAAGTGTCTCCCACGTTAAGCGTGAGTTTTTTGATATCCAGCGAGAGTTTTTCCGCACGTGCCATCACATTCACCACGCAGGAATCACTCACACCACTGGCAGTCTCGGCAATGACAGTGGCTGTGCCGAACGAAACACCCGTGACCTTTCCTTTTGAATTCACCGATACAACGCCGGGATCGGTGGAACGCCATGTCACACGCTCCTCAGAGCCTTCCGAAAGTGTCGCCGTCAGATTGAATTCCTTGCCCTGATACACAGACCGGGTATTCACAGACAGTGAAAGTGATTCGGCGGGAATCACACAAGCAACCGTTACGGCGGCGGTCAGACCGCTGGCGGTTGTAGCGGTAATTTCGCAGCTGCCCTGTCCGACAGCGGTAACCACGCCTCTGTCGTCCACGGATGCAATATCTTCATTTTCGCTTTTCCATGTGACGGTATCGGTTGATTTGGGCGGAACGGTCTGACGCGCCAGCGCCAGTTTTTGTCCGACCGTCAGTTCCTGCGTCGGCGGTGTGACAAAAAATTCGGTAGGACGATCTGCCACCGTATTCCAGAAATTGCTCTCGCTGCCGTCCGGCAAACGGCAAACAATATTGGCACTTCCTTGTCCGACAGCGGTTACTTTGCCGTCATCTCCCACAACAACCGCCTTTGGATTGGTACTGTACCAGAATTTGTTGACGGCAAACAGAGGATCAATAATCTGATCGAGCAAAGAACTCAACTCTTCGGAATCTCCACAGTAGATCAGACGCGTATCGTATTTTTTTTCAGCCGAACGCTCCTTCGGTTGGTTCAGAACCGTTACCTTGATGACCTTGTCGTCAAACCCCTCCGCCGAGACTGTCACCTCTGCGCTTCCCGTTTTCAAGGCATGAAGGGTGCCGTTTTTGACCGTTACCACCGATTCGTCAGAGGAAGTCCAGCTGAGCTTGGTCTTTCTCGGCGAAAGAAACCCATAGACCACTTCGAACGATTCCCCCTCCGTCAACACCGCGTGTTCCGTATTGAGCACCAATGTACTCGCAAAAGAACGGAAACGAACATCGTGCGCCGCACAGTATAGCTCCGAGGCACTGCCGGTTTCAGGCAGGGCGCCTGACGCGCTGCTGGTTTCGCCGAACACATTGACATAGGACGCCTTTTTCAGCGCACCTTCATGGAAATAATATCCCACTGACAGACAACCCATTTTTTCCACGGCGCCAGGGATGGCATATTGCGTGATGCCGGTACAGGAAAGAAAGCATCCCATACCGATTTTCGTGACGCCGGGCGAAAATATAACGTTCGTCAGACTGCGGCATCCGCGAAACGCATAATCGTCAATTTCCGCGGCGGTGTCCGCCAGCTTGATTTTATCTTTTGCGCCCTGCGGACAAAGCAGCAAGCGGCGGCCATCCGCACTGTACAGCGCTCCGCCTTCCGAAAGGAAGGTTTCATTCCTTTCGGAAACCTCTATCTGTTTCAGAGAGGTGCATCCGCTGAAAGCACCGGCGCCAATATTCTGTATATTTTCGCCCAGTGTCGCTTTTTTCAGCCCGGTACACCCATAGAATGCCAATGCGCCGATGGATTCAGCATTGTCGTTCAACTCGATGTGATCCAGCGATTCGCACCCTTCAAATGCCGAAGCACCAATGGTGCGTATGCGGCGTCCCTTTGATACGTTTTGCAGGCTGCGGCACCCCCGGAAGGTATCGCTGAGTATTTCCTCTACCGTGTCTCCCAAAGACACCTGCGTCATGGCACCGCAATTGACAAAGGCTCCCTTTCCGATGGTAGCAACCTCGGAGGGAAGTTCCGCGCTTTGGAGTGACGCACAATCCTGAAACGCTTCATTGCCTATCGATGTCAGCGCCGATCCAAAGGTTATATGCTCGAGCTGACCGCATTTGGCAAAAGCGCTGTCACCGATACTTTGCAGGGAAGCGGAGAGAACAGCACTTCGAAGATGCGTACACCCAAAAAAGGCGGCGTCTCCCAGCTTGTTCAAACCGTCCGGGAGCGTCAGTTCCGTCAAAGACCGGCAGCCGTAAAACGCACCGTCCCCCACGCTTCGCAGAGTGGACGGAAAACTCACCTGTCCGATGCCCACGCAGCCCTTGAAGCAGTATTTACCGATATCCTCTATGCCCTCCGAAAGCGTCACCTCTGTGAGATAGCGGTTGTCCGCAAAGGTCTCCCGGCTGATCGAACGCACCGGGTATCCTCCCAGCGTATCGGGAACCGTTATTGCCAGTGCAAGACCGTTGAATCCCGTAACAGCGGCATACGACATTCCGTCGCGATCGACATAGACCGAATAGACCCAGTCACCCTCTTTGCGGTTGACAGCAGCCGCGTCTCCGGACGAACCGGCATGAACCTCCGCCGAAGCCGCCCGCGTCGTCATCGGCGCATGGAAAAACAGGCAGAGAAGCACCCCCAGAAGCAGTATCCGGCAGACAGCTTTCCACGTTCTTGCTCCGGTATCCACCATCATCATGAACCCTCCCCATCATGTATCGGTTATCGTGATTCCTCATCTTTGTCATAATCTCTTCCCACTATTATATACGCTAATTTGTAAAAGTCAACAAATCACACAGAAACATTAAAAAACCGTTGTTTTTTTGCATGGCATTTTCAAAAAAAATGAGGAAACACGCCAAAATTCAAACATAGTTAATATTTATCGTGTATAATAATTCAGATACACATTGTAAAATCATCTGAGATATGGCAGCAGAATTTGATATATTTCTTCACGCCTTATCTGTTTCAATTTTTCTGCGCAAGCAAAAGGACGGATTCCCCTATGAAAAAAGTAGGTTTTATCGGCGCGGGCAATATGGCCTCCGCTATGATGAACGGTATGATTGAAAGCGGTCTTCTCACGCCGGAAGACATCATTATGTCGGATATCAGTGTTTCACAGCTCGAAAAAGTGCGTGAAAGTCACGGCGTTTTGGTGACAACCGACAATTCGGAAGTCATCGCGCAGGCGGAAACCATTATACTCGCGGTTAAGCCGCAGTATTACACGACGGTGATTGAAGCCATACGCTCCGCCGTTCGCCCGGAACAGCTTATCATCACCATCGCGCCCGGACAGACGCTGGATTCTTTGGCACAGCGCTTTGGCAGTGATACGGTGAAAATCATCCGCACTATGCCCAACACACCCGCTATGGTGGGAGCGGGCATCACCGCCGTCACGCCCAACGGCAATGTCACCCCCGATGAGCTGGCATATGTGCGCCGTCTGCTGGGGGGGTTCGGACTGACCGAAGTGGTGCCGGAATCTCTTATGGATGCGGTGGTGTCGGTCAGCGGCAGTTCGCCTGCGTATGTCTTCCTCTTTATCGAAGCGATGGCGGATGCGGCGGTCGCCGACGGTATGCCCCGCGCGCAGGCCTATCAGTTTGCGGCGCAGGCGGTTATGGGCAGCGCTAAAATGGTGCTGGAAACCGGAAAACATCCCGCCGAACTCAAGGATATGGTCTGTTCACCCGCCGGAACCACCATCGAAGCCGTGCGCGTATTGGAAGAAAAGGGGTTCCGGAGCGCGGTCTTCGAAGCGATGCGTGCCTGCACCCGCAAGGCTAAAGGATTGTAATACCCATGATGACTTTTTTCGCAATAAATGGCAAACCCGGTTGTATATCGGCGCTGTCATGAGAATATTTTTTACCATTTTATTTACAGCAAGGAGAATGCTACTATGCAGCAAACAGCTTACGCAGATTACACAGCGTTTCAGGAGTTCGCGGAATGCGCCGACAACCCGGTTATGCACGCTATCGTCGAACGCCGCAGTACACGCGGCTTTGAACCGATGGCATTGACGCAGGATCAGATGGAAACCCTCACAACAGCCGCTATTGCTTCCCCCAGCGCCATGAACCGGCAATCGTGGCACTTTACCTTCTGCTCCAATTCTTCCGCCATCAAAGCAGTGGAAGCGGAAGTCGCGCGTCTGATCATGGAAGGCGACGACGAAGCCGCCAAGGAACGTATGACCGCACGCCATGGCAAGGTCTTTTACAATGCTCCCACGGTGGTCTTTATTTCATCTGACGAAAGCAGCATCTGGGGCGCCGTGGACGCGGGTATCGCTGCCGAAAATATTGTGCTGGCGGCACAGTCGATGGGATTGGGTTCCGTGATCGTGGGTATGTGCCGCATTGCCTTTGAGGGTGAGAATGGCAAGACCTTTGCCCATACACTGCACTTCCCGGAGGGCTATCGCTTCTCGCTCGCCATCGCCGTGGGAACTTCCAACGTCACCAAAGAGGCACACGAAGTGGGCGAAGGCAAAGTCACCATGATGTAAGAAATCGTGAACGGAAAGGAAAACGATCATGAAGGAAGTATTGGATTTTCTGAAGGAGAGCCGCGTATTCTATGTGGCGACCATCGAAGGGGATCAGCCCAGAGTACGCCCGTTCGGAGCGGTATGTGAATTTGAGGGTAAAATTTATCTCATCACCGCCAATCGCAAAGCGGTCTTTGCCGAACTGACCGCTAATCCCAAGCTGGAAATATCCTGCATGACACCCGACGGACGCTGGCTGCGTCTGGCAGCCGAGGCGGTGAGAGATGATCGTTTCGCCGCGAAAAAAGCCATGCTTGACGCCAATCCCGATTTGCGCGGGATGTATCATGAAGATGACGGCGTCATGGAGGTATTCTATCTGACCCATGCCGAGGCTTCCATCTGCTCCTTTACGGAGGCGCCGATAAACTATCGTTTTTAATTTTCACTTGTCATTATTTCATCCTCAAAGCAAAAACGCGGCTGACTGTAAACGTCCTGCCGCGTTTTTTAGTGGTTTGATTATGCAACTCAAGAGGTATTCTTTCTTTATTCTTTTCTTCCGTCTTCCGGTTCAAATCCGATCTCGTTGACATACTCCCTTACGAGATGGCGGTAACGATGATAAATTGCCTCACCTGCCTGAATCAGATCATCATTGTTCTCGTCGCCGCAAAGCATGGCAAATGCCTGTGCTACACGCAGTTTGGGATCGCCGTCCCGACGGTAAGCCATGTAATAGAACGTAAAGGAACCTGTGGCACTCATATCGTCATATAGCTTCGGATTTTCTTTTTTCAGGGTGTCATAGAATACATTCAGGGCGGTACCCACCAATGCCTTGCTGGGCACATACTGCTCCAGACCGATAATCATCGAAAAAACCATCAGCATACTGCGTTGGAGGAGCATGGGATCCAAATCCTCCGGCAAAGAAAACACGCCCACATTCAAATCCTTCATGCTGCGTTCCGTTGTGAGAACCAGCGAAGCGCCCAGCTGCATGGCACGCCGTATATTCCGGCTGCCCTTTTTTTCATGAATTAATTTCACATACTCGCTGTCCTCAGCGGCTTCCGCATCTTCCGCTTCTCCGCTGAAGATTTTGACGTCTCTGTCGTCTCTTTCTTCGATATGATTGTTATTTGTCATAGACCTGACCTCCCTTAATTTGAATGGAAATACAGTGATTATGATTTCTCTAGTTTTCAGCCCACAGGCGCGAAGATGTTTCCATCAGCGCGTTCAGCTCCCGGCTGCTGGCGGTACAGGTGCCGAGCGGTCTGCGACGGTTTTTCTCCACAAAATAACCGTGAAAGTCAGTGCCGCCGGTCGTGAGCAGACGGTATTCATCCACCGCCTGCCGCAGGATTTCGATATCGTGCGGCTTATTGCGGGGGTGATGCAGTTCCACACCGTGAATGCCTGCCTGGATAAGGTCTTGCAGCGAGGCGATACTGCCATACACCGATGGGTGCGCCATCACGATCACACCGCCTGTTTCACGCAGCGCTTTGACAGTTTCAAACACATCCGTGTGAACAATCGGAACAAAGCAGCGTCCGGTTTTCTTGTCAAATAATTCGTGAAACACATCACCGAACATCTCGGTGGTATAGCCTGCCTTCATGAGCGCCAGCATAATATGCTGCTTGCCGCAGAAGCGACCCTCCCCTACTCCATCCATGACCATTTCGGGAGTAATGGGATAAAGCTTTGCCACCTTGTCGATCATTTGCAGCGCCGCGTCAAGCCGTGCCTGTACCGTTTTTTGCAGGACAGGCTGCATGGCTTCGGGATATTTGCAGTTGTAACAAAGGATATGCACCTTGTTTCCGTGTATATTGTCACGACAGGAACACTCCACGCCGTTGATAACGCGGATCCCGTATTGAGCCTCCAAAGGCTGTGTCAGACTGTGCGGAGCGTAGCAGTCGTGATCCGTGAGCGCCAGTCCGGTCAGACCGACGCGCGCCGCCAGACTGACCAGAAACGCGGGCGAATCCGAGCCGTCCGACCGGGTGGTATGGCAATGCATATCTGCCGCCATGATTCTCATCCTCTCCTG
Organism: Clostridia bacterium; assembly: GCA_017395425.1. Lineage (GTDB taxonomy): Bacteria > Bacillota > Clostridia > Oscillospirales > Acutalibacteraceae > RUG762. Next base: position 25,293 of record JAFPUM010000030.1, on the reverse strand, counting down.
TCATTGCGATGATGGGTCAATTATTTCTTCTGCCCGGTGTGCTGCTTTGGCACGGTAAAGCTGAATATCACACCGTCCTCGGTGTTTTCCGCCTTATAGCTCCCGCCGTGCATATCGAGAATCGAACTGACGATTTTCAGTCCCAGTCCCGAACCGCCGTATTTGCGGGTACGCGCCTTGTCCACCTTGTAAAAACTCTCCCACACACGGTCGAGACTCTCTTCCGGAATATGGCTGCCGGAATTGTAAATTTTACAGATCACGCGGCTCTTTTTGCCGATGACCTCAATGGAAATGTGTCCTCCGTCGGGCGTATGGTGCTGGGCGTTGGAAAGGAGATTGTTGATGACTTCTTCAATGCGCCCGTAATCGGCTTGAATGACCGATGTACCGGAAGATTTGAATTGGGTGGTAATGTCGTGTTCCGCAAAAATATAGGACATGGTTTTCAGACGTTCCTCCGCCAGCTCCGCCAGGCTGAAATCCGTAATATCCAGATAAGTGCCGAATTCCAGTTCCGCCACATTGAGCAGACGCGCGGCGAGCGCGTTCATCTTGACAGCCTCATCCGCGATTACGCTGCAATAATAATCCTTTTCTTCGTCGTTGATATTGAGCTGCAAGCCCTCGCAGTAGCCCATGATAATCGCGAGCGGGGTTTTCAGCTCGTGGGATACATTGGAAATCAGTTCCCGGCGCATAATGTCAATTTTTTCTTTTTCCTGAATATCGCGGGTCAACTGCTCATTGGCAACGCTCAGTTCACTGATCTTACTCTCCAACTGTCCGGCAAGATAATTGATGCTCTCCGCCAGCTGCCCCAGTTCGTCTTTGGACTTGATTTTGAGTCTGACCGAAAAATCCAGATCCGCCATGCGCTTCGTAGCGTCGTTGATCTTGAGAATCGGCTGCACAAAGTGGGAGGACAGCACCACCGATACCAGTCCGCTTACAATCATAGCCACAGCGCACAGCATCAGTACAAAGTCGTTGAAGATGGAAATCGCGTCGTCAATCGCGGGCAGCGGCGTGTTGAGAATGGCATAGTAAAACGCGCTGTCGCCGCCGCGGTGATTGGGAACCACCGCATAGAAGCTCAGATAGTCCACATTGGTCTTGAAATTGCGCCGCTTGCTGATCTGCGGATCAGAGAGTGTGCCGCTTCCTGTGTAATCGGTGCTTTCGAGCTGAAAAATGCTGTCGATCCACTGCTTGGCACTGTTAAAACGTTCCGGACGTCCCACGGACGCGCCGTACTCGCTGTCATAGTAGACGATCTTCTTGTTTTCGCTCATGATGATAATCTGAATATTGCCGGATTCCTCGATGGATTTGAGCTGCATAAAGAGAGAATCGGAAGCGCGGCCATCGTCGTCGGTGTCGGAAAGATCGAGTTCGGAGATGGTCGAAAGCGCGTCAGATAGCTTTCTTTCTTTCATCTGATTATAGTATGGACCCAGAAACAGTGAATTGCTCACAAAAATCATAAAAAGGAACAGCAATATCACGCCGAACGTCACCAGAAACAGCCGCATACGGATCGGCAGATTGTTGGCTTTGACCGCCAGCTTGTGAAAGGCTTTTTTCAGATAAGCGAAGATAGGATTCAACTACTTCACCTACTTTACCTCAAGCCGGTAGCCCACGCCACGCACGGTGACAATCATATTGCCCGCCTCGCCCAGTTTGGAACGAAGCTGCTTGACGTGGGTATCCACCGTGCGCAGGTCGCCGAAGTAGTCATAATTCCACACGCCGTTGAGAATCTTTTCGCGGGAGAGTGCCACGCCGCGGTTCTCAATGAAGTAGAGCAGCAGATTGTACTCCTTGGGGGTCAGCTCCAGCGGTTTGCCCTTGACATACGCCACGTGCGCCACTTCGTCAATGCTGATATCGCCGCAGATGGGTTCATTTTCGTTCACACGGCTGCCGCGTTTGAGCAATGCCTCCACTCTCGCCACCAGCAGACTGGGCGAAAAGGGTTTGGTGATATAATCGTCCGCGCCCAGACGGAAGCCGCCGAGCTGATCGTTTTCCGTACCCTTCGCGGTCAACAGAATCACCGGCACATTGTTCTGCCGGCGGATTTCAGACAGTACCGTCCAGCCGTCCAACACCGGCATCATGACGTCCAGAATAATCAGATCGGGCACCGGATCCGCCGTAGCCAGACGCAGCGCCTCGCCGCCGTCCTCCGCCTCGATAATCTCATAGCCGCTGCGCGAGAGAAAGTCCCCCACCAGTTTGCGGATACGATCCTCATCATCCGCCACCAGTATTCTCATTGCATTGCCCATTGTCAACACCTCTTGTATTGGTTTTCTATGTTTTGTTTGTTGATAAAAATACTTTCAAGCACAATAATATAGAAATGATTCACGAATTATCATGCTCACATTATCATTATATAATCGTTTTTTGATGGATACATAATGTGAATGTGTTTCTTTTGTGATATATTAGACGTTTTTCATAAAAAAACCGGCTTCTAATTGCAATTCCCTGACAAGTTTCTGGGGCAGGGTCTCATCGGTCATCTGATCGGTTCCCCGTGCGACGCAATGGGTGAGCAGGGTGCAGTGCGTCACGGTAAAGAGACGTTCCCATTGTTTCAATGCCATCTCCCCCGTTTCGTCGGGACTTCCCGCCGACAGCAGCAGCACCGCCGGACGGTGCCTGGCAATGGGGGGACGTTTTTGCAGATAAAAGCGGGCATTGTAATACCGCTGCATTCTGTCCATGATTGTCTTGAGCGGCGCCGGGTAGGACATATGATAAATCGGCGAAGCAATGATGATACCGTCTGACGACGCAAAATCGGCAAAAAAGTCATCCATATCGTGATAGACGCAGCCCTCCCGCGTGCGGCAGACACGGCAGTCGGTGCAGGGCGCGAAGCCGCAGTCATAAGCGCGATAATGACAAAATGAAAGGGACGGTGTATCCGCGCCGTCCGTCAGCGCACGCAGAAAGCATTGCAGCATTTGTCCCGATATGCCATCGGGACGCGGACCGCCTTCTATGACCATCAGCCGCTTGTCCGCAGATGTCATGACTTCCGTCATTCCGCCTGTCCGCGCTCACAGTAGGCGCAGACGCAGCCGCTGGGGGTATCCACGGTGAGCGGCGGAAGATAAGGTTCAAAGCGGGTGATGCACTTGGGGTTGTGACAGGTAAAGCCGGGGGAAGCCGTGCGCACGGTCGGTGTGCGGCTTTCATGCTCGGAGATCATGCGGATGATGAGCGCCATGCGACCGTACATCCCGTAGAGGGTCTGACGGAAATACCACGCGCGGGGATCGTCATCCACCTCATAGGCGATTTCGTCCACACGCGGCAGAGGGTGCAGCACACAGAGATCGGGCTTGCCAAGCGCCATTTTCGCAGCGTCCAGAACATAAACTCCCTTCTGTGCCTCATATTCGGCGGGCGTTTCGAAGCGTTCGCGCTGAATGCGGGTCATATACAGCACATCAAGATAGGGCATGGCTTCTTCCAGCGTGCGCACCTCGGTGTACTCACAGCCCATAGCCGTGACATATTCCTTGATGTACTTCGGCATGGCGAGCGTTTCGGTGGAGATGAAGACAAAGGAATTCCCGCCGTAGCGGCTCATGCTGCGACAGAGCGAATGCACCGTGCGACCGTTGGCAAGATCGCCGCACATACCGATGACAAGATGATCCATGCGCCCCACGACGTTGCGGAGGGTCACGATGTCGGTGAGGGTCTGGGTGGGATGCAGATGACCGCCGTCCCCCGCGTTGATGACCGGCACATGGGAATAGAGCGACGCCGCCATCGCGGCGCCCTCGAGGGGATGGCGTATGGTGAGAATATCGGTATAGCCGCTCAGCACGGTCACGGTGTCTTTCAGACTTTCGCCCTTGGCAACCGACGTGCCGCCGGGGTTGTCGAAGCCGATAATCTTGCCGCCCACGCGCAGCATGGCGGACTGAAAGGACATCTGGGTGCGGGTGGACGGTTCATAAAAGAGCGTTGCCATGAGCTTGTCACGGCAGGCGCTGGCGTAATGTTCGGGGTGTTTGCTGATGCGGCACGCCATATCCACGATCTCGTCCAGTTCTTCCAGGGAAAGCTGGTTCAGATCAATCAGATTTCTCACGGACATAGTTTTTCAACGACCTCTCGTATGTTTTTGTTCTTATCCATTATACCACCTGCTGTCCGCAAAGGCAACTGATTTTTTTTTGTTGCTTTCTCACATCAACTGAAAAGGCTTGACATTAACTGAAAAGGCTTGACATTTCTTTGTGAAAATCATATAATAATTTTGATATGATAGCGCTTTTTCTCGCTATTATTACAACATATCATTGAAAAATAGAATGGAGGTCTTCGCATGGAAACCAGACCGTATGTACCGTGGGAACTGATGAGCCGGTTTATGACCGATGTGCTGAAAGCCTACGGCGTGCCGGAGGAAGACGCCGTGATCTGCACCGACGTCCTGCTGGAATCCGACCGCCGGGGCATTGAAAGCCACGGCTGCAACCGCTTCAAACCCATTTACCTCGACCGCATCAAAAACGGTACGCTGCTGCCGGTCACCCGCACCGAAATCGTCAAGGAAACCCCCACCACCGTGGTCATGGACGCGCACAACGGCATGGGGATGGTGGCAAGCTATCGCATGATGGAACGGCTGATCGAAAAAGCCCGTACCTATGGCATGGCGGGCGGTACCGTGTTCAATTCCACTCACTACGGCATCGCGGGCTATTGGACCACGATGGCGGAAAAAGCGGGCATGATCGGCATCACCGGCACCAATGCCCGTCCGTCCGTCGCGCCCACCTTCGGCGTGGAACCCATGATGGGTACCAATCCGCTGACCTTTACCATGCCCACGGATGAAGCATTCCCCTTTAATTTCGACTGCGCCACGTCCATCGTCCAGAACGGCAAAATCGAATACTATGCCCGCTCCGACCGTCCCACGCCGCCGGGTCTGGTGGTCAACCGGGAGGGCGAAACCATGACCGATTCCGCCCGGATTCTCAAAGACCTGCGGGCGGGAAAATGCTCGCTGCTGCCGCTGGGCGGTATGGGAGAGGAAACCGGCGGTCACAAGGGCTACGGTCTGACCGCGGTGGTGGAAATCCTATCGGCGGCGCTGGCAGGCGGTCCTTTCCTGCGGGATTTGAACGGGAAGGACGCCGAAGGGAATCCGCAGATGTACCGTCTGGGGCATTTCTTCTTTGTCATTAACCCCGAATGCTTCATGGGGCTGGACACCTTCCGCCACACAGCCGGCGAAATCTGCCGCGAGCTGCGCGGTTCGCAAAAGGCGCCCGGTGCCGAGCGCATCTATACCGCCGGCGAAAAGGAATATCTCGCGTGGCAGGAGCGCAAGGACAAGGGCGTGCCGGTCAGCGACGCGATTCAGAAGGAATTCGTGGCACTGCGGGATGAGTGCGGACTCGACCTGCGATTCCCGTTTGAAGACTGAGACACATCTTTCAATGAAAACAGGTTCTAAAAAATATCCCACAGACATCCTCAGAAAAGATGCTGTGGGATATTTTATCAGATGAAAGGAATCATCTTCCGATTCAGTGAATCAAGCTATGCGGCTTACTTGTTGCGGGTGCGCACGTCGAATGCCACGGCAATGATGAAGATCAGACCCTTGACGATGTACTGATAGGAAATATCCACCATCATCAGGTTCATGCCGTTGGTAAGCGCCATGATAACAAAGGTACCGATAATCGCGTTGGTGACTTTGCCCACGCCGCCGCTGACAGCCGTGCCGCCGATGTAGGAGGAAGCGATCGCGTCCAGCTCAAAGCCGTTGCCGGCAGTCGGGGTAGCGGAAGAAAGACGGGAGGTATAGAGAATACCTGCCACAGCCGCCAGAACCGACATGGAGCAGAAGGCGAACAGCGTGACCTGCTTGACATTCACACCGGAAAGCTCAGCCGCCTGATCGTTGCCGCCGATACCGTAGATATATCTGCCGAGCTTTGTCTTGCTGAGCATGAAGGTGTAGATAGCAAGAATCACGCCCACGATCACCGCGCTCCACGGAATGCCTCTGTATGTGGCAAGAATCCAGCAAACCGCCAGAATGACAGCGGAAATCAGAATCATGCCCACTACAAAGATCGGGGTGGAAACCACTTCAAATTCATACTTCTGCTTGTTTTTGCGCGCTCTGACCTGCGAAACGATGACCATTGCCACTGCCAGCACACCAAAAATCATCGTGACCAGATGAATGCCGAGAGAGTTGGGAATGTCGGGGATAAAGCCGTTGCAGAGTGCGAGGAAGCCCTTCTGACTGACAACCACCGTACCGGATTCGGCAAGGGTAAGCGACAGCAGACCTTTGAAAATAAACATGCCGGCAAGCGTCACGACGAAAGCGGGAACGCCCAGACGGGTGACAGTCAAGCCCTGATACAGACCGATTGCCAGACCTACCGCCAGCACAATCAGAATGGCAAGCCATTCGTTGACGCCCTGACGCTGCATCAGAATCGCTGCCAGCGCGCCGGTGAAACCGGCGACATAGCCGACCGAAAGATCGATGTGCTTCAGAATCAGGATCAGCGTCATGCCAATGGCAAGCACGCCGACATAAGCTGCCTGATTAAACAGATTGGTGATATTGGAGGCTCTGAAAAACTTTCCGCCTGACCAAATCTGAAATACCAGCATAATAATGACCAGCGCAATGTACATCATGTAGCTCTTGATGTTGGTCTTCAGAAGACCGAAAACCTCTGAGCCTAAAGATTTTTTGTTTGTTTCCATAGTATTATCTCCCTCAATCACGGTTTAATCACTGTTGATAGCCATCTTCATGACCTTTTCTTCTGTGGCTTCGGAAGCGTCAAGCTCACCGGTGATCTGTCCCTCACTCATGACATAAAGACGGTCAGACATGCCCAGAACCTCCGGAAGTTCAGAGGAAATCATGATGATACACATGCCTTCCTCGACCATCTTGTTCATCAGGGTGTAGATCTCCAGTTTCGCGCCCACGTCAATACCGCGTGTCGGTTCATCCAGAATCAGAACTTTCGGTTCGGTAAACAGCCATTTGGCAATCTGTACCTTTTGCTGATTACCGCCCGAGAGATTATTGACCTTCTGTTCGATGGACGGGGCTTTGATATTGATATCGTTTTTGTATTTGTTGGCAATGACAATTTCTTTGTTGGCGTCGATGGAAAGTCCGCTCTCGATAGCTTTCAGATTGGCAAGCGTGGTGTTGTAGCGTATATCCTGAATCAGCACCAGACCGTTGCCCTTGCGATCTTCTGAAACATACGCGAGACCGTTCCTGATGGCTTCGCGCGGACTTTTGAACATCTTGGACTGACCGTTCATGATGACTTCGCCCGACTTGATCTTGTAGCCATAGGGATTGCCGAATACCGTCAGCGCACATTCCGTGCGTCCGGCGCCCATGAGTCCCTGCAATCCGACAATTTCACCCTTGCGCACGTTGAGATTGACGTTTTTCAGTATCTCGCGGCCGGTCTTGGGGTCTTCGACCGTGAGATTCCTGATTTCAAACATCACGTCGCCAAAGTTCTTGTTTTCGCGCTTGGGATACACATCGTCAATACTGCGTCCGACCATGTTTTTGATGATGTTGGCTTCAGAGATATCGTCGGTCTTGGCGTCAAGTGAGCAGATGGTGGAACCGTCACGCAGTACTGTAATCGTATCGGCAATGGCTGTTACTTCACGCAGCTTATGGGAAATCATAATACAGGTAATGCCCTGTTCCTTCAGCTCGCGCATAATGTCAAGAAGGTTTTTGCTGTCGTCCTCGTTCAGTGAAGAGGTCGGCTCGTCAAAGATAATCAGCTTACAGTTTTTGGAGAGTGCTTTCGCGATTTCCACAAGCTGCTGATTGCCTGTATTCAGACGTTTGACGGGAAGGGATGGATCAACGTCCAACCTGACTTTCTTGAGCATTTCCTTTGCCTGGACGATGGTTTCGTTCCAGTTGACCTGACCCGCCGCCATAATCTCATGACCGAAATAGATATTTTCATAAATGGGAAGTTCCGGAAAAAGCGCCAGTTCCTGATAGATGATGGCGATGCCCTTGCCCTCACTGTCGGCGATGCTGTGGAATTTCTGTACCTCCCCTTCATAGACGATGTCGCCCGTATAGGTACCGTACTTCCACACGCCGGAGAGCACCTTCATCAGCGTCGATTTGCCCGCGCCGTTTTCGCCTACCAGACAGTGAATTTCACCCTTGCGCACCTTGAAATTGACGTTGTCCAGCGCCTTTACACCCGGAAACTCCTTGGTAATATTCCTCATTTCGAGGATGTATTCATTTTCCATATTACCGGCTCCTGTTCTGTCATACAGTAACAGCCGGTTCCAAGGCTGGCCTTTGAATGGCTGAAGCCTCAGAACCGGCTTGAAACTATGATTTACTTTTTTTCAGATAATCCTTATCTTTACCGGATTGCGGCGAAAATTACTTCGCGGCGTCAATCTTTGCCTGATCGAAGCTGCCGGCGGAGATGAGCTCTGCGAGCTTATCCTTGTCAACAACCGTCACAGCGCACTCAGCGGAAGGAACGTCCTTCGCTTGGTTGTTATAGGTGGTGGAGGTGTCGGGCGTATTGCCGCCGAGGATAGAGCTGACGAGATCGCAGGTGGTCTTTGCGAGCGTAGCGGTATCCTTCCAGACGGTCATGCTCTGCTTGCCGTCCTGGATATACTTGAGGGAAGCCATTTCAGCATCCTGACCGGTGATCACATAGCTGGAAACAGCGGAATCAGCGGAGAAAGCGTCAGCGATGGCACGGGCGGTACCGTCGTTGGGAGCGAGGATCGCCACATCACCCTTCGCGCTTGCGTTGGCAGCAACGAGGTTAGCTTCGGCAAGAGACTTTGCCTTGGAGAAATCCCAGTCGGTGGTGATGGTGCCGAGAATGGTGGAAAGGGTGTCGTGATCCGCATCAGGATCAAGCGCCTTGCCGGCATAATCCTTGATAGCGGGGCAGTTCTGGACAACAAACTGACCGTCAGCAACAGCCTTGTTCAGCACGGACCATGCGCCCGCGAAGAAGATGAACGCGTTGTTGTCGGTGACAGCGCCGGAGTAGATATACAGCGGCACACCGGTCTTGTCCTTGTAAGCGTCGATGAGGTACTGACCCTGCGCAACGCCCACGGCAAAGGAATTGAAGGTAACATAATAGTCAACGGAATCGGTGCCGGTGATCAGACGGTCGTAGCAAACCACGTCCACGCCTGCTGCCTTTGCCTTGTTGACGGCTGCACCGGCTGCGGTAGCGTCCTGAGCGCAGATAACGAGAACCTTGATGTCTTTTTCAAGCAGAGCTTCCACGTTGCTCAGCTCGACGTCAGACTTGCCCTGAGAGAAGAGAACTTCGGAAGTGAAGCCTGCGGAATCCAGCGCATCCTTAAAGGAAGCTTCGTCCTGAAGCCAGCGGGGTTCATCCTTGGTGGGAAGAACGATACCAACCTGTACGGCATCGTCTCCGCCGCTGCACGAGGTCAGCGTTACTGCCATAGCAGCGAGCATCGCAACGGAAAGAATAAGTGCCAGAAGTTTTTTCATTATATTGCCTCCTTAAAATTCGAGATGATTTCCATCTCTTTTTGTTAAATTTTACTACATTCTCTTCGTATTTTCAATACATTTTATTCACAAATTTTTAATTATTTTTTACACACTTTTACCAATATCCATTTTTTTCATTGACAAATCCCGGTGATCCGGATTATAATGAAAAATAGTCATTTTATATCCGGCAAAAGACGAATCCTGAGCAGAACGGAGCGTTCAGCATGAGAATTGAGCACATCGCGATGTATGTCAATGATCTGAAAACCGCGAGAGCGTTTTTTGTGAACTATTTTAACGGAAAAGCGGACGACGGCTATCACAATCCGACTACCGGTTTTTCCTCCTATTTTATCACGTTTGATGACGGAGCAAGGCTGGAAATCATGCACAAACCCAATCTGTCCGATGATCATAAAGCATTAAACAGAACAGGTTATATTCACATTGCCTTTTCCGTGGGCAGCCGGGAAACAGTGGATGAACTGACACAACGGCTGCGTACCGACGGATACGAAGTGGTCAGCGGCCCCAGAACCACCGGGGACGGTTATTATGAAAGCTGCGTCGTGGCGGTGGAAGGCAATCTGGTGGAAATCACGATCTGATAAAAACGGAGGAAACTGCGACATGAAACGTGTGATTACTTACGGTACATTTGACCTGCTGCATTACGGTCATATCAATCTGCTGCGCCGTGCCAAGGCATTGGGGGATTATCTGATTGTGGTCATTTCTTCCGATGCGTTCAACTGGAACGAAAAGCATAAGAAATGCTACTTCACCTACGAACAGCGCAAGGCGCTGGTAGAAGCCATCCGGTATGTGGATCTGGTCATTCCCGAGGAAAGCTGGAGCCAGAAACGCAGCGATATGCACGAATATCACATTGACACCTTTGTGATGGGCGACGACTGGAAAGGGAAATTCGATTTTCTCCGGGAGGAAGGCGTGGAAGTGGTCTATCTTCCCCGCATGCCGGAAATCAGCAGCTCGCAGATCAAAAGAGATTTGTACGACGCCAACGCGGTGGAGGGAGAAAGCCGCGTCATTCACGATGAGATCAACACGAATCCGCAATAAACCGCGCACATCAAAAGATATAGAAAGGAATCCTGTAAACAATCATGAAAACCTATCGGTTCTATGGCTGGGAGACAGCCGACGTAAAAGACCGGGACGGTCTGACGCCCCGGGATTATTATGACATTCTGTCAGATATCTGGTGCGCTGAAACCTGTGCGCCCAGAATGCGGGATAAGTGGAGCGCGGATAACCCCACGCTCGGGCAATGCTCTGTCACCGCCTTTTTGCTGCAGGATATGTTTGGCGGGAAGGTGTACGGCATCCGGCGTCCGGACGGAAACTATCACTGTTTCAACGACGTGAACGGCTGTGTGTTCGATCTGACCAGTGAGCAGTTCGGCGGCGAGGTGCTGGATTATACCGATTGCCCGGAGCAGCTGCGTGAAATTCATTTCGCCAAGGAAGAAAAACGGCGGCGCTACGAATATCTGCGCGCAAAAGTAATGGAAAAAAAATGCGCACTACAATGAGACGATAAGGCGAAAAAGGAAGCAAAACAGATGGAAAAACGCGATTATGCCGTCATTCTGAAGCATAGCGGCTGTAACTGCGCACAGGCGGTTCTCTGTGCGTTTGCGGCGGAAACAGGGTTATCGGAAGACCTTCTGAAACGTATGGGCGCCGGATTCGGCGCGGGTATGGGCTGTATGGAAGCCACCTGCGGCGCACTGGTCGGCGCGGAAATACTGCTGGGACTCAGGCTTTATCAGGGCAGACCGGTTCTGGCAAATGCCCGCCAGCTGCACGGGGCTTTTACACAACGCTGCGGCGCGTCGCTCTGCAAGGAGCTGAAAGGCAGGGATACCGGCGTCGTGCTTTGTGAATGCGACGACTGTGTCCGACACGCGGTGGATTTAGCGCAGGAACTTTTTTATGAGTCATAAGATTTGGAATACGAAAAATAAGCCTCCCAGCGTGTTGGATGCCGTCACGCTGGGAGGCTTGTCCATGTTTTTTTGAAACGCGTTGCCGTCAGGCAGACGGTTGATGGGAGGAAATATCTGCCTGATGATAGGTCGGCACCATAGCTTCCACCAAATGCTTAATGTTGGACTTATTGGCGTAAGCCGTCTTCATCAGCCCTTTCAATTGACGCAGGAATACATTGACATCAAAGGGAATCGGTGAACCGATGTGAATCAGGTCATTGGCAGTCTTTTTCAAACCTTCCTCTTCCATGAGCTTTTCCTCGTAGAGTTTTTCACCCGGTCTGAGACCGCTGTATTCCACCATGATATCCACATCCGGCGTGTATCCCGACTGTTTGATGAGGTTTCGTGCCAAGGTATCAATCTTGACGGGACTGCCCATATCCAGCACGAATATCTCGCCGCCGTGCGCATAGGTACCCGCCAGCAGCACCAGTGAAACCGCCTCGGGAATGGTCATAAAATACCGGATAATGTCGGGATGTGTAACCGTGACGGGACCGCCTTTGGCAATCTGCTTTTTGAAAACCGGGATGACTGAACCGTTGCTGCCCAGCACATTGCCGAACCGCACCGCTACAAACTCGGTCTTGATATTCTTAAAGACATCTCCCGAGCCGTCCTTATCGGCGTTTTCCTTGCCGAAATGCGTAAAGAGCTGCGGTATTTCATCCGCTTTGCCCTCTTTGATCTTATAATCAAAACTCTGCACGATCATTTCACACAGTCGCTTGCTTGCGCCCATAATATTGACCGGATTAACGGCTTTATCTGTCGATATGAGTACAAACCGCTGACAGCCGTTCACCATAGCCGCGTAAGCAGTCTTGTATGTACCGATGGCGTTATTCTTGATTGCCTCACAGGGACTATCCTCCATCAGCGGCACATGCTTGTGCGCTGCCGCGTGATACACGATGTCAGGCCGATAATCACTGAACACCTGAAACATGCGCCTGCTGTCACGGACAGAGCCGATCAGCACCTTCAGGTTCAGCTCCGGATACTTATCCTTGAGTTCCAATCCGATATCATACGCGTTGTTTTCATACACATCAAAGATAATGAGCATTTTAGGAGAATGGGTGGCAATCTGACGGCACAGTTCACTGCCGATAGAACCGCCGCCGCCTGTGACAAGCACCGTTTTGCCGCTGATAAAATCAAACACTTCCGTGAGATCGACCTTGATCTGATCGCGTCCCAGCAAATCTTCAATCGAAACATTCGTCATGGAAGAGACGGTAATCTGACCCACAACAAACTGATACATGCCCGGCAGCTGCTTGAGCTGACAGCCTGTTTCACTGCAAACGCTCAGAATATCCCGCTTGTCTTCTGCGGAGGCACTGGGTATGGCCAGGAATATTTTATTGATTTGATATTTTTCTACGCTTGATAAAATATCATCCCGTCCGCCTACGATGGGAACACCGTCTATTAACCGATTCCATTTATTGGGATTATCGTCAATAATGCAGATCACTTTATCATCGGTTTTTTCGGAAGACAGAATATCCCGCAGAATCATCCGTCCCGCCGCGCCGGCACCGATGAGCATCACCCTGTCGCCGTTCCCTTTTCGGCTGGTCAGTAATGAACGAAGCTGAATAAAGAACCGATAGGAAAACCGGACGCCGATCAGGAGAATCAGCTGGAAAAGAGCTCCCCATAAATAATAGGTCATCGGCATTTTTCCAACAAAGGCGGTAATGAATATTGCGTGTAGTACCGACATGAACGCTGAGGCAACGGTTGTTCTCACCAGTTCCGTAAAACCGGCAAACCGCCACATGGTTTTATAAAGCCTGAAAAACCAGAATACCACCGCACTTACCAGCGCGTACACGGTGATAAATCTCCGGTATGGCATGAAATAAACCTCAGGGATACGGGAAAACACGAAATCAAATCTTCCCCATAAAGCGGCAAAATAAGCAATATGAATCGAAATGATATCATAGATGACCAAAAAACACGCCAGAATCTGCCAGTGTTCAATCCTTCTGATTTTTCCGTGGATGCTTTTGGCTGCTTTTTTTACATTATTCATGTATCACAAACTCCTCCAACGTCACATTTTTAAACCTCTTGAACCCCGTGATATGTCAGATAGATTAAGTATTATCTTAGCACAACGGGGATACCTTGTCAATAGGACATGCTGAAAATGATTATACGCGGGGGATGAAGAATATTGTGAAATCTGCTCAGTACTTAGGAATAAAATGACAGATCAGAAAAAGGATTCCGTCAGATCGATGCGTGAATAACCGCATCCTTCATCTGTTTGACATACGCTCCGACGTATCCGGGCGCGTCTTTACCGTATTGCTCCAGCAGCCTGACAATGGCGGAGCCGACAATCGCGCCGTCCGAAAGCGCAGCCATATGGGCAGCCTGTTCCGGGTTGGAAATGCCGAAGCCGATCGCGCAGGGAATGTCCGTGTTCTTCCGAACCACTTCCACAATGGCGGCAAGGTCGGTTGTGATTTCACTGCGCATACCCGTCACGCCGAGACTGGAAACAATATAGAGAAAACCTTCTGCTTCGCGCGCGATCATGGCGATGCGGTTTTCAGAGGTAGGCGCAATGAGCGAAATCAAATCCACGCTATATTGATGACACAGCGGCAGGAATTCTTCCTTCTCCTCAAACGGCAGATCGGGCAGTATCAGTCCGTCTATGCCGATGTCTCGGCAAGTGCTGATAAACCGTTCCGCGCCGTAGGAAAACACGACATTGGCATAGGTCATAAACACCATGGGAACGGTTACGTCACGCCGCAGTTCCCGCACCAGCTCAAATATCTTGTCCGTGGTAACTCCGCCGCGCAGCGCACGGAGACTGGCGTCTTGGATCACAGGGCCTTCGGCGGTAGGGTCTGAAAACGGAATGCCCAGCTCGATCAGATCCGCGCCGTTCAGAACGGCGGCACGCACTACCGCGGCAGTGGTCTCCAAATCGGGATCACCGCAGGTGATAAAGGGGATAAATGCCTTTCCCCTCTCGAATGCTTTTGCGATATTACTCATAAAGATCCTCCCCTCTATAACGGGCAATTGCGGCACAATCCTTGTCGCCGCGCCCGGAAACCGTGATGACGATACACTTGTCTTTGCCGAGTGTCGGCGCCAGCCGCATGGCGTGCGCCACGGCGTGTGCCGATTCAATGGCGGGAATGATTCCCTCCGTGCGCGCGAGGTATTCAAAGGCGCAGACCGCCTCTTCGTCCGTGACAGGAACATACTCCGCGCGTCCGATGTCGTGGAGATAGGCGTGTTCGGGTCCCACGCCCGGATAGTCCAATCCGGCGGAAATCGAATAGACCGGAGCGATCTGCCCGTATTCGTCCTGACAGAAATAGGACTTCATACCGTGGAAAATCCCAACTTTACCCGTGGCGACGGTGGCAGCGGTTTCAAAGGTGTCCACCCCCCGTCCCGCGGCTTCACAGCCGATCAGACGCACGTCCTTGTCCCCGATGAAGTGGTAAAAGCTGCCGATGGCATTGGAACCGCCTCCGACACAGGCAATCACCGCATCCGGCAGCCGCCCTTCTTTTTCGAGCATCTGCGCCTTGATTTCCCGCGAGATGACCGCCTGAAAATCCCGCACAATCGTGGGAAAAGGATGAGGTCCCATCACGGAGCCAAGACAGTAGTGGGTATCGTCAATCCGGTTCGTCCACTCGCGCATGGCTTCGGAGACAGCGTCCTTGAGCGTGGCGGTGCCGCTGGTCACGGGAATGACCTCCGCGCCGAGCAGCCGCATCCGGTAGACATTGAGCGCCTGACGGACGGTGTCCTCCTTGCCCATGAACACCACGCATTCCATCCCCATCAGGGCGGCGGCTGTCGCGGTGGCGACGCCGTGCTGTCCGGCGCCGGTTTCGGCAATCAGACGGGTCTTCCCCATCTTTTTGGCAAGCAGCGCCTGTCCCAGCACATTGTTGATTTTGTGCGCGCCGGTATGGTTCAGATCCTCCCGCTTGAGATAGATTTTCGCGCCGCCCAGATCGGCGGTCATTTTCGCGGCATAATACAGCCGCGACGGTCTGCCCGCGTATTCGTTGAGCAGTTCGGTCAGTTCCCGGTTGAACGCGGGATCCTCCTTATAATGCTGATAGGCTTCGTCCAATTCGATGACGGCATTCATCAGCGTTTCGGGGATGTACTGTCCGCCATGTATGCCGAAGCGTCCGTTAGGATTGGTCATGACAATCTTCCTTTCTTTATTTGATAACGAAAAATCAGTGCGAAAAGCATAAAAAAACCCTGACAAAAGAGTACAGACTCTTCTGTCAAGGACGAATACTGTGAAAAACGAACCTATTCGCGGTGCCACCTTGATTCACGGCTGTACGCCGTGCGCTTGACGGGATACCATCATATCCCCGACCCATAACGCCGGTCTCAGCGTCGCAGCATACTCCCCGTCAGTTTCTGATGAAACAACAAGTTTCCCTGCGCCCTCGGCGGTCCATTTGACGACTGGTTTCTTGCCTGATTCTCAGCTGCGCAGGCTCTCTGTAAAGGCTTGATCGCCGTTATCTCCGCTTCAACGGTTTCCGTTCATTCAGTTTTATGGGGATTATACCATCCGAACGGCTGGTTGTCAAGCAAAAACGGCAGTCTTCACAGATTATTTAAAAACAGGTGTCCCATCAGGTGTATAATACAGACAGGTATCCATAGCGATGTCGGTTTGTCACAGGGCAGTCATTGTATCGCTCTGGCTGATCCATTCATGATTCGGAGGTAGTTATCCAATGGAATACATTCTCAACGAAAAAACCATGACCACCTGCATGATCGGCACATGGGCATGGGGCTCCGGCTCCAACGGCGGAAAAATGATCTTCGGACAGTCTTACGACCGTCAGCAATTGACCGAGACCTTTCAGGCGGCTTACGCCGCGGGCTTCACCTTCTGGGACACGGCGGAAGTCTACGGTATGGGTACGTCGGAACAGCTTCTCGGCTCTCTGATCAAGGACAAACCCGTCACACTTTCCACCAAGCATTTCCCGAACAAAACCTACAAGCCGGGCGAATGCCGTTCCGCGCTGGAAGCCAGTCTCAAACGGCTGGGGGTGGACTGCGTCGATCTCTACTGGCTGCATTCCCCGCTCAACCTCAAAGAAAACATGAAAGAACTTGCCGAATGTCAGCAGGCGGGACTCGTCAAAGCCATCGGTCTTTCCAACGGAAGCGCCGCCCAGATTGCGCTGGCGGATGAAGTACTCCGCCAAAACGGCTCCCGTCTCGCCGCTGTGCAGAATCATTACAGTCTGCTGGCAATGGAGCGCGAAGCCGAGGCGCTGCAATATTGTCGTGACAACAGAATTCTGTTTTTCGGCTATATGATTCTTGAACAAGGCGCTCTGTCCGGACATTATGACGCCAAACACCATTTCAAAAAGCTCTCCATGCGGGGTCTGGCGTTCGGCAAGGGAAAATTCAAAAAAATCCAGCCGCTCATCGACTGTATCCGCGAACTGGCTGCCCGATACCATGTGGATTCTTCCCAGATTCCCATCGCGTGGGCGGTTGCCAAAGGCGTGATTCCCATCGTCGGACTGACCAAGCCCGCACACGCTTCGTCACTCAACGACGGTCTGACCCTGACGCTTTCTACCGACGAAACCGCCAAGCTGGAAGCGCTGGCGCTTGCCTCGGGCGTCACCTGCAAGGGTATCTGGGAATAGTTTTTTCTATAACCCGCAACAAGACAAACCCGAATCATTTCGCTGATGAAGCAGAATGATTCGGGCTTTTCTTTCTATTTTTTCCAATAAAAGGAAAACCGCCTGTCCATTTGGAAGCCGAGTTTTTGGTAGAACACCATATCCGAAAGCACATAGGCCGTCTTTGCACCGAGCGCTGCGGCGCGGTTCAGCGCTTCGGAGACAACCGCCTTTGCCACGCCTTGTCCGCGATAGGACGGAATCACACAGACCGGCTCCACATAGGCATAGTCGGTGGCGGGATGATACCATACGCAGCAGTAACCCGCTTTTTCCCCGGCAGAGTTGACCGCTGCCACGCTCAATCGGGGGTTGAAATGCCGGCGAATCTGCGGGACAATGGGTTCCGCAGATTCAAACGCCGCGCGGTCGGTGCCGTGATCGAATCCCTGCCACAGCAGCCATTGGAAATCATAGGCTTCTATGGCGGGATTGAGTTCCGCGAAGGTCAGTCCTTCGGGCAGAGATGCCGTCAGACCACCGTCAAGCGTCAGTCGCAGCATCGTTTCCGAGCCGTCGGTCGGCACCAGTCCCGCGCGGCACACCGCTTCGATTTCGCTGGCGCAGTTGCCACACACAGCCAGTCCGAATCCCTCCCCGTCGCGAAGTTCCCGGCAGGCATAGGTGAGTATTTCGGGATACAGTTCTTCGTATTCCGTCAGCGCGCCGCAAAATCCCTCGCCGAAATACATATCATAGATCGCCGCGCCTACCACTTTCCCTTGATCTTTCCAAAGACCGATAGCGCCCATCTGATCCCTGTGAAATTCGGGATGTTCCATCATCCACTCGAATCTTGCCCAGTTCCAGTGAATATGGTTTTTGTCTGTTCGGTTGCGTTTGATCAGAAAGTCACAGACCGCCTCATAATCCCCGTCAGTGTAATTCTGAAAAGTGATGCCAGTCATATTCATCTCACTCCTCCGTGCCTCTTTTTTCGAGGCGCTTTTTTTCCGCCGCTATCTTTGAATAGACGCAGCCGCAGTAATCCTGCCGGTACAGTCCGTATTGCGCCGAAAGCTCAATCGAACGCTTGTAGCCGTTCTTCTTCTTGAAATCGGAATACAGATAGCTTACCCCGTACCGCTCCGACAGTTCCCGTCCGATGGCGTTGAGCTTGTCGGCGTTTTTGTAGGGACTGACGCTGAGCGTGGTGGTGAAGTAATCGTAATGCCCTTCGGCGGCAATCCTCGCCGATTCCTCCAGCCGCAGGGTGTAGCATCGGAAACACCGCTCTCCCCCCTCCGGCAAATCTTCCAGTCCCTTGGCAATGGCAAAGAACTCGCTGCTGTCATACCGTCCCTCCATGAGCCGGACAGGGTGCGGATAGGGCGCCTCGGCAATCAGTCGTTTGAGTTCCGTTACACGCTTGTCATACTCAGCGGCGGGCGTAATATTGGGGTTGTAATACAGCACCGTTATGTCAAAGTAATTGGTCAGATATTCCAGTACATAGCTGCTGCACGGCGCACAGCAGCTATGCAGCAGCAGCCGCGGGGTTTTTCCCGCATTCGCCTCAATCTCCCGTTCGCACAGAAGCTGGTAGTTGATTTTGTTTGTGTGGTTCAAGGCAATCCTTCCCTTCCAATGTATTCTATCATATCTTTCATCAAACATCAACCGCCTCTCCCCTACGCCGTAAAAAAATTGACCGTCCATTCAAAATTTCTCTTGACAAATGCCGGAAGCGGGTGTAAGATATATGTGTACTAATCGACATAATACAGTTATGGAGCATAGTTCAGAAAACACAATGGAGGTGATGGAATGTTCACCATCGATAATCTCTGCGGGGTTCCCGTGTATGAACAGATCGTCCGCCAGACCGAGACGTTCATCCTGAGAGGGATTCTGCCGCCCGACGCGCCAATGCCGTCCGTTCGGGCAGTGGCAACCCAAATCGCCGCCAATCCCAACACCATTCAGAAGGCTTACACCAACCTGCTGTCCCGCGGGCTGATTTACGCCGCGCCGGGCAAGGGCAGCTTTGTCAGCGCCGAGGCGAAGGGGATTCTGCGTGCCGAGCTGGAAAAACAGCTCGATACCGTCGAGCGGCTCGCGGCGCAGTTTGCCAGCGCGGGCATCGACAAACAGGCGGTTTTACAGGCAGTCGAACGGGGGTATTCCGGAAAGAGTTAAAGGGTACGATTGCGCAAACGTCTTGACAATGAATTTCACGGAAAGGATTGACGAATGATAAAATGATAAACGCGATTAATGTCACGAAAAAATTCGACGATTTCACCGCGCTGGACAATGTGAACCTGTCGGTGCAGACCGGCAGCATCTTCGGACTGGTCGGTTCCAACGGCGCGGGCAAGTCCACGCTCATGCGGGTAATGTCGGGTGTGTACAGCGCCGACGGCGGCACCGTCACCATCGACGGCGAGGACATCACCAACCGCCCTGGCGTGCGGCGGAATCTCATCTATGTGCCGGACGACCTCTACTTTTTGCCCGGCAGCAGCATGGACCGCATGGCGAAGCTCTGCGAAAGTACGCGGGCAAGATTTGACAGAGAACTGTACGCTTCTCTTGCCGAACAGTTTGAAGCCGACCGCAAAAAGCCCATTCACGCCATGAGCAAGGGCATGAAACGGCAGGCGGCGCTGATTCTCGCGCTGGCGTCCCGCCCCGACATTCTGCTCATCGACGAAACCTTTGACGGGCTGGACGTCATCAAACGCCACCATATGCGCGAAATCATGGTGGACGCGGTCGCGGAGCGCGGTCTGACCGTCATCATGGCGACCCACTCCATGCACGAGGTGGACGATATGTGCGACGCGATTGCCATGCTGCACAAGGGTCATATCAACGTGCAGTCCGACATTCAGGAAGTCACCGCCGCGCTGGTCAAGGTGCAGATCGCCTTCCCGCAGGCATTCGACGAGGACGCGGTGCGCTTCGACGGCGCCAACATCGTGAGCTTCCGCTGTGACGGCACCGTGGCAACCGTGGTCTACGAAAACGACCGCGACCTGGTGGAACACGAATTGAAAGCCAAACATCCCGTGCTGATGAACCTGCTTCCCCTCTCGCTGGAGGAAGTCTTCATCTACAAGTGCCAGTAATCCGGCGCGGAAAGGAAGGAACCAATTCCCATGAAAGATTTTTTCAGAAATTATGTCAAACCGCAGCCCAGCAAGGCGCTGTTCCTCGAGGGAATGCGGCAGTTGAAGCTCCCCGGCATTGTGTATGCCGCGGTCATGGCGCTCACGGTGCTGCTGGTCAATATGGACATCGGCCGTGGCTCGGAGTACGTCAGGCACTATATGATGGATATCAGCGTGGATTTTGCCTTTGAATCCGTGGTGGCCATCGCGGTTCTGTCGGGATTCTTTCTGTTCGGCGCGACGCTTTATCTGTCCCACTTCCTGCGCTCCGGCAAGTCGAGGGATTTCTACGGCGCGGCGCCCTACTCCTTCGGCACGGTGTGGCTGAACTTCGCCGGCGCGGTCTATGCGTGGAACCTCATCGGCATCGCGGCGGGACATCTGATGCACACGGTCTTTATGATGTTCCGCGACCCCAAGACCATCGGGCTGTGCCTGCAGGCGTTCGCGGGCAACGCCGCCTTTTCGCTGACGCTCTTCGGCATCATGACGCTGTCGGTCACGCTCACCGGACGCATTCTCAACGCGCTCGCGACCATGGCGGGTCTGGCGGCGCTTCCTTCGACGGTCTGGGCGGCGTTTCACAGCACCATGATCAACTTTTATTCATTCTTTGGCTTTGTGCGTCAACCCAGCGGCGGGCATTGTCCTGACCCCATCGCCTATCTGATGGAAGCCTGCAACTTTATGCGCACGGTGTATTCTTACCGAGATGTTCCCCCGCTGTTTGAAATACTCTGTTCGGGCAGCGCGATTGTCTACGATGTGGTGATGGGATTGCTTTATCTTGCCGCCGCCGTACTCTTTGCGTCGGTGCGCACAGGCGACACGGCGGGCAAGCCCTTTGTCAACAAGCCTGCCCATCTTCTCGCGCTGCTGGCGGTGACCCTGTCGGTCTGCTGCTGGATTGCTTCGCAGTCAGGTATTCTCGGAAGACACCTTGTCTATACGCTTTCCGGTCAGGATGTGTATGCCTATGGCGCAGCAGGACTGGTACTGCTGTGTGCGTTTACGGTTTTCGTCTGGCTCTGCGAGCTGCTCTTTACCTTCCGTCTGAAAACCTCGGTTCTCGCGCTGAAATATCTCCCCGTCCCCATTGCCGCCGCGATGGTCATCACCGGTATCGGCTATCTGGCGGATTCGGCGGAATTCACCACGAAGATTAATCCCGATCAGGTTGTTTCCTTTACGCTCCCCTACAACGCGTCGCTGGACGATCATCTGGCGATCTTCCGCATGGCGGACAGCTACGGTCGCACCGTGACCGAGGACGCACGCTTTACCGACCGCGAAGTCATCCAATATGCCGCCGAATGGATCAATCAGTATGTGGAGGACTGGCAGGAAAATCCCCGGCAGTTCTACCATCAGAAGGTGATGGGCGATTATTCCTCCATGAGAGACTCTTATCAAGAGTACGATGACGGTCAGATAGGAGCATCGTCCCAGATCAATATCCGTCTCAACCTGAAAAACGGCGGCAGCATCACCCGCACCGTTCTGTTTGACCAGCCCCACCGCGATCAGCTGGAGAAGGCAATCACCGGCGACAAGACCTTTATGCAGTCCTTCCTCGCGATGCCTTACGCGGCAAAACTCAACATCGGTATGGAATGGGTCGGTATGACCGAGGACGATGTGACTGCCATTTACAAGAGCTTTGTCGAGGAATACAACGCGATGGATGACGCGCAGAAGCTCAACTTCCTCAAACAGGAACTGTATGCGGATTACAACGAAAGTCTGGACAATGAAGCGCATTTGCCCACTGTCTCGGAAAGCGATACGACAGAGGAAACCAGCGACCCGAATCAGAAACGCCGCCGCACGGTACTCGTCAGCCAATCCTACCGGAAGGGCGACTATATCATCGACCAGTGTGACATCATTCCCGGCAATTCGCTTCAATCCCCCTCCTTCTACCTTGACATCTACGGCTATGCCGAGCGGCACCTGTATCAGTCCGGTTACAGCTTCTCCCAAATCTTCCAGATCGACCCCCAGCGCTTCCCCAAGACCCACGCGCTGGTGGTCAAGCGCGCCAACGACCGTCTGCCCGCCGTGCTGGATGCCATCGAAGATCACGCGGCGAAAATGAATTATCTCGACGTCGGCGCCGCCTATCACGGAGCGGACACATTCACCGACCTCGATTTTTACTACCGGACCAATCATATGACAGAAGAGTGGGTCGATGAATCCCACGAATACTGGGAAGAGGGCAACTGGGATGACGACGGCAATTATGTGGAATATGAAATCGAGACCGTGAAAGTGGATTCCAACGCCATTGTGCGCCGGCTTCTTGACGACGCGAAAGCAACCGGCAACACGGTGGATTTCTCCAAGCCCTACTGTATCCTCTATATCAGAGCCAACGACAGGAACCGCTCTGTCAGCGGGCAGTTCTTTGTCCAGACGGAACTGCGTTACCAACCCGTCGAATGATTCCCTTACATTTTTGTAAGGTTATCGAAAAACGACAAAAAACCATTGACAATCGCCATTCGCTGTCCTATACTCAGAACCATCCCGAATGGCGATTTGTCAATAGCGATTTTTCGTCAATACACATGAAACCGATGCTTTGCAATTTGTGAACCCGTGTGGAAAGGATAAACACAGGGAAAACGATGAAATGATATGAAAAGATATGGAATGATAGGGGGATCAGCAGGACATGGACAATATCGAAACCGTGACCGCACCTGTGGTCAGACCAAGGGAACCACAGGCTCAGGGGCAGCCACACCGGATTTCAAACAGGAACACACAGCTCGCGTGGAATCTCTTCGCGGCGTTCAATCTGCTGGCGTGTGCGGCGCTGGCAATGATCTGCTGCGTCTGAGCAGTGACCCGGATTTCTATGCGCATTATGCCGCGAAATCGTGCGAGGGTTCCCGCTTTTACAGCCGCGAACACGTCGCCGCCATGTGGAGACATTTTTATAACAGCCTGCCGACGGAGCATTTTTTGAAACGACCGCTGTTCCGCTATTGACCCTCGAGCGCGAAAAGCGTATGAACAAAGGGATAAACTATAACCATCCCCGCCGTATCCGATAGGGTTCCGATACGGCGGGGATGATTATAGATATACATAGGAAATTCAAGGAAAATTCAGAAATGCACCATAGCATTTTAACCGAGACATGCTATTCTATATCGTAAGTGTATCATTGAGGAGGTATTATTATTATGGAACAAGAAAGCACTATCATTGAAACAACAAAGGAATCCGCTGAAACTATCAGCCAGAAACCCATTGCCGCGTTGGAAGCCAAGCTGGAACAAAAAAGCGAAGCTGCCAAAGAAAAACTGGAAGAATTCGGTGATAACAAAATCGTCAGAACCGTGAGCAATATTCTGATGATATTGCTGCTGCTCGGGTGCGTCGCCTTCGGCATTTACGGCTGGAAGAAGGGGATTTTCTCTTCTCCCGAAACGCTGCGGGACTGGGTGAACAGCTTTGGAATGACCGCGCCGATTATCTTCGCGATTTTGCAGGCGCTGGAAGTGGGAATTCCCGTGATTCCGGGCGGTGTGACGCTGCTGGCAGGGGTGCTGCTGTTCGGACCCTGGTGGGGATTCTGGTACAATTATGTGGGTATTGTGATCGGCTCACTGGCAACCTTTGCTATTTCGCGGGTCTACGGCAAGCCGCTCATGCACCGGCTCTTCTCCAAGGAATCCATTGAGAAATACGAGCATTGGACGGAAGACCACGGACGATTCAAGAAGCTCTTTGCCGTCGCCATTTTCCTGCCCGGTGCGCCGGACGGATTGATCTGTTATCTCGCCGGCACCACCAAGATGTCGTGGAAGACCTATACACTGATCATTCTGTTTTGCAAGCCGCTTTCCATCGCCATGTACAGTCTCGGTATGCTCGGCATTTCCAAGGGCATTTCCTTCCTCGGCACCGTGCTTTTCTAGGGAAACGCTGAATCAGTCGATTCAGCGTTTCCCTAAGCCGCCGTCCAACCTTCCGGCATCAGTCGGCGCGCCGGAAGGTTACATCGGTGTCGTTATCATAATGAAGCGTCAGCGTTTTTTCCGTTACGGTATAGGTAAATGTGGGAGTTTTGCCGTGACGCTTGAAAAATTCTCCCCCGGTTTCGCCATCCAGCGCGGAGAGATCGGGACGGAAGGATATCACGCCGTCGCGGGTGAGATAATCGCCGTCCAGCCGGAGTTTTAAGGCGGACGCGCCGGTATCGGACATTTTATACTGGAGCTGAAATTGACCGTCTTCCTTCATCACCAGTGTGATCTTCACCTGAATGCCGTAGTCATTCTGATCATAATCCGCCGCCGCCGGATCGGTACAGCTCCACTTCCCCACTATCATCTTGTCAAGCTGGGACTCTTCCGCTTTTACCGGGGTTCTGTGGGATGTGTCCGAAACGGAAACAACCACGCCGCGTGGTTCCTTTTGTGATTCACGGAGCAATCGCAGACTGCCTGCCCCCAGAATCAGAAGTACCAGCAGCAGCGTAATCAATGCGCCTGTCGGACTGGTCTTTATTGGCGGCACCGATTCCTCTTCCGGAGCGTTCTCGCTGAGATTCCGTCCGCAATAAGTGCAGAATGTCGCGTCGTCACGAATGTTTTTTCCACAATACCCGCATTTCATATGATACAATCCTCCCGATGGATGGTTTTGTTTCTGCGTTGTAACTATTCAGTCCCCCTCCTGTTTTTCAGGAATATGATCTAAATCATCTTGAGTTTCTGAATTTATATGTGAAAAATATGATCGTTATAAATCATTATTAAGCATAAAATTCCAGAAAAGCAATATGATAATTGTGG
>JAFPUM010000029.1 GCA_017395425.1 Clostridia bacterium | reverse complement strand
CGTTCGATTTTGTTAAATCGAATCATGGTCAACGTTGTTTAATTTTCAAGGTTCTGTAAGCTCGTTCGCTTCGCTTGCGAGCTTTTCTATTCTATCACATCCGATTCGGTTTGTCAAGTACTTTTTCATCTTTTTCAAAATTTCTTTTGATTCATCTGATTTTCTGTACTCTTTCGACAGCCCGTCTCTTCGCGACAGCTTTATGATTCTATCACATCGATTCCGCTTTGTCAAGTACTTTTTTCAGTTTTTTCAAAACTTTTTTTACCCGACGCCGCTTTGCACGCTTCCGGAAACTGCGCTCAACTCCCTCTCCCGGGCGGCTGCCAGCCTCTCTTTCACGCGCCGCTCTCTGCGACAGCTTCGCTATTCTATCACACCTATCCCCCTTTGTCAAGCATTATTTTTGCTTTTTTTGTCTTTCGGCTTTTTGCTCGGTTTTAACACGTTCATTTGCCGCATTTTCGACAAACACAAACCCGCCGTCTGACCGATATCCGAAGATATCCGTCAGACGGCGGGGTGTTTCAATCAGCATAAATTGGCTTTGTCAGACATTACGCGGCTGTCATGCTCGCCGGGGCGGAAATGACGCTGTTGCCGTACTTGTCGGTCACAATGCAGCGGACGTACCGTCCGTTGTTCTTATCGCTCAGTGTGGTCGAGTACGTCGCGGTCTTGGTGGAACTGTTCCGCCACGTCTTGCCCTGATCATCCGAAAGCTGCCACTGATAGGTGATGCCCGGTCCTTTTGCGGTCACATTGAATGTCACATTGCCGCCCTTGGGTGCTTCCGTGTTTACGGGCTGTCCCGTAATCGCAAGTGAGGAAATCTTCATATACGTCGCGTCGGATTTTACCGAGTTACCGTATTTATCCGTCACGATGCAGTGCAGATAGCGTCCGTTGTTCTTATCACTCAATGTGGTGGAATACGTCGCAGCCTTGGTGGAACTGTTGCGCCACGTCTTACCCTGATCGTCCGAAAGCTGCCATTGATAAGAGATGCCCGGACCATATGCCTTCACCTTGAATGTCACCGTGTCGCCTGCCTTCGCCGTCACAGGTGAGGGCTGTTCCGTAATTTTCAGCGATGTGATTTTCATTCTGGCGGCACTGGATGTGACCTTATTGCCATATTTATCGGACACAACACAGCGTACATACCGTCCGTTGTTACTGTCGGTAACGGTCGCGGAATAATTGGGTACAGTGGTCTTGCTGTTGCGCCACGTCAAACCCTGATCGTCCGAAAGCTGCCACTGATAGGTCAATCCTTCGCCTGTTGCTTCCACGCTGAATGCGGCAGTCATTCCGCTCTTGACCGCTACGGTCTCAGGCAGTCGGGTGATGACGAGCGGATTTTTTGCCATGACGTTCACATCAAAGGTTGTGGTTTTACCTTTATAAGTCACAGTAATGGTCTGCGTACCCGTCGTATTCAATACGGTCGGCTCACAAGTAAAGCCCTCTGTAACATCCTGTGTTGAACCGTTGCTGAAAGCTGCTGTCAGCACAAGATCGGTCGTGTCAAGGTTGTCACCCGCTTTATAGACTGTCTGGGCAGGATTGTCCCTGACAGCAATCGAAGAGAGAGCTGTCTCACTGACTGTCACATCAAATGCCGTGGTCTTGCCGCCGTAAGTAACGGTGATCGTCTGCGTTCCTATGGTGTTCAACACAGACGGCTCACAGACAAAACCTTCGGTTACTTCTTCCGTGGACTTATCTCTGTATATCGCAAGCAGCGTCAAACCGCTCGTATCAAGCGTTTCACCGATACCATAAGTCAATCTTGTGGGTTTATTTTTGATGGTCACATAATTCAGCAGGTTACTTACATTCACATCAAAGGTTGCCGTTCCGCCCCTGTATGTGACGGTGATCGTTTGTTTGCCCGCCTTGGTGAACGCGGTGGGCGTACAGGTGAACCCGCTTGTGACTTCCTCCATAGACTGATCCTTATATACCGCAATCAGCGCCAGACCATCCGTATTCAGCGTTTCATCAATATTGTAGTTCAATTGATCCGGCTCATTTTTGATAATCAGATAATCCAGCACTTTTTCGACCGTCACATCAAAGGTCGTGGTCTTCCCGCGGTAGGTCACGGTGACGGTCTGCGTGCCTTCCTCTTCCAGTACGGCAGGCTCACAGGTGAAGTCCTCTGTGATTTCTTTGGTTGTACCGTTGTTGTAAGTTGCCGTCAGTACAAGTCCCGTCGTATCGATTGTCTCGCCGGTCTGATATGCCAGTCTGGTCGGCGGGGTTTGCACGGCAATCGAACTCAGCGTCAGTTTCTGCTGAATGCTCAGGGTCGCATTTCCCACCACATTCACGCTGCCGGTGACAGTGGTAAAGGTCAATGTAGGATTATCAACCGCAGTAATCGTGACATTGCCGCCTTCCAGCAAACCAGCACTGATACTTCCCTTCATGGAAACCTTGCGCTGAGGCGTATTTTCAATACCAATTGTGGGAACATAGATAGACCCCTCAGCCGTGATTGTTAAATCCTTGCTTCCAACGAAGTTGACGCGAATATTTTTTTCCATGGTTAAGTTGGTATTATAGTAGGTATAAAAATTAGCTTTATTAGTCCAGTTGCCTTCAATGTTAATTTCACCATTAGACAAAACATGGCAATTTCTTAATGCGGTGGTTAAATCTCCACTAATATTAATTCGATCGGCTTTGTTTGTCATAGCAAAATACCTACTATAATCGGAGCTGTTTTCATAAAAAGCTGCATTACCACCTACATTCAACGTTCCACCATTAAGAGTAAAGTTCCCATAACTCAGCGTAAAATTGCCGTCTACGGTAAGTGTGTGTCCTTTCAGATCCAGCGTACCGCCGCTTGTTACAGTCACATTACCGGAAACGTGCATGTCTTCGTACAGGGAAAAGGCATTCGAAATGGTGAGATCACCTGACACAGTTGCCTCATCGTTGTCCGCCGCGCTCACTGTCGGCAGCGCCATCCGACCAAACGGCACGAATCCCGCCAGCAGGGTCAGCATCAGTGCCAACGCCAGAATTTTCTTCTTCACAAATAAAACCTCGCTTTCATCCAAATGTATTTTTTTCGGAGAAAATCATTCCGCTATTTTACCGCGAATTGCGGAATGATTTCACACCCATTTCAGTATAACACATTTCAATATAAATGTCAATCACTTAAGGCGCTATCGTGTGCGCCATACTTTATAAATAAAATCAAGCGCGTTTTGCACTCCCCCAGTCGCTACGCGACAGCCCCCTCAAAGAGGGAGCCAACGATTGCCTCCCTCTTTGAGGGAGGTGGCTCGCCGCAGGCGAGACGGAGGGAGTGACTGGCGTTAAGTGATTGACATTGATTTCAATATCAATGTCAATGTTCTCATAACTCGCAAAAATCTTTTTTATAATAAAATTATCGCGTTTTTCCCTGCCCAAAATGCTGTACCCATCTTCGTTACGATTTTATGTGTAAAATCCGGCATTTTCATCAAAATAGGATTGACATTGCCCGATGCAAATGGTAAAATTGAATTGTTCCAAGATTCCCACTCAGAAAGGATTGACACCAAACGCATATGGATTGCTTATTCTGCGAAATCGCAAAGGGCAATATTCCCTCCACCAAGGTCTATGAGGACGAAACCGTCCTCGCCTTCAAGGACATCAACCCGATGGCGCCGGTTCATATTCTGGTCATCCCCAAGACCCACATCGCCGATTCCGCCGCCGACATCACGCCCGAAAACAGCGCAACGGTCGCCCATATTTTCGAGATCATTGCCAAGATTGCCAAGGAACAGGAACTGGGCAACGGTTTCCGCGTCATCACCAACAGCGGCGAGGACGGCGCCCAGACCATCAATCACATTCACTTTCATATATTAGGCGGCAAGAAGCTGCCGGAAAAGATGGGCTGAGCAGATATGTTTGGATTTTTCAAAAAAGACAAAAAAGACAAAAAAGACAAGACTGATAAAAAAGATAAGGAAACAGCAAACATGAACGATTTTTATGAGATTACCATCGCGGGCTGCAAGCGTCGGCTCAAGAAATTCGCGGTCAGCGACAAGCTGGACATCGCCGCCTTCATTCTCTTCGGCGACGTGGAAATCACCGAAAAGTCCGCCGAGGCGCTGCTCGCCAAGTCCCCGGCATTCGACGTGATTCTCACCCCCGAAGCCAAAAGCATTCCGCTGGCATATGAAATGTCCCGTCAGTGCGGCAAAAAATATGTGGTCGCGCGCAAGGGCGTCAAGGTGTACATGGGCAACGCCATCAGCGTGGATGACAAGTCCATCACCACCCAGAGTGATCAGAAGCTTTATCTCGGCGAGGATGACGTGGCAGACCTCAAGGGAAAGCGCGTGCTGATTCTTGACGACGTCATCAGCACCGGCGGTTCCCTGCTGGCAGTCGAAAAACTTGTCGGACAGGCAGGCGGCACCGTTGTGGCAAAATGCGCCGTGCTTGCCGAGGGCGACGCCAAGGACAGAGACGATATCATCTTCCTCGAAGCGCTGCCGCTCTTCTTCAAGTAACCCGCTATGGCACATTTCTCCCTCAAAGTCTCCATGCCGCTCCGCCGTCCGCTTGCCACTGCCGTATTGCTTTACTTTGCGGCGCTGGTATGCGCGGCATTTCTGGCATCGGCTCTCAACCTTACGCTATTTGTCATGGTCACGGTCCTTGGACTCGTGGCCATTTTCATTCAAAGGGAATCTCATTCCGTCATACTCCTGTGCGTTCTTCCCGTAGCGCTGGGATTTCTGGTCATGTGGCATCAGCAAATCCGCACACAGACCGTCGCCGACGCTCTCGGCACACAGACCTGTATGATTTCGGGAGAAATCACCGATATCCCCCGTCAGCAGTATGGCAGGTGGTACTACACGGTGCAGACCAGTTCCATCGACCTTCCGGAAGTCCCCCAATCACTGCGCCTTCGTCTCTTCAGCCGAACCAGCCTCAACGCCGCCGAAGGGGATCAGGTCACCGTAGCGGTCACTTTTCTGGAGGATACGGTTTCCAACAGTTCCCACAGCCGTACCAACTTGCTCGCCGACGGTATCGCGGCACGGGCATGGTGTCTGCCGTCCGCGGAGCCAACCGTGACCGCCGCCGACGCCTTCAGCCGTATCCGCTTTTTTCCGCTGACCGTTCGTCGCAGCATCATTGCCGCCATGAAAGCCACCCTTCCCTCCAAGTCCGCCGGTATGCTCTGCGCCATGCTGCTGGGCGATACCGACGCGCTTGACCAATCGGTGGTGCGTCATTTCCGCACGTCCGGCATCGGACATCTGCTTGCCGTTTCGGGTCTCCATGTGAGCCTGCTGGCGGCGGTATGCACCCGTATGACCTTTCGCCTTCGCTGGCGACCCCGGCAGTCTTACCTGCTGACGATGGGCGTCATTCTGCTCTTTATGGCAGTCACCGGATTTACCCCCTCCGTCACCCGCGCCGGTATCATGCACCTCATGGCACTGACCGCGCAGCTGTTTCATCGCAACCCCGATCCGCTCACATCACTGTCATTGAGCCTGCTGATCATGCTGCTGGTTCGTCCCATGATCGCCACCGACATCGGACTGCAATTATCGGTGGTTTCCACCGTGGGCATCATCCTCTTTGCCGACCGCCTCAAATCGCGCCTCACCCATCGCTTCCACAGAAACCCTTCCGACCGTTCGTCCACCCTCAGGAAGAAAATCAAAGCCGGTTTCATTGACAATTTTTCGGTATCCGTCACCGCCGCACTGGTCACCATGCCATTGAGCGCGATGTATTTCGGTTATCTTTCACTGACAGCGCCGCTGACCAACCTGCTCTGCCTTTCCCCCGCCATGCTGTTTCTCCTGACGGGCATCACGGCGGGATTGCTCCACGCAGTACCCATCGCGGGCATTGCGCTGTCCTTTCCGTTCCGGCTGGCAGCCGCCGCGCTGGCACAATATCTCGACAGCGTTACGGCGCTGCTGTCGGGCATTCCGCTGGGCTGTGCCAATGCCAGCTATCCCTATGTTCCCTTCTTTTTTGCTTTCTCCGGAGGCATTCTGCTGGCGGTGTTTCTTCTCATACGGCGCGACCCGTCGCCCGATAGACACCGCTATGCCGCCAGCGCCGCTTTCTGTGCCATATCCCTGCTGCTGTCATCGGCGATGATTTCTCACAAGGCGCTTCATACCGGCGCACGCATCCACATCTTCGCCACGGAGGGCGGCGCCTGTGTCTGCGCGCGAAGCGGCGTCCGCACGATGATCACCCAAACCGGCGGCGAACGTCTGGAACTGTCCGCCATCCAATCGTGCCTCGACGCCGAAGGCGTCCGCACACTTGACGCGCTCGCCGTGGCTTGTCCCGACGGTTATCACAGCGGACTGGGCGACGCCCTCATTGAAACCTATGCCCCTCATTACTGCTTTTGCGGCGACAGTGCCGACAGCCTCTCCCGCTTTCCCGTGATAGGCAAAGCCGCCGGACGCAGTCACACGCGGCTCCTGCCGCTGGGCGGCACTGTGAAACTCCCTGCGCTCACACTTGAAATGTTCACCGACCGGCAGGGCGCACAATGGCAGCGTTTCACCGCCGGTGCCACATCCGTGCTGGTCTGCCCCGATAACGGCGACTGCGCCCTGCTTCCGCCCGGCTATCTCACCTGCGACGTGCTCATCCTTCGCACGCCGCCGACACATATCACCTATCTCTCCGCCGGCGCGGTCATTCTGACCGGGGAACCCGATGAGATTTCTCTGACCGCCTCCCGGCTTCGCGTCAAGGGCTTCCGCCATCTCTATCCCGCCTCATCCGGCGACAGCTTCACCTGTGAGGTCATCGACGGAAATCTACATATACAGGTCAACCGTTAATCTTTCACCACACTTCTGAAAGGAGACAAAACACATGACAGGAATCATCGGCGCGATGGACGTGGAAGTAGCCGCCATCCAAGCCGCCATGCAGCACACCACCCAAACCGTCATCAGCGGCATTCCGTTTACGGCGGGAACGCTTTACGACCGTGAGGTGATTCTCGCCCGCTGCGGCATCGGCAAGGTCAATGCCGCCGTCTGCGCCCAGATCATGATCAGCGTTTTCGGCGTGACCGAGCTCATCAATACCGGTGTGGCGGGGGCAGTCGCCCACGGTATCAGGCAGAACGATATTGTCATCGCCAAAAATTTTGTCCAGCACGATGTGGACACCTCCGCCATCGGCGACCCCGTAGGATTTGTCTCCACCGTCAATCAAATCTATTTCGAAGCCAATCCGGTCATCGCGGCACGTCTGAAGGAGGCTATCGGCGATAAAGCCCGCTGCGTCACCGGCACCATTGCCACGGGCGATCGGTTCGTCGCGGACAAGACCGTAACCGCCGCGCTGCGGGAACGTTTCAACGCGGCTGCCTGTGACATGGAAGGGGGCGCCATTGCCCACGTCTGCACGCTGGCGGGCATCCCCTTCGGCGCGGTGCGCTGCATCTCCGATTCCGCCGACGAAAACGCCGTGATGGATTATCCCGCCTTCGCCGCTGCTGCCGCCGACACCTGCGCCGCCATGGTGCTGTCATATATGGCACATTTGTCATGTGCGTTCTGACAAACCGCTACCTGCGCGCGTGGTGCCGCACCCGCGACGAATGGCTCACAAATGACTGGCTGGACGTGTTCGCCACCGACAGCGACGGGATTCAGTACGATATTGAAATTCAGAACAGTGTCGGCGGCGCCCTTCCCAGACGGGCACGCTACAACAGCAGTCTTATTGACGGAAAAATCCTGCTGCCCAATCAGGATTACCGGCTGCTGCCGGAAACGTATGTGATCTTTATCACCCGAAATGACGTTCTGGAAAAAGGATTGCCCATCAGCCATATCGACAGACGCATCAATGAAACCGGCGATGAATTCGGTGACGGATCGCACATCATCTATGTAAACGCGGAAATCGCGGACAATTCTCCTTTGGGCAAACTGATGTATGATTTTACCTGCACTGAGCCAAAGCAGATGAATTACAAGCTGCTGGCTGAAAAAACAGGTCATTTCAAATATGAACATGAGGGGGTCAATCATATGTGTGACTTTTTAGAAGAACTGCGGCAGGATGGTCGGAAAGAGGCGGAAGAAGAAGCCAGAGCCGCTATCGCCGAAGCCAGAAACGAAGCTGCCGAAGCCAAAAACCAAGCTGCCGAAGCCAAAAACCAAGCTGCCGAAGCCAGAAACGAAGCCGTGGAAGCCAGAGCCGAAATCGTCCGGCAGCAGGAAAACGCCAGAAAATCAGCCGTCAAAAACGCCTTCAAAATGCTGTTGAGCGGGAAACTGACCCTTGACGAAATCGCGGAATACACCAGTCTCCCGCTGGACGAAGTGAAGGAATTCGCCGCTATCACTTCCGGCGCTCAATGAGGCAGAAAGGTTTATGGTATCATGAATGTATTTGGTTCGTCCCCAAAAAAGGAAAGCGGCTCGCTGCGTTCCTGCCATGTGGAAAAAGTCGCTTCCCGGATGGTCGCGGTGCCGCGCGGGGGAGAAGAAATCCCCGACTTCGCCGCGATTGTATCCCGCCTGCACGACACCGATGACATCACCATCCTCTCCCGCCATTCCCCGCTCCGCGTGGCTTACAAAGGGCAGGAATATCTCATCGAAACCGCCCATGTGGATATCTATGTCGAACCCGACGACCCGTCGCTGCAAGGGCTGGACAAGGAATCCTTTAAAAGCGTGGTAAATGCCGACGCCGGGTACGGCATCAGCATGATTTTTTCGGACGACGCGATGGATTCCTTCTATCTCCAGATCCGGCTCATGGATATGCTGTTGCCCCATATGGCAGCGCTGATGGACGAAACCGCCCACCGTATGTTTTCGGGCAAATGGGTGGCGGCGGTCTGTGCCTGTCAGGCGGCGCTCTCGCCCATCAACCTCTTTATGGTACAGGCAATATTTGACGAAAACACCGGCGACAGCGTCTGGCTCCACACCCACGGACTCAATCGCTGCGGCATCGTGGAACTGGAAATGCTGGGCGTTACCGAGGGGAATTACAGCGCCTTTGTCCGCGTGCTCAATCAGATGGCACAGCGGGCAGTAAGCGGGAGGTTTATCGACGAAATCGAACCCATGCGCCTTGGCGTCACGGAATCGGGCAGAGACATTGTGGTCACATGGAAACGCACCCAATGGGCGCTGCGCGAGCTGCCCGACGGCATTATGGGCAGTGCTTCCGAGGACCGCGATGAAGATCACAGTGGAGATATGGGGGCGGTCTGTCTCTACGAAAACGACGACGACGTACTCCACGGCAGAACCGTCCCCATCGCGCAGTGGGAAAACCAAATCCAGGAAAACGCCGTCTACTTTCTCACCACCGCCGAAACCCAGCGTATGCGCACGCTGGCGCAGTATTATCTTCCGCAGCTGCGTCAGTTGTGGAACCGCGTCGACGGCGAAAAGACCCTGCTGGTCAAAATCGGGCTGAAGCCCGACCCGGACCGGGGACTTGACGATGATTCGCATGAATACATCTGGTTTGAAGCCAATGCGCTGCGGGACGACGGTTTCACCGCCACACTCACGCAGGACGCCTATTATGTCAGAGACATGGTGGAAGGCGTACAAAAGGATTTCACCTATGACGACATCGTAGACTGGCAGTTTTGGGCGGGCGATGATCTGTTTTATCCCGACAACTTTTATCGTTTCATCGGCTGACCGCGGAAAGAACGACCACAACACAAAAGGACACCGTTCTGCTCTCTTCCCGAAAAGGAAGTGACGCAAAAGGGTGTCCTTTTTTCGTTATGATGATTCTCTACAGCAGACGCTTAATCGTCATCCTTCAGATTTTCAGCGGCACTCTTACCGCTCTGCATACCCATCATAATGCTCACCATGCTTTGGGCATACTTATCAAACATCGCAATAGGCACATAGATCGCTCTTTCAATGACATCCGGTCCGGGCATCTGGTCGCCACAGAACTGATCCATCTTGAATGCCACTTCTCCGTCACGGTAATCCATCTCAAAATTACCGCTTCTGAACTGATAATTGATATAGGTGAGGAAAATTGCCATCTCATCGCGCTTGTCCGAAGGAACATTGATGGGAGAAAGCGCCTGGACCTGAAATCCGTCTTCCTTGATAATAATTCTGACCTCCACATGACCCAGCAATCCATCGTCGCTCAGTGTCATGTTAAAATGATACATACAATGTGTTGATGGATGATTTGACGGCACACAACGTGACGCGCTTTTGTGGTTTATCCGGTTTACCGGGTCTTTCTGACCGCCGCAAACATCGAAATGCCGGCAATCTTGACCGCGCCGCTGACCGTTTCGATCAGTTTCGTACCCGCCTGCTTCTCATTGATATAAACATCCCATTCGCCGTCAGGCAGCTGGAAAAGCTGCGTGTCGCGGTTGGCGTTATAGATGACAATCATTTCATTTTCCGCCGTCGCGGTGAAGGCAATCATGTTGGCATGGGGGCAGTCGAGGAAATGAAGGTGTTCCACCACCTCGCGGCGCTTATTGTAACGGAGCGCCTGATGTGCCTTGCGGAAGGCGATGAGACCCTTGTAATATTCAAATACATCGCGGTACTGCGCCTTGCGCCGCCAGTCGATATTGTTGATCTTGTCGGGCGAGCGGAAGCTGTTCTCGTCAAATTCGCCCGTCACTTCGTTGTACTTGGTGCGGAGAAAATCCTGCCCGAGCTGGATAAACGAAATGCCCTGCGCGGTAAAGACAATGCCCGCCGCGAGCTTATCCATTTTGATGCGGGTTGCCTCGTCGTCTTCGGGATTGGAGGTGGCGAGCTTATCCCAGATCGTGAGATTGTCGTGCGCCTCCACATAATTGACCGCCTGCGAGGGATTGGCAGCCCACGCCTGCTTGGAATAGTTGACCTTGGTCATGTCGATGCTGGGGAAGTCAATGCAGCCCACCAGACCGAACTTCACCGTCTCCTCAAAGCCCTGCGCGCCGCTCACGAAGCCCTTCTCCTTGAGATTGAAGACATGCCCCTTGATGCCGTCGCGGATATCGTCGCTGAAAGCGCCCACCTTGGGGTACTGCTTCGCGTTGCACTTGAGGGCGCGGAGACTGTCGGGAATACCGCATTCGCCGCCGGTCCAGCCTTCGCCGTAAACGATGATGGTGGGGTCGACGCGGTCGAGTTCGCGGCGGATCTCGTTCATGGTCTCGATGTCGTGAATGCCCATGAGGTCAAACCGGAAGCCGTCGAGCATATACTCAGTCGCCCAGTAGACCACCGAATCCACAATGTACTTGCGGCACATCGGACGGTCGGAGGCGGTTTCGTTGGTGCAGGCGGAGCCGTCGTAAAAGGTGCCGTCCTCGCGGGTGCGATGGTAATAATGCGGCACGGTCATATTGAGATAGGACTTTTCGGCGAACATGGTGTGGTTGTACACCACATCCATAATCACGCGGATGCCGTTGCGGTGAAGCGACTGCACCATCTGTTTGTATTCGGTGATACGCACCGAGCCGTCATAGGAATCGGTGGAATAGGAACCTTCGGGCGCGTTGTAATTGAGCGGGTCATAGCCCCAGTTGAACTGCGGCTTGTCGAGCTTGGTTTCGTCCACAGTGTAATAGTCGTAGGTCGGCAGCAGCTGCACATGGGTCACGCCGAGTTCCTTGAGGTGATCCACGCCGATCTTGGTGCCGTCGCCCAGCATATTGCCCGTCTCGGTAAACGCCAGAAACTTGCCGGGGAAATTGCTGCGGGCGCTGTAATGATTGGAAAAATCGCGGACGTGGGTCTCATAGACCACCGCGTCGGCAGGGGTGCAATTGCCGAAACGGGGACGTTCGGTCATGCGGAAGCCCCTGGGGTCGGTGTCGCGCAGATCCAGCACCATGCCGCGCAGACCGTTCGCGCCGACGGCTTTGGCATAGGGATCCACCACCTCGTTGGTCTCCCCGTTGACCGTGACGTTGTAGGTATAATAAATCCCGTTCTGGTCGCCGGGCATTTTATATACCCATGTGCCGTTCTCGGCGGGAGTCATGTCGAGGCTGTCGAGCTGATTGTCTCCCAGACCCTCCCGGAAGAGGTTCAGCACCACCTTCGACGCCGTGGGCGCCCACACACGAAACTCGGTCATACGCTTGGTGTAAAGCGCACCCAGCGCACCGTCATAATAATACTTGTCATGGAATTCCTTGGTATCAAACATATTAGCCATTGGCAATCAATCCAGCCCTTCTCCGGTAAAAAATAACAGCGAATCGTCTCCGACGACGAATTTATAGTAATTAGCTTCATTATATCATACCCCGCCGGATTTTTCTATAAGGTTTACAAGAAATTCCATGATTTTGCGACACAAACGCATCACGAATTATGTATATAAATTTTAGTAAATCACGCCATATTTTAGGAATGGTAAGAAATAATTTTCAAAAATCCAAAAAAACACTTGACAAATGGGAATCGGTGTAGTATAGTATATAAGCACTTGTCGAGGGCGCTGTGGTTCGCTTGTCCGACGGATATGCTGGTGTAGCTCAGTTGGTAGAGCAGCTGATTTGTAATCAGCAGGTCGGGGGTTCAAGTCCGTCCACCAGCTCCATTTTTCTTCAATTTTTTCAATCATATGGGAGAGTTCCCGAGTGGCCAAAGGGAACAGACTGTAAATCTGTCGCGTCTCGCTTCGGTGGTTCGAATCCACCCTCTCCCACCAACAGCGCCGCTATCGCGGCTAAGAGAATAGTGAATGGTGAAGAGTGAATAGTGAATAGTGTTCATCGAGTGGTCGGTGCGCTGTTGTACTATTCACTCTTCACTATTATCTATTCACTATTCACTTAAATACTGAACACTAACCAAGGAGATGCCGCTATGATGAAATTTCTGTCGAAAATATTGACCCTGACCGCCGCACTGCTCCTGCTGCTCACGGCGGTTTCGTGCAGCAGCGCCGCTTCCGACAGCAGCCAGACTGACACCGCCGCCGAGTCGGTATCCTCAGCGGAACCCGCCGCTCCCACGGAATCCCCACTGGAAACGCTGACCAAAAGCGACGACTTCCGGCAGCAGGTCAGCACGCTTTCGGAAAGCTATGAGGCACAGGGCATGAAGCTGACCATCACCGCCGAGGGCAATACGCTGATCTATACCTGTACTTATATGGTGGAAGGTGCGGCGACCGACGAGGTCAAGGCGGATCTTGCCGATCATCTTGCCAGCGAGGAAATGACCAATTCCATGCTGGAGGTTCTTCATGAAATGCAGCAGACCTATCCCGAAACCGAATCGGTTCGGGTGCGTTACGTCGATCCGGACGGCACCGAGCTGATTGCCAAAGATTACCGATAATTCTTTTTATGATTTCATGATCACAAACAGCTTCCCCCGTGATCACCGCCTGTTGACGGCAGCGGTCACGGGGGAAGCTGTTTGTATATCGGTTTTTGGCTTCTGACAACGTATGCGCCAGCGTATTACATTACAGGGTGTTATAGAGTGTGGTCAGCGCCTTGCCGCTCTCGCAGGGAACATCGGGCACGACCAGTTTATCGCTGGTATCCTCGTCCACGCGGAAGAATTCTTTGGTGGACACCTGGAAATACAGATGGGATTCCGGCAGGTAGAACACCGCAGTTTCCCCGTAACAGTTAGGAGTATTGCCGGGGGCTTCGCCGATGATCATACCAAGATCGTTATCCTTGATGTACTCGGCAAAGAGCATGGCGGAGGAAAAACTGTCGTTGTCGGTCAGCACATAGACGTTCCCGTCAAAGGTGAAATCATCATACTTGCGATTCCGGATCACGTCCTGATCAAAGGGAACCGCCACAAAATTGAAGCGCCATTTATACCTGCCGGTGCGGAACTGCTCCACGTCGAGATAGCGGATAAATTCATCCGCCACCAGCGAGGAACCGCCGTCGTTGCCCCGCAGATCCACCGCGACGCTGTAGATGTCCTTATCTCTTGCTTCGGCAAACATATCCCTGAGACAGTCAATATATTCCTGATTGTACCGGCATTCTTTGAGTGTGAGCAGCGCCAGACCCTTGCTGTCGTCAATGGTATAACTGACAAAGGATTGCTGCGATTCCTCTGTGGTCGAAAAGGCCAGATTGTGGGCGACGTAATCGTCATACAGCAGGAAATCCTCCGCCGTGTAAATCTCGTCTTCAGTGAGACCGCGGTCGTTTGCCCATGTGTACTTGACGTTTTCCGGGTCAATGCCGAGCAGGAACAGACCGTTCCGGGTTCCCAGACAGCTTTCCAGCTGCGCCAGACCCCAGCTCTCCACTTCGTAGGAGAACAGCGACTTGTTTTCTTCAAAAAGGGTCTGAACCGGCGTACCGTTGACTGCCGCCAGATGCCAGCCGGCAGTCTTGCGGGCATCCATCGTGCGCAGATAGCGTTCGTCCGACCATTTGCCCCAACAGGTAGTATGGGCATCACCGATCGACGACAAAATGCCCTGTACTTCCCGACGGAGATCGGTAACGGTGATTTCATGTGAATTCTGAAGCCGCTCGAGCGCGTTGCGGTATTTTACCTGCACATTATGGCTGGTGCGCTCCAGAAAGAGAGGGTGACATTTCAGGAGATAGTGCATGGTATAATCAAGATCGTTCTTTGCCTGATCATAGGTCAGCAGCTGATCACAGGCGAGGGTTTCGGGTGATTGCTCCCGCACCAGCTGGGAATTCCAATAGGGATTGCAATAGGACCCAGCCAGTGAAAAGAGAACCACCGGCACTGCCGCGATAATGAGCAGGGTCTTGTAGAGCTTGCGCGGGTCAAATTTTTCAACGAATCCGCCGTTGACCACCGTCAGCAGACCCACCGCCAGCAGCATCACCCATTCCGGGAAACGGTACACATACAGATTGATCGGGACAAGCGCCGCGACAGCGAGCATCAGCAATAAGTCCGCTGCCAGATAGAGTCTTCGCCATAGTTTGTTTTTCATGGTAATAACCCCTCTTGTTCTTGAATTACTTTGATCATACCATAACCTGCGGTAAAAATCAACTTTTTTATATAACTATTTTCCGGATCGGAATATTTTTGGCTATTTTAACGATACCTGTTTTTCCTTTTTTAGGGAAACGCTGATTAAGTCGATTCTCGCACCGCTCAAAGACGTATCCTCGCGGCGCGGAATCGACGGCAAGCCTTTAATCAGCGTTTCCCTAGGAACTCACTTGGAAAACACCTGCTTGACCAGCGGCTTGAATTTATCGCTCAGGCAGAACTTCTCCTTCTGCGCTCCGTCGCATTCGGTAAGACTGCCATGCTGTTCGTAAGAACCCGCGCCGTAGCGCAGAATGGTGTAGCCCTTGCTGCCCACGGCATAGAGACATTGCGCCTCTTCGTCGTTATAATACTGAAAGAGGTCAGTTTCGACCGTCATATTGCCTTCCAGGTCGATGATCGTGTAAAAATAGAGATATTTTCCGTCAGTGGTATCGCACACAGACCGGCGGATCTGAAACCGTCCCACGCCGATGCGCAGCTCGGTCTCGGGTGTGCTGGGGTAGATTTCCTCGTAATTGACAGGCGGGGGCGGCGGCGTATAGCCGATTGCCACCAGCGCGGCAACCGTCACCAGCCCAAGGATATAAAGATACGTAACAGGCAAGGCATTCTCACCTCCTCGCCTGTATTATACAACCTTTCTCCCTTCCTGTCAAATTTTACGACATTCTTCTACATATTTTTTAGAAATTCTTTAGGATTCCCCGGAGAGCGTTTGCCTGCGCCGGATGCTATACACCGCTCCCGCTGCCGCCAGCAGCAGCGCCAGACAAAGGATTCTGACCGTACCGGTCATCTTTACGGAAATTCGGTGGAAATTTCATCATCGTTTCCTCCTCGGACGGTATTTCAAATATAGTGTACCATATTATGCGGTAAAAGTGGTCAGAAAACGAAAAAAAAGATATCCAAAATTCCACTGGATTTTTTGTAAAGGTAATCAAACAGGCACAAAAAAGCCGCTCCTATACAATCCTATCATGTATAGAAGCGGCTTCACGCCTATTATGAATTCCGCATTACGCATTCCGCATTACGCATTCCGAATTACGCATTGGTATTGAGGATGGAGACCTTGCCCATGATGTTTTCGATGGTGACGGTGTGCTCGCCCTTCTTGCTGCCCTTGGCGATGACCACGCCCACCACGTCGTCCTTCTTGACCTTGAAGGCGCAGCCTTTGGGCAGGGTCACGGACACGTCGCCCATAATGTTGCGGATCGCGCAGTCGTCGGCGAGCGGGATATCCGAGGAAATTTCCACCTTGCCGGCAATGCCGTGCACATCAAAGCTGCCCACACTGCCGCTGACAATCACCTTGCCCGCACTGTCTTCCACCGTAAGGGTCTGGAACTTGCCGTCCTCCAGCTCCACCTTGCCCGCCACATCGGAAATTTTCAGCTCCGGCGCGGTGAGATCGGAAATGCTGGCGTTGCCCGCCACATTTTTAATGGTAACTTTGGTCAGCGAGAGCGGCAGATCGCCTTCCGCCTTGCCCGCGACGTCTTCGAGCTTGATGGCGCCGGCGTAGTTGGCGGGAACGGCAATCGTCAGACGCGGCGTTTCGCTGGCACGCGTGCGGAAATTGCGGAAACGGATCACCGCCTTGTCGGTGCTGTCGTTATAGGCAAATTCCATGTCGGGGATATTGGTTCCCTCGAGATTGGCGGCGGACTTGACCACGCAGGACTTGTTGATGTCGCCGTCGAAGGTGAGGTGAATCTGTTCGTCGGACGAAACGACAAAGACGAGGTTCACCGGGATATCTACGATTTCTATCGTACCCGCGCCGGAAGGCATATCAATCTGTCCCTCCGCGTGGCTGCCCATCATCGCGCTGTGGTCGCTGAAGGAGAAGAGATTGCTGATGGGGGTGTCGTTGATCATGACGATATCGCTCATGGAAACATACTCCGACACGATGTCCCACGAGAAATCGCCCGCGCCGCGGATAATGCAGCCCACGCCGATGGCAAAGGTCACAATAAAGGTAATGAAGAGCGAGACGGCTCCGATAATC
Source organism: Clostridia bacterium (assembly GCA_017395425.1). GTDB lineage: Bacteria > Bacillota > Clostridia > Oscillospirales > Acutalibacteraceae > RUG762. The sequence goes on along the minus strand of JAFPUM010000029.1, from coordinate 1,847 downwards.
TTCCTAATCAAAACGATCCCTCCGTTATCATTTTCTTGCATTCCTTGATGCAGTATTTGATGAGCCTGACAAAGAGCTTGGTGCCTTCAATGGCAGCCATAACCAGCAGACCGGTCAGCGCGAGGAAGGAAATGCCGATGAAAACCAGTCCCACGCAAACCCAGATGCTTCCCGCGCTGAGCGCCGTGCCCACCGCAATCAGTGAACCGCCCGTCGCCGCAAACGCGACAATCGCGCCGTAAAGACCTATCAGCAGGCTGACAATCGTACTGCCCACCGTGGGAATGAGTACCACGCAAAGCACCACGACAATGATAATGCCTGTGGAATTGTATTTGCTCTCCGCCTTCGGCGCGCTCTGATACCGGCGTTCCTCCGCCTGACGGTCATAGTCCACATAGCCGCTGTCGTTGGGATAGGTATTATTCTGATAGGCGGACTGCATATAGGGGTTCTGCTGTTCGGGATAAGCAGGCTGTACCGCCGACTGAGAGGCGTATCCTTGGGGATTGGAATATCCCTGCTGAGAGGCGTAGCCCTGCGGGTTGGCATATCCCTGCTGGGGTGCGTAGCCCTGCGGGTTGGCATATCCCTGCTGGGGTGCGTAGCCCTGCGGGCTGGCATATCCCTGCTGTGACGCGTAGCCCTGAGCAGGAGCCGCCGGACGGGGCTGGGTGGTATAACCCTGTGTGGTGCCGGCTGCCGCCGGACGGGGCTGGGTGGTATAACCCTGCGTCGTACCGGTCGCCGCCGGACGGGGCTGGGTCGCATAGCCCTGTGTCGTACCGGTCGCCGCCGGACGGGGCTGGGTGGTATAACCCTGTGTCGTACCGGTTGCCGCCGGACGGGGCTGGGTAGTATAGCCCTGCGTCGTACCGGTCGCCGCCGGACGGGGTGCCGAAGACGCGGCTGCCGTGGTGGATGCCGTCGCTGCCGTAGCTGCCGCCGCTGCTATCGTCGGGGAAGCCGACTTGTGGTCGGGATAGGTGGGAACCTTGGGCTTTTCGCCGTCGAGAAACTGATTGGCGACGTCATAGGGCGAACCGAGTGAAGCCGCAATCTGGGATTCGGTCTTGCCGTTTTCCAGACCTACCCGGAAATGCTCCTCATAATCGCTGAGAATGTCAGCCTTCTCGGACGCGCTCATGGTGACGAGATACTGATCGAGTGCTTCGATGTACTCTTTTTTGGTCATGTTGGTTGTCCTCCATTATCTAATAGTTTGTTGATATCGCCGGTGAGCTGTTTCCATTCGGATTGCAGCGATTTCATATAATCGCTGCCGGCGTCCGTGATGACATAATACTTGCGCGGCGGACCGCCCGACGCCTCTTCGAGATACGACGTCACATAGCCGTCGTCCTTGAGCCGCCGCAGCACCGGATAGACCGAGCCGTCCGAAACTTCCATCGTCTTGGAAAGCTCGCACGCCACGTCGTAGCCGTAACGGTCGCCGTTCCGGAGCAGCGAAAGCACGCACATCTCCAGCACGCCTTTCTTGAATTGTATTGTCAAACGACCTTCCCCTTTCCTGATGAAATGCGTTCCCGGAATTGACAAATGCCATTCAGTAGTATTTCAGGAACAATACTAATATACCACCAATATTTTGTTTTGTCAATCGGTTTGCATGAGAATGTTGTACAAAATTTCATAGGAAGATTTGTGATTTATAACCTATTCACCGTGACCGTAAATAAGATTGACTTTTTTGACAAAATCATCTACAATAGCAAACGGAGCAGCACAGCTCCGCCTGATGAATATTGCCCGCGGTAGGCGGTTGAATTTCGGTTTTGTTGTCTGCGCTTTCCTCAAGTGAGAGTGCGGGAGCGGAATTTCCTCCG
>JAFPUM010000028.1 GCA_017395425.1 Clostridia bacterium | reverse complement strand
CCACAATTATCATATTGCTTTTCTGGAATTTTATGCTTAATAATGATTTATAACGATCATATTTTTCACATATAAATTCAGAAACTCAAGATGATTTAGATCATATTCCTGAAAAACAGGAGGGGGACTGAATAGTTACTACGTCAGAATTAATTTCATTTCCGGTCGTTGTTTCTGAACCGCAGGCACTTAACGCAAGCAGCAAAAAAATACAAATGAAGAGGAACGTGATTGACTTCTTTCTGATTTTTGCCAAACTGATAGCCATTATTTCATATGCTCCTCTATAAACGCGGCGATTTTGTCGAACGGAATCGCGTCCTTGCCGCCGCCGTCGTACAGGTCTGTATGGGATGCTTCGGGAATGATCAGCAGTTCCTTGTTGTCGGTATAGTGGCTGTCTCTGACCATATCTGCGTAAGCGTCACGGCTCATATAGCAGGAATGCGCCTTTTCACCGTGAATCATCAGAACAGCGGAGCGGATTTCTTTGGCATAAGTGAACAGCCGGGTATTCATAAGCGAAGTTCCTGTCGTGACCGTCCAGCCGTCATTGGAATTGAGGGAACGGGGATGATAGCCGCGAGGTGTCTTGTAATAGTCGTAATAGTCCTCGACAAAATAGGGAGCCTCCTCCGGCAGCGGGTCGATCACGCCGCCTGCTCTTGCATAGTCTCCGCTTTGATAGTCCTTTGTTCTCTGGGAGTTGACCGCAACCCTCATACGATGGCGCGCTTCCTCGTTGTCTTCGCTGTCAAAATAGCCGTTGCCCGCGACACGAGACATATCATACATAGTCGAAGTGACCGTCGCCTTGATTCTCGTGTCAATGCAGGCAGTCTGTAATGCCATGCCGCCCCAGCCGCAAATGCCGATAATGCCGATACGCTCCGGATCGACATTATGTCACACAGCCGACGCTGTCCAAAGCCTTGAAATCCTTGGAAGACGAGCTGGGAAAAAAACTGTTTACCCGACGCAGCTTCAGCATCAGATTGACGGAAGAAGGAAATCTTCTGCGCAACCGTGCCGAAGATCTTGTGAGTATGGCGGACAGAATAGAAAAAGAATTTCTGTCGCTGGATGATATTACAGGCGGTGATCTGTATTTCGGATTAGCGGAATCCTATCAGATCAGCTTTCTCGCCCGTGAGATACATACATTTAAAAAGATGTACCCAGACCTGCGGTATCATATCACCAGCGGGGATACAGAGCAGGTTGCGGAAAAACTGGACAAGGGGCTGCTGGATTTTGCGGTTCTGGCTGAAATACTCGATGCGGCAAAATACAAATCACTGGTTTTCCCCGAATCGGATATATGGGGCATTGTCATGCCCCACGATGATCCGCTGGCAAAGAAAAAAGCAATCCAAGTCGATGATCTCATTGGATTGCCGTTATTCTGTTCCGGACAGAGCTGGGAGAAGGACATTCCGCACTGGGCGATGGATAAAATGGATCAGCTGCATCTGGAAGGCTCCTTCCGGCTATCCTACAACGCTTCTCTCTTTGCAAAGGAGCATCTCGGATATCTTCTGACATTTGACCGTTTGGTGGATACATCCGAAGCAAGCGGACTTACGTTCCGTCCGCTCACACCGAGGCTCGAAACCAAGCTGTTTCTCGTGTGGAAAAAGATGGAAAAAAAACAGACATTCTCACCGATTGCCGAGAGATTTCTCCGGCAGATACAGGCTTCTTTTATGGAAGTGTGAATATAATGACTTTCATGGTAATTATATCAGAAAAGCGGCTTTCACATTTGTGAAATTCATTATTGACCCAAACGTAATATTATTGTATAATCAAAGTAGAAAGATCACGATAGTGAAGAAACGATAATTCATTTGTACGAGCATAAATCAATTGGAGGTATGGATATGTCGGAGGAAAAAAATATACCTTACGCGGCGTTTGGCGAAAGGCTGACAGCACTCCGCAAGCAGAATAAAATGTCAAGGCAGCAGCTCGGCGATCTCTGCGGTGTTGCTCCCAGCACGATTGTCAACTATGAACGCGTATCAGACGAATGGAAGCTTATCAGAGCGAGCTTTCCCGAATGTACGCGGAGTTACAGGAACAGGCACAGGATATTCTGAATTCCGGCACCTGCCTTTCCGTTCCGGAAATAGCACGGGCATTTGGCGTTCCGGATACGATTGTCAACCTGAAATATGAAGCGATGGCTGTACGGAAATACAAAGTGCCTTCACTGGAACTTCCGACATTTGACAAAGTATTCGGCGGCTGGTAAGGAACTATGCAGAAATAATTAATACATTTCACTTGCTGAAACACGCAAGCAAACTGTATTTTTAAGCAGAAAATGACTGATTAAATTCTGCATAGTTCCTAAGTATTTTCAATACGAGGAGTGAATGTTATGCTGCGGCAGCCGGAAAAAACAGAGCGGGTATATGTAAAAAGTGAATTCTGACTTTGACACAACGGGCTATATGCTGCCGCGCACGATTATATGGTCTGACGGTCGTATATTCAGGACTGACGAAGTCAAGGATTTCCGTCCGGCTTCCATTTTCGGGAACGGTCGAACCGGCGACTGCTATACCGTGGTGATTGGCGGAGTGCTTAAGTTGTGGATAGAGAATATAGAATAGCAATAAAAAGTCTGCGATTTATAGTAAGCAATGATCACGCTTTGTAAATCGCAGACTTTTTTCTCTCAATCGGTTGTTTGTGTGGGTGCTTGGTTGTTATGCTTATGGAAAGCTATCACTCCACGTCCTGCATGGCATCGTAGCCGGTTTCTCCGGTTCGGACTTTCACGACGTCTTCCACGTCATAGACGAAGATCTTGCCATCGCCGATGTGTCCGGTATAGAGAACCTTCTTGGCGGTTTCGATGACGGAAGCAACCGGAACAGCGCATACCACAATGTCAACCTGCACTTTGGGCAACAGACTTGCCTCGATCTGCACGCCGCGGTAATATTCCGGCTTGCCCTTCTGCGCGCCGCAGCCGAGAACGTGGGAAACCGTCATGCCCGTGATGCCGATGCCCATCATAGCGTTCTTCAAAGGCTCCAGACGGGATTCTTTGCAGACGATCTCCACCTTGGTGATCTTGGGTCTGCCTTCCTCCACGAAGGACGGAACCTTGCTGACGGTAACCGCTTCGGCAGCGGGAATATCGCCGCTCACAACAACAGGAGCTTCGCCTTCCTCCACATATTCAGGTGTCATGGCAAATCCGGCGTAGGCGGAAGGCATTCCGTGCTCGGTAGCATCAAGACCCTGTACTTCTTCTTCACGGCTGACACGCAGACCGAAGATGACTTTGATCACAAGGAAGGTCAGCGTGATTGTCACTACCGTCCATGCGGCGACGGAAGCAAAGCCGATCAACTGTAATTCCATCAGCTTGAAACCGCCGCCGTAGAACAGACCGACCAGCTCATTGCCGTTAGCATCAGCGATGGAATAACCGGGAGCGGTGTTGGTCGCAAAAAGACCTACCGAAAGCGTACCCCAGATACCGTTCATCATGTGAACCGCTACAGCGCCCACCGGGTCGTCAATGTGCAGCACATAGTCCAGCAGCCACACGCCAAATACGACCAGCAGACCGGCAACGGCGCCGATGACGATAGCTCCGAAAGCGTCGGTGACGTCACAGGGAGCGGTAATGGCAACCAGTCCGGCGAGAGAAGCGTTCAGACACATGCTGACGTCGGGCTTGCCGTATTTCACCCAAGTGAAGATCATGCAAACTACCGTGGCAACGGCAGGAGCGACGGTTGTGGTGAGGAATACCGAACCGAGCTGTTCAACGGATGTGGCGGCAGCGCCGTTGAATCCGTACCAGCCCAGCCAGAGAATAAACACGCCGAGTGCGCCGAGCGCGATGTTGTGACCCGGAAAGGCATTGACCTTTGTGACCTTACCCTCCGCGTCCCTGTTGAATTTGCCGATACGCGCGCCGAGAATCTTCGCGCCGATGAGGGCGGAGATGCCGCCGACCATATGAATGGCGCAGGAACCGGCGAAGTCGTGGAAGCCGAGTTTACTCAGCCAGCCGCCGCCCCAGATCCAGTGCGCTTCGATGGGATAAATCAGCGCGGAAATCACGCCGGAATACACGCAGTAGGAAAGGAACTTGGTGCGTTCCGCCATCGCGCCCGAAACAATGGTCGCAGTGGTAGCGCAGAAAACAAGATTAAAGACAAAGTTGGAAAAATCGAAATTGGCGTAGGAAGTAAAAATATCAAATCCGGGCTTGCCGATGAATCCGACCAAATCCTCGCCCATCAGCAATCCGAAACCGATCAGAATAAAAACCACGGTGCCGATACAGAAATCCATCAGGTTTTTCATGATGATGTTGCCGGTGTTCTTGGCGCGGGTGAATCCCGCCTCCACCATGGCAAAGCCCGCCTGCATCCAGAATACCAGCGCGGCTCCGATCAGAAACCACACGGCGAACAGTTGCTCTGAAGTCGTCTGTGTGACATACTCCCGTACAGCTTCGTTCATAATGAATCACTCCTCAAAAAAATCAGTTTGATAAAAAAGGCAGATACGCGCTCAGACCCTTCCGGTTCCGAAGACAAGATATCTGCCGATTTTTTATAGAATCGCTTTACATCTCAGCGGCGGCTGTCACACACCGAAAAGAATCTCGCCGTAAGAAGGATAGGGCCAGTACTGCGCGGAGGTCTTGCGCTCCATCGCGTCGCCCAGCGCACGGAGTTCACCCATCAGAGCAAACACAACTTCCCTGTAATAGGTAGCCTGCGCGAGATTGTCTCCGTCGTATTTTTTTGCACCATTAACAGCGCTTTCAAGTTCGGCTGTCTTCTTGACGAATTGTTCCAGAAGCTCGGAAAGCTCTTCTACCAGAGAAGTTTCAGCGTAACCCGATACAGACGAAGAAAGAGATTTCTTTGCCAGCGCTGTTTGGGTCAGCTTGCCGACAAAGCCGCTGACCGCTGGCGCAATGTTCTTCTGCGCCATGTCGATCATGGTCAACGCCTCGATGTGAAGCTGCTTGACGTAATGCTCCAGTTCGATCTCATAACGTGCGTGAATTTCCGCTTCAGAGACAATACCGTTCTTTACGAAAAGGTCGATATTCTTTTGGTCGATGTAATGCGCCATGGCTTCGGGGAGCGAACGGAAATTGCAAAGTCCGCGGCGTGCGGCCTCTTCCACCCATTCGGCGGAATAGTTGTCCCCGTTGAAGATGATGGCTTTATGATCGGTAAATACCTTTCTGACAAGGTCTTTCACAGCTTTTTCAAAATCCTCCGCGTCCTTGAGCACGTCATAGAACTGGCCGAGTTCCTCGGCTACCATCGTGTTGAGCATATAGTTCGGGCAGCCGATATTCAGGGACGAGCCCAGCGCACGGAATTCAAATTTGTTGCCGGTGAAGGCAAAGGGAGAGGTTCGGTTGCGGTCGGAGGTGTCCTTCTTGAAGTCGGGCAGCACATCCACACCGGTGAGCATATCAGACTTGCCGACGCTCTTGTATTCCCTGCCGTCAATGATCGCGTCAACCAGTGCGCCCAGATCGTCGCCCAGATACATCGAAATGATGGCGGGCGGTGCCTCGTTCGCGCCCAAACGGTGATCGTTACCTGCGGAAGCCACGGTGATTCTCAGCAAATCCTGATATTCATGCACGGCTTTCACGACGGCGGCGAGAAAGAGTTGGAACTGGAGATTGTCTTCGGGATTCTTGCCGGGATCGAGAAGATTCTCGCCGGTATTGGTGCCAATCGACCAGTTGTTGTGCTTGCCGGAGCCGTTGACGCCCGCGAAGGGCTTTTCATGCAGCAGACAGACCAGACCGTGCTTCTCGGCGGTCTTCTTCATGACCTCCATGGTCAGTTCATTGTGGTCGGTGGCGATATTGGATGTGGAGAAGATCGGCGCCAGCTCGTGCTGGGAGGGAGCGACCTCGTTATGCTTGGTCTTGGCGAGCACGCCCAGTTTCCAGAGTTCCTCGTCCAGATCGTTCATAAAGGCGGCGACTCTCGTTTTGATGGAGCCGAAGTAATGATCCTCCAATTCCTGTCCCTTGGGCGCGGGTGCGCCGAAAAGCGTACGTCCGGTAAAAATCAGGTCGGGACGCGCGTCATACATCTTTTTGTCGATGAGGAAATATTCCTGTTCGGGACCGACCGTGGTGGTCACGCGGGTGACGTCCTCCTTGCCGAAGAGATGCAGCACCTTGACTGCCACGCTGCTCAGACGTTCCATCGAACGCAGCAGCGGCGTTTTCTTATCCAGCACCTCGCCGGTATAGGAACAGAACGCTGTAGGAATATAGAGGGTCTTATCTCTGATGAACGCCGGAGAAGTCGGATCCCATGTGGTGTAGCCTCTGGCCTCGAAGGTGGCGCGGATGCCGCCGGAAGGGAAGCTCGACGCGTCAGGTTCGCCCTTGATGAGTTCCTTGCCGGAGAATTCCATAATGACCTGCCCGTCGCTGTCGGGGGTGATGAAGCTGTCATGCTTCTCAGCGGTGACGCCTGTCATGGGCTGGAACCAGTGGGTATAATGGGTGCAGCCCATCTCCACTGCCCAATCCTTCATGGCGTTGGCGACGGCATTGGCAACGCTCAGGTCGAGCGGCTCGCCGTTCTGGATTGTTTTTTTGAGCGCTTTATAGGTGACGTGAGGAAGCCGCGCTTTCATTTTCTGGTCGTTGAAGACCATGCAGCCGAAATAATCGGGTACGTTTGTCATAACGGATCTCTCCTTCAGTGTTTGTGGACAGGAGTGGGAAGCCGCAAGCTCTCAGATATCTTGGCTTTCGCCCTGTCGATGGTCAAAGTATAAACCCTTGTTATTCATTTGTCAAGTGCTTTTTGCAAGTTTTTTATTTTTTCTTGCAAATTTTAATTTTTAATTCATCTTAAAACGGGTATTTACCAAAAATAATGCTATTCTTTTGAAAAGATAATGAAATTCATACTTGACAATCCTTCACTTGCGTATTATAATAGCACTACACCGCAAACAGAAAGACGCGGGAGCCATCTTCGGAAAGGAAGAACCTTATGGAATATCTGAGCAACGAAAACAAGCAACATCCGCACAGCCTGTACGACCCGTCGTTTGAACACGACAACTGCGGCATCGGCGCTGTGGTGAATATTAAGGGCGAAAAATCCCACAAGGTGGTGGATGACGCGCTCACCATTGTGGAAACGCTGGAACACCGCGCCGGCAAGGACGCGGACGGCAAGACCGGTGACGGCGTGGGCATTCTCTCCCAGATTCCTCACGCTTTCTTTGTCAAAGCAGCCGCTGAAATCGGCATAAAAATCCCCGGCGAACGGGATTACGGCGTGGGAATGTTCTTCTTCCCGCAGAAGGAGCTTGCCCGCAATCAAGCGAGGAAAATGTTTGAAATCATCGCCGAAAAGGAAGGACTTAAAATTCTCGGCTGGCGAAGCGTTCCCTGCGACACCTCCGCCATCGGACAGCGTGCGCTGGACTGCAAGCCGGAGATCGAGCAATGCTTCATTGCCCGTCCGGAAGGAATAAAGAAGGGCATTGACTTTGACAGACGTTTGTATGTTGCCCGCCGCGAATTCGAGCAGAGCAATGAGGATACTTATGTGGTGTCGCTCTCCAGCCGCACGATTGTCTATAAAGGAATGTTCCTTGTCGGTGATCTGCGAAGATTTTTCCTTGATTTGCAGGACGAGGACTTCCAGTCCGCGATTGCGATGGTGCATTCCCGCTTCTCCACCAATACCAATCCGAGCTGGCAGAGAGCACACCCCAACCGCATGATTGTCCATAACGGCGAAATCAACACCATCAAGGGCAACGCCGACAAAATGCTCGCCCGTGAGGAGACCATGCGCTCCGAATATCTCAAAGGCGATCTTGACAAGGTGATTCCCGTCGTGAACACCGAAGGTTCCGACTCCGCCATGCTCGACAACACGCTGGAATTTCTCGTGATGAGCGGTATGCCGCTGCCGCTGGCGGTGATGATCACCATTCCCGAGCCGTGGGACAGAAACCACACCATGAGCCGCCGCAAGCGCGACTTTTACCAATATTATGCAACCATGATGGAGCCGTGGGACGGTCCTGCCTCCATTCTTTTTTCCGACGGCGATGTGATGGGCGCGGTGCTCGACCGCAACGGACTCAGACCGTCCCGTTATTATGTGACCGACGACGGATTCCTCGTGCTTTCCTCCGAGGTGGGTGCGCTGCCGATTCCCGCCGAAAAGATTGTATCCAAGGACAGACTGCGTCCCGGCAAAATGCTGCTGGTGGACACCGTGAACGGACGCGTTATCGACGACGAGGAACTGAAAGAATATTACGCCTCCCGCCAGCCTTACGGCGAATGGCTGGACGGCAATCTCGTGCGGCTCAAAGACCTGAAAATCCCCAACGTCAAGGTGCAGGAGCATCACCGCGAGGAACGCCGCCGCCTGCAAAAGGCATTCGGCTATACCTATGAGGAAATCATGAAGTCGATTCTCCCCATGGCGCAGACCGGCAGCGAACCCATTACCGCAATGGGTGTGGATACGCCGCTTGCCGTGCTTTCCCAGCAGCCGCGCCCGCTCTTCGACTACTTCAAGCAGCTCTTCGCGCAGGTCACCAACCCGCCGATTGACGCGATTCGGGAGGAAATTGTCACCTCCACCACCGTCTATATCGGCGAGGACGGCAACCTCCTGCAGGAGAAGCCGGAGAACTGCCACGTCATCAAAATCCGCAACCCGATACTCACCTCCACCGACGTGCTGAAAATCAAGAATATGCACGTCAGCGGCTATAAAGTGGCGGTCATTCCGATTCTCTACTACAAGAACACACGCCTTTCCAAAGCCATCAGCCGCCTGTTCGTCGAAGCTGACAAGGCATACAATGAGGGTGCGAATATTCTGATTTTGTCCGACAGAGGGGTGGATGAGAATCACCTCGCCATTCCGTCGCTGCTGGCGGTTTCGGCGCTTCACCGTCACCTCGTTGCCACCAAGCGTCGTACTTCCCTCGCGGTCATTCTGGAAAGCGGTGAGCCGAGGACGGTGCATCACTTCGCCACCCTTCTGGGCTACGGCGCGAGCGCCATCAACCCTTATCTCGCACAGGAAACCATTCATGAGCTGATTCACGATGACCTGCTCGACAAGGATTACTACGCCGCTGTGGACGATTACAACAACGCGATTCTCCACGGCATTGTCAAAATTGCTTCCAAGATGGGCATTTCCACCATTCAATCCTATCATGGTTCCCAGATCTTCGAAGCCATCGGGCTCAGCAAGGCGTTTATCGATGAATATTTTACGGGAACGGTCAGCAGAATCGGTGGTATTTCCATCAAAGATATTGAAAAAACAGTCGATGAATTGCACACCGCCGCCTTTGACCCGCTGGGTCTGGAAACCGACACCGAAATCCGTTCCCGCGGCGCGCACGGTTTCCGCAGCGGCAAGGAGGAACACCTCTACAATCCCCGCACGATTCACGCGCTGCAAATGGCGGCGAGAACCGGCGATTATGAATTGTTCAAGGAATACTCCCGCATGATTACGGAAGAAATGGGCGCGATGAACCTGCGCGGTCTGATGGATTTCAATTACGCCGATTCTCCGCTCCCGCTGGAGGAAGTGGAAAGCGTGGAATCCATTGTCCGCCGCTTCAAGACGGGCGCGATGTCCTACGGCTCCATCTCGCAGGAAGCGCACGAAACGCTTGCCCTTGCCATGAACCGGCTGCATGGCAAATCCAATTCCGGAGAGGGCGGCGAGAGCGATGAACGCCTTGCGACCAAGGGCACCTCTGAAAACCGCTGCTCCGCCATCAAGCAGGTCGCTTCGGGACGCTTCGGCGTGACTTCCAAATATCTCACTTCCGCCGACGAAATCCAGATCAAAATGGCGCAGGGCGCAAAGCCGGGCGAAGGCGGTCACCTTCCCGGACGCAAGGTCTACCCGTGGATCGCCAAGACCCGCCATTCCACCCCCGGCGTGTCACTGATTTCACCGCCGCCGCATCATGATATTTATTCCCTCGAAGACCTTGCCCAGCTCATCTACGACCTCAAAAACGCCAACAAAGCGGCGCGTATTTCGGTCAAGCTGGTGTCGGAATGCGGTGTCGGCACGGTTGCGGCAGGCGTTGCCAAAGCCGGCGCGGGCGTGATTCTCATCTCCGGCTATGACGGCGGCACAGGTGCTGCCCCCGGCAGCTCGATTCACAACGCCGGACTTCCGTGGGAGCTGGGTCTTGCCGAAGCGCACCGCACGCTGCTCATGAACGGTCTCCGCGACAGGGTTATCATTGAAACCGACGGCAAGCTCATGACCGGACGCGACGTCGCGATTGCCGCTATGCTCGGCGCGGAGGAATTCGGCTTTGCGACCGCGCCGCTGGTGACGCTGGGATGCGCCATGATGCGCGTCTGCAACCTCGACACCTGTCCCTTTGGCGTGGCGACACAGAATCCCGAACTCCGCAAGCGCTTTGTCGGCAAACCGGAATATGTGGTCAATTTCATGCGTTTTGTCGCGGAGGAATTGCGGGAAACTATGGCAAAGCTTGGCGTTCACACGGTAGATGAACTGGTGGGTAGAACCGATCTGCTCCGGCAGAAGGAGAACCTTTCCGACCGGGAAAAAAGCGTCGATCTTTCCGCCCTGCTTGACAAGGCAACTGCGACGCAGCATATTTCCTACGATAACAAGAACCTCTTTGACTTTGAACTGGAAAAGACGCTCGACGAAACCGCGATTCACGACGGTTTCAAAGCAGCCTTCGCCAAGGGAAAGCCAAAGACGATAGAAATTCATATAAAAAACACCGACCGCGCGCTGGGAACGGCGTTCGGTGCGGAGGTCACGCGCAAATTCGGCGACAGCCTGCCGGACGACACTTTCCGCGTTGTATGCCACGGCGCGGGCGGACAGAGCTTCGGCGCATTTATTCCCAAGGGACTTACCATGGAGCTTTCCGGAGACAGCAACGATTATTTCGGCAAGGGACTTTCCGGCGGCAAGCTGATCGTCTACCCGCCGGAGGGTTCGCAGTTCAAACCGGAAGATAACATCATCATCGGCAACGTCGCGCTCTACGGCGCGACCAGCGGCAAGGCATATATAAACGGCGTTGCCGGCGAACGCTTCTGCGTGCGCAATTCCGGTGCGACGGCGGTTGTCGAAGGCGTGGGCGATCACGGCTGCGAATACATGACGGGCGGCTGTGTGGTCGTGCTGGGCGGCACCGGCAAGAATTTTGCCGCCGGAATGTCGGGCGGCGTGGTGTATGTGCTCGACGAGGACAGGGAGCTTTATATGCGCGTGAACAAGGAACTGGTGGAATTTTCCGAGGTGACTTCCCATTCCGACGCGGAGAAAATCAAGGCGCTGATTGAAGAACACGTTTCCGCGACACATTCCCCCAAGGGACAGCGGATACTCGAAAATTTCGGCGAATACCTGCCGAAATTCAAGAAGATCATTCCGCACGACTACAAGACCATTATTCAGTCCATCGCCGCATTCGAGGGCAAGGGACTTTCTGTCGAAGAAGCCAGGATCGAAGCATTTTATCAGTTCACGCGTGAGCAATGAAGGAGAGGAAGAACGCTCCGCTAAGTGAAGAGTGAATAAGGAACAGTGAATAACGAAAGGAAGGCACAAAGTGCCTTAGAAATTAGAAATATATATTTCAGCGCTTTGTGCTACTAAACAAATTAATTTTCACTGAATAATAATGTAAATAGTGATTCGACATAAGTAAAGGTGAGGAGATACTATGGGAAAACCGACAGGATTTTTGGAATATCAGCGCGAGGACGCGCCTGCCTTCTCCGTAAACGAGCGCATACGCAATTTCAATGAATTTCACGAGCCGCTCTCCGAAGCGGAGCAGAAAAAACAGGCGGCGCGCTGCATGGCGTGCGGCGTACCTTTCTGTCAGTCGGGCATGATGATCGGGGGCATGATCTCCGGCTGCCCGCTGGGAAATCTTATTCCCGAATGGAACGATCTGATTTACCGTGGCGCTTGGAAGCAGGCGTATGACCGGCTGCGGCTGACCAACAGCTTTCCGGAATTCACCAGCCGCGTGTGTCCTGCGCTCTGTGAAAAGGCGTGTACCTGCGGCGCGGAAGGTGACGCGGTGACGGTCAGGGAGAACGAATACGCCGTTGTGGAGAGAGCTTATGCGGAGGGCTGGGCAAAGGCGCAGCCGCCGAAGGTGCGTACCGGCAAGAAGGTGGCAATCATCGGTTCCGGTCCTTCCGGACTGGCGGCAGCCGATCAGCTCAATCACAGGGGACACTCCGTTACGGTGTTTGAGAGAAGCGACCGTGTTGGCGGTCTGCTGATGTACGGCATTCCCAACATGAAGCTGGAAAAGCACATCATCGAGCGGAGAATTGCCATTATGATGGAGGAAGGCGTTGCGTTCCGCACAGGCGTGAATGTCGGCGCGGATATCACGGCGGAGGACATCCTTTCGGAATATGACGCGGTGATTCTCGCCTGCGGAGCATCCCATCCCCGCGACATCCAGGTCGAAGGACGCGACGCGAGCGGCATCTATTTCGCTGTGGATTTCCTGAAGTCCACCACCAAGGCGCTGCTGGACAACGGATTGCAGGAAGGGACGTATATTTCCGCGAAAGACAAAAATGTCATCGTCATCGGCGGCGGCGATACCGGCAACGATTGCGTCGGTACCTGCGTGCGGCATGGCGCAAAGAGCATTCTCCAGATCGAAATGATGCCCCAGCTCCCCGACACCCGCGCCGCGAACAACCCTTGGCCGCAATGGCCGCGCGTCTGCAAGACAGATTATGGTCAGGAGGAAGCAGAGGCGGTCTTCGGCAGCGACCCGAGAATCTATCAGACCACCGTCAAGGAATTTCTCAAAGACGAAAACGGCAATCTGCGCGCCGCGGTACTGCAAAACCTTACGCCGGAAAAAGACTCCGCTACCGGACGCATGAACATGAAGCCTGTGGAAGGCTCGGAACGCGAAGTTCCGGCGGAGCTTGTGCTGATTGCCGCGGGATTCCTCGGCAGCGAGAGTTATGTGACGGTGGCATTCGGCGTGGAAACCGACAGGCGCACCAATGTAGCGACCCAATCCGGCACCCACCGCACCAATGTAGAAAAAATCTTCACGGCAGGCGATATGCATAGCGGTCAGTCGCTGGTAGTGCGCGCCATCCGTGACGGACGCGACTGTGCCAGAGAAGTGGATGAAGCGCTGATCGGGTACAGCAATCTGTAATGATTTTCAAATTCACTGTCCACAACATAAGCACTCCCCCAGTCGGCTACGCTGAGGGAGTGCTTATGTTTGTGGACAGTGTATGGCAAACAACAGCAAAAAAATGGCTTCGGCACTCTCGACCATCTTCGCGATGTCCCTGCTGACATTTAACGTCAGGGCAAGCGGCATGGGCGACCCGCCCGGTGAGCCACCTGACAGAAAACGAACCCGCCGGAAGTGCACCGGGAAAAGCATTGACTCAGGAACTATGCAGAATTTAATCAGTCATTTTCTGCTTAAAAATACAGTTTGCTTGCGTGTTTCAGCAAGTGAAATGTATTAATTATTTCTGCATAGTTCCTCACTGACCGTCGGAAAATGCGGATGGCGCGATGTTTTTTGTTTGTTATGCGTCTTCTTTCAGGCTTTTCAAATCCTTCACGCTATCCCCGATGGACAGCTTTACCGGAATACAAACCGTTTTGGCGACTGTTTCGCCGTTGATCATTTCCAGCAGCAGATGAATGGCTGTCTTTGCCCGAAGGAAATTGTCCTGGGCGATGGTCGTCAGTTTCGGCAGGGCGTTCCGCGCTTCCCGGCTGCCGTCAAAGCCGATGACGGAAAGGTCGTCTGGAATACGCACGCCGTTTTTCTGCAAGAAGCGCATCAGTTCCAGTGCGTAATAATCCGATACGGCGAAGATAGCGGTGTAGTTTCTGAGCATTTCAAGCTGTTCCTGATAGAATAGCTCCCTTTCGGCTGTCTGCATCGGAATTTTCATAAAATCCGCTTTTACACCCAATCCCTCGCACAATCCCTGATAGCGCAGGTAATCCATACATATTTCATTGTCGGCCACGCAAAGCACACGGCTGTGCCCCATTTCTTTCAGATATTGCCCTGCCTGTCTGCCGCCGTCGAAATCGTCAATCGTGAGATTTCCGAAACGGTTCTGCTCATCAAGGAACCCGTCGTAAATCACGAAAGGAACCCTTATTCTGTCCCGCAGATCCTGATATTCATCCTCGCAGAAGCCGATCACCACCACGCCGTCCAGATTCCACATGGAGGCAAAGGCGATGATTTCTGTGATCTTCCTTGCCTTTTTGAGCATCATAAAATAGCCGTTAGCCTCAGTTTCGTCCGACAGATAATTGATCGCCGCTGAGATGAACGAATCCTCAAAAACGTGCCCTTCGTACTTGGGGTGATCGTTGACCACCACGCCGATAATGCGGGAATTGTTGCGGGCGAGCAGGGTGGCTGCCATATCAGGAATATAGCCGCGTTCCTCCAGTTTCTGCTCTACCGCCTTGACGGTTCTGTCGGAAATCTTCTTTGTTTTGCCGTGGAGGACATTGGACACGGTCGCCGTGCTCAATCCCAATTCTTCGGCAATGTCTTTGATTCTCACCTTGTTTTCAGACCACATGCCATTCTCTCCTCTCTTTTGAAAATCGCAGCGATAATAAAAAAACACCTTACAGCTTCTTCATCCAGTTTCTTCTGACAAAGACAATCCAAGTCAGCAGCAGCCGCACACATTCCTCCATCGAGAGGATAAAATACACCATCGGAATGGACAGTTTCCAGACAAACGCGCCCAGCAGCGCCAGCGGCACACCGAATCCCCATGTGCCGAGCAGTTCAATGATCATCATGGTGCGGGTCTGTCCCCCGCTTCGGACAATGCCGCCGCCGAGAATCATATTCAGCACCTTGACCGGCAGCACAATGGCAAACGCTATTAAAATCTGCTGCGCCGTCGCTTTCACATAATCCTCGACATTGTAAATATCTGTGTAAATCCCCATTGCAAACACCGTCAGGACGGCAAGGACAAACGAGCCGATCAGTCCGTAAAGCAGCAGCCTTTTGGATTTCTGATAGGCGGCATGCGTTTCGCCCTTTCCCAGTTCTTTGCCAATCAGAATACCTGCCGCCTGCGCGATACCGCTTAATGCGCCGACGGTCAAGCCCTGCACCGGATAGGTCAGCGTCATGGCGGCGCATTCCGGCGTACCGATGTGACCGTAAACCGAAGCGTAGACATTTTCGCTCAGGCTCCACATAAATTCAATAACCAGCACGGGAAGGAAAATGGCAAGATAACTGCCGCAGGTCATTTTAGTCAGTCTTGGCATAAAGCAGAAGGATATGCCCCTCTTTCCGTCAATTACTTTCATGGCGACAACCATCAGCAGCGCGTTGAATAGCTGAGAGATAACAGTTGCCATCGCCGCGCCGTTTGCTCCCATAACCGGGAAACCGAGCTTTCCGAAAATCAGCAGATAATTCAATGCCGTGTTGAGCACACTGGCGATCACGCTGCACGCCAGCGGAAGGGAGGCTCTTTCCATGCAGCGCATTCTGACCGAAATCATCATACTCAGCGCATAGGGCAGAAATCCGAAGGCAATGATTCTGAGATATTTGGCGGCGACGGCAACGGTATTTCCGTCCGCCGAATACAGCCCCATCAATCTGACGGGAAAGGCAAGACATAGTATCATAAACAATATGCCTGTTCCGAGAGACAGCAGCGTATGGAGCGAAAATCCCCTGTCGGCTTCCTCGTTGTCACCGGCACCAAGATATTGTGAGATGATGATGCCCGCAACGCTCACCACTGCCCCGATGACAACGCTGTATAAGGTGCTGAGTTTGCCTGCAATGCCCACCGCTGCAACGCTGACGCTGCCCAGTGACCCGACCATCACCTGATCGACAATGGAAAATGACGCTTGCAGCATACACTGCAAGGCAACGGGCAGCGCAATTTTACCTACCTGCCGCATAAATGAATTTCTCTGCGAAAAAAACATAAAATAATCTCCTTGATGTTTTGCCTTTTCAGGTTCTTTCAAGGAGATTATAGCGGATGGAGTACCTTTGCACAATAGGTTAATCGCGTAACCTCTCACAAAATTAACCGCTTGATTTTATGATTTTCGTCAATATATTCCATCGTTTTTTTCTTCCTACTTGAGAGAAAAAAGTCCGCAACTCGCAAAGGCTCTAAGCCTATTGCAAGCTGCGGATTTTTGTTTTATAATTGCGCGATTTGTTTTATTGACAGATCATTCAAGTTCGTCTTCATCGCCGCCTTCACCGGCTCCTTCTCCGTTGGATGTGGTAATCACATCTTCCTCATCGAATTCGGTGATCTCCATTTCGGGAGTCATGTACTTCTTTTTCATTTTCTCACCTCCTCGTATTGATACTGAATGCAATCACATACTCACGTCATTGACGCACTTGCTCACCGCGTCGCCGTAAATCACCTGCGTGTCTCCGTTTGCGTCGGTGTATTCCAGATACGGGCGAACCGTCCACTGCTTGGTGTGATTGCTGGTGGACATCGTCCATGTGTACTTGAAGGAACTGTACTGCTTCTTGGATGTATCGGAGAATTTGATGAGTTTCGCGTTTTCCTTGGTCAGTTCCGCGCCGCTCAGCGTTTCGGTACTCTGCACCACAACGCCCGCCTTGAGCATCTGGCAGCCGTCGGGAACGGACAGAATCGAAACAAACGAGAGCTTGTTGGCTGCCGGACGCTTGACGCTTTCAATATACCCCGTGCCGACCTTTTCGATTGTGGTTTCCGCGGGAGCGTATTCCGCCGTCAGGGTCATATCGGCGGACGGCATACGGAATGCGTAGGTGGTTTCATAGCCGACAATTTTCTCGTCGATTTTCCAGCAGCTGAATTTCTGTCCGTCGGCATTGGTGGCGGACGCGACCGCGTAGAGCTGCTCGGAGGCCTGATAACTGCCGCTTGTCTCGCCGTTTTTCAGTGTGCCGTTGGCAACGGTCACGGTGTAGGTTGCGGGCAGTTTTTCATACTCCACCGCCACGGTGACGGATTCCGGCTTCTCCGCGACCGCCGCCGCGATAGCGGTCTGCACATCCTCCGCCGTGGTGCAGAGCGTGCTGTTGACCTTCCAGCCGTTGAAGGTGTAGCCGTCGAGATAGGGCGCGCTCGGAACGGTGTAGTCGCCGTCGGCATAAGTCTCCGCGTAAACGGTGGTGGGCGTTTTGATGCCGTTGATGTCCACCGAGTTGATGACGACTGCCGTCTTTTCGAGCATGGGAAGTACCCACGCATTTTCCTCGATTTCCACATACCCGCCGTCGGTCAGCACATAATATTTTCCGTCCGCGCCGATGTAGTAGGCGCTGTTGCCCTCGGTTGTGTAGGTCGGCTCGACTGCGGGAACGAGCGTATAGAAAGCCGTGAGATAACCCGGATTCTCCGTGCCGCCGTCGATGTGGGCGTAGTTTTTTTCTGTAAAGCGGTAGTCATATTTCGTGCCTGCGCCGCCTTTCAGACTGGTGCAACCGTAGAACATCCTGACGGAATCAGTCACCGCATCTGTACGCCAGCCGTCGCCCACATAGACAGTCGTCAGTTTTTTGCATCTCTCGAACATTTGCGTCATGAGGGTTACCTTGCCGGTATCAAAGCCGCTCAGATTCAGAGAGGTCAGTTTGCCACAATCATAGAACATACAGTACATATTTGTCACTTTGCCGGTCGTAAAACTGCTCAGATCAAGAGAGACCAGTTCCGAACAATACATGAACATCGATCCCATTATTTCTGCTGCGCCGGTATCAAAGCCGCTCAGATCAAGAGAGACCAGTTGCTCACAATAGCCGAACATAGTCCCGAAATCCGTAACAGCGTGTGTATCAAAGCCGGTCAGATCAAGAGACGTCAGGCTTTTACAGCCGTAGAACATATTTGCCATGTTTGTTACGCTGCCTGAATCCACGCCTTGGAGATTGATGTCGGTTACATTGCTAAAACTAAAGAACAGATAACTCGCATTCGCGGGGAATGTCGCTCCGGCAGGGTCAACGACGATTTTTTTGACATCCGTTTTGTTTACGCCCGCAGGGAGAATCATCGTAGAATCATAATTCGACCCCTTTAGGATAGTGCCTTTGAGGGTGAGGGTGCCTGTTGTGCTGTCGAAAGTAGACGGTACATCCACTGTCACGCTCACGGTAACAGCACTGTCGGGCATGGTAAAGGAATTGTCCGTGACCGGAACAGCAGTGCCGTCTTTCTTCGTCACGGTATAGGATTTCACCTCATAGCCTGCGTCGGGGACGAAGGACAGCGTGACGGTATCATTGTAATGCGCGGTATTGACAGGACTGCCGTCAACCGTCGTGATGATTGTGCCGTGAGTGACGGATTTGGTAATGGTGTAATGGATTTTTTCCACTATGGCGCTCACGGTCACAACACTGTCGGGCATGGTAAAGGAATTGTTCGTCACCGGAACGGCAGTGCCGTCTTCCTTCGTCACGGTATAGGATTTCACCTCATAGCCCGCGTCGGGGGCGAAGGACAGCGTGACGGTATCATTGTAATGCGCAGCATTGACGGGACTGCCGTCAACCGTCGCGGTAACCGAGCAGTGATCGGCGATAATATTGATGTCAACCGCAGTACTTTCGAGCATCGGGATGGTCACGGCTTCCAGCGTCGTCCTGACGTATCTGCCGTCGGTCAGCACATAATATTTTCCGTCCGCGCCGGTGTAGTAGGCGCTGTTGCCCTCGGTTGTGTAGGTCGGCTCGACTGCGGGAACGAGCGTATAGAAAGCCGTGAAATAACCCGGATTCTCCGTGCCGCCGTCGATGCGGGCGTAGTTTTTGTCTGTAAAGCGGTAGTTATATTTCGTGCCTGCGCCGCCTTTCAGCCTAGTGCAGTTATAGAACATATCGTCGGACACAATTTCCTCCGCGTCCGTACTCCAGCCGTCGCCCACATAGATGGAAGTCAATGACGAACAATTTGCGAACATTTGGTACAGATACGATAAACTGTTTGTATCAAAGCTGCTCAGATCAAGTGATGTCAGTGTCGAACAGTTTGTGAACATACATCTCATATCTGTTACACTGCTTGTATCAAAGCTGCTCAGATCAAGCGTTGTCAGCGCATTGCAATTTGAGAACATAACGCTCATATCCTCTACACTGCTTGTATCAAAGCTGCTCAGATCAAGCGTTGTCAGCGCATTGCAATAGGAGAACATAATGCTCATATCCCTTACACTGCTTGTATCAAAGCTGCTCAGATCAAGCGTTGTCAGCGCATTGCAATAGGAGAACATAATGCTCATATCCTCTACACTGCTTGTATCAAAGCTGCTCAGATCAAGCGTTGTCAGCGATTTGCAATTGCAGAACATTCCATCCATATCCGTTACACGGCTTGTATTGAAATTGCTCAGATCAACAGATGTCAGCGCAGTACAATCGTAGAACATATAAAACATCATTGTTACATTGCTTGTGTCCGCGTTGGCAAGATCCATAGATGTAGCCTGGCTGAACGAATCAAATAATTCCGATGAATTCTGCGGCAGTACAGCCCCAACATCCGCAACGACATGAACCGCCCTGTCTCTGTATTGCTGAACATCATTTTTATCGACCTTGCCGCGCAGGTGGAGTGTGTTGGTGCTTTCGTCAAAAACGCATTCGTTAGGACCTAAGAATGCCGCGGTCACGGTGATAGCGGCATCCGTCACCGTCACCGTATAAACGCCGTTTGCATCAGGTGTCAGCGTTTCGTCGCCGACCTTCACGTCGCCGATTACGGAATAGCCGTCCTCCGTCGTGAATGTGATGACTTCATCCTGATAAGCCTTGCCGTCCGTCACAATGCCGCTTACGACCTTCATATGATCGGGGAGCGTGACGCTGTACTTCGCCTTTTCCTTCCAAATCGCCTTCACGGTGATGGTCTGCACATCGGATTCATTATAGATCGTCGTCGCGGTGAAGTAGTCGCCGGGCTGCTTTTCTTCATCGGGTTCGCAGCTCACTTCCCAATAATCAAATTCATAGCCATAAGGTGCTGTGAACTTACATTCCGGCAGGGTGTAACAGGGATGTTTATTGGTGACAGAGCCGTTTGCTATCGTGCCTGTGCCGCCGTTCGCGTCAAATACGACGGTATGTGACAATTCCGTAAAGGTAAAGTCAAATGTCTTGCTACCCTTCCAGAAGCCCATACCGACAATGCTTGCCTGATAGGTCTTGCCGACTTTATAGCTGTATATATCAATATCGGGGTCAAGTTCAATGACGTAATCCAAATCAACTCGGAGCTGTGTTTCACCGTACCATACCTGCACATTGTTGGCAAGCGGATAGTAAGGACCGTAGCCGTCGTCATACGCTTCAAACTTGCCCTTCAATTTGCAGAGGGCGATATCCGTGGGATGAATGCGGAATTTTCTGGTGTTCGTGCCGACATAGCTGCCCATGCCCGTGACCGTCACGGTTGCCGCTACCACTTTATTGGGACTTCCGGTGTTGTTGGTGAAGGCAACGGTGTAATCCCTGCCTTCGGTCAGCGTTGTATCGTTGTGGCCTATTACCACAACTGTCGGGGTAACGGTGGGGTTGTCCGCGTTGTACGGATAAACAGCAAAATCGGATTCGTCAAAATCATCGAGCAGAATCGTCGTTTCTTCCATCTTGTGCTGCCACTGCGCGTAGAGCGTGACGGTGCCGCCGTTCTCCGCTGTCAGATTCCGCACGGACTGCCCGTCGGTGTAGCCTGTGCCGCTGCCGTCCGCCTTGGTATTCCAGCCGGTAAAGATATCGTAGGACGAAACAAAGCTGCACTCGGTCAGCGCCTTCGCTTCTTCGTCATAGGTGAATGCCTGCGAAGTCATTTCGCCGGAGGCATCGTCATTGTTGCCGTCAAACGCCACCGTGTAGGCGTTGGGTTTGCATTCGCCGCTCACGGTCACATCTTCATTGGGCATGGTGAAGGAAAAGTGCGTATCATCGACCTTGGTGACTTCCGCGCTTCCCGCCGTCACGCTATCAGCATGATAGCCCACATCGGGCGTCACGGTCAGGGTGACGGTATCGCCGATCCTGACAGCCCCCGTCTGATCCGCCGTCACTGTACCTTTTGTAATGCCTGTCGGGAGCGTGAGCGTTTTCTTGACGGGTGAAAGGGTTCTATTACGGTTAAGCGACCAGATTTGCCCCCTGTCTAATTCGCCGGTGTAGATATTGCCGCTGTTGTCTGTGTAGATGCGCCGCGCGGCAATTATCATTTTCCCCCAATAATCATCGAGAGCAAATCTTCCATCGCAATTTGCGGTCAAAGTGCCCCCGTCAAGAACCACATTGGCGTTGAAACAATAGCCGTGGCACCCATCACAATCAAATTCGTTCTGGCGACCACCGCCATCGCCGCCTGTTGCGATGACACTTCCGCCGTTGACAGTGAGAGTACCCCAAATACCGTCGTTACCGTCTCCGCCGAAGCTGCCATCGTTATTGTAATCATCGCCAAAGCCGTGGCGACCGCCACGACCGCCATTGCCGCCGGTAGCACGCAGTTCGCCGCTGTTGACGGTAATGACACCGGATACACCGCAGCCGCCGTTTCCGCCTTTTCCGCCGTTTCCGCCGTTTCCGCGTTCGCTGATGCAGTTGCCTTCGTCGTCGTAGACTGGTTCTGCGCCGCTTCCGCCATTTCCGCCGTTTCCGCGTTCGCTGATGCAGTTGCCTTCGTCGTCGTAGACTGGTTCTGCGCCGCTTCCGCCATTGCCTCCGTTGCCGCCGTTGCCGCCTGTCGCAATGACGGTCGCGCCGTTGAGGATAAGGCTGCCGTATGCAATGGCTGCGGAACCTTCCTCGCCCCAGCCGGCGTTGCCTCCGTCTTGTCCGTCGGCGCCGTCCTGACCGTTCTCGCCAAAGGCTCCGTCATTGCCGGCAACATTCAGCGTTCCGGAGCCGTTCACCGTCAGAGTCTTGCTATTGACATTGATGGTGCCGTTGACGGTCAGCGTTTTGCCCGCCGCGATATGGAGCGCGGTATTCCCCGTGAGCGTAATGTCGCGGGAAATGGTGATGTTGTCGCTGACGGTGTATTCGCCCGACCAATCGGTTGTCGCCGAGGTCAATTCACCCGCCGCATACGCCGTGACAGCCATGCGGGAGGCGAGATCGGTCACGGGCTTGACCGGCACCGCGCCCGACACCATCAGCAGCGCAAGGCTTGTCGCGAGCGCCTTTTTCCATATGGTTTTTGACATAAAAAAATTCCTCCTTTTTTATTGATATTCACCTGAAATGTAGCATATTCCAAGGTCGATTGTCAACCAATTCTGCGTGAATGTCAAGTTTCTTGCGTGAACGTCAAGTTTTTTATTTGGTTTTTCGTTAGCGGTGTGATATAATGAAGATTAAAGTTGTATTCCGTAAATCAGGGAGGTGAAATATCCATGCGATTCAGAATTGCGGTGGTGGACGATATGTCCGCCGACTGTGAACGCATCGTGCAGATGCTGGCACAGTATCAGGTGCAGAACGGGGCGGCGTTTGAGGTGACGGTCTGCCACACAGGAGAGGAATTTTTCCGCGTCTATCACAAAGGCGCGTTTCAGATTATCTTCCTCGATATCTGCATGGAGGGCATGGACGGCGTGGCACTTTCCCAACGTCTGAGAATCAGCGATGAAGCGATCCGCATTATCTTCATGTCCACCGAGCATGAGTATGTGTTCGACGTGTGGCGGTCACAGCCGACGAGCTTTCTTTGCAAGCCCTGTTCCTATGAGAAATTTGCCGAAGCGATGGATATTGCCCTGACCTATTTCCGTCAGGCGGAGAAACATTTCATGGTAAAACTGCCGCGCTCGGAACAATCTGTGAAGCAGAGCGATATTCTGTCCGTCGTCGCCGACAATCATTCTACCATTATCAGGCTCGTCACGGGCGAAAGATATCTCTCCACCGCCACTTTTTCGGAGGTCAGCGAGATATTGGGTCAAGAACCGAATTTTTTGCTCTGCAACCGCGGCGTTCTCATCAATATGGATTACGCCAAATGCAAAAACCGCATGACCGACGAGAGCATTGAAATGCTGGATGGCACATTCTATCCGATTCGCGTGCGCATACGAAAACAGATCTTGCAGGAACTTTCCGCCTATCACATCACCAAAAAACTGAAAGGAGGGCTTTGATGAGATGAATAGCAACCTGTATCTCAGGTACATGATTGAACTGCTGATGATCGTGCCGGCGGCGGTGACGGCAATTCTGCCCGTCTATTACAGCCTGCGGGTGTTCCGGCACTATCTGTTCGGCTGGCTGGTGTTCCTCGGCACGGCAACCGTCTTTGGCGGTGCCGCCGTGTGCGCCCTGTGGAACCTGCCGTCGAACGCGATTATTTTTCCCGCCATACTGGTGCTGTTTCCCTTTTACCACTTTTGTTTTGACCTGTCGCTGTCAAAGAAGCTCTTCTGCTTTGCCCATGCCGTCATGCTGTGCGGTTTCTCCACCACTTACTGCACCTTCCTGACCGCGCCGCTGGAGCTTGCCAACGCCGCGAACGTCTACACCGCCGGTTCAGGATTGATTTGTTTGGGCGTGGCGGCTGTGATGACGGCATTATTCGCACATCTCCTCATTACGAAATTTCCCTATTTGCTCGAAAACGAAACATTTGATTCCGCATGGAGATACCTTGCCATCGCTCCCGTTGTGACCGCCGTTACGGTGATCTGGATGAATCCCATCAGCGCGTCAAACGCCATGACAGGGCGGCTGAGAATGATCTGTCTGGTGGTGCTGCTGGCAATTCCCGCCGTCGCGCTGTTCCTGTGTCACTCCTTCTGGTGGCTTGCCAAGGAGATGACCAAGAGCGCGGAACTCCAGCGGAATTATGACATCCTGCGAATGGAAGAAAAGCAATATTAGCTTACCTACCGTCACCTGATGGACTTGAAGGAACTGCGCCATGATTTCCGGCAGCATCTCCTGATTATATCCGATTACGCCCGCACAGGGCAGACGGATAAGCTGACGGAATACATTACGCCCCTGATGGAATCCGTGGACAGGAAGCCGTTGCAGATATGCGAGAATCAGGCACTCAACGCCATCATATCGCATTACGACACACTCGCCAAGGAACAGAATGTGAAAGTGCTGTGGGGCATCGAGCTTGGCGAGAAGCTCCCCGTCAGCGAAGCGGACGTTTGCCGTGTCATCGGCAATCTCCTTGAAAACGCGATTCACGCGGTGTCCCGTCTTCCTGAGAACGACAGAGTAGTTGACCTGAGAGCCGGCATGATCGAGGAAGGCACACTCGCCATTCACATCACCAATCCCTACGAAGGTTCCATTCCGCTGGACAAAGAGGGATTCCCGATCATCGAAAAGAAGAATCACGGCATAGGACTTCGTTCGGTACAGAGTGCTGCCGAGAAGTACAACGGAGAAGTGATTATTCTCACAAAGCACCAAACATTTGAAGTCGATGTGCTGATGTATGCCGATACACAGACGTAAATAATGCCCTCCGGACAGTTATGCTCGGAGGGCATTTTGAGTTTTTGGATTATAATTTTATAAATCCTGACTTGTATATGGTTGGTAAGAGTGTCATAAATCTAATGTTCCAGATTTCCTTTACCATACGGAATACCGTCCACCCCTTCGACCAGCCGACGTACATCGTTGCGTGGGGAATGGTCGTGGCAATCTCTTGTTTAAAGATCAACGCTTCAAAGAAAAACCTCATAAACCTTTTTTCACCAGAAGCATTACATGCTCGCACTCAAAATACGGATCAGCGCATCCTTGCCGATAGGCGCGTACATCCACGGCTCGTTCGTGTTATCGTTTTCAAGGATGTGATCCGCCATCTCGTCGATTGCCTCCGCTTTTACACCGAGTTCGCTCAAGTGCATCGGAATGCCCATGGATTCAAAGAATCTGTAAAATTGGTCGATGACCTTTTCAGCCATTTCCATATCGGGCAGAGATTTGTCAAATCCGAACAGCCCGTTGCCGAGCGTTACGAATCTTTCGATCGTTCTTTCGGAAAGGATTTCCTTCATCCAGCGCGGAGTGATAATGGCGAGTCCCGCGCCGTGCGTTATATCGAAATAGGCGGAGAGAGCGTGCTCTATCGAATGCATCGGCCAGCCGGAATATCCCGCGCCGTTTGCGAGAATGCCGTTGCAGCCCCAGCTGCAGACATACATCAGTTCAGACCGTGCCGCGTAATCATCCGGCTTCTCAAGCGCGATTATTACGTTTTCCATAAGCGATCTGAGCGCGGAAATCATGATTCCGTCGTTGAATGTGGAATGGGGATCAGCGAAAAACTGCTCTAAAACATGGTTGATCGCATCCGCTGTTCCGCAAGCGGTCTGCCATTTGTTGACCGTGAACGTATATTCAGGATCGAGGAAGGAAGCGACGGGATACATCAGCGGGTCAAGATAGCCGCGTTTATCATTTATCGCGGTATTGGAAATCACGCATCCCATATCGTATTCGCTGCCCGTCGCGGCGAGCGTAATGATATCGACGATCGGGACAGCCGCTTTTGCTTTGACTTCGCCGGAGATCAGATCCCAGCCCTCGCCGTCGTATTTTGCGCAGACCGAGATTGCTTTGGAACAGTCAAGCACTGATCCGCCGCCGACCGCGAGGATTACGTCAATATTATTTTCCTTGCAAAGCCGTGCGCCGTCAATGACGGAAGGGTCATATTTCGGGTTCGGCTCGATTCCCGAAAGATCGACGATATTGAAATCTTTAAGCAGTTCTTTTACTCTGTCGTAAAGCCCTATTTTCTTGATAGAGCCGCCGCCGTAGGCAAGAAGAACGTTCTTACCGTACTGTCCGACGACGTTTGGAAGATCTTTGATACAGTCCTTGCCGAAGTAGAGTCTCGTAGGTGTACTATAAGTGAAATTTCCGATCATTTTGTTACCTCCGTTTATTGTAATAGTTCGTAAACTTGTATATGTGCGAAAAAACCCGTGATTATGACATCAAGCCGTTTGCCTTGAGCCATTTTTCAATCTGTGAGCCGGATGAAGCTGCGTTGCTGCCGGTAATCGGCAATCCCTTTCTGACAACCGCACCGGGACACTCTTTTTTGATTTCCTTTTCGCTGATCCCCATCCCGCTGCCTTCGTTGGTACAAAGAGGAAGAATGGTCTTGCCGGAGAAATCGAACGCTTCCAGAAACGTATAGACCGCCATCGGCATGGTACCCCAATAATTCGGATACGCCAGTATCACGGTATCGTATGCGTCAACGGAATCGGGCAGAGCGCGAAGCGAAGGTCTTGACTTTGCCCGCAAATCTTTCTTTGCTTCGTCTATGCAGGTCATGTAGACAGGGGAATAAGGCTCTGTCATCTCGATTTTAAAGCTGTCCGCCGGAAGAAGCTTCATCATGTGATTGCAGACGATTTCCGTATTGCCGACCTTCACATAGCGCATTGAGCCGCCGAAGTAGTTCTCGTCCGACCTTGAAAAATAAGCAATCAGTATCTTTCCCACTTGGGTGACCTCCTTTGGTTTTCTGATTCTATTTTAGCATAAAGCACTTGAAAAGTCCAATATAAATGTCAATGTCAATCACTTAAGGAAAGAGGTAAAAACCTGGGCAACAGATTTAATATAAAGTTCAACATTTAGTAATACTGACGACACATTTTTTTGAAATGGGAGAACCCTGTAAAAACACGCAGGGAGGATCGGTAAATGAAAACATCAAAAATGGTCGTAAAGGAATCCAATAGCATAATTCACTCCGAAGAAATAAAGAAAAGGACGGTCAAAGACTATGAACATCATTTTACAAGGACACGAAAGCTGACTTTTATTTTGTTGGTAACATTGATATTGACTCATTTTCAGACAACCATAAAAACTGCGCTCAACCATTTCCGTCCGTTGGCTGATGCGAATATCAAAGT
>JAFPUM010000027.1 GCA_017395425.1 Clostridia bacterium | reverse complement strand
GCACGTCTGGCTTGCATATTTTCCGCCATATTTTGCCAAAATCCTCGTTAATACACAAAGTATTGCCTGCGGTTTTGGCTTCATCTGACGAAAAATCTGGCTGCGCCATCCGCACACGTGGAGATACTGAACAGGCTCTTAAAAAAATAAAAAAAATACAAAAATATTCCAAAAATTCTCCGGCTATCGGTTGAGAAACTGGGCAGGTTATGGTATAATGGCAGTGATTGGTTTCTTCCATTCTCTCAATTCTGAAAAAGGACGGTATTCGACATATGCACACAAAATATACCTTCGGAAAAAGCTCCTGGCGCACGCTGGAACAGGGCATCGAACGCGAATGGCTGCTCACCAACGGCATCGGCGGCTTCTCCGGCTGCACCGTCATCGGCGACACGGCGCGCATTCACACCGGCTATCTCGTCGCCTCCCTCAATCCCCCCGTGGACAGGGTGAATGTTCTCTCCAAGGTACAGGAGAAAATTACCGTCGGCGACCGGGAATTTGACCTCGCCTGTCAGCAGTTCCTCGGTGAACCCAAGGACGGACGGCAGTATCTGGAGCAGTTCAACATCGACATCGTGCCGACCTACTGCTATCAGACCGACGAGATTTCGCTCGAAAAAACCATCGTCATGGAGTACGGCAAAAACACCGTCGCGGTCTGCTACACGGTCAGCGGTGTGATCGAACCCACCACCATTACCGTCACGCCCCTTTTTGCTATGCGCAATATCGATCAGGTCAACAGCTATCGCGATATGAAACACTTCCGCGCTTCCACCTACGGGAAAACCATGCTGCTCGGACGCGACGACGACACCCGCTTCAATGTCAAGTTCCACATCAGCGAGGGACGCTATTTTGACCGTTCCCTCATTCCCACCAGCATGGCAACTCCCAATTTTGTGGCGGAGGAAAACCAGTATCTCGCCATCGACTCCCGCAACGGCTTCAACGGGCTGGATACCCAGTTCACACCCTACGATGTGATCGTTACCGTCGCTCCCGGCGAAACCAAGCGCTTCTATCTCATCTGTTCCATCGAGGACGAGGATATCACCGCCAAGGACGGCTTTGCCATGATCCAGCGCTATGTGGAACATATGCGCCGCGTGATTGACCTCAACCCCAACAAGGATATCTTCTCCACCCATCTCACATGGGCAGCGGACGCCTTCATCGTGGACCGTCAGTCCACCGGGCTCAAGACCATTCTCGCCGGCTTCCCGTGGTTCACCGACTGGGGACGCGACACCATGATCGCTATGACCGGTCTGACTCTCTGCACCCACCGCTTCCGCGACTGTGAAATGATTCTCAAATCTTTCGCCCTTTACGAGAAAAACGGTCTGATTCCCAACGTCTTCCCCGCTTCCGACAAGGATCAGCCCATGTATAACACGATGGACGGTTCCCTCTGGTATTTCTACGCCGTGGAGCGTTACTTACACTACACCGGCAAGGAGGAAAACTTTGACTTTATCCGCACCGAAATCTTCCCCGTGCTGAAAAACATCATTCAGGCTTATGAAACCGGCACCGACTTCTCCATCGGTATGGATGAGGACGGACTGGTACACGGCGGCAGTGAACTGGATCAGATCACATGGATGGACGTCCGCGTGGGCGACTGGGTGGTGACGCCGCGCCACGGCAAGCCGGTGGAAATCAACGCCCTCTGGTACAACGCGCTCAAGGTTATGGAAATGCTCTCCCGCAAATTCGGTCGCGACAGTTCCCATTACACCGAACTCGCGGAAAAGGTCAGACGCTCCTTTGTCCGAAAATTCTGGAACGCAGAAAAGAACTGCCTCTTCGACGTGGTCGACCCCTGCGAGGACCGCATCCGTCCCAATCAGATTTACGCGGTCTCCCTTCCCTATACCATGCTTGACCGCGAAAAAGAAATGGCAGTGGTCAACTGCGTCAGCAAACACCTGCTTACCACCTACGGACTGCGCTCCCTCTCCTACACCGACCCTGAATACAAAGCCCATTACATCGGCAAGCTCATCCAACGCGACGCGGCTTATCACATGGGCACCAGCTGGGCTTATCCAATGGGCGCCTATCTCTCCGCCTACTGCAAGGTGCATAACCATTCCCAGCCCGCCATCCGCCGCGCCCGCGCCATCTGTTCCCACTTCCTCGACCACATGGGCGACGGCTGCATCAACGGCATCGCCGAAATCTTTGACGGCGATTTTGCCTGCACCTCCCGCGGCTGTTTCACACAGGCGTGGAGTGTCGGCGAATTGCTCCGCGCCTACACCGAGGACATTCTCCCCTATCTCAAACGTACAGACAGCAACGCCTGATTGATAGAATCCGGTTTCCTTAGGCATAAAAAAAGACCGTTTGTTCCGAAGGATTTTCCATCGGCAAACGGTCTTTTGCTTGTATCATGCAAACGAAACGGAAAAAATAATTATCGCAGCTTTTCGATTTCTTTTTCAAGCAGCTCGCGGATCACGGCGGGATCACCCTTGCCGCGAAGTGCCTTCATGCAGCTGCCGAACAGCGATTGCAGCGCCTTGGTCTTGCCGCCGAGGTAATCGCCGACAGCTTTTGTCTCGGTTGCGAGCACCTTCTGAACGGTTTCCAGCAGCAGCGATTCATCCACCTTGGCGTCAAGCGCCTGTTCTTTGATATACTGTTCCGGCGAAACACCTTTCTCGATGACCGCGCTGAGAACCTTTTTGCCCACGTTGCGGTTGATCTTGCCCTCATCCACTGCGCCGATGATATAGGAAAGATCGTCCGGCGCGATGTTCAGTTCACCGATGACCTTGCCGCTGCGACGCAGAATGCCGGCGCAGTCGGTCAGAATCCACGCGGCGGTATCGCCGGGTTTGCGTCCGTCTGCCACAACAGCGTCAAAGATATCGCAAAGCTTTCTCTCGGATACCAAGGAAGCGATGTCCTGCGCGGAGAGCCCCATATCGGTGTATTCCGCGGTTTTTTCCTCAATGGTCGCGGGCATATGCTCGCGGATGGAAGCAAGCCATTCGTCATCCACCACGATGGGCATGAGATTGGGGTCGGGGAAGTAGCGATAGTCGGCGGCGGTTTCCTTGTTGCGCATGGCGAAGGTACGGTTTTTGATATCGTCCCACCGTCTGGTTTCCTGCACCAAGGTTTCGGTGTGCCGTTCCAGCGCGTCGATATGACGGGCTACTTCATATTTAATGGCGCGTTCGATGGCGGTCAGGGAGCTCATATTCTTGATCTCACTGCGCACGCCCAGTTCTTCACTGCCTTCGGGGCAGATGGAGATATTGACGTCGCAGCGCATGGCGCCTTCTTCACACTCCGAAATGCCGCCGAAGCGGAACATGGCTTTCAGCTTTTCCAGATAGTTCAGTACTTCTTCGGCGCTGCGGAAATCGGGTCGGCTGACAATCTCAATCAGCGGCACGCTGGTGCGGTTGAAATCCACATAGCTCACGTCTGCCCAGTCGTCATGAACCAGCTTGCCGGCGTCCTCCTCCATATGAATCTGCTTGATGCCGATACGGCTGGTGCCGTATTTGGTGGGAACCTCCACATAGCCGTCGGTGCAGATCGGGTGGAACCACTGGGTAATCTGATAGGCACAGGGCAGGTCGGGATAATAATAGCTCTTTTTATCAAACGTAGCATACTGATTGATATGACAGTTGAGCATGATGCCCGCTTTGACCGCCAATTCCACGGCATGCTTATTGGTGACGGGCAGCATACCCGGCATACCGCAGCAGGCGGGACACACGCAGTCGTTGGGCTGATCGGCTTCGGAATGACCGCCGCAGGAGCAGAAGATTTTGGATTTGGTCTCCAGCTCCACATGGGTTTCCAGACCCATTACCACTTCATATTTCATTTGTCAGCCCTCCCTTCCATCGCTTTGGCAATGCTCAGCAGCGTGCTTTCACCGAACGCGGCGCTCCAGAGCTGGACGCCGCCTGTCACCATAGCCGGAATACCGGTGAGGGAAGGCACCGCCGTAAAGAGCAGTTCCTGCTGGGTGCGCTCAAAGGTGTCCGCCGTGTCATATGCCTCGACCGAGGCGGTGCGCATGACGGGGCAAAGTACCGCGTCATAGGCAGCAAACACTTCCTTCATCTTCTCGGAAGCCAGTCGACGGATGCGGAGCGATTTGTCATAGCAGCGCAGATACTGATTCTTGGACAGCACGTCGGAGCCGTAAAGGACGTTGGCCTTGGCGGTAAAGCCCAGACCTTCCGTGCGGGAATTGACATACAGTTCGTCGATATCCTTATAGGTGGGCGTGCGGTAGCCGAACTTCACGCCGTCGTAGCGGGAGATATTGTTGCAGGTCTCCGCCGACAGCATGATCTGCCACGCGGTCGCATATGCCTTCGCGTCGGGGAGGCTGATCATGGTCACCTCGGCGTCGGCTTCTTTGAGTGAGGCAATATACGCGTCGAGTCTTGCTTTGATCTCGTCCGCCGCCGCGTCGTAATATTCTTGGACGACCGCGATTTTCAGACCGGCAATTGTTTTGTCGGCGGTGTAATCGTATGATGCCGCGGGCAGACTGGTGCCGTCCTTGCCGTCGTGACCGGCGATCACCGCGAGAAGTTCTTTGACGCTTTCCGCGTCACCGGCACACACGCCTACCTGCTCGCCCGAACAGGCAGTGGGAATAATGCCGTACCGCGAAACCGTTCCGTAGGTGGGCTTGAGGAAATCCACGCCCGAAAGGGCAGCGCCGCGTCGGGGTGCGCCGTTGACGTCCACACAGAGTGCCTGCCGGACGACGCCCGCTGCCACGGCTTCAGCAGCGGCAGTGGAAAGCGTACCGTCCGCCTTCCGGCAGACGCCGTGATAGGACGTCTCGCCCGCGATATCCAGTCCGAATTCGCCCGTGTGGGTTTTGCCCCTGACGGCATAGCCCGCTCCGAGCAGACGTTCCACCGCATCGCCGCTGAACAGCGGGACAAATCCGTCGAGAATATGCGAACCGGCTTTGGTTTCATAATCCTTGATCAGAATCGTATCGTCCACCGCGACAGTGCCGTCACGGTCGATTTCCGTTACAAAATATTCCATGCTGTCACCTCCTTACTTGACCAGTCTGGGTACAATCCAGCTGTCTTCGCTGTGTTCCGGCGCGCCTGCCAGCAGTGCTTCTCTGGAGAAGACCTGCTCTCTGACGTCCTCCCGGAATACATTGGTCATGGGCATACAGTGTACCATCACTTCCACGTGTTCCGTGTCGGTATTCTGCAATGCCGCCGCCTGCTGTTCCATGAAAGCGAAGATTTCCATGGTCTTCTGTTCCTCTGTCTCGGTCAGTCGGAATTCGTTTAAGCTCTCCAGCGCTTTCAACGCTTCCACTGTCATGGACATGACCTCCTTTTCATTATTCATGGGGTGGTTTTGTTCGAAGCGGACAATATTTTGTGTGGGAAGGTGATCCGGATTCGCCTGACCCCGTTGCGGGTCTTGGCACGATTCGCTCGCACCTCAAAAGCGGTGCTTCTGGGACGCCGTCCCAGTCCCTGCAAGGGCGCTGCCCTTGACCTGCGAGGAGGGCTCGCCCCCCTCGACTCCCCCGCTCCGCATTCGCTCCGCTAATTATTCCCGGATGCTGATGTTGGCTTCGAGAAGCTGCTGCTCCGTGACCTCACTCGGCGCGCCGAGCAGAAGATCCTGCGCATTGCCGTTGAGCGGGAAGGCGATAACGTCGCGGATGGATTCCTCGTCGGTCAGGAGCATGACCATTCTGTCCACGCCGGGCGCCATACCCGCGTGAGGCGGCGCACCGTACTGGAACGCCGTATAGAGTGCGCTGAAACGCGCTTCCAGTTCCGCTTCGGTATAGCCCGCGATGGCAAACGCCTTGCGCATGATCTCGATGTCATGGTTTCTGACAGCGCCGGAGGCAAGTTCGATGCCGTTGCACACCAGATCGTACTGATAGGCAAGCACCTCGGTGGGTTCCTTGGTTTCAAGCGCTTCCAGACCGCCCTGCGGCATGGAGAAGGGATTATGGGTGAAAATGGTATTGCCGGTGCTCTCGTCGATTTCGTACATCGGGAAATCCACAACAAAGCAGAATTCAAAGGAATTCTGATCGATGATGCCCAGATTTTCGCCCAGCCATGTTCTGATCTGACCGGCTTCGCGGTTGACGATGGTCTTCGCGTCGCAGATGAAGAAGAGCGTTTCATTTTCCTTAATGCCCGAAAGATTGGTGATTTCTTCTTTCTGCTCAGGCGAGAGGAATTTGGCGATGGGTCCTTTGAATTCACCGGCGGTGAGGGTCAGATAGCCGAGACCCTTCATGCCGATGGACGTGGCAAATTTCAGCGAATCTTCAAAGAATTTGCGGCTCTGACCGTGGCAGTTGGCGACGATGCCTCTGACCGGCTTGCCCTTGAAGAGGGGGAAGTCCACCTTGGCGAAGAAGTCGGTGAGGTCGATAATGCGAAGGGGGTTGCGCAGGTCGGGCTTGTCGGTGCCGAACGTCATCATCGCGTCCTTATAGGTGATTCTCGCAAAGGGCTTGTCGCTGACCTTTTTCTGCGTAAAGGACTTGAAGACGTTGTAAATCACGTCTTCGCAGACCGCCAGCACATCTTCCTGCGTGGCAAATGCCATTTCAAAGTCGAGCTGATAGAATTCGCCGGGGCTTCTGTCCTGACGGGCATCCTCGTCACGGAAGCAGGGCGCGATCTGGAAATATTTGTCAAAGCCGGACACCATCAGCAGCTGCTTGAACTGCTGCGGCGCCTGCGGGAGCGCGTAGAATTTACCCTTATGCTTTCTGCTCGGCACAAGGAAGTCTCTGGCGCCTTCGGGAGAGGACGCGGTGAGAATCGGCGTCTGAATCTCCAAAAAGCCCGCGTCTTCCATATACTTTCTCATGGCGCTGATAATACGGGAGCGCATGACGATATTATTG
Source organism: Clostridia bacterium (assembly GCA_017395425.1). Classification (GTDB taxonomy): domain Bacteria; phylum Bacillota; class Clostridia; order Oscillospirales; family Acutalibacteraceae; genus RUG762. Next base: position 12,334 of record JAFPUM010000027.1, on the reverse strand, counting down.
TGAAGACGGTCGCTGCGGAGGTCAAGGTAGCGGTACTTGAGACGCACGTCTTCGCGGGTGCCTCTGGAATCGCTGATGTCAAAGGGCAGCATATTTTTACACTTGCCCAGAAGCGTGAGCGATTCCACCACGAGTTCCACCTTGCCGGTGTCGAGCTTTTCATTGACCGTTTCGGGGTCTCTCTCCGAGACGGTACCCTTGACCGAAATGACGCACTCCTTATTGACGCCGTTGAGAAGGGATTCGTCATGGATGACGGTCTGGGTGATGCCGGTGTAGTCCCGCAGGTCGACAAAGATGACGCCGCCGTGGTCGCGGATGGTGTCCACCCAGCCGGCAAGCTCCACCTGGGCGCCGATATCCTTTTCGCGGATATCGTTGCAGTAACGTGTTCTGTACATAGAAATACCTCCATAGAACAATAGAACTGTAATTCCTTTGATTCCTGATGGGCAGATGCCGGTTTTCACACCAAAAACAGAAGCAAAAAACAAAAACCCGTCTCAAGAATCTCCGACGATTCTTGGGACGAGCATGGTTTATCATTACCCGCGGTGCCACCCAAATTGACACACGGTCTTTCACGCCGTATGCCCACTTTGAAAATCATTCAATTGACACAGAAAAGCGTTCCCACGCTTACTACTCCCCCGAGTGCATTTTCAGTCCACGATGCACACTCCCTGTCGGGCTTTCCCAAAAAGCGGAGTCTTTTCCGACCTCTGAACGGGTTGAAAAAAGCCCGTCAAAGGATATTTCAAGTGCCATTGTACCATAATCCGGTAAAAAAGTCAAGATGAATTCTTTTTTATTTTTCTTTTAAAAAACACTTGACATTTTGCTAAAGATGTTGTATATTAATTAAGCGCTTTTTGAGCGCTACCTTGATCACAGTACGGAGAAGTCGCGTAGCTGGTCGAGCGCGCACGATTGGAAATCGTGTAATCGTTAAAAGCGGTTCGAGGGTTCGAATCCCTCCTTCTCCGCCAACAGCGCGGCATTAATGCCGCTAAGTGAAGAGTGAATGGTGAATAGTGAATAGAGAATAACGTAAGGCGATAAACTCCGCCGCGCTGTTGTTCTATTCACTATTCACCATTCTTTATTCTCTATTCTTTATTCACTAATAAAACACGCTCAGATACAAACAAAGCTCAGTTGAAAACAGATATGGATTGCGCGGCTCTATGATTCACCGGCATCTTTTTTGTACTGCCTTTCCAATCGCTGAAAACCTCATTTGTCCTTGCCTGACAAATGAGGTTTTTTTGATTTGCAATGCAACACCTATGGTACTGAAACGATCATCGCTCCATCAACTCATGTGAATTTTTGCTTCGTTCCTCTGTTCCCCTGCGCGCCAAAAAAACCGCGGACGCTTCCTGACGAAACGTCCGCGGTCATTTTTTGATTCCAGGGTTTCAGCGGTCAGCTCCACCCAACAGAGAACTTACACTTCCTGCTCTTTTCTCTTACGAACCGTCAGCAGACAGCTCATGCAGAGGGCAGAAGCCGCCAGCATCGCGACGGGAACCACATTGCCTTCACCTGTGGGAGGATTGGCATAGAGGACAGCACCGGTAGAAGCAACGCCTCTCTTCTGATCCTTGGGCGTCAGCACCAGCACATAGGGGCTGAAGCTGTTGGCGGCGAACACGACATAGTACATTCTCCAGCCGATCTTGCGGACGCGCTTGGCTTTACCGTCAACCATGTGATAGAGATACACATTATAACCGTCGGTATTGGCGTTAATGTCACTATGATCCAAATCCAGCCGGACAACGGCATTCTTGCCGTCAAGGAGTTCATATCCGCTCGGCATAAAGACTTCAAACACATACGCCTTTTCGACATCGGTGACACCGCAGGTTTTCTTGAGACCTTCCACGTCAGAGGCAGTATAATTGCACTTGCCACCTTTGGGCGGAATGTACACCACACCGTACTTGCCGGTATTATTTTCATCAATGTAGAGAATCTTGGATTCCTTCTGGAGCGATTTGGTATTCAGAACATTGTTCCAGCCGTTCCACTTGCTCTGCTTGCCGCTGACGTAGTCATTCTTCTTGTTTTCAGCCTTTTTCTCGGCAGCTTCCTCTGCCTGTCGTTCCAAATCCGCATAAATTGCCTCATCACTTTCGGCAATGGACGTACCGGTTGTCTGGAAAGCAGCTACATAATTGCCGCTAGCGTCCTTGCTAAACTGACAAATCGTTGAACTGGATTTGCATCTAGGTTTGCCACCTAATTTAGTACCATTATCCACTTTGGTTTTCGCAGTTTCGTTGGTATCGTTCTCGTCTAACTCAACAAAATAATCACTCATAGAGCTTTTATTTGACTCATATTGTTCCTTGCTTACATATTCATTGGCATCATCAAGCTGCACCCAGCCATAGTATTTGCGGAATGTTGTATTCTTACTGCTCTGGCTTTTCAGGTTGAGATACGAGAAGCGAACACCGAAATAATTAGGATCCGCAATGTCTGCCGTGAGTTCAAGTTTATTTCCGTTTGCATCTTTATATACATAAGCACCGACATCGTTATTGAAAATTTTCTTAGGATCACCAGTAACTTGTTTTTTATCCCATGTATACAACGTCCACGTTTTGCCATTGGGATCAGTATACGTCAGATCAAACTGTCTTTGCAAATTGCCCTTTTTCCACATTTTATCAATTTCGTCCTGTGAATACGTGACCTTTGCCTGAATATGGTAAATCGGAATCTGCGTACCGCTCGAAGAATACGTCACTTCTGCGTTTGCCACGATGCCGACCGGTGTTTTGATGGAAGCGCAGTAACTCAGCGCTGACATCGACATGACCGCCGCCATTGCCAGCGACAGCAATCTCTTGGATTTCATCACAATCAATCCTCCATTATGATTCAAATACGACAACCCCACCGCACATAAGCCGCCCAATCCGGCGACAATCAAAACCGAATCCGAAGCACAGCTTGTTGCGGCTGATGACAGACTGCCGCACTAAAAAGCACTCAATCCAGCCGATGGGACATACCAACGGCAATCTATCGTTACTGTAAAAATTATACCATTTCCTCTTCCGAATGTCAATCTTTTTTTCATGGAAATTCTAAATTAAATTCATCATTTTCTCATAATCGCATGACGGCTTCGCACATAGAAAAACTGCCTGCGCAATCCGCGCACGGTTAATTCTGGGATAAGCTCTTACTCAATTACTATCCACAACTTAGTGAAATTAACTCCCTCCGTCACGCCTGCGGCGAGCCACCTCCCTCAAAGAGGCAATGTCATCAACTTAAGGGATAATTACGCCATTATGTAGGGGACGGTCTCCGAACGTCCCGGCACAACGAGGTAAATACCCTCATTCAGACAGGGCGAATTCTGAAAAATTTCCCTAAATGAATTCGCCTAAACCTATTTTTCATCGAAGCTTTTCTCGCCGGGACGTCGAGGACGCCGTCCCCTACAACTTTTTTTCTCACGTCATCAACTTAAGGGATAATTACGCCATTATGTAGGGGACGGTCTCCGAACGTCCCGGCACAACGAGGTAAATACCCTCATTCAGATAGGGCGAATTCTGAAAAATTTCCCTAAATGAATTCGCCTAAACCTATTTTTCATCGAAGCTTTTCTCGCCGGGACGTCGAGGACGCCGTCCCCTACAACGTTTTTTCTCACGTCATCTTAAGTTGATGACATTGCTCAAAGAGGGAGGCAATCTCCGGCTCCCTCTTTGAGGGGGCTGTCAGCGTAGCTGACTGGGGGAGTGCTTAAGTTGTGGATAGTGATTACAAAAAAGCTGTCGATCATTACCTTCCGGCAATGATCGACAGCTTGGCGCGCTCGAAGGGATTCGAACCCCCGACCTTTTGATTCGTAGTCAAACACTCTATCCAACTGAGCTACGAGCGCATATATTTCATATTTTTTATAATTTTCTGTGGCACTCTCCCGAGTGCTAAAGTAGTATACCACAGCTCAGGGGAAATGTCAAGCTTTTTTTATTTTTTTTTGCATTTCTTTTCATTATAATGATAGAATAACGGCAGGGCGGTTTTCCTGATGAAAAACACCCTGCCGGATAGATTCTGTCTGCGTCCCGGAAGTGACAGCTCAGCGCTTCATGCCCAGCAGCTTGACCAGAACGGCTTTCTGCGCGTGGAGACGGTTTTCCGCCTCTTCAAAGATTTCGTTGGCGTGTGCTTCGAGCATCGCCGCGGTGATCTCTTCGCCGCGGTGGGCGGGCAGACAATGCAGCACCATCGCGTCGCTCTTGGCGTACTTCATAACCTCGTCATTAATCTGGAAACCCGCAAAGACCGCTCTGCGCTGTGCCGCTTCCTCTTCCTGCCCCATCGAAGCCCACACGTCGGTGATGACCACATCCGACGCGCGCGCCGCGCCTCTCGGATCGCGGTACATCTCAAAGCCGCCGACCTGCGCCGCGAATTCGATGACCGATTTGTCCGGCTCATAGCCTTCCGGACAGGCGACCGCGACCTTCATGCCGCACTTGAGCGCGCCGACAATCAGGGAATTCATCATGTTGTTGCCGTCGCCGATAAAGCAGAGTTTCAGACCGTCCAGACGTCCCTTGACTTCGCGGATGGTCATCAGGTCAGCCAATACCTGACAGGGGTGGGCAAAATCGGTCAGACCGTTGATGATCGGAATGGAGCCGTACTTGGCAAGGTCTTCCACCTCGCGCTGCTCAAAGGTGCGGATCATGATGCCGTCGAGATAGCGGGACAGCACACGGGCGGTATCCTCGACCGGTTCGCCGCGCCCGATCTGCAAATCGTGTGACGAGAGGAACAGCGCCTGACCGCCGAGCTGGTACATACCCACCTCGAACGACACACGGGTACGGGTGGACGACTTCTGGAAAATCATGCCCAGCGTCTTGCCTTCCAGCAGACGGTGGCTGATGCCGTGCTTCTGCTCATATTTGAGCTGATCGGCGAGATTGAGTATATCGTTGATTTGACCTGTCGAAAGGTCGAGCATTTTCAGCAAATGATTCATTGCAAAAAACCTCCGAATTTGAAAATGATGTTATCGTAACAGTTATTATAACACAGATATTGGGGGAAAGATTGAAGATTATATGAAATTATTTATTCGATTGCCGCAAAGACGCTGCCCATATTTTCGTGGATAACCAGATGGGCAAGTTTGTCATAAGGCGTGGGGTCGCGGTTGAGCAGCACGAGATGTCTGCCGTTGAAGTAGCGGATGAGTCCCGCCGCCGGATAGACTGTCAGCGACGTGCCTGCCACGATGAGCATATCCGCCTCGGCAATCGCCCGCACGGAATTCTCAATCACACGTCCGTCCAGTCCTTCCTCGTACAGCACCACATCGGGCTTGACGATACCGCCGCATTCACAGTGCGGCACGCCCTCGCTGCCGAATACAAATGCCGCGTCGTGGAACTTGCCGCACTTCATGCAGTAATTCCGCAGCACGCTGCCGTGCAGTTCATAGACCGCCTTGGAACCCGCCTTCTGGTGCAGCCCGTCGATATTCTGCGTGACAACCGATTTGAGCTTGCCCCGCCGTTCCAGCTCCGCCAGCTTGAGATGAGTGATATTGGGCTCGTATTTGAGAGAATTGAGCTTGTCGCGGTAGAAGCGGTAAAATTCTTCGGTCTTGTGGTCGAAAAAGGTGCGGCTGAGGATTTCCTCAGGCGGGTAATCGTATTTTTGGTTGTAAAGTCCGTCCTTGCTGCGGAAATCGGGGATTCCGCTCTCGGTAGAAACGCCCGCACCGCCGAAGAATACGATATTATTGCTGTCTTTGATCCATTGTTGGAAGGTTTCAATTTTGTCTTCGTTTGTCATGAATCAACACCCCCTAAAATTTCATCTTGGCATCGGCGGGATCGGCGGGATTGTAGCGCACCTCGACGGTGCTGCCGATTTTCTTCTTGACCGAGCCGTAATTGTGTGCCACGCCGCTGGCCTTGCGGTAGGTCTGACCGTCTACGGTGTATTCAAACACAGGATAACGCGAGCTGCCGCCGCTCGCCGAGGAAATACCGATACTCACCGACACCTTCACGCCGTTGTCCAGCTCGGTTTCCAAACCGTTGTTGAAATTGTGTGCGTTCAGGCACATGCCCACGATGGTGCCCTGTGTGGTTGCGGTGTATTTCTTGCTGCCAAATCCAAACATTTTTCATTACCCCTCTATGATGATTTGTGATTCAAACTTCGCTCAGCCGCCTGACGGCCTGGTCTTTGGTGCCGACAAAGAACACGTCCTTGCCGTGGTTGCTCTCGTAAATAAAATCATGAAGCGGCTTGCTGGTGTAGCGCGAATAATCGCCGAAAATGGCGGCTTTCACATGATAATTGATGAATTTCTGCAAAATTTCGCCCGCTAATCCCGTGCTCAAAATAAAGAAGTCCTCCGTGAGCACGTGCTTGTCAATCGCGATTTTGTCGGTTCCCGCCTCATACTTGACATTCATGATAAGGTCAAGCGCAGAAGCTGCGTCGGTAATCAATTTCTCATTGCCCGAAATCACGGCAATTCCATTCATTTTCTCTATGTTCAAAATTCCATTCCTCCCATCTTTCAACGCAATAAAAAGCAAAAACGCACGTGCGCCTGTAACAATTATGAATTATGCATTATGAATTATGAAATTAAATTTAAGCCCTTTGCCTCGTCGCAGCCGAGCATGATGTTGAGGCATTGAATGGCTGCGCCGGACGCGCCTTTGCCGAGGTTGTCAAACTGTGCCGAAACAATGATACGCTCCTCGTTGCCGGTGACGAGAATTTTCAGACCGTCCCAACCGCTGAGAGAATTGCCCGCGAGCATACCGCCGTACAGATCCGCGCCGCCCGTTTCATCGACCCTGATGAATTGCTCGCCCTTGTAGTAGTCGGCAAAGAAAGCGGTGAGTTCCTGCGGATTCCGGCATTTGGTGAAATATTCTGTGTAAAGCGGCACCGACACGACCATGCCGCTGTAATAATCCGCGACAATCGGAGAGAACAGCGGCAGTCTTTCCAGACCGGTGACCGCCTTCATTTCCTTGAGATGCTTGTGCTGCTGGGTGAGGGCATATTCGCGGGGTGCGTCAAGTTCGAGTTCCCGGGCAGTCGCGGAGTACTCGCCGATCATCTTCTTGCCGCCGCCGCTGTAACCGGTCAGCGAGAAGGCGGAAATCGGGTAATCCTTCCGCAGAATGCCGCCGACAATCAGCGGATAGACCACCGAAATAAAGCCCGTCGCGTGACAGCCGGGAACGGCTACCCGCTTGCCGTTTCTGACGGCATTCCTGTGCCGCTCCGACAGTTCCGGGAAGCCGTATGCCCAGCCGGGTTCGGTTCGGTGCGCGGTGGAGGTGTCGATGATGCGGACGTGCTCGTTGTCCACCAGACTTACCGATTCCTTCGCCGCCGCGTCAGGCAGGCAGAGGAAGGTGATGTCGGAGGCGTTGATGAGCCGCGCACGCTCGGCGGGGTCTTTGCGCCGGTCATAGTCAATCGCGAGCAGTTCCACGTCATCCCGCCCCTTGAAACGGTCATAAATGCGCAGACCCGTGGTTCCCTCGCTGCCGTCGATGAAAATTTTTGTCTTTTTGTTTTCCATTATATTCCGTCCTTTCCTTCCTCACTGCCGCGCATACGGCACATCCGCTCATAGGCGTCCCGATGACCGGGCGATTCCTCATAGAAACCCGCCATCATCTCGCAGGGAAATTCGCTGCATTCCGCGCAAAAATCAATCTGCCGCAGACGGCAGCATTTGACGGGCGGGCAGATTTCACATTGCGTCCAATCAGTATGTTTGCAGCCGAGGCAGTCGCGATCCATCGCATAGGTTTTGCACGCGGCGCAGTCCACACCGCAATAGCCGATCATGCCACTGTCATTCATATCCCGCACCTCTCTTCCGGTCAGCCTTTGCTGTGGTTGTTGATGCTAAGATTATAGCATCAAGCGCACGCATTGTCAAATGAGGATTCCTATGATAAGACGTGAAAATTTGAACAAAATAAAAAATTTTGCATTTGGAATGACAAATTGGCAAAAAGATTTGAAATCGTCAAAAGAATGATGTATAATAAGAGCGGACGTCGGCGGAAATCCTTTCCTGCCCGGCAGATTCAAATTCTTATTCATATTGGAGAGTGACTGCAATGCCTCTGGTAAACGCAAAGGACATGCTGATCAAAGCTATGGAAGGCAAATATGCCGTTGGTCAGTTCAACATCAACAATCTCGAATGGACCAAGTCCATCCTCCTCACGGCGGAGGAACTCAAAGCCCCTGTGATTCTCGGTGTTTCCGAGGGTGCGGGCAAGTACATGTGCGGTTACAAGACCGTTGTCGGCATGGTCAAGGGCATGATCGACGAGCTGAACATCACCGTGCCGGTAGCGCTTCACCTTGACCACGGTTCCTTTGAGGGCGCAAAGGCCTGCATCAAGGCGGGCTTCTCCTCCATCATGTTCGACGGCTCTCATTATCCCATCGAGGAAAACATCGAAAAGACCAAGATTCTGGTCAACACCTGCGACGTGCTGGGTCTTTCGCTCGAAGCGGAAGTCGGCTCCATCGGCGGTGAGGAAGACGGCGTTGTGGGTATGGGCGAATGTGCCGATCCCGCCGAGTGCAAGCAGATTGCCGATCTGGGCGTGACCATGCTGGCTGCCGGCATCGGCAACATTCACGGCAAGTATCCCGCCAACTGGCCCGGTCTGAGCTTCGAAACGCTCGAAGCCGTCAAGAACACCGTCGGCGACGTTCCGCTGGTTCTCCACGGCGGCACCGGCATCCCGGCTGACCAGATCAAGAAGGCGATTTCTCTCGGCGTGGCGAAGATCAACGTCAATACCGAGTGCCAGCTCGCGTTCCAAGAAGCCACAAGAGCTTACATCGAAGCCGGCAAGGACAGAGAAGGCAAGGGCTTCGACCCCAGAAAGCTCCTCGCGCCCGGCGCACAGGCCATCCGCGACATGGTCAAGACCAAGATGGAAATCTTCGGCTGCATCGGCAAGGCGGAGTAATGATTTTCCCCCTTCGGCAGCGTAACATCTTTTAACAAATGACACAAAATTCCCCGCACGGTAAATCGACAAATCGAGCGTTTCCGTGCGGGGAATTGGTGTTTTCAGAGGTGTTAGTATGAGCGTGCAAAAAATTTCACTCATTGACCTGATGGAACAAATCCACAACGGCAGACGTCCCGACGACTTTTTCCGGGAGGATACCGATTGGGCGATGGTGGAATATCTCGATATGATATCCCTCTATACGCCGGACGACCGCCTGATCTTCGCGGCGCGTTCCCACGACAGATACAAGCGGCTGGAAGCGGACATCGATGAGCCCGCCATTGACCCCGCCGGTATTATCGTGTTTTACTACATTCTCACCTACGACGATTTTTACTGCGAACGCCTGCCGCATACCGACGCCCTCTACGACCGGCTGTACAGAGCTATCCGCGATCCGGCAGTCGGAGATTTCATGGTGTTTGAGAACGGCAGCAAAAAACATTATCGCGTCAAGGATGCTTACGGCGTTATTCTTCACAGCGATGAGGAAGACCGCCGGAAATTACAGGCGCTGCTGATTGACTGGGACTGACCTGTTACGTAAACCGCGGTGTATCGTCAGCAATCGGAAAACCTCATTCCGGTTGCCTCGGTCAGAAACGCATGGTTTTTAAATATGCCTTGTGTTCATCGGAAACGCGAAAGCTCTCGATGGCTTTCTGTATCGTCTTTTTATGGATCCAGGGCGCAAGCCTGCGTTGCTCGATATACACAATACTTTCGTCATATCTCTTTGCCAAAGCCGTTGCGAAAAACCATGCCACCATCATTCGGATGTAATAATCCCCGCCATTCACGGACGCAACCCACGCAAGGTATTCCGGTCTGAAATCCTCTCCGAGAAATTCGTTCATTAACATGCGGATGCCAAATCTGACCGTATATACATGTTCCGATTCAAGCCACTTTTTGATAAACGGAAGAAATCTGTCATGGTTTTTCGTAAACACCTTAGGGCTCGCTTGATCGCAGACCGGCCAGCAGTCCACATAGGGGAGAAAAATCTCCACTTGTTTGATACAATCATCGAAATCCTTTATCATGGCTATCAGGAAAAAATGCACAAGGTTCTCTTCGTAATACGCATGCGGCAGTTCCTTCAGAAACGCCTCCGCTTCCTCGGTTTCTTTGATTTCTTTCGCGATTTTCCGCATATCGGGTGTTCTGACGCCAAGTATGGTATCCTTGGAAATAGTGGGTACAAGTTTGCTCTGAAATGCCCTGTATTCCTCGCTTCGGCATGGCAAAAGTTTTTCATATACTGTCATTTGAATTCCTCCCGGACAGGATCTCTTTTCTTTTGAAACCGATATCCATTTTTGGTTCCGGCAAACCGGCATCTGTCAATCTGTCGCCGAAGCCATAATAACGACAAAACGGTCGAGGGTATTGTCGTAAACGGTCAGGCACAGCGCACCCCACCACTCGTGACCTTCGTCGAAATAGTCCGACCAGTCGGTTGTCCATTCATATACCTCAAGCCCGTCGGTTCCGTTTGGAAAAAGAGCGGCATTCACGCGCACAAAATCCTTGCCGGTGTAATGGTTTTCATGCGGCGGATACAGAAAAGCCTTCCGATAGTTGAGCCTTCCGGGCTGATACGCTGAGGAAAACATCTCTTCGGCGGCAATGCTTTTCCCTGCGGCCTGATCGGGATTACCTTTCCACTCTCCGCACAGTCTGTGGTAAGCGACCTTCAACGCCCTGCGGTGCGATTCATATCCATGATACTGTTTTTCTTTCACAATGCAGTAGTCTAAAGCCAGATCAGGATACTCGGCTAACAACTGATAGAAGGAATCCTTCGCCTGTTTGGGCGCTTTTTTCGGCTTGGCGGTAAGGCGGTGATAATCCTCCTCTTTGAGTTGCCCGTTCAACAGTGCCAGCCGTGCATAGCGTCCGTACTCCAGATCGGTCAGAACGGAATAGGTGCTTGTCGAGCCTGTGGCGCTGCCGAGGCTGTACTCCGCATATTGTTCCAGAATATACCGACCCTTGGCATCCACGCCGACCGCGCGGAAACTTCTGTTTTTCTGGTCGATCTCCACCACAAACAGTTCCTGATAGTCGTCCGGCTTCCCATCGAGTTGATTCGTCAGCTTCTTTCGGTTCCACCCCGCCTTTGTCATGTCCCGTAATGTCTGTGTGTATGCAGGTTCAGCCTCAGGCGCTTTTCCGGAGAGCGTATCGCGGACAATCGTATCGACGAGCGCCTTGCGGCTTTTGTAACCGTAAGGAATCGCAACGATGGTGTACCACTTTCCCGGATAGTCCCAATGCTCCTGAAAATAATCCTCAACCGGATGACGGTCAATTACCTCCGCAGCATTCGGACGGGTTTTCCGAATAATTGCCAGCGCTTCCCTGTGAATTTCCTCGCGGAATTCCGCCGCATATTTCAAATCCTGTTCACTGTATTTTGGCATAATGATGTTCCTCTGTAAATCCCGGTTTGTCAATCTTCCATCCGAATGATCGAGCCGGGTCTCGGCTCTTCCATCAAACTATGATCGTCATGCTCCTTTGAGTCACTGATCTCAATAAAGCAAAGCTTGTCTCTGTCATAATCCCAGTGAGGTACGGAATACCAGAAGTTCATGAGGCGAATATGTTCTTTGACCTTCGCTTCCCAACGAGCCCGCGGGAAACCGTAACGAAGGTTTCTGAGATAGCATTCAAAGCCGGGAAGCCGTGGATCCTCAATCGCGTTGTAATCGTAACACCGCCGTTCGACGTAAAACCACATTCCGTTTTCGGCGTGATCTCTGTAATAACGCCATCTTTTTGAATGATCGGCTTTTCCGACAAATCGGCAGATTATTTCAAGCTGCCAGTATTTCAGATCTTCTTCGCTTTTTGCCCGATACACAACAGCATCCGGTTCGCCGCGTTCCCCTTCTGACATCACGGTCAGACCTTCGAGATAATATCTGGAGAATACGTCGATATCTTCGCTGGCACAATTCCCCGGAAGATGCGCGCGTATCCATTTTTCGTCAAGCTGCATACAATCGTTCCTCCCTCTTTGTTTAGGAAATATGCAGAATTTAATCAGTCATTTTCTGCTTAAAAATACTGGTTGCTTGCGTATTTGAGCAAGTAAAATGTATTAATTATTTCTGCATAGTTATAAACCGCCTTTCTGCGAAAGGCACCGATGAGGTTATGAAACGAGTCAACGGAGCTTTCGCTAAAGAATAAAATGCGCTATAATGATAACTGTAGGAAGTCGGCATACTACAGAAAACGTG
>JAFPUM010000026.1 GCA_017395425.1 Clostridia bacterium | reverse complement strand
TATCGTTTGAACTGAATTCGGTATATCGACACGCGTCAAGCCTGTACAGCCGGAAAAAGCACTCTCACCAATCGTTTGAACTGAATTCGGTATATCGACACGCGTCAAGCCTGTACAGCCGGAAAAAGCACTCTCACCAATCGTTTGAACTGAATTCGGTATATCGACACGCGTCAAACCTGTGCAGCCGGAAAAAGCACCCTGACCAATTGCTTTAACAGAATTCGGTATAACGACACTCGTCAAGCCTGTGCAGCCGGAAAAAGCATTCCTGCCGATGGCGGTGACAGAATTCGGTATCGTCACTTTTTTCAGCCGCTTACAACTGCTGAAAGTACTTCCGCCAATCTCTTTCACAGTATTCGATATGGTGACGCTTGTCAACCCGGTGCAACCGGAAAAGGCACTCCAGCCAATCGTTTGAACGGAATTTGGTATCGTCACACTGGTCAAGCCCGAACAACCGCTGAACGCACCCCAGCCAATGGATGTGACAGATTTTGGTATTTTGATATTTGTCAACCGCTTACAGCCGCTGAATGCACTTCCGCCAATCTCTTTGACAGAGGCGGGAATCGTTACACTCGTCAAACCCGTGCAGTTTTCAAAAGCATGATCGCCAATCAGTCTGACCGAATCCGGTACAACAAACGCTCCGGATTTTTTGGGAGGATATTGAATCAGAACAGACTGATCTTTATTATATAAAACGCCGTCTTTACTTTTATAACACAAATTGTCTTTAACAACCGTGATACTCGTCAATCCTGTGTTGGAAAATGCCTGTTCCCCAATCGACTTGACGGATTTGGGTATGGTGATACTTGTCAGTCCCGTGCAGCCGTAAAACGTCTGATTACCGATTTTCGTAACGGAATCAGGCAAGGTAATGCTTTTTAAGCCTTTGCAATTTCTGAAAGAATAATCGTCCAACGATTTCACGGTATGGGCAAGCGTGACATTCGTTAATGCCGCACAGCCCTTAAAAATATCCTGTCCCAACGACGTATCGGCACTCAGCACGGTTACACTCTTCAGCTTTTTGCAATATTCAAACGCACACGTACCAATAGATTTCACGGATTTTGGTATAGTGACACTCTTCAATTTGGCGCAGCCGGAAAATGCCTTCTCGCCAATCGTTTCAACAGATTTGCCGATCGTTGCATCTGTCATTTTAATACAGTATTCAAACGCGCTGTTGCGGATGAGGCGAACGGAATCCGGTATGCTGATACCTGTCAGCGCCGTACATCTGTAAAACGCATAGGAACCAATGGTCTTGACGGATTTACCCATCGTCACACGCTGCAAACCCGTACAGCCATAAAAGGCTTCATTACCAATCGACGTGACGGAATCCGGTATCGAAACACCCGTCAGACCTTTACAGTTCTGAAAAGCATAACTGCCAATCGTCTTGACGGAACGACCAAAAGCGACACTTTTCAATTTCTCGCAGTCCCGAAAAGCATAACTGCCAACCAACGTGACAGAATTGCCTATCTTCACGCGTTCCAATCCCATACAGCCGGAAAAAGCATTATGACCAATCGACGTAACGGAATCCGGTATGGTAATGCTTGTCAATGCGTTACGATTTTTAAATGCCTCCGTTCCAATCTCCGTGACATAATCGGGAATCACCACATCACCGCCGCTGCCGTTGTATCTGATCAGCACGCCGTCTTCGATCTTGAATTCACCGATCTCAACCGCAAAAGCCACCATACCTGTCTCGCTGAGTACGGGAAGCAACCCCGTTCCCATCGACAGGAACATTGCCGCAACAAGCAGCACGGCGAAGATTTTTTTTAACCTCATTTCATCATTTCCTTTCGTTTTTGATCTTACGCAATCTGTGCGTACATCAAAATGTTGTGTTATAATTATACCATATTTTTTAATATTCGTCAATATTTTTCATGATTGTTTTAATAAAACCCGCCGCCTGACCGATATCCGAAGATATCCGTCAGGCGGCGGGTTGACTATGTCAGGGCAAATGCAACGCATCCGCCGTATGGTTTGTTAATCGGCAAGCAGCGAGCATACCGCGTTGGCATACGCCACGGGATCGTCAATGCCCACGCCTTCAATGAGAGACGCCTGCGCAAACAGCACGTCGGTCAGTTTGGCAGCCTTTTCCCTGTCTTCAGCATATGCCTTGGTCAGCACCGCAAAAATCGGGTGACGGGGATTGAGTTCCAGCACTCTCTCCGCGTGGATTTTCTCATTGTTGTTAGGCATGGCGTTGAGCACCTTTTCCATCTCGAGCGAGATATTGCCGTCGGCAGTCAGGCAGACCGGGTGGGTCTTGAGACGGCTAGAGAGACGCACTTCCTTTACGCTGTCCCCCAGATGCTCCTTCATGAAGGCAAACAGATCCTTGCTGTCCTCAGCGGTCTTCTTGATTTCCTCCTGCTCGCCTTCGTCCTCCATGTCCAGTCCCGCGTCGGACACCGAACGGAACTCCTTCTCTTTGTAGAGGTGCATGGACTTGATGACAAACTCGTCCGGCTCATCAGTCAGGTAGAGAATTTCATAGCCCTTGTCGCGGAGCAGCTCCGTCTGGGGCAGCAGGTCGAGTTTGGCGGTGGATTCACCGCAGGCGTAATAGATATACTTCTGGCTCTCCTTCATCCGTCCCACGTATTCATCAAGCGTGACCGGCTTCTTCTCGGAGGAAGAATAGTAGAGCAGCAAATCCTCCAGCAAATCCTTCTTCGTGCCGTAGGAGCTGTAAATGCCGAGTTTGATTTGCAGACCGAAATTCTTGAAAAAGGCTTCGTACTTCTCGCGGTCGTTACGCTGCATACTCAGCAGTTCCGACTTAATCTTCTTTTCCAGACTGCCCGCAATGGCTTTGAGCTGACGGTCATGCTGGAGCATTTCGCGGCTGATATTGAGCGAGAGGTCGGGGGAATCCACTAACCCCTTGACAAAACTGAAATAATCCGGCAGCAGGTCGGCGCATTTCTCCATAATCATCACGCCGTTGCTGTAAAGCTGCAAGCCTTTTTCATAATCCTTGCTGTAATAATTGAAAGGCGCACGGGCAGGAATGAACATCAGCGCGGTATAGGTAACGGCTCCCTCGACATTCTGATGAATGCACCGGGCGGGGTTCTCGTAATCGTTGAATTTGCCTTTGTAGAATTCTTCATATTCCTTTTCGCCCAGCTCCGCCTTGGTCTTCTTCCAGACAGGAATCATACTATTGACAGTTTCATGATCGACATAGGTCGCGTATTCTTCCTCTTCGGGATGGTCCTCGCCTTCCTCCCATTCACGGGACTTTTCGATGTCCATCGTGATGGGATAGCGGATATAATCGGAATATTTCTTGATCAGACCGCGCAGGGTATAGGTTTCCAGATAGCGGTCATAATCCTCATCCTCGGTCTTGTCCTTGATGTAAAGGGTGATTTCAGTGCCGTTTTCGGTCTTGTCGGCAGTGTCAATGGTATAGCCGTCCGCGCCGTCGGATTCCCAGCGCCACGCCTGTTGCTCGCCCACCGGCTTGGTGACGACGACAATTTTTTTAGCCACCATGAAAGCGGAATAGAAGCCCACACCGAACTGCCCGATGATATCCACGTCATCGCCGAGATCGTGCGCCTCCTTGAAAGCAAGAGAACCGCTGTTGGCGATAATGCCGAGATTGTCCTCCAGCTCCTGTTTGGTCATACCGCAGCCCTTGTCGGTGATGGTGAGGGTACGGGCATCCTTGTCCACGACGATATTGATGGGCAGATCGTCACGGTTCAGACCGGCGCCGCCATTCTGGAGAGCGTTATAATACAGTTTATCCGTCGCGTCGCTGGCGTTGGAAATCAGCTCGCGCAGGAATATTTCATTGTGCGTATAAATCGAATGAATCATCATATCCAGCAATCGTTTGGATTCGGCTTTGAATTCTTTCTTTTCCATCAGAAACACATCTTCCTTTCATTCTGCCGGTTAGCACTCTCACTTGTCGAGTGCTAATTGATTGTATGACATATAATACCCCCTTGACACAGCAATGTCAAGGGGGCAATTATGAATTTTTATGGAATTTTGGTTTTTTTCTTGCGTGGATTCGCGCACACCATCACAGCAACTCAGCGATTTCCAGCACGAGCTGGCGGGACTTTTCCCAGCCGAGGCAGGGGTCGGTAATGGATTTGCCGTAGACAGTGCCGTCCACCTTCTGGGCGCCGTCCTCAATGTAACTCTCGATCATCAGACCCTTGACCATGCGGGCGATATCGCCGTTGTGACGGCGGGAATGCAGGACTTCCTTGCTGATGCGAATCTGTTCGAGGTACTGCTTGTTGGAATTGCTATGGTTCACATCCACAATGACAGCGGGATTCATGAGATTGCGCTGGGCATACATCTCATGCAGCAGAATCAGGTCTTCATAATGGTAATTCTGCATGGAACGTCCATGCTTATTGACCGAGCCGCGCAGAATCGCGTGTGCCAGCGGGTTGCCTTCCGTCTCCACCTCCCAGCCGCGGTAGAGGAAGGTATGGCTGATCTGCGCCGCTTTGATGGAATTGAGCATGACGCTCAAGTCGCCGCTCGTGGGATTCTTCATGCCCACCGGTACGGCAATGCCGCTCGATGTCAGACGGTGCTGCTGGTTCTCCACCGAACGGGCGCCCACCGCGATGTAAGAAAGCAAGTCGCTCAGATAGCGGTAGTTTTCGGGGTAGAGCATTTCGTCCGCGCAGACAAAGCCTGTTTCCTCAATCGCGCGGGTATGCAGTCGGCGAATGGCAATCAGACCTTCCAGAAGGTCGGGTTTTTTGGTGGGGTCGGGCTGGGTAGCCATGCCCTTGTAGCCTTCGCCGGTGGTACGGGGCTTATTGGTATAAATGCGCGGAATAATGATGATTTTGTCCTTGACCTGCTCCTGAAGCCCCACCAGACGCCCGACATAATCCATAACAGATTCTTCCTTGTCCGCCGAACAGGGACCGATAATCAGCAGAAATTTATCGCTTTTGCCGGTAAAGACTTCGGCAATGCGGGCGTCACGCTCCGCCTTGATCTGTGCGCAGCGCTCCGAAATGGGAAACTGCTCCTTGATTTCCTGCGGAATGGGCAGCTTTCTGATAAAATGCATGGGGATTTCCAGCCTTTCCTTTAATAACTTATCACTTTAAACCGTTACGCTTTCAAGCGACGTTGTGCAATAAGTCAGTATACCCCATTCCGCCGGAAATTACAAGTGTTTTTTGATGAAATCAACCGTTTTTTACCATTTTTTTACCGGCTCACCAGAAACATCCAGTAGAGAATGCCGTAGAGAATCGATGCGGATATGCCGAATACCAGCACCGGTCCGGCTATCTTGAACATATTCGCACCGATACCGAACACCTGTCCCTCCGATTTGAATTCAATGGCGGGCGAAACAATCGAGTTGGAAAATCCGGTGATCGGCACCAGCGTTCCCGCCCCCGCGTGCTTGGCAATCTTAGCAAACAGTCCCAGCGCCGTGAGCAGTGCGGCGACCGCAATCAGCGCGATGGAAGCCGAGGATTGCGCCGTACTCTCGGCAAAATGCAGCCGTTTCATCACGTCGGTGACAAGCTGGCCGACGCAGCAGATCGCGCCGCCCGTCACAAACGCGGTCAGACAGTCCTTGCCCAGCGGTGAAGGCGGCACCGCCTGCTGTGCCATGCGGCTGTACTCCGCAGGGGTTATTTTTTTTTCAGACATCGCTATCAGCTCCTTTGAGAGTAGTATACCCTCTCCCTTCCTACCATATACAGTCGAAAAATTTTTGTCAAACGATTGACAAACGTCCGGAAATATAGGATAATAAACGATGTAACATTATTTTTCAGAAGGAGTGATGTCCCCCATGGGCAGCACAATTGCGGAGAAAATCATCAGAGCCCACCTCGTGGAAGGTGAAATGACACCCGGCGCCGACATCGGTCTGCGCATTGACCAGACCCTCACACAGGATGCTACCGGCACCATGGCCTATCTCGAATTCGAGGCAATGGGCGTGCCGCGTGTCAAAACAGAGCGTTCCGTCGCCTACATCGACCACAACACCCTTCAGACCGGCTTCGAAAACGCCGACGACCACCGCTTTATCCAGAGTGTCGCCAAAAAGCACGGCATCTGGTTCTCGCGTCCCGGCAACGGCATCTGCCATCAGGTGCATCTCGAACGCTTCGGCATTCCCGGCAAGACCCTCATCGGCTCCGACAGCCATACACCCACCGGCGGCGGGATCGGTATGCTCGCGATGGGCGCGGGCGGTCTGGACGTGGCAGTCGCCATGGGCGGCGGCACCTATTACATCACCATGCCCAAAATGGTGCGCATCAATCTCACCGGCAAACTCTCGCCGTGGGTCTCCGCCAAGGACATCATTCTCGAAGTGCTTCGCAGAATGTCGGTCAAAGGCGGCGTAGGCAAAATCATTGAGTACGGCGGCGAAGGCGTCGCGACCCTGACCGTCCCCGAACGCGCCACTATCACCAATATGGGCGCCGAACTCGGCGCAACTACCTCGGTCTTCCCCTCCGATGACGTCACTCGTGCCTTCCTCAAAGCGCAGGGCAGAGAAGCCGATTGGGTGGAACTCAAAGCCGACGACGACGCGCATTATGACGAGGTGCTGGACATCGACCTCAGCACGCTGGAGCCGCTCGCGGCGGCTCCCCATATGCCCGACAATGTGAAAACCATCGGGGAACTCAAGGGACAGAAAATCGATCAGGTTCTCATCGGCTCCTGCACCAATTCCAGCTATCTCGACCTCATGCGCGTAGCGCATATCCTCAAAGGCAAGACGGTTCATCCCGACGTGAGCCTTGGCATCGCGCCCGGCTCTAAGCAGGTCTACAATATGCTGGCGCAGAACGGCGCACTCGCGGATATCATCGCGGCGGGCGCCCGCGTACTCGAATGTGCCTGCGGTCCCTGCATCGGCATGGGACAGTCCCCCAATTCCAAGGGCATCTCGCTGCGCACTTTCAACCGCAACTTTGAGGGACGTTCCGGCACCAAGGACGGTCAGATTTACCTCGTCTCCCCCGAAACCGCCGCCGTCTCTGCCATTGCGGGCGTCTTTGCCGACCCGCGGGAACTGGGCGAGGCAGTGGATATTCCCCTGCCGGAACAGTTCCTTATCAATGACAATATGGTTCTCGCCCCCGCTCCCGTCGAGGAAATGGACAGCGTGGAGATTCTGCGCGGACCCAACATCAAGCCCTTCCCCACCAGTGAGCCGCTGCCCGCCGACATCACCGCCAAAGCATTGCTGAAAGTCGGCGACAACATCACCACCGATCATATCATGCCCGCCGGTGCCAAGATTCTGCCTTACCGCTCCAATATTCCCTATCTTTCCAACTTCTGCTTCGCGGTCTGCGACGAACAGTTCCCCGAACGCTGCCGCGCCGAGGGAAAAGGCATCATTATCGGCGGCAGTAATTACGGTCAGGGTTCCTCCCGTGAACATGCCGCGCTGGTGCCGCTCTATCTGGGCGTGAAGGCGGTCATTGTCAAGTCCTTCGCCCGCATCCACATGGCAAACCTCATCAATGCCGGCATCCTGCCGCTCACCTTCGTCAATGAAACCGATTACGACGGCATCGACCAGATGGATGAGCTCTCGCTGCCCGATGTCCGCGAGCTGATCGGTCAGTCCGAAATCACGGTTTACAACAAGACCAAGGGAACCTCCTTCCGCGTGGAATGCCACATCTCCGCTCGTCAGCGCGATATTCTCCTCGCGGGCGGTCTGCTGGATTACACCAGAGAAAGCGTGAAATAAGTGAGAGATTGTGTGTATAAAAAAGACAATATTTCCATGTCGGTCATACGCCGTCTGCCCCGTTATTACCGTTTCTTACAGGAACTGAAAAACAGCGGCGTGACCCGCATTTCCTCCCGCGATCTGGCGGAACGGATGGGTTCCTCCGCCTCCCAGATCCGGCAGGACTTCAACTGCTTCGGCGGATTCGGTCAGCAGGGCTACGGCTACGACGTCGGTTTTCTCTACGATGTCATCGGCAAAATTCTCGGTTTGCAGGAATGTCACCCCGCCATGCTCATCGGCATCGGCAACCTCGGACGCGCTGTCATCAACCATATGTCGCTCCCGTCCCTTGGCTTTTCACTCGTCGCGCTCTTTGACATAGACCCCGACGTGGTGGGGACTGAGGTAGGAGGAATGATCGTGCGGGACGTGGCGACGCTGGAGGACTTCTGCCGCGATTCCGACGTGGAAACCGTCTTTCTCTGTGTGCCTCGCGAAAGTGCCTCACAGCTTGCCGATGTTCTCTACAAGGGCGGTATCCGCTACTTCTGGAATTTCAGCCACTACGATTTCGCCACCCGCTATCCCGACGTCATTGTGGAAAACGTCCATCTCAACGACAGTCTCATGACCCTTTGCTACCGTATCAATGAGGACAAGCATCCGTCCCACGTGGAATAGCGTTTTCGTTCTGCCATCCCGGAAGCACAAAAAAGGAAAGAATCCGTTTCGGCGGTATTCTTTCCTTTTTTCATATTTTTAAAAGATTCAGTTGGCGCTTTTGCCGCTCTTTTTGACCTTCAGGGTAATTCTCACGTCACTGCCCACGAACTGCACCCGCAGATAATTCCCCGACAGCCGGGACGTAATGCGATCGTCATATTTCTGCTTCAGCCCGTCGATGTGGAAATTGGTGCTGATGATGGTGGGACGGCGGCGAAGAATGCGGGTGTTAAGAATATCGTAGAGCGCCGCCGTGGTGAATTGGGTGACAAACTCCGTGCCGAGGTCATCGAGAATGAGCAGGTCGCAGGATTTGAGCAGACCGAGGGTGTACTGCTTGTCTTCCCCACGTCCGAAATGCTCTGATTCAATCGCGTTGAAGAAATTCGGCGCGGAACCGTACACCACACCGTAGCCCTTGCTGATGACCTTGCCCGCAATGGCAAGCGACAGATGGGTCTTACCCAGTCCCACACCGCCCTGAAAGAGCAGATTGGGCGACTGGGTCGTAAAGCCGCTGGCATAGTCCCAGCAGGTCTTCTTGACCCGCTCCATAATCTGCCGCGGCGAGAGTGACGAGCTTTCGGCGCGGTCGGGATAATAGTCCATCGAAAAGCTGCGGAAGGAACACAGTTCCAGCGGCGTGGAGCGGTTGAGCTCCTCATATGCCGCCCGTTGCAGCAGATTCTTAAAGCATTCGCAGGTCTTGCCGTCCACAAAGCCGGTGTCGCAGCACTTGGCACAGTGATAGCGCGGCTCCAGATAATCCGGCGGGCAGCCGTTCTCCCGCAGGATTTCCGCCTGCCGCCGCTGCATCGCGAGATTATTGTCGCGAATCGCCGCCACCGATTCCGTAATATCCTTCTGTCCGCTGAGCATGACCCGTGTGAGCGAAATCGCGGTCTGCGCGATGCCTTGTTCCAGCTTGGCATATTCGGGGTTGATCGCCTCAAAGCTCCGCTTGCGTTCCTCATTCTCGCGCAGGGCAAGCTGCCGCAGCGCTTCCAGACGGGTTCGGGCGGTTTCGTAAACTTCGCGTGAATAGGGCATATGGGTTGCCTCCCTGTGGTTGATGGGATAATGAAATCATTCAGTCACCGTAATCCTCATCGGAATGTGGTTCCGCCAGTGCGCTGACCGAAGCCCACTCCGCGTCGAGAATGGCTTCAATGTCCGAAGTGGCGTATGTCTCGCCGTAACGTCCGCCCTTCTGACCGCTTTCGGTGCCGGGTGAAGCGGTTCCGGCAGCCGCTTCCCGCGCTTCCTTCCGCGCTGTCATCGCCGCGCGTTCCATCTCATCGAGCCGGAGCGCGTCGGGCGCGGTGGTGATTCCCTTCTCATAATAACGCTTGAGAATACCGTTGATATAGGCAAAACTCGGCTTGCCGTTTTTATTGACGCACTTGTCATAGGCGTGGCGAATCAGCTCCACTTCTATATGCCAGATATTGATCCAGCGGTCGCAGTGGGTAATTTCAGATTCTGTCGGCTTGCGTTCGGGTATTTCCAGCGCCGAACGCACCGTGTTCCACGCTTTGCGCCGAGCCATCTGAGCGATAATCTTGCGCTCCGCCTTCTCGAAGGTGTCAATTTCCTCCTGCGCCCAGCCGATGCCGGTAGATTCCATGTACGCCAGACTGCTCTTGCCAATGGACTTGCAATACTGAATCAGCATAGGGACAACCGTGCAGGGCAGTCCGTACCATTTGACCAGCGTCACAAAGCAGGAAGCTTCGGTATGAGTAAGCTGCTTCCCCATGATATTTTCCACTGTGAGCAGCATATTCCGGAGCTGTTCGTCCTGCGCTACAAAGCGCATACATTCATCGAAGGGATAGCGAATCTTGTCCCGGACGCGCGGTGCAGCCATGCCGAGCGCGTTTTTGATTTCCGCGACGGGCGGTGTCACCGCGGAGGAATCCGCACTTTCCGCCGGTTCGGTGACAGCCTGTCCCGCCGCCTCCACAGCCGGAGGCACAAATATCCCCCCGGACGTTCCGTCACGCGAGAGTACACCGCAGTTGACCCAGTAGAGCAGCGCATCAAGGGTATCCTCAGACTTCTGTCCGACCGCAAAAGCAAGTCCGTCAAGCGTCACCGGCTCCCCCGCATGCCGCAGCAGATACAGCAGTACTTTCAGCTGCGCCGCACCCGCGAGCTTCATATGCTGATCCACTACACAGGTCGGCACCGCGAAGACCGCATTCCATTGTCCCAGTGATATGCCGTAGTTCTGCTCATGTTCCTTTTTCATCCACGGCTTCTCTCCTTCTCACAAACACGTCTTTTGTTTGCCGGTTCACTCGTCTTCTTTATAAAGACGGTATCCCAGTCCCCAGACCGTTTCGATGTACCTGCCGCTGGGATTGACCTTTTCCAGCTTGCCGCGCAGGTTGCTGATATGGGTCTTGACCGCGTTGTCGTCACCGAGATAATCCTCCTGCCAGACCGATTCATACAGATGCGACTTGGTAAAGACCTGCCGGGGATTGCGCATCAGCAGTTCGAGAATGCGGGTTTCTTTGGCGGTGCATTTGATTTCGGTTCCACCCACCGTGACACGCATGTCCGTACAGTCCAGCCGGATATCCTTATATTGCAGCACTTCCGCCTGCGACGGGGCAGCAGGCGATTTGCCGACACGGCGAAGCGCCGTCTCCACCCGCGCGATGACCTCGCCCAGATCGAACGGCTTAGTAATATAATCGTCCGCTCCCATTCGGAGCAGGTCGATTTTGGTGCTGACCATGTCCTTTGCCGACAGAATAATGACCGGCAGATCACCGGTCTCACGCACACGGCGCAGAATCTCGTCGCCGCTCACGTAGGGAAGCATGATGTCGGTCAGAATCAGATCAATCTGCCCCGACGACACAGCCTTCAGCCCGGACAAACCGTCGAATGCCTGCGTCACCTCAAAACCGGCTCCCCCAAGCGTTTCCGCCAGCAGATGATTGATATCCGCGCTGTCCTCAATGATCAGAATGCGCCTGCTCATAGTTTTTTACACGCCGCCTTTCAGAAAACAAACAACGGAATCCCGTCAAGACGCATCTGACAAAATCCCGCTGCTGCTCTGATTGATTTACAATGCTCGGTGAAGCCGACACGAAAAACACAACGGCATCTCTGTCGGCATAGACACAGCCCTTACTGGATGGCGTTGTCGAGATAATAATCCAATTCCTCTTCTTCCTGTTTTTTCCTTTTGAGAATAATCATTGCTGTGGTCACGGAAGCAACGACAGCAGCGATGGTGGCAATCAAGCCGATGACAGTCCAAAGATTCA
This sequence comes from Clostridia bacterium, assembly GCA_017395425.1. GTDB lineage: Bacteria > Bacillota > Clostridia > Oscillospirales > Acutalibacteraceae > RUG762. Next base: position 49,524 of record JAFPUM010000026.1, on the reverse strand, counting down.
GCGAATCGTTCTTTTTCATCATAATAAAACACCCCTATGAAATGGATTTCTCTTACATGATAGCCTTATTTTGTCCGTTTGTCAATGATTCCCCACCACAATTCACACAACATTCATCACTTTTTGGGCAGAAAAGCGAAAAAAGCGGAATGTCATGACAAGCCGTCACGCATTCCGCTTTCCTGAGAAAGAAGCACACTCTCTCAGAATGTCATGCCAACACCCTTCGTGAAAGGGGCTATCATCCGTCAGCTTATCTGGCAGCGTTGAGTCTGCGCACCAGCTTGGACTTTCTTCTCGCAGCGGTATTCTTGTGGAGAATGCCCTTGGCACAAGCCTGATCGATCTTTTTGATTGCCAGGCGAATTGCCTCCTGCTCGCCGGTTCCTTCGGCAATGGCAGCCTCAGCCTTCTTGACAGCAGTCTTCAGACCGGACTTGGTCGCCTTATTGCGGGCGGTTTTGCTGGCGGCAACAAGAACTCTCTTCTTAGCGGACTTAATATTGGGCATAATCGACACCTCCTTTTTCTGTCTCAGTCGCCTCAGTCGCGTATTTCCATTTTATCATACCTTCTTTAAAAATGCAACCTTTTTTTCAGTTTTTTTCTTTTTTCTTTTGTACCGAGGGTCAGGAGCTGTTCGGACGTTAGTGGAAATCGCTGTGGAAAGATGTGTGAAACCGTCATTTTCTCTGTGATTCTCACCTATTCCGACAAAAAGTTTCGATTTATCCGCCATCGGATATCCGCTTCATAACCCTTTGTAATCAGAAAACACGGGTGAAAAACACGGACGTGGAGAAGGGTGGAATATTACAAGGAAAGAATCTCCTGTGGAAAACTCTGTGGAAATCGGGGAAAACATTCTGAAATCCGTTGATTTTTCCTTTTACTTCCATTATACCATTTGTAATTCCACTGTTTTCCACAGTCTTAACAAACTTTTCAACACGCAATTCGTGGAAATCTTTCGTCGGCAACTTTTTCCACCGTCTATTACACCGGGTAATCCCGATATTCTCTCCGTGAAACGCATATCTGCGGACGGAATGTGGAACGCTATGGATATACCCCATTCCAGACACAAGGAGAAGAGTGCCTATGATTAAGGGAGTCAGCCGCTGCGCTGTCGAGCTCAATGAACCCGACAGCCCTTTTTTCGAAAAAATCATCTGTTTTGTCCGCCCGCAGTTTGCCGACGGCGATACCATTGATCTGCATCGGGAAGCGGCACGTGTTGTGGACGGTCTGAACGCCGACGTGGAGGAAACCCATCACGGTACGCGCTATGTCATCAAAGCCCCTTCTCACCCCGGTCAGACCGCCGGAGACACCACAGCCTCCGTCCGTCCCACTTTTGCTGCTGTGCCATGCACATCGTCGCCGCCGCCTCCGCCCGGCGGACTGCCGCGATGGATTCCGCTCGCGCTGTCGGCAGGCGGCGGAGCGGTTGCTGCCATTGTGATCACATCCATGATGTAACCGGTACAAAAAACCTCACCGATTCTCTCCGGAAGGAAGAGAAACCGATGAGGTTTTTTTCATATCATTGAAATTCCTGACGGAGACAGCTTTTCTCCTCCGCCGTGATTCATTTCCAATCAGTTGCGATAACCGCCGTTGCCGCCGTTGTTGTTTCTTCTGGGACGGTAGCCGCCTTCATGACGACGATCGTCGCGGTCACGGCGGGGACGGCGCTCGCTCACGTCGTTCTCCGGCACCAGACCTTCCACCTTGATCAGCGCGTCGCGGCGGGAGAGATTGAGTCTGCCCTTTTCGTCGATGCCCTGCACCATAACGATGGTCACGTCGCCGACATTCACCACGTCGGTCACCTGCTCGGTGCGCTTGACGTCGAGCTGGCTGATGTGGACAAGACCTTCCTTGCCGGGAGCAATCTCCACAAACGCGCCGAAGTCCATGATACGGGTCACAACGCCCTTGAAGATTTCGCCCGGCTGAGGATCCTTGGCAATGATCTCGACAATCTCATAGGCGCGCTTGCAGTTGTCGATATCCACACCGCAGATAAAGACCTTGCCGTCGTCGTCGATGTCAATCTTGACGTCGCAGTCGGCGCAGATCTTCTGAATGACCTTGCCGCCGCTGCCGATAACCTCGCGAATCTTATCCACCGGTACGGTGAGCGACAGCATCTTGGGCGCGTACTTGCTGAGTTCCTTGCGCGGTTCGGGAATTGCCTTGAGCATGATCTCGTCGAGAATGAAGATTCTTGCCTTGTGGGTCTTGACCAGCGCGTCCCACACCATTTCAGGCGTCAGACCGTCGATCTTGAGGTCCATCTGAATGGCGGTGATACCCTCATGGGTGCCGCCCACCTTGAAGTCCATATCGCCGAAGAAATCTTCGAGACCCTGGATATCCACCATCGTCATCCAGCGGTCGCCTTCGGTAATCAGACCGCAGGAAATACCCGCGACAGGAGCCTTGATCGGCACGCCCGCATCCATGAGTGCCAGCGTGGAACCGCAGATGGAGCCCTGCGAAGTGGAACCGTTGGAGGAAAGCACTTCGGACACCACGCGGATGGCATAGGGGAAGTCCATCTCGGAGGGAATGACCGGCAGCAGCGCTCTCTCGGCGAGGGCGCCGTGACCGATCTCACGTCTGCCGGGACCGCGGCTGGGCTTGGTCTCGCCCACCGAGTAGGACGGGAAGTTATAGTGGTGCATATAGCGCTTGAATTCTTCGTTGTCGATGCCGTCAAGAAGCTGTCTGTCGCTGATCGGTCCGAGCGTGACAATGGAAAGCACCTGCGTCTGACCTCTGGTGAAAAGACCGGAACCGTGCACGCGGGGGAGTACACCCACCTCGCTGGCAAGCGGACGGATCTGGTTCATGCCGCGACCGTCCACACGCTTCTGCTCGTCGAGCAGCCAGCGGCGCACGACAAACTTCTGGGTCTTATAGAGACACTCGTCAATCTTGGCAGCCTGATCGGGATAGATTTCGTCGAACTTCTCGTGAACCTTCTCATAGATGGGCTTGAGACGTTCGTCACGGATACGCTTGTCGTCGGTATCGAGCGCGACTTTGATATCTTCAATGGAAAACGCCTTGATGGCTTCGAGCATTTCCGCGTCGGGTTCGTTGGAAGGATAAGAGAACTTCTCCTTGCCAATCTCCGCCTGAATGCCCTTGATAAAGGCGATGACCGCCTGATTCGCCTGATGACCTGCCATAATGCCGTCATACATTTCCTTGTCGGTGACAACGTCGGCGCCCGCCTCAATCATGGGAATCTTCTTCTCGGTGGAAGCGACAGTGACCGCCATACGGCTCTTTTCACGCTGTTCGGCAGTGGGATTGATGACATACTCGCCGTCCACCATACCGACCGACACGGCGCTGATGGGACCGTTCCACGGGATATCCGAGATGGAAAGCGCGATGGAAGTGCCGATCATCGCGGTGATTTCGGGGGAGCAGTCGGGATCCACGCTCATGACCGTGGCAACAATGGAAACATCGTTGCGCATATCCTTGGGGAACAGCGGACGGATGGGACGGTCAATCACGCGGGAAGCGAGAATCGCCTTCTCACTCGGTCTGCCCTCGCGCTTCATGAAGGAACCGGGAATCTTGCCGACAGAATAGAGCTTCTCTTCAAAATCCACCGAAAGCGGGAAGAAGTCGATGCCATCGCGGGGCTTGGGCGAAGCGGTAGCCGCCACATGGACGGTGGTCTCGCCGTACTGCACCATACAGGCGCCGCCCGCAAGCTGCGTGGTCTTGCCGGTCTTGACCACCAGCGGTCTGCCGGCGAGTTCCATCGAATATTCTTTGTAATTGTCGAACACCATGTGTTCGCCTGCAAATTCGAGAATCTGAGACATAGTTTGTTTCAACCTCCAAAATAATGAAAAATGAAAAACATATCGGACATATCCCATTTTCCCGAACGCATTTTCATGAGCCGATCAAACGACTTAGCAACAAAACCGACTCTCAGAATGCTGCCTGCGCTCCGTGCCGATCCAACGGCTTGCGCTTCTGAGCTTCCGTTTTACTGCTATGTCCTTTCACCGTGCTGCCGGAAAACCGACCGTCAAGAAAATCAGGGGATATGTACCTGTCTAAAAAAGAAAAAATTCAGCAAACAGGCGCAGAGGACTTTTTTCCAAAGACAAAAATTCTCTGCGCCTGCCGCCGACGCCGTTACCGCTTCACAGCCATAACGACCCACTTACGGATTTTTTTGAACCGCGATTACTTGCGGATACCGAGGCGAGCGATGATGGAACGGTAACGCTCGATGTCGGTTTTGGTGAGGTAGTTGAGAAGACCCTTTCTCTGACCGACCATTTTCAGCAGACCGCGTCTGGAATGATGGTCGTTCTTGTTGGTCTTCAGGTGCTCGGTGAGGTCGTTGATTCTCTTGGTGAGAATGGCGATCTGTACCTCGGGAGAACCGGTGTCGCCCTCATGAATCGCGTATTCCTTGATGATGGCTTCTTTCTCTGCTTTCAGCATTGTGAAAACACCCCTTTAATAAAGATAGATCATATAACCGTCGCAGTGCCCAGCCCCGGGTAACGGTGCATTTCCCACCGCTGCCATCGGCAGCACGGGGCATTCGCCCGGAGCCGAGTTCTTTCTCTAAACACTCGACAGGAGCCATTATAACATAGTTTTTCTCAAAGGTCAAGCATTATTTTTTCCGGATTCTGTCACACCTGAGCCGACGCCATTTCCATATACTGTTCGGCTTCGTCGCGCGTCAGAGAAAACTTGCCGATAATCCGCGCGAGAATTTCGCCGCTGTCCAAGCCGAGATCGCGGCAGATGCCGATGGCGCCCAGAATCCTGCCCTGCTCGATGCCCTGCTCGATGCCCTGCTTGACGCCCTGCTCGATGCCCTGCTCGATGCCCTGCTTGACGCCCTGCTCGATGCCCTGTTCGATGCCCTGCTCGATGCCCTGCTCGATGCCTTCTTTTTTCGCGTCTTTCCGCATTTCTTCAATTGCCAGACACATATTGACCTGCTCCTCTCCTTCGTGATAGTGTAAATCGGAACCGGTGACAATATTCACCATATCCGCCGTCTTGCGGGATATACTGGTATATCCTTCATCCTCTTGAAGCACCTGACGCAGCCGGTGCTTATCTTTGGAATATTTCACATATTTCAATGCCAGACGCAGTTCGGTGTGGAACTTTTCAAAGTCCCCGTCATCGATCTCCGCGGGGGCAATCAGGTGGAGATGATAGTTGTCCACAAAAGGCAGTATTTCCTCCTTTGCCGCGAGCATACCGTGCAAATCCTTCGGCGCCGTCCATTCGTCCGCCCCGAAATACAAGGTCAGGGTAATCACCGGCAGCAGCTTGTCGGTGCGGTAAAACCCCGACAGGAATTCCGCGCCTGAAGCTGCTTTCTCACTACCCTGACGGTGGGATTTGGCAGTATCCTCCGCCTGTGCCACATATTGCAGCGCGTCATACAGCATATTCCGCGCGGGCATGGCATAATGAACCTGCGATTGATTCTCGATGCCGAGTAGCAGATAGGCGGCGTTCTCGTCCTCCATTGCCGTCACCATTTTCAGTACGTCCCGGTATTTCTGAATGGGGACAGGCTGCCGGTCTTCACCATAGGGCAGCGCCACGGCAGTGGTGTCGATGGGCTTGAGCTGTTCGGGACGAATCACCTGCCTGCCGTCGTACAACAGGAAATTGAACGCGTCCGCAAAGGCGGCGCTGTCCTGCATATATTCCTTTGTGACGGTATCTTTATCCGCCATAGACATCACGCTCCTTTCTGCTTAATGAATTACCGGAATAAATGGCTCAATCGGTTAATCAAATAATAGGGTTGCTTATCTGTCGGATCAAATCCAAAATCACATGCCATTGTGACAGTCCCTCCTTTGATGAAAATGATTGGCTATGTTTTATTATATCTCTTTTCACACAAATTTCAATAGCTTTTTTACAGAAAAGCGGACATCATTCCGGCACCATCTCCGCCAATGTCACCAATCGCAGATGCTCCGACTGCGCCGCCGCTTGCCTCACGGCATCGGAAAAACCGCGCAGTGAAAAAAGATAATAGAAGCATTCTCCCTGCCACGTCACTTTCTCCTGCAAAGCACGCCATTGTGCCATATCCATCGGTTCGTTGCGGAATTTGCATTCTCCGACCAGATAGCGCCGGGCGTCGCGGTCGGTGGCAAGAATATCAATTTCCTCGGCGACGGTGAACGGCTTGCCTTGTTCATCGTTGTGTGTCACCTTGCCCCACCACCGTCCGATCGAAAGAAACGGAAAGGGTGTATTGCCCCGACGCTTTTGCTGCCGCAGATAATCAATGCAGACGTTCTCAAACGCCTTGGAAGAAAAATCGTGGAGGTTGTCCTGTATCACATATTCCCAGATATCGTCCACATCGCCCTTCGACAATTCCGACATATAACGGTAGGCATACGCAAACCAGAAACGGAAAAAGTCGTCCGCCATGTGATATTCGCCCTGATTCCGTTTTAATCGGTCTTTTGCGCTGGTCAGGAGCGGAAATTCGCGGGTCACAATCCCCAGTTCCATCAGATTTTTCAGATAGCTGACAGCCTTGCCGCTCTCGATCTGCGAACGGGTACAAATTTCATTGAATTTGGTGCTTCCCGTCGCGATGGTTTCTATCAGTGTAATATAAACCGCCGGGTCACGCAGTTCCTGATGCAGAATGTATTCCACCTCGCCAAACAGCACCGTGCCTTTTGTCAGAATCTGCTTTTTGATATTCGTCTCCACTGAAACTCTGGGGTCAAATTGTTTCAGATAGTGCGGGATTCCTCCGAGTATGGCATAGGAAATCAATTGATCTTCGGGAGAATAATCAGGGAAAAACTGTATCGCGTCGGCAAACGGCATCGGCTCTAATTTATAAATGCCCGTGGTACGCCCGTAAAGAGGATTTTTGGCAGCCAGAATCTCATCTTCCATAAAACTCATGGAACTCCCGCAGAGAATCAGCATGAGATTGGCGTCTTTGAGCGTGTGATCCCAGATATTTTGCAATACGGAGGGAATACTGTTGTTACCCCTGCACATATAAGGAAATTCGTCAATGACCACCACTGTTTTTTGCTCGCCCGACAGACGGGCAAGTGTGGCAAACACATCTGCCCAGTCATCCGCACGCTGCTTATATCGCAGCAATGCAGGTGAAAACGATAGCAGTCCTTCCCAAAAAGCGGTCAACTGCTTGCTGTCAGTGTATTCATTGCAGGCATAGAAAAAGTTGGGCTTGTTTTTACAAAATTCAATCAGCAGTTCCGTCTTGCCGATACGCCTCCGACCATACAGCACCACCAATTCCGCACGGTCGCTCTGATATCGTTCTTCAAGAAAGGCTAATTCTTCTTTTCTGCCAATAAACACCGCTTTTCCTCCTTTGCGCAAACGTTCATCCGAGCAATTACATAATCTAAATTTACATAATCGTAATTTACATAATTACGATTATGTAAATTATATTCCTCCCCGCGGCACTTGTCAAGAGTCATCCGGACTGCCCCAGCCGGAGATATTGTCGCGCTGGAGGGCGGCGACGACCGTCTCGCTGAAATGGGGATAGGTCTGTTCCAATTGGCGGAGCATATCGGCGGCATCCTGCCGCTGGGTGCAGCCGTCGGCGGGGCAGGCGCTTTTCATGACCGGCAGGGACAGACGGTCTGCCGCTCTGCGGATTTCTTCCTCCCGGCAGAAAATCATGGGGCGTATCAGATAGAGTTGCTTGCGGTCGAGCCACGTCACGGGGGAAAAACAGCCGATGCGTCCGCCCGCGGTGAGATTCATCCAGAAGGTCGCCGCCGCGTCATCGAGGTGATGTCCCAGCGCCAGACGGGTGCAGCCCTCTTCCAGCGCCATATTGTGCAGAATGCCCCGTCTCATGCGGGCACAGAGCGAACAGGGATTGCTCTCCCGCCGTTCCTCAAAAATAATCTCCCCCAGCCGCGAACGCTGTATGATGAGCGGCACATCCAGCGAATCGCACAGCGCCTGAATGCCGGTGTAATCCGCCTCCTGACCGCCGAAACAGGGGTCCAGTGCGAGCGCCTTCAGTGCGAAGCCCGACGGGTGAAATTCCCGCAGGCTTGCCAGCAGGCACAGCAGCACGAGCGAATCCTTCCCGCCCGACACGCCAACGGCAACGGTTTCTCCGCTGCCGTCCTCCCCGAACATCCGATACCGGTCGGCTGCCGCACGGGTTTTGGAGAGAATATTTTTCACGTGTTTGGTATCAAATTCCATATTCTTTCATTAACCTCCATTCTGCCATTCAGAAGTGCAAAAGGGCAAATCACAGAATGATAAAAAATTCCGAAAAGGGGTGTATTTTTGGCGTTTTCTATGGTATAATGCAGGAAAGACAGACCAAAACGCCGGAAGGATGTGGCAACGATGACCACCAACTTTATACTGGTATCGGATGACAATTACACCAAGAATCTGGGCATCTGCACCTACTCCGTCCTGCACAATATGTGTCCCGCTGTGGAGCATGTGCGGATTTTCATCATGGACTGCGGCATTACTGAGGAAAACAAGGCAAAACTCAGGCGGCAGGCGGCACGGTTCGACAACGCGGAGATGATATTCTTTCCCATCAGCGCCATGCTCGACGAAGTAACGCCCAAGGAGGACGCACGCTGGCACCGGGCAATCTACGGTCGTCTTTTCTTTCCCCGGCTGATGGAGCAATATCCCGACATCGACCGCCTGCTTTACCTTGATTGCGACGTGATCGTGGACGGTTCTCTCACAGAGCTGTTTGAGATGAATATGGATGGCAAGGTGATCGCGGGGGTGGCGGATTCTTCCGACAGGGAACGCAAGGCGGCGCTGGATATCCCGCCGGAATCCCCCTATATCAATTCCGGCGTGCTGGTCATTGACACCGCCCGCTGGAATGCCCTTGACGTCTCGCAACGCACCATCGACTATATCAACCGCATTCCCGAAGAACTGCTCCTCCCCGATCAGGACGCGATCAATTATATTTTGCAGGGACAGATCAAGGTGCTTCCTCCCGATTACAACCTCATGTGGATGCTGACCGACCGCGATATTCCCAAACTGCTGCGCAACATTCCCCATCTGGCTTATACCGAGGAAGAGGTGCGTCATGCGCTGCACCACGGCAAAATCTATCACTACGCCGCGCACGATATGTGGTCTTTTGACGGCATTACGCCCATTCACGCCAGACGGTTCATCAAGTACCACAATCTCTCCGACTGGCGGGGAGAAAAACGGAAGTTTCAAAATCTCCGGCATTTTTTTACGTGGCTGATTTTCACCTTCAAAAGGATGGCAACAGGGGATTTCTGGAAGGATTAAGCCCCGCCACAGGAATACCTGACGCACCACGCCAGTAAATGGTCAATGTGTCCCTCTTTACACAGCGAATGGCGTATGGTATAATACAAACGACAGAACACAACGCCGAAAGGATGTGGCAACGATGACCGCCAATTTTATGCTGGTTTCGGACGACAAGTACACCAAGAATCTGGGCATCTGCACCTACTCCGTCCTGCACAATATGTGTCCCGCCGTGGAGCATGTGCGGATTTTCGTCATGGACTGCGGCATTACCGAGGAAAACAAAGCAAAACTCCGGCGGCAGGCGGCACGGTTCGACAACGCGGAACTGGTGTTTCACAATATCGAACAGCAGCTCGACGAAGTGTCCACGCAGGTGGAAACCCATTGGCACAAGGCAATTTACGGCAGACTCTTCTTTCCCGAATTGCTCGCAAAGTACGACAATATGGCGCGGCTGATCTATCTGGACTGCGATTTGCTGATGAATCAACCCGTCACCGAACTGTTTGAGATGGATTTGCAGGGCAAATGTCTGGCAGGCATCGCCGACAGTTACAGCTATGCGCGAAAACTGGCACTCGGCATCGACATGGACTGCACCTATATCAATTCCGGCGTGCTGGTGATTGATACCGCCCGCTGGACAGCGCTGAATGCCTCAAAAAACATCATCGCCTATCTCAACAGCTTCCCCGAAAAACTGATCTATCCCGATCAGGACGCCATCAACGCGGTGCTGGCGCACGAAATCTTAATTTTGCACCCGCGTTACAATTTCATGTGGCAAATCTGTCAAAATGATATCCCCAAAATGCTGCGCAGCATTGACCACTTCTATTACTCCGCCGAAGAACTGTCCGAAGGGCTGCAAGACGCGGCGATCTATCACTACGCCGGGCACGATATGTGGACCATCGACGGGCTCACGCCGGTTCACACAGACGTGTTCCGCAAATACCGCAGGCTCTGCGACTGGCGGGACTGCCGTCGGCATTTTTCCAGCATAAGGAACGGGGTTCTCTGGCTCATGATTGACATCAAACGCAAGCTGCTGGGCATTCGCTGAGTCATTGCTTTTTCCCGAATCATATAAAGACGGTGACATTCCGTCAGGTGAAAACCTGCGAGATGTCACCGTCTTTTTTCATGAAATAAACGGTCGCAGCCGCGTTATTGATTATAACGGTTGAGTGCGCGGTTGACGGCGCTTACCACCGCTTTGATGGACGCGACATTAATGTTGCTGTGAACGCCCACGCCGAAGACGTTCGCTCCTTCGGGGGTCAACAGTTCCACATAGGCGCAGGCTTTGGCGTCCGCGCCGCTGCCAATCGCGTGTTCGTGGTAATTGAGGAATTTGAACTTGGGAAGATTGAGCTTCTTCATCGCGTCAAAGAACGCGTCGATGGGACCGTTGCCCTCTCCCTCAATCCGGATTTCCTCGTTGTGGCACTTGACGGTGCCGCTGAATCTGGTCACGGAGGTATCATCGTCCGCGGCATTGGTATTGTAGAGATCATGCCGTCCCAGCGCATAGGGGGAACGGGCGTGGAGATACTCCCGGTCAAAGATATCAAAAATTTCCTGCGGCGTGAGTTCCTTGCCCTTCGCGTCGGCGGCTGCCTTGACATAATAGCCGAATTCGGGGTGCATATCCTTGGGCATATAATAGCCGAACATCTGCTGCATGATGAAAGCCGCGCCGCCTTTGCCCGACTGCGAATTGATGCGGATAATGGGTTCGTATTCGCGTCCCACATCGGCAGGCGAGATGGGCAGATAGGGAACCTCCCACTTGTCGCTGTGCGATTCCGCCATATAATCGGTACCCTTTTTGATCGCGTCCTGATGCGAGCCGGAAAACGCGGTAAAGACCAAATCACCGGCGTAAGGCGTGCGCTCATGCACTCTCATACGGGTGCATTGCTCATACACGCGGCGGGTGCGCTTGATGTCGCTGAAATCGAGCTGGGGATCTACGCCCTGCGTAAACATATTCAGCGCGAGGGTCACGATATCCACATTGCCCGTGCGTTCGCCGTTGCCGAAGAGGGTTCCTTCGATACGGTCGGCACCCGCGAGCAGCGCAAGCTCCGCGTCCGCCACGCCGGTGCCGCGGTCATTGTGGGGATGCACGCTGAGAATCACCGCTTCCCGGTGGGCAATATGCTTGCTGAAATACTCGATCTGATCGGCAAAGATATTGGGGGTGGAAAGCTGCACCGTGGAGGGCAGATTGAAGATAATCGGATGCGCCTCGTCCGCGCCGATCGCCTCCGCTACCGCATCGCAGATTGCCACGGCAAATTCCGGCTCGGTGCCGGAGAAGCTCTCGGGGCTGTATTCAAACCGGATATTCATATGACCGGTGTCCATCTGTTCGGTCAGCTCACGGATGAGCTTCGCACCGTTGACAGCGATTTCCGTAATCGCGTCCATGTCCTTGTGGAACACCACCTTGCGCTGAAGGGTGGAAGTGGAGTTGTAGAAATGAACGATGACATTCTTCGCGCCGTCAATCGCTTCAAAGGTCTTGCGGATGAGATGTTCTCTCGCCTGCACAAGCACCTGAATGGTCACGCCGTCGGGAATGAGGTTGCGGTCGATCAGGGCGCGAAGATACTCATACTCCGTCTCGCTGGCGGAAGGGAAGCCCACTTCGATTTCCTTGAAGCCAACCCGCACCAGTTCCTCAAACATCCGGATTTTTTCGTCCACATTCATCGGGTCAATCAACGCCTGATTGCCGTCCCGCAGGTCAACCGAACACCAGATCGGCGCTTTTTCGATGAGCTTATCCGGCCACTCGCGCTGCGTGATCTGGGTAATGCGTCCGAAGGGCGTATACTTTTCATAGCCTTTCATCAATAAAACCTCCATGTATCCGTACATTTGCAACGGACTGTAATGCAAACTGAATACCACTACGACACGAAGGAGAGACAAATAAAAACCCCCGCCCCATCGCCGTACAATAACGGCAACAGGGGCGAGGAAATCAACATTCCACACGGTACCACCCTGATTCGGCAGCACAGTCCGCGCTCTTTTCACGCGTCTGCCCGCTGCCCTCAGACCTCTGACAAGGTCCTGACCTGTAACGCGGTCATACGTTCCGCCCTACCTTCCGGGGGATTTCGGACGGAAAACTCCGGGATGAGTTATACACGCAGCACAGGACGTCGGCTTTCCAGCAGCCGCCGACTCTCTGGGGACGCTGCCACTGCGTCTTGTTCCCTTCACAGTCTTTCCATAGGGGATTCAGCTTTCCTACTATTATAGGCATACCAATGTCATTTGTCAAGCCTTTTCTCAAAAAAACTATGTGACGGGGAGGCTTTGGACCATCTGCCCTTCCACGATTTCGCGGAGCTGCTCAACGCCTTCGCCGGTCTCGGCGGAAAAGGGCAGCATGTGTCCAGCGTCCACTCCCAATTCATTTGGGAACGCGGCCAGACGTTCCCTCCGGGCAGTGGGCTTGAGCTTGTCGATCTTGGTGAGGACGACGACCATCGGATAGCCGCCCTCCATGAGAAAGTTCAGCATGGTCCTATCATCCTGCGACGGCGCGTGCCGTGCATCGATCAGCAGCACCACCAGCCGGAGGTCGCGTTCCTGCGCAAAATAGCCCTCGATGAGTTCCGCCCAGCGTCGCTTTTCCTCCGCGCTGACCCGCGCGAATCCGTAGCCCGGCAAATCCACCAGCCGGATATTTTCCAGCCGGTAAAAGTTGATGGTCGCGGTCTTGCCCGGCTTGGAGCTGACGCGGGCGAGTGATTTGCGCCGAAGCAGCTTATTGATCAGGGACGATTTGCCCACATTGGAGCGTCCCGCAAACACCACTTCCGGCAGATCGCAAGAGGGAAGCTGCGCGGACGTTCCCGACGCTCCCTCAAAAAACGCGGTTTCCCATTTCACGTTACCTCACCCATCCTTTCTGTGATGATCATGCGGACGCCTCTGTGCCGTCGGGAACAATCGCATCGGCAAAGGCAACCGCAAAGACTTCGTCAATCATTCTGACCGGCACAAACCTGATGCCTTCCCGCACGGCGTCACTCAATTCCTCGATGTCCGACGTGTTGGCGGCGGGGATAATGACCGTCCTGATGCCCGAACGCAGAGCCGCCATACTCTTTTCACGCAGACCGCCGATTGCCAGCACCCGTCCGCCCAGCGTAATTTCACCGGTCATCGCCACGTCGCCCCGCACATGCCGTCCGGTCAGCGCCGAAACAATCGCGGTCGCCATCGTAATGCCCGCTGAGGGACCGTCCTTGGGCACCGCCCCTTCGGGGACATGAATATGGATATCCTTGGTTTTGTATACGTCCGCGTCAATCCCCAATTCAGCGGCACGGCGGCGGATACAGCTCATGGCGGCTTTGGCGGATTCCTGCATGACGTCGCCCAGCTTGCCGGTGAGTTCCACCTTGCCGCTGCCCTCCATGACCGCTACCTCGATTTCCAGCATTTCGCCTCCCACCGACGTCCACGCCAATCCGTTGGCCATGCCGGGAAGCAGATGGTCGGGCAGATCGTCCCGCTTGTACTTTGCCTGTCCCATGAAGCTCTCCAGATTGCGGGCAGTAACGGAAATTTTTTCCGCCTCTCCACCGACAATCTTCTTGGCACATTTGCGACAGAGAGAAGCGATTTCGCGCTCCAGATTTCTTACGCCTGCCTCCCGCGTATAATTGTCAATCAGCTTGGCAATCGCGGCTTCGGAGATGCGGAATGTCCTGGTTGACAGTCCACAGCGCTCACTCTGTTTGGGCACCAGATACTTGACGGCAATGCGCAGTTTTTCCTCGTGGGTATAGCTGGGCAGTTCAATGATTTCCATACGGTCGGCAAGCGGCTGCGGAATGGCTCCCACATTGTTGGCGGTGGTGATGAACAGCACTTCGCTCAGATCAAGAGGAATATCCAGATAATGATCCACAAACGCCTTGTTCTGTTCCGGATCCAGCACCTCCAGCAGCGCCGATGTGGGATCGCCCTTGTAATCATTGCCCAGCTTGTCGATTTCGTCGAGCAGCACTACCGGATTCATCGACCCCGCTTTCACAAGTGCGTCGGCAATCCGTCCCGGCACCGAGCCCAGATAGGTTCTCCTGTGACCGCGAATCTCCGATTCGTCCCGAACGCCGCCAAGGGAAACCCGCTGATACTTCCGTCCCATCGCCTCGGCAATCGATCGCGCTATGGATGTTTTTCCCACACCGGGCGGTCCCGCCAGACAGATAATCTGTCCCTTGATATCGGGCACCAGCGCCCGCACGGCAATCAGTTCCAGAATACGCTCCTTGACTTTTTCCATACCGTAATGATCGTGATCAAGCTGCCGCCTGACGGCACGGATATCGAGATTGTCGGTGGTCTTTTCGCCCCATGGGAGCGAAAGACAGGTTTCGAGATGTCCGCGGATGACCGCTGCCTCCGACGTGCCATAGGGGAGCTTCGCCAGTTTATCGCACTGACGGTTGAGCATTGCCTTTGCCTCATCGGGCGCATCGAGTCCGGCAATCTGCCGTCGGAATTCCTCGGCTTCTCCCTCGGGAGAATCGTCTTCGCCGAGTTCCTCATGAATCACACGAAGCTTCTCTCTCAGATAATACTCCCGCTGGGTGGCGTTGAGGTTGGCGTTGACGGTCTGCTCGATCTCCTGTCCCAGACGCGACAGTTCGAGTTCGTTTTTGAAAGCGCGATAAAGCTGAATGGCGCGTTCTTTGTGGGACAGACATTCCAGAATTTGCTGCTTGACGGGGTTGGCGAAGGGATAGATATAGGTTGCCGCATCCATCACGCTGCCAATATCCTTGGCACGGCACTGCTCGATAAACTTCATATCCAATGCGGGCTGTCCGTCCTCGTTTTTGAGCCGGGGAATGATGTTCCCGAAAATTTTATCATACAGCGAGTGGACGGATTCATCGTCCTCAGCATCCTCGATTTCCTCAGCAGGAGTGACCCGCACCAAAGGGACGGCGGTATGCGTCACCCGTTCGGCGTAGGCGCGGTATTCCGCCATTACGCGGACATGAATACCGTCTCCGTCGGGATGGGGAAAGACCTGCATGATCGTTGCCACCACGCCCATCCTCTTGGTCAGATCGATTTTTTGACCTTCCTGCTCTCTGTCAAAATAAAACAAAAACAGACAGCGGTGCTTTTCGGCAGCGTGCACCACCGCGTCTGCTATCCGCTTGCCTGATATATCAAACTGATGGGGACAGTCAGGAAACAGCACCGCATCGGGAACCGCTAGGCAGGGCATGATGTGTGGATTGTTCTCATTGTTGTGTTCCATAAAAAAGCTATTCTCCTATGAATTTGGTATCAACCGATAGCCCTTTTGCATCCAAAGGGTTCTTCTATTATAAATCATATCAAGAGCGAATACAACCTCTTTTTGCAACTTTTCAACTTTTTCCATGAAACCCGTCCTGAAAAAACTCCCTCATGCAAAAAAATCCGCTTTCCGAAAAAAGGATGGGAAAGCGGATCGTACCTATTCATTGCGCATGGGATTTGTCGGCTGCTTCCTTGACGGACAGACAGAACACGGTGGGTTCCGCCTCGCCGTCCACGCATTCACGGGTAATGAGCACCTTGGAAACGTTTTCCTTGGAGGGAACCGAGAACATGATCGGCGTGAGGATACTCTCGATCACGCCACGCAGACCACGTGCGCCGGTCTTTTGTTCGAGCGCCTTTTCCGCGATGCGGGAAAGCGCCTCGGGAGTGAAATCCAGTTCCACGTCGTCCATACGAAAGAGCGCCTTGTACTGCTTGACAATGGCATTTTTGGGCTGGGTCATGATAGAAACCAGCGCATCCCGGTCAAGCGCCTGCAGCGAGGTCAGCACCGGCAGACGTCCCACCAATTCCGGAATAATGCCGAAATGCACCAGATCATGCGGAATGCACTTGGAAATGAGTTCGCTGTAATCGGCGTCCTCCTTGGTGCGGATTTCCGCGCCAAAGCCCATCGCGGAATTTCCCACGCGCTTTTCAATGATCTTCTCGATGCCGTCGAACGCGCCGCCGCAGATAAAGAGGATATTGGTGGTGTCGATGGGAATAAACTCCTGCTGGGGGTGCTTTCTGCCGCCTTGCGGGGGAACATTTGCCACAGTGCCTTCGAGAATCTTCAGAAGTGCCTGCTGCACGCCTTCACCGCTGACATCGCGGGTGATAGAGGTGTTCTCGGACTTGCGGGCAATCTTGTCGATCTCGTCGACATAGATAATGCCGCGCTGAGCGCGTTCCACATCATAATTCGCCGCCTGAATCAGACGCAGCAGGATGTTTTCCACATCCTCGCCGACATACCCCGCTTCGGTGAGCGTGGTCGCGTCGGCAATCGCAAAAGGCACGTCGAGAATTTTGGCAAGCGACTGTGCCAGAAAGGTCTTGCCCACGCCCGTGGGTCCGAGCAGCAGAATATTGCTCTTTTGCAGTTCCACATCATCAGGGATGGGGGCGCCGCCGATACGCTTGTAATGGTTGTAGACCGCCACGGACAGCGCAATTTTGGCGGCGTCCTGCCCGATGACATACATGTCGAGATGCTCCTTGATCTCGGCGGGCTTGAGCAGATGAAAATCCAGGTCATTCAGCGGATCGTCCTCATCATCGTCCTGAAAACGGTCGATATCATAGAAACCATCCCTTTTGAAAACCTGTATGCAGGCAACCACGCATTCATTGCAGATACAGGCGCCCGTGTTGGACGACGCCAGCCGGACGCCATCACTTTCGGCTTTGAAACAGAAGGAACATCTCAATTCATCCTTGTTGTTCCTGCTACGAGACATTGTATCAACCGTCCTATCGTTTGTAGATGACACGGTCGATCAAGCCATACTCTCTGGCTTCCTCGGCCGACATATAATTATCGCGCTCGGTGTCGATGCAAATCTGGGAGTAAGGCTTGCCGGTCGCAGCCGCGAGCATTTCGTTGAGCTTTTTCTTGGTCTTCAGAATCTGATTGGCCTGAATTTCAATATCCGTCGCCTGCCCCTGCGCGCCGCCGAGCGGCTGATGGATCATGATCTCGCTGTTGGGCAGCGCCAGACGCTTGCCCTTGGCGCCTGCCGCCAGCAAAAACGCGCCCATGCTCGCCGCCATGCCCATGCAGATGGTGGAGACGTCGCACTTGATATAATTCATCGTGTCATAAATCGCCAGACCGTCCTTGACAGCACCGCCGGGGCTGTTGATATACAGACAGATATCCTTTTTCGGATCCTGACCTTCCAGATAGAGAAGCTGCGCCGTGACCAGACTTGCGGTCACGCTGTTGACCTCATCAAACAGCATGATAATTCTGTCATTGAGAAGACGGGAATAAATATCATAGGAACGTTCGCCTCTGCTGGTTTGTTCTACCACATAAGGAACCAGACTGCTCATAGTCATCAATCTTCCTTTCTATATTTGTTGCATTCTTAACATACGAAAAAAACCGGAGTTTATGCCGAGCGGCGCACCGCTGCGGGAATATTCCCACGGCGGCACGCCGTCCCACAATGCTGCGTTCATACTATCATGCCGCTGCCGCGAAATCTGTCGAATGGCGGCGAAAGAAGATTATTCGGCGGAAGGCGCCACATAGTTGGCACTGTCGCGCACGACATCCACTGCCTTCTCGACGGCAACATCCAGACGAAGTCCCTCCACGGGCACGATAGTCTTGACCTGATCCACCGGAATGTCGTAATTCTTGGCGAGATTGGCATATTCGGTTTCCACATCCTCATCGGACACGGCAACGGCTTCCAATTCGGCAATCTTTTCGAGCGCCAGACGGAGCTTGACCTGACGGATCGCCTGCTCTCTGAACTGACCGCGGAAGGATTCCATATCCAGTCCGGTGTAGGTGAAATAGTCGTCCAGATTCATGCCGTTGGACTGGAGACGGTAAGAGAAATCGCGGACATTTTCGTCCACCTTCTTGTCATACATCACTTCGGGAATATCGGCGTCGAGCAGGTCAATCAGCGCGTCCATGAGCTTGTTGTCGGCGTCATCCTTTGCCTTCTCTTCGGCCGTGCGGAGCAGATCGGCGCGGATATCCTCCTTGTACTCGGCAAGGGTATCGAACTCGCTGACGTCCTTGGCAAATTCATCGTCCAACTCGGGCAGCTCGGTCATCTTGATCTGATGAATCGTCACCTTGAAAACCGCGGGCTGACCGGCAAGCTCCTCCGCGTGATACTCCTCCGGGAACGTCACGTTCACATCGAACTCCTCGCCGATACTGTGACCCACCATTCCCTCTTCAAAGCCGGGAATGAACTGTCCGGAGCCCAGCTTCAGGCTGTAATTCTCCGCCTTGCCGCCGTCAAAAGCCTCGCCGCCGCAGAAGCCCTCAAAATCAAAGACTACGGTATCATCCATCTGCGCGGGTCTGTCGTCCACATCGATGGTGCGGCTGTTGCGCTGCTGGATGTTCTTCAGTTCGCTCTCCACATCCTCGTCGGTGACAACAGGCTCTGCCTTTTCGACAGTCAGACCCTTGTAGCCCTCGATCTTGACCTCCGGCTTCGTGATAAACTTTGCCTTATAGACCACGTCACCTTCGAGAGAGACTACCTCGGCGGAATTGACGTCCACCACTTCTTCGCCGAATTCGGTTACGACGAGATCCACATTCTTGTTATAAAGGTTTTCCACCGCTTCCTGTGTAAACACCGGACCGTACATTCTTTCAATCACATTCATGGGCGCCTTGCCCTTGCGGAAACCGGGTACATTGTAACGAGCGACGTTCGCACGGTAAAGCCGCTTCTTTTCGGTCTGAAGCTGCTGCGCGTCCACGGAAAATTCCACTTCGTAAGTAGTAGCGTCGATTTGTGTCTTGTTGTTAATCATAATGAAAGTTCCTCCTCGGTTTCATATGGGAACATTTCCTTTTGTTCCCTTTCATGATTTCACCATCGTAATGTGACCAATCAATTATAGCAAATCAAAATCGGTTTTTCAAGCACCTTTTCGCAAAATCTATAAAAGATTTGCAACATCGGCGATTGCCTGTCCGCCGGAACCGTCACTCAGAAGGAGCTGCGGCACAAAATTCACATGATCGGCTGCAATCAACCGCATTTCAATGCCTTCCCAGTTGCCGATGAAAGCCTTTCTGCCCGCCATACCGTGCAGATGCCCGTAGTAGCACCGCCGGATACCGTAGCGGTGCAGCACCCCGGTAATCTCTTCACACACATAGTCGCCGTAGACGGGGGGATAGTGCAGAAACACCAGCGGCTCTCTGCCGGTCGCCAGCCCCGCCTGAATCGAGGCTTCCAGCCGTCCCACCTCCCGCAGCAGGACAATCTGTTCATCCGCCGGACAGTCGTAAGACCATCCCCGCGTACCGCAGATCACATAATCACCGTACTCATAGGCATTATTGAAGAGAATGCACATATCGTCAAAGCCGTTCTGCACCAGCCAGTTATCCATTTTGGTCTTGGTGGACCACCAGTAATCGTGATTCCCCTTCATGAGAATCTTGCGACCGGGCAGCGCGTGAAGAAAACCAAAATCCGGCAGCGTGTCCGTGAGCTTCATCGCCCATGAGATATCACCCGCCAGCACAACGGTGTCCTCCGGCTTGACGATGGCGCGCCAGTTGTCCTGAATACGCTGTTCGTATCTTTCCCAGCCGCCGAAGCGATCCATTTTTTTGTCCTCGCCGATGGAAAGATGCGTATCGGCCAGCGCAAAGAGTGCCAAGGGAATCACCTCCCGCTCCGGAAATCTGTTTGTTTTGTGCCGCGTCAGACAGACAGCATATCCAGCACCGCTTCCCGCATGGCAGCGCCTTCGCAGACACGGTCGAAACGGACAGCCTTGCCCTTGAGTCCGGCGAGCGGTGCAGGGATTGCCGCACCCGAAACCTCGCGCAGCGCTTCCAGCATGGCGAATTCGTCCTCACCCGTTTTGTCGGGAGCAATTGCACCCAGCACAGCGGGCGCAAACTTATAGGGGCTGGCGGTGGAAGCAATCACAGTGGGCAGCGTATCGCCGGTTTCACGGACATACTGGTCGTAAACGTTGAGCGCCACGGCGGTATGGGTATCCGCCAGATAGTGCCGCTCGGTAAAGACCTCCCGAATCGTGTTCTGCGTCGCGTTGTCATCACAGCAGCCTGCCCAGAACAGCGATTTCACCGCGTCCTTCACGTCGTCGTCCACCTCATAGCGTCCTTCGGCAGCCAGACGCTCCATCCAACCCTTCACTCTCACGCTGTCGCAGCCGGAAAGGTCATAGATCAGGCGTTCGAGGTTGCTGGAAATGAGAATGTCCATCGAAGGCGAAATGGTCGTATGGAAGGGACGATTGCGGTCATATACACCGCTGCGGATAAAGTCGGTGAGTACATTGTTGGCATTGGAGGCGCAGATCAGCCTGTGAATGGGCAGACCCATCTTCCGCGCATAGTAAGCCGCCAGAATGTTGCCGAAATTGCCGGTCGGCACCACCACATTGATGGGGTCGCCCTTCTGTTTGATAACGCCCTTGTTCATCAGGTCGGCATAGGCGGAAATATAATAGACAATCTGCGGCGCGAGCCGTCCCCAGTTGATGGAATTGGCGGAAGAGAACGCCATATTGTGCGCGGCAAGTTCCGCCGCGATATCGGGGCTGGTAAAAATACGCTTGACGCCGGTCTGCGCGTCGTCGAAATTGCCTTTGATGGCGCACACGCCGACGTTTCCGCCTTCCTGCGTGACCATCTGTTTTTTCTGAATCGCGCTCACACCCTCCACCGGATAGAAGACCATGATGCGGGTGCCGGGTACATCCCTGAATCCCTCCAGCGCGGCTTTGCCGGTATCGCCGGATGTGGCGACGAGAATGACGATTTCCTTGCCGTCGCAGGTCTTTTTGACCGAACGGGTGAGCAGATGAGGCAGCAGTTGAAGCGCCATATCCTTGAAGGCGCAGGTGGGACCGTGCCACAGTTCGAGGACAAAGCGGTGATCCGCGATATCCACAACCGGGGCGACGTCCGTGCCGCCGAATGTATCGGTATAGGCGCCGTCCACGCATTCGCGCAGTTCCTCGGCGGTAAAGTCGGTGAGGTACTTGCCGAGAACCTTCACGGCTCTCTCACGGTAATCAACTCCGGCAATCGCCAGCAGTTCTTCATGGGAGAAGGAAGGAATCGTCTCGGGCACATACAGACCGCCGTCGGGCGAGATGCCCGCCGCAATCGCCTGCGCCGACGTGACCTTCACCGAATTGTCTCTTGTACTGGTATAATTCATCACTATAACCTCGATTCGTCATTCCTGTATCAGGTGTGAGTAGAGCGGAAAAGGGAGTTTGTAAAAATTTTAACAGATTTGCGCCGCGATGTCAACGGGAGGAAAAACAATTTATCATAACCCACAAAATTTTCCGATTTCCGCGAAGCGGTTTGGCTTTTTTATGACAGCTTCATCCACAGCGCCGGACGGACCGCAATATGACTGTCGCTCACGGCATTGCCGTAACCGCTCACACCGCCGATATAATGCACCGTTGCCGCGTGACCGCCCGAACCGCCCGGTGAACGCAGCCACCATGCCGACGCGCTCTTGTCCGCCAGACCGGGGGTTTTGGCACGCACGGCATAGGGCGTGGCGTAAACCTTGCGGTCGATACCAAAGGTAAAAAATTCTTCCATCTCCGGAAGGCTCAGGAGAAATACCCGATCCTTTGTGGAAACGCCGCCCGGAATGTCGTAACGGGCATTGTCCGGGTTGGCAAGGCTGATCGGCTGAATCACCGCCTTTTCCGCATCGGTGAAAGAAGAATTGAAAAAATCACCGTTGAGCCATGCCCGCAGGGAAGAGCTTTCCCATGTCACATTGCCTGACGGTGCGTGATAGGGCATACATTCGATCATCTTATCCGCCACGAGCAGCGCACATCCTTCCCGGACCGCGAGTACCAGCCAACGCAGCGGCAGAATTTCGCCGTCCGCTCCCTGCGGATAATGCCCGATTTCGATCTTATCGCCGATTGCCGTCGGATTTGCCATCATGCTTCACTCCTGTCTCGATCTGTCGTCATATAAAAAGCGACGGAGGAAAGGACGCATAAGCACCCTCTCCCCCGCCGCCGGATCATCCGGAATCGGGTGGGTCAGCCGATTCCCGTCCACACATTAATCAATGCTCACCACGCCGCTGATCCGTGAAAGCTTGCCCACAATCTGCGCGAGGTGTTCCCGACTGCTCACGGTAATGGTTGCCGTAATCACGGCGCCGCCGTCCTTCAGCTCCCGGGAATTGAGCATATGAATGCCGATGTGCATCATGGAAAGCTGGGTGGTAATGTCGGCGAGAAGTCCCTTGCGATCCAGACAGGAAATGTGCAGGGTGGTCTTGAATTCGCGGCAGGTACTCTCTCCCGTCCAATACACCGGGATCCAACGTTCGGGATGCTCGCAGGCGGAAATGTCAGCCGGAACGTTGGAACAGTTCCGTTTATGCACCGACACACCATAACCCCGCGTAATAAAACCGATGATCTCGTCGCCCGGCAGCGGATGACAGCACCGTGACATCTTGATCTGACAATGCTCCACGCCCTCCACGCAAACGCCGAAATCGCCTCCCTGGTTTTTGTGGTGCTGCTCCGGTGGAGGCACCGTCACCGGCTGTTGCGGCTTGACCACAATGCGGTCGTAATCCTCACGGATACGCGGCATAATGCGCGTCATTACAATGCCGCCAAAGCCAATCGCCGCATAAAAATCCTCCACGGTTTCCACATGCGCCCGGCGCATCTGTTCCTGCATGAACTCGTCGAATTTGTCTTCGGGAACAATCAGTCCTGCCCGCTTCATTTCGCGTTCAAACTCGGCGCGCCCCTCGACAATGTTTTCGGCACGGCGCTCGTTCTTGAACCACGAGCGGATTTTGCTTTTCGCCTGACTGGTGCGCGCCATATTCAGCCAGTCGCGGCTGGGACCGTTCACAATCTCCTTCGTGGTCTGAATCTCCACCACGTTGCCGGTGTGAAGCACCGTATTGATGGGAACAATGCGCCCGTTGAGCTTGGCGCCGATCATGCGATGTCCCACCTGACTGTGAATAGCATAGGCGAAGTCGATCACCGTCGAGCCGGAAGGCAGCACCTTGACTTCGCCTTTGGGCGTGTAGACATAAATTTCATCCGGCATGAGATCATTCTTGATCAGCGTGATCACGTCGGCGCTGTCGCTGTCCATCTGGCTCTCGATCATCTCACGGATCCACACAATCGAGCGCTCAAACAGCAGGTCGCTACTGCCGCCGCCGGAAGCCGCTTCGCCGGTCTTGTACTTCCAGTGCGCAGCGATGCCGTATTCCGCCGTCCGGTGCATGTCGCGGGTGCGGATCTGCACTTCAAAGGGAACAGCCACGGCATTCGGGTCGCTGCTCTTGCGCATAACGGTAGTATGAAGCGACATATAGCCGTTGGATTTGGGTGTGCTGATATAGTCCTTGAAGCGGGTAGGCAGAAACGTGTAAGTATTGTTGACCACGCCCAGCGCCGCATAGCATTCCGCCACCGTATCCACTATCACACGCACCGCATAGATATCATAGATATCCTTGAAGCTCTTGCCCTGCACGATCATCTTGTGATAAATGCCGTTGACCGATTTGACACGTCCCGACATGGTGACATTGGGAATCATCTGTACCAGCTTGCTGTAAAGCTCCTCTTTGATGCTTTCCAGAAACGCCTCCCGATTGGACTGCTGTTCCGAAAGCATGTCGCAGATTTCCTTGTACACGTCCGGCTCCAGATAGCGCAGCGACAAATCCTCCAGCTCCTCCTTGACCTGACGGATGCCGAGCCGGTGCGCCAGCGGCGCGTAAATTTCCATGGTTTCCCGCGCGATATCCCGTTGCTTCTGCGGATACATGGCGCTGAGTGTGCGCATATTGTTCAGACGGTCCGCCAGCTTGATAATCAGCACACGGATATCCTTGTTGCTGGCGATCAGCATACGGCGCACATTTTCCGCCTGATGCTCCTCACGGGTCTTGAAGCCCATTTTACTCAGTTTGGTCAGACCGTCGATGATCTGGGCAATGATGCTCCCGAAATTCGCCTCGATCTCCGCCGATGTCACGGGCGTATCTTCCACCACATCATGCAGCAGCGCCGCCACCACACTGTCCGTGTCCATCCCCAGCTGCACCAGAATATTCGCCACCGAAATCGGGTGGACAATATACGGTTCGCCCGACTTGCGGGCCTGACCCGCGTGCGCCCGATTGGCAAAGAGATACGCCTTCTCGATGGCAGCCATATCGTAATCCTTGCCGCTGAGGGAAATCGTATGCACCAGTTCGTCGTATGACTGATACGCTTCAACCACATTGTCCGTAAAATCACGCTCGTTGAACTGATCGTGCAGTTCGACGGAACGTGTCTCCTGTGTTTTTTTCATCTTGTCCTGTTTTCTTCCAATACCATCTGCCATAGGTTTCCCTCCTCAAAAAACCGATTCTTCTTCCTCTTCTATATTTCAATGGTATCTCATCAAAAATAACAGCATAGCAATTCTTATTATACATTCACATAACCGATATGTTTAGCGGTAGGGGTTTCCTCCAAGGCAATTTTTTGGGCGGATGAATCCCACACCTCGATGCGCCAGATGCCCCCTTCGTTTTCCGCTGTGAGAAATCCGCCTTCCGAAAGCATCTGTACCGCCGTCAGCAGCTTTCCGAAGCCTATTCCTCGGCGTTTCATACGGCACGCCAGCACATCCTCGCTGCCGCGATAGCCCTTGACTGCCGTGCGATATACCATTCCCGCCTCGCTGCGCGTGGGACGCAGCCGACTGCGTACATCTTCCGGCAGTTCTTCCCCCCGCATGAGCGATTCAAAAAAGTACCGTCCGTCACTGATCTCCTGAAAACGGGTCTCGGAAAGCCGCATATCCCGCACCACTACCGTCAGGCTTTCGCGTTCGCGGTAAATGGTCTTATCCAGCGTGACCGCCAGATCCACCACGTCGCCCACTTCGTATGCAAAATCCTCACTGGCCGTGGCGAACTTCATGGCGGTCATGACACAGCCGCCCCGTTCCAGCGTCAGCTTCTGATGCTTTCCGCCGCCGGCACCGTAGATATCCACAATCCGCAGCCCCATCACGGCCACCACGGGAACGGGATTATCCGCCCCGAACGGCTCCAGTACTTCCTGCGCCCCGCAAAGCGCGAGTGTAATGCCGGAAGGGGGCAATTGACAGTCGATTTTCAGCACCGGCACCGGCATCCTAGGATATTCCCGTGCGGCATAGGCATTGATCGCACGGCGAAAATCCTCGATATGCTCGGTTTTCAGGCTCAGTCCCGCCGCCAGCGTATGACCTCCGTAGCCGGTGAGCCATTCCCCGCAGGACGCAATTGCGTGATAGAGCGAAAAGCCCTCGATGCTTCTGCCGGATCCCTTTGCCACCCCGTCGTGTGTTTCATCATAGGAAATGATGATACAGGGCTTGCCGTACCGCTCACAGAGACGGGAAGCAAAAATACCCATCACACCGCGGTTCCAGTTCCTCCCCGCAATGACCAGCACCCGATCGTAAAGCAGAGAAGGGCGCTCGCGCACCATTCCGGCAAAATCCGCGGCAATCATCTGTTCGATGGCCTGACGCTCCCGGTTTTCATCGTTGAGTTCCTCTGCAATCGCCACAGCTTCGTCCTCGTCATCGGTAATTAGCAGCCGAACCGCACGTTCCGCGCTGCCCAGACGTCCCGCCGCGTTGAGTCTCGGCGCGATGACAAAAGCCACGTTGGTGGAGGTCACCGATTTGCCGCCCAGTGATGCCAGTTCCATCAGCGCCTGCAAACCGATGCGCTCGGTATTGGCCAGCATACGCAGACCCCGGCGCACCAGCCGCCGGTTTTCACCCGTCAGGCTCACCACGTCGGCCACCGTACCCAGCGCTATCAGATCGCCGCAGTTTTCCAGTACAGACATGCTGTCGCCTTCCAGCGCGCACACCAGCTTAAATGCCACGCCCACACCGGCATACTCCGCAAAGGGACACTCGCTCCCGCGACGGTGGGGATTGACCACTGCCGCCGCGTCGGGAAGCTGTTCGCCCTCCATATGGTGATCGGTCACTACCACCTCCATGCCCAATTCGCGGGCATGCGCAATGGGTTCGACGGCGGTGATGCCGTTATCCACCGTGATAATCAGCGATACGCCGCTTTCGTGCAGGCGGTCAATCGCTTCGCAGTTCATGCCGTAGCCTTCGCGCTCACGGTCGGGGATATAGTAGGTCACATTCGCGCCCACCGATTCCAGATAGGAATACAGCAGCGCCGTGGAAGTGACACCGTCCACGTCGTAATCACCGTATATCGCGATGCTCTCAAACGCATCTATCGCCTGTCGGATCCGTGTCACCGCCTTCTCCATATCGATAATGGAAAAGGGATCAATGAATGCCGCAAAGTCATCATCGATCCCCAGTATATCAACGATATTCTCATCAGAGACAAAACCGCGCGACGAAAGAAGGTGCGCAGTAAAGCCGTCTATGTCAAAACGTTGAGCAATCTGTTTCGATAACGCCTTATTGGACGCCGCAATCTGCCACTGGCGAAAAGACATGGGACTCACCCCCCTTTTTCATCTTCGTGAAGTAATGCTGTAAAAAATCCTACAAAAACAACGGATTTCCGACTTTTCCGGAAACCGAGTGATAATATACTATGATAACACAAACCATTGATTTTTGCAAGGTGTTTTTTTCATAAAATACACACATTCTTTTTGACACAATAAGACAAAGAATCCGTTAGAATGACTAAACATTTCTAACGGACTTCTTTTGATTCAGTTGAATTTCACAGATTCACCGGAACATCGCTTTGTCGCGATGCACCGTTTCATACAGGGCACAGATCTTATCCGCCAGACATACCACCACGGCTTCACGGCATCGCGGCAGATGGGTCAGCGTCAGCGGCCACATATGGCTCTCGATGATGTTCTCTTCTTTGGGCGAAAGGACAAACCGTTTTCTGGCGTTGGTCAGCGCAGTCAGCGGGTGACGGAATCCGTGGAGTCTGGCGTGAACGCTGCGGTCATGCCAGTCATAGAGATAAAAATCATGCAGAAACGCCCCGCGCACCAGACTTTTCCGGTCGGAATGAAGATGCAGCGCCCGATCCAGCAGACAGCTCATCTCCACGACGTTCATCACATGCTGATAGGTCGAGATATGTCCGTGCTGCACAAACCCCTTCATACGGGCTGCTTCCTCCGTATCCGACACGCCCCTCAGATATTGCAGGATGCCGCGCTCATCGTTCGCGTTCATCTTCATGCCTGTTTTCCCTGCCTTTCCAATGGATTATTTTAATGCGTTTCTTTCGATTTCTCTGGCTTTTTTGACCAGCCGAAGCACCATCTCTTTCACGCGTCCGCTGTTTTCACTGTGTTCGCCCTCACTCTTAAACCGCCGGATGGTGCGCACCGCCGATGATTGCAGCCAATCCAGCTTGAAATTGGCTTTTTGGAATTCCTGCTCGATAATCCAGTCCTTCATCGCTAACGAAAGCGACAGCGCCTTCACATTCGCCAGCCTGCCGCTGACGGAGCTTTCCAGTTCCTCGTACTTGGCGGCAATCGCCTGATTGGCTCGTGTTTCAAAGGCTTTCATCTTCTGCACGAAATCGCTCAGGCTTGCCACCGTCAGCGTCGCGTCGGCGGAAACCACTGCCGTCAGCAGCAGCGCCATGAGATTCTGCGTCACGTCGGGCAGCGCCTGAATCGGCGGATACACCAGCGGGTGCAGTCCGTGGGACACCATCACCCCCGCCGCACCGAAAAACATTGACGCGGGCAGGCAGATGTAGCCGTTGACATTCAGCGGCATCCGGCTGTAATCCCACCACGCCGCGTGGAAAAATTTTTCCAGCGCATATGCCGTGCCATATTCCAGCACCGCCGAACTCACCATACAAACCAGAAAGGTCAGCCAGAGATTGAGTCCTGTGCCGATCAAAATGAAAATCAATGCCCCGAATCCGTAAATGGGACAAATCGGTCCGATCAGAAACCCCCGGTTGGACCATTGTTTTTCGCGAATGCTCACCAGCGCGGTTTCATACACCCATCCCAGAAAGCTGTACAGAAAGAAACAGATCACCGTTTCATTGATTGTCAAGCCATCACACCCCGCTAATCCTTATTATTCCCCATCATAGCGCGTTTCCATGAATTTTGCAATGCCGAATGATGAATATTTTATGAATTCAGCGATGGATCCGTTATACGGGTTTCCCCCGCCGGTCTTTCGATGTTCACCATCCGCACATACCGCCTAAGGGGATACTCGCCGTCATGTGATTCTCCCATCATCACATCGGACATCCCGCCCGGTGTGGTCACACGGTTGATGCCGCAGCGAATCAGCAGGTCGGTCAGACGTTCGCGGTTCCGTTCGTTGCAAAGCAGTCCCGCCGTTTGCAGGCAGCCTTTCTGCCGCCGCAGCACCGGCAAAAGCTGTTCTTCCGGCAGCCGCTTGACCCATACCCGTCCGAACAGCTGGGACACCGTCAGTTCACTGTCCTCACACGCGGTCAGTTCACACTGCTTTCCGCGAT
Source organism: Clostridia bacterium (assembly GCA_017395425.1). Taxonomy (GTDB): domain Bacteria; phylum Bacillota; class Clostridia; order Oscillospirales; family Acutalibacteraceae; genus RUG762. The sequence goes on along the minus strand of JAFPUM010000026.1, from coordinate 20,545 downwards.
ACTTCCTGCATGGTTCCGCTGCGGAGCCGGTGATCATCGCTTCTATTTCGGACGTCAGATTTTCCAGCGTAATCGCTGCCGCGGCACCGATATCTTCCACCGGGTGTTCCTCACGCGCCGCTTCCAGCATCGGCAGAAAATTTTCACAGAATTTTTCGATTTCGGTCATGTCACGGGTATCCAGATAGATCGTCTGACAGGAGCTGCACAAAAGCTGCTCGGTTCTGACAATATGGTGGGCAAGCGCGGTAAGCTGATGGGTCTGCGCCCGCCAATCGCCTGAAAGATAGGCAAAGCTCACACGATGTCCCCATTCGATCAGCTTGGCGCCGGGCGGCGCCAGACTGCGTGCCGCCGTCACCGCTCCTTCGCCGCCCCACACCACGATGCCGTCCGCCATCCCTGCCAGCCGCCGCAGCGTCGTCACATCGTCGGAAGGCGTGTCGAAAACATAAATAAAATGCCGCAGACGAGGCTCAATACCAATGAGCTTCTGCAGCGTCCAGATCGTCGCGCCGCCATCCGCCTGCGGCAGCTTGAGCAGATTGACATTGCCGGTAAGCAGTCCCTCTACCACCGTATAGGCGGGCAGAAAATCCATATTGCCCGCCGCCACATGAAGCAGGGTTCCCAGCGGCACAGCGCGGGTCTGCGTCCCGTTCAGCCCGAATGCCGCTTCGCTCACGGTGGGAACATCCCAATCCGTTCCCAGTTCGGCATCCACCTTGCGTTTCAGATAATCCCGGCTGAGCAGACGGGTGAAGGAACGCAGCTCCTCGATTTTGCCGCTCAGACCCACAGCTTCGATCAGTCCGTCAAATTCACCTGCCGCCAGCCGTCTGCCCAACTGGTCAATCGCCGCAATGACGGTTTCGGTATCAAGCCGCTCCCGTGCGCGTGTATTATTGATATGGTCTTCCAATTCGTCGAGAAGGCGGGACTGTTCTTCTCTACCCAAAATCACGCCATCCGCCAGAATCATACGCTTTCCCCCGTTTCTCTGAGTATGTCCGCTGCCCCTGCTGCACAGGTTTTGATGTCCTTCAGCCCCACGCGCTCGATGATTTCCAGATAGGGCGACGTCAGTCCGCACCCGCATTCCTTACCGTCACGCAGCACACCGAGGTCATCCGTCATCACGCTGAGAATGGGCGTACCCATGACCATCGGCGAAATGAGGTTGACCAGTCCCATGTGACCGTAAGGAAGCGGCGCCAGTGTATTGACATCGCGGATGATGACACGACCGTACACCGGCACATGAAAATGATGACGCGGACAGTCGCAGTACAGAATCGGATGCTCCACCGCTCCGAAAAATTCCACAATATTGCAATCGTCGATGTTGAAAACCTTTTTAGCGAGGGCATAAAAGGCGGATTTGTCCACTGCTTCACGGTAAAACTGTTTCCAGCCGCCGCCAAGCATGATTTTGGAGCCTTTTGGCAGTCGCAGCGAAATACCTCTCTCATCCAGCATACGCATCGCGAAATAGGTATAGGACGGAAATCCCATGAACCGCAGCGGAAACCGCGAACGGGAAAACCGCAGAATCGCCCGTATCACGCCTTCCAGATCGGGAACATAACGCCCGTCAGTATAACGCAGCGCATAGGTGCGGTGCAGCTGCGGCGTAAAAAGCGTCGCGCCGAAGGCAGTCTTCGTGACGGCGGTGTGATTGCTCCTGTGCGGCTTGTAGCCGAATACAATATAATTGGCGGGTCTGAGCGAAAACAGACGCCGATGTCCCACCACCCGCAGCACCATGGGCAGTCCGCGGCACAAATCCCCCCATGTAAATCCCACACGGCTGAAAACCCCGCCGGTTCCCGATGAGGTAGCCTTCACCGGCATACGGCGCGGCGGAAGGGTGTACATCTCCCGGTGCTTGAACACCGGCGTGGGAATCACCGGCAGCGCCGCAATGTCATCATACGTCCGCAGCATAGATGGGTGAAAGCCTTTGCCGTCGAGAATGGCGCGGTATTTGGCGTTATGGAGATATTGATAGCGGCAGTTTTCCCGCACCGCCCGAAGAAAGAGTTGGTCGGTGCCTTCCGTGTCATACGGGAACGGATAGCGGAACAATCGGTTCATCCATTTCATGCTGCCCGCTCACTTTCCGTGCTTTTTGCGGAATATATATAAATCCGCGTCCTCGTCGTCCTGTCCCTGCTCGATATCTTTATCGCTGAACCCTAAATCGTGCATATGATTTCTGCCCATATTGTACCCGTTGTCGCTGCGCATTCTCCAATACAGCCGGAGTAAATATGCCACACCCAGAAACAGCACAATGAAAATGAGGACTCCCAGAATTCCTTCCAATGTCATATGTAACACACCTTTCATTATTAAAGAACGATATCCCATAATTTGTTCCGATCCAGCGCGTCCCGGATATCCGCCATGAGCAGCGCACGCATGGTGCCGCGATCCGCCCATTGGTAGGATAGGTGTTCGGAGGAAAGCTTCACTTCTCCCGCCTGCGTCCGCCGGCAGAGATAGGTCAACACCACAATCTGATACGCCGGGTTGAGACGCACCGTGTATTCACAAAGCAATTTGGCTGGTTCCACACACAGTCCCATTTCCTCGCGGAACTCCCGCACCAGCGTTTGTTCTGTGTTTTCCCCGAATTCCATCGTGCCGCCGGGGAATTCCCACCAGCCCGGACGGTCGGAGCGTTCGGCAATCAGCGCCTTCCCATCCTCGACCAGAATGCCCTTGACCGCCACATAAATCCGCCCGTCCGCCGCGTCAGGACATCGCACGGGCTCGTCCAGCGGCACCGGTCTGACTTCCCGGATACGCTTGGCGATAATCTCGGCCGCCGCGTTGCGCCAGCTCTGGCATTGATCCAGCAGCACCGCGTCGCTCGTGATAATATCCGCTTTGCCCCGCAGCATGGCATCCGCATTCGGCACCAATTCGATATGTGTCTCAAAGCGCCGATGTTCATAACAGGTCGCCAGCAGCGTTTTCAGCCGTCCGGTATTGGATACCGGCGCATCCAGATAAACCGTCACATGTGCCGCGCCGATTTCTTCGAGATAGTCGCCCAGCAGCCGTATGGCAGTATGGGTATGCCCGATAATACGGTAACTCCCCCGCACTGCTGCCAGATCCCGCACGGTGCCGTCCATACAGCGAAACACCGTGCTGCGGGAAAGCGCGGTCTCCAGTGTGATGATTACATTCAGCCCGTCTATCAGTATTTCCCGGCTCACCGTCTCTTCCGGCAGCAGGCGCTCTCTTCGCGCCGCCAATTGGGAATGCGACGCAGTCGCACGCACAATTGCCAGCCGTTGCCGCGCGGTCAACTGGTAATGATTGCCCACCAGCGAGGCGGCGCCTTCCATCGGATAACCCCGGTCCAGCAGGGAGCGCAGATCATCCTCTGCCCGCCGCAGCAGAACCAGCTTCGGCTCATCGAAATCCACCGCGTCGGTCGGCACAAACCCTCTTCTCACCTCATCACTCATCAACATCCCTCCCTTTTTTCGCCTCATTGGTTATCAAAAAAGGAGCATGGCCATCCCTGGACGCCAAACTCCTCTTTCTCGATATTCATATGCTCATTGTCGGTATTTGGTTTTGTCATCCTGTGATTCCAGGAATCATGCTAACAGAGAAATGATTTTTGCTGAAAGAATAAAAGCAATAAAGACACAACTCAAAAAGCCGAATTTGTTTTCAGCTAATTCCGTTTGCTTCAAAGCATCAACTGTACGGGGACAGTCGGAAAACCGAATGTCTCCGTCATGTTGGATATGTCGTCATCATTAATTATCAAGATCGAACTCCAGCTTTTCGCCGCAGTTGGGGCATTCCATCTCGCCGACATTAATCAGTTCCTCGTCGAGACAAATGGTATCACCGCAGGTAGGACAGGTCACCTCATAATAGAGTTCATCCTTGGTTTTCTTGGTCTTCTTTTTCTTCTGCTGCTTGCTGGGTGCAGGCTTGCTGTCATCCGCCTCATAGAGATCCTTCTCAATGGCGCCGAGGTCTTCATCCACCTCGTCAAGCTGCTGCTGGAACTCATAGAAGCCATCCTCCAGATTTTCCATATCCAGCACGATATCTTCCAGCAATTCCATCAGATATTTAATGACTTTGGTATCTTTTTTGTCATCGTTCAGGTGCAGACCGGCGACTAAGCCCTTCAGATAAGCAAGCTTTTCCAACTTATTCATATCAATTTCCCTCTCTGTTCAGTATTTTTTCAAAACCAAATGCCAGTAGAAAACCCTTTGAGCCGATTAAGCGCGTTCCATATACAGTCCCGTTCTTGTATCAATGCGGATCATATCGCCTTCCTCAATAAAGAGCGGCACTTTGATCTCGGCACCGGTTTCGAGTGTGGCGGGTTTGGTCGCATTGGTCGCGGTATCGCCCTTGAAGCCGGGGTCGGTTTTGGTCACCTTCAGCTCGACAAAATTGGGAGGCTCGACGCCAAAAACATTGCCCTTATACGAAAGCACCTTACAGGTCATGTTTTCGGTGACAAACTTGAAGCTGTCGCCGAGCGTACTCTGATTGATGGGGAGCTGCTCGTAGGTTTCGGGATCCATAAAATAATACAAGCCGCCGTCCTCGTAAAGATACTGCATATCCTTACGTTCCACATAGGCGGTAGGGAATTTGGCTGACGGATTAAAAGTAGTTTCGGTCACGGCGCCGGTAATGACGTTGCGCAGCTTGGTGCGGACAAAGGCGGCACCTTTGCCGGGCTTGACGTGCTGGAATTCGATAATGGAATAAACGGCACCATCCATCTCAAACGTTACGCCGTTTCTGAAATCTCCTGCTACTATCATTTAGTTTTAACCTCCATGAAATAACTTACCGCTTAGTATTATAATACAAAAACCCCATAATTGCAAGTGATTTTTATAGTTTTTTTCATTTTTTTTGTTCGTTTTTTGAGCAAAACCGAAGGATTGTGTGTGAAGCGATTGTCACAGTATCAACAAATCGCGGCTCATCTGCGTCAGATTGACAGCACTTGTCTCTGTTTTGAACATCATGTTTTCAATTCTCACGCCAAATTTGCCCGGAAGGTAAATGCCCGGCTCGACAGTAATAACCGCGCCGACGGGAATTTTCCCGCCTTTATACGATACCGCCGGAAATTCATGGATCTCCAGCCCTACGCCGTGACCGGTGGAATGTCCAAAATAAGGACCGTACCCCGCCGCCTTGATCACGTCCCGCGCCGCCGCGTCGCATTCGGCGAGATCATCGCCGCCGGCAGTCAGGTAATCCATCGCCGTCTGCTGGGCTTTGAGTACCACCTCATACACACGGCGTTGTTCCGTCCCGATGTCGCCATAGGCAACCGTGCGGGTCATGTCGGAATGATAGCCCCCTACGACACACCCCACATCGAACGTGATGAAATCGCCCTTGCGGATGCGGCGCTGTCCCGGCACCGCGTGAGGCATGGAACCGTTTTCGCCCGATGCCACGATGGAATCGAACGCCAGCTTTTCCGCGCCCAGCCGACGGGCATAGAATTCAAATTCAAACGCCAGATCCGCTTCGGTCACGCCTTCGCGCACCATCGTGTAAACATGCCGCAGGGTCTTTTCAGCGATGTCCTGCGCGGCTTTCATACAGGCTATTTCCGCCTCGTTCTTATGGACGCGGAGCGATTCGATCAGACCGTCCAGACCGCCATCGCCGGTGAGAACCGCGGGAGAGAAGATATCCGACAGTTCCGCAAACTGCTGGAGCGTCATGCGGCTGGATTCCACCAGCAGGGTGCCGCCGCCGAGCCTTGTCGCCACCTCGCCGCCGGTCTGCTTGAACCCTCCGATGGGATACTCCGTCACCTCGCACCAGTCGATGGCATTCTGCGCCGCTTCGGTATAGCGGGAATCCGTAATGTAAACACAGCCGTTTTTCGTCACTAAAAAATAGCCGTTGTCACAGTTGAAGCCGGTGAAGTAACGTCCGTTGATCTGAGACGTAATCAATGCGCCGTTATACTCCGCCGGAAGCAGCGCCAACAGCGCGGCGGTTCTGTGCTGAAAAGCATTCTTCTCCATGATGTGTCACTACTTCTTTCTATTCCTGAATCAGCACGGCAAGCGCCTGCACCCCCAGCAGGTAGCTGTTGGCGCCGAAGCCGCAGATTTGTCCCACGCACACCGGCGATATCACCGAATGATGCCGGAATTCCTCGCGGGCGTGGATGTTGGACATATGCACCTCCACAAAGGGCAGCGGCTTGACGGCGGCAATCGCGTCACGCAAAGCATAGCTGTAATGTGTCCACGCGCCCGCGTTGATCACCACGCCGGCATATTCTCCCTTGGCGGTATGAATTTTATCGAGAATCACGCCTTGATGGTTGCTCTGAAGGAAATCGGCTTCCAGTCCCAGCGACGCGGCATAATCCTTAATCCGCTCGCAAATGGTTTCCAGCGTCTCGGTGCCATAAACGCCCGGTTCCCGCACGCCCACCATATTGAGATTGGGTCCGTTTAATACCAATATTTTTTTCATATTATCACCCTTCTTTTTAGCGCTCGCATTCGCTCGCTTAGTGAATAAAGAATAGAGAATAATGAATAATGAATAGTGAAGGAGCGCATACGCGCTGGAATATAGATTTCTAAAAGAAGAAATGTCGTCTTTTTTTACGTAATCCGATTACAACAGTGTCTTATAATACGCCATCATCGTCATCGCGTCATCGGTCTGCGTGCCGGACGATTCGCAGATGACGGTGGGGGTCATATTCCGCCGGACAATTTCCTCGATCAGCGGTTCAAATGCCGGACCGTAAACCTCATCGGCAAAGGTCAGATGCCGCTTCTCTCCGCCCGATGTATATTCAATCTTGCTGAAATGGATGTGCATATGTTTCAAGCGATCCACGCCCAGCTTGTTTTCAATCTCGTCGAGCGCCGCTGCATAGTTCATGCTGCCTTGCAGCCGGCTGTTGAGATGACCGAAATCCACACAGGGCAGTATTCTCTCATCCAGCGTGCAGAACTCCAGCACTTCGCTCAGGTCGCCGAGCTGATTGATTTTGCCCATGACCTCCGGGCAGATGTGGATATGTTCCAAGCCGTTTTCGTCAAGATATTGCTGTGCCGCCGCCAGCGTGACTTTTGCCAGCGCCGTTGCTTCCTCGCGGCTCCTTTTTCCCAGACCGCCGGGATGCACCACAATCCTGTCCGCGCCCATCCAATCGGCTGCCTGCGCGCTCTGGAAAATGTATTGGATAGAATTCAGCCGTTTTTCCTCCTCGGCAGAAGCCAGCGAAATGAAATACGGCGCGTGAATCGACAGCTTGACGCCGCATTCCTCTGCCTTTTTGCGGAACAGCCGCGCTTTGGGTTCCTTGACCATCACGCCCCGCCCGCACTGATACTCAAAGGCATTCAATCCCTGCGCCGCAAGCCACTCGATCAGCTTTTCCGTGGATTTAATCTTTTCGGCGGCGGAACGTTCGCAGCTTCCCGCCGGTCCGAATCTTGCCTCAGCCATATTCAATCCCTCCACAGTTTCACGAGCAGCCGTTCCAGCGCCCGCTTGAACCGAAATTTCGCACCCTGCTCCGGCAGATACGGCACTGTCCAGACGGTATAGGCGCCCAGCAGATTTCCGCCGAGAATGTCGGTGAAAATCTGATCGCCGACCACAGCCGTCTGTCCCGGCTTCACGCCCAGTCGACGGCAGGCACGCCGGAAGCCGGTCGGCAGCGGTTTGAGCGCCAGACCCTCATATTCCAGTCCCAGCAGTTCGCTGAACTTGCGTACCCGCTCGCCGTTGTTGTTGGAAACCACAATCATGACCACACCTGCCGCCTTCATGCGCTCAATCCATTCTACCACCCCTTCGGCGGGAATGGGATTGTCATGCGTGGTCATGGTGTTGTCAATATCCAGCAGCAGCGTATTGACGCCAATGTCCCGGAGATGTTCCGGCGTGAGATCAATCATTTTGTCGATGCGTTCCTTGGGTTTGAAGAGTGCCATAGCCGTCCTCCGTGTAAATCAAATATGATAAGCGATTATCAACGCAAAAAACGCAGGCATACCGAATCATTCAGCATACCTGCGCTTGATTTTCAGAATCGGCAATGAAAATCCGATATCCTCCGTCACAAGCCCAATTACTTGTACTTGCGCTTTCTGGCAGCTTCGGACTTCTTCTTGCGGCGTACAGAGGGCTTCTCATAAGCTTCTCTCTTGCGGACTTCCTGAATAATACCCGAACGAGCGCAAGATTTCTTGAAACGTCTGAGTGCGCTGTCAAGAGACTCCTTGTCTCTTACCTTGATTTCTGATGACATTTATCTTCCCCTCCTTCCGCACTGTCACAGAATCGCTGTTTCGCGATTCCATATTAATATACCATACGAAAGGCGGCTTGTCAAGAGTTTCGATGAAAAAAATCCAAAAAACTGCCCTGTTTTTTTGCAATATTGGCAAATTTGTGAACGTTTCGTGTGATCTTTCACTTATTTTGCCACGATATTAACCAATCGACCGGGTACGTAGATTTCCTTCACCACTGTCTTGCCGTCAAGCAGTCCGGCGATGGTGGCATCCGCTTTGGCAGCGGCGATGGCCTGTTCCTGTGTGGCGTCGGCGGGAATCTGGATGCGGGCGCGCACCTTGCCGGTGATCTGCACCGCGATTTCAACCGTTTCGTCCACGCACTTCGCTTCGTCATACTGCGGCCACGGCTGACGGACAATCATATCGCCAAAGCCCTGCGCCTCCCAGATTTCCTCACAAATATGGGGCGCAAAGGGATCAAGCAGCATCAGAAACACCTTATACTCTTCTTTGGTGATGGAGCCGCACTTTTCGATGTCATTGAGCCATGTCATGAGCTGTGCGATGGCGGTATTGAACTTGAGGGTTTCGATGTCCTCCGAAACCTTCTTGATGGATTTATGCACCGTGCTTTCAAATGCGGGACGGATACCGCCGTCGATGACCTTTTCCTGAAGATTGAAGGTCCTGTCAAGGAAACGCTTGCAGCCCTTGATAGAACTCGACGACCACGGTGCCGCCTTTTCAAAGTCACCCATGAACATCTCATACAGGCGCATGGTATCCGCGCCGTAGGTATCCACGATTTCGTCGGGGTTGATGACATTGCCCAGCGACTTGCTCATCTTGACGTTGCCCTCGCCGAGAATCATGCCGTGGCTGGTGCGCTTGGCATATGGCTCCTTGGTGGGAACCGCTCCGATGTCGTAGAGGAACTTGTGCCAGAAACGGCTGTACAGCAGATGCAGCGTGGTATGCTCCATGCCGCCGTTGTACCAATCCACCGGCGTCCAGTATTCGAGCGCTTCCTTGGAGGCAAGTGCCTGATCGTTGTGAGGATCGGTGTAGCGCAGGAAGTACCACGACGAGCCTGCCCACTGGGGCATGGTATCGGTTTCGCGCTTGGCGGAACCTCCGCAGCAGGGACAGGTGGTGTTTACCCAGTCGGTCATCGCGGCAAGCGGAGATTCACCGGTATCGGTCGGCTCGTAGGATTCCACATCGGGGAGCAGCAGCGGAAGCTGATCTTCCGGCAATGCCACAGAACCGCACTTTTCACAGTGGACAATCGGAATGGGTTCGCCCCAGTAGCGCTGGCGCGAGAAGACCCAGTCGCGCAGCTTGTAATTGACCTTGGCGTGACCGATGCCTTTCTCGGTCAGGAAGGCAATCATCTTCTCCTTGGCGTCCTCCACGCTGAGTCCGTCGAGGAATCCCGAATTGACGAGAATGCCGGTTTCGCAGTCGGTAAAGGCTTCTTTCTGTACGTCCTCGCCGCCCTTGACCACTTCGATGATCGGCAGCTCAAATTTCTTGGCAAATTCCCAGTCGCGGGTATCGTGGGCAGGCACCGCCATAATCGCGCCCGTGCCGTAAGACACCAGTACATAGTCGGAAATGAAAATCGGAATCTCCGTGTTGTTGACGGGGTTGACAGCGCGCACGCCGTCAAGCTTCACGCCGGTCTTTTCCTTGGCAACTTCGGTGCGCTCAAAATCGGATTTCTTGGAGGCGGCGAGCTGATAGGCACGCACCTCGTCGATGTTTTTCAGGCTGTCCGCCCACTTTTCAATCAGCGGGTGTTCAGGCGAAATAACCATATAGGTAGCGCCGAACAGCGTATCGCAGCGGGTGGTATAGACCGTGAGGGTGTCGCCCAGCGTGGTGGTGAAATCCACTTCCGCGCCGGTGGAACGACCGATCCAGTTCTTCTGCTGCACCTTGACGCGCTCGATGTAATCCAGCTCGTCGATATCGTCAATCAGCCGCTGGGCATATTTGGTAATGGCCAGCATCCACTGACTCTTGACTTTATGCACGACCTCGCTGCCGCAGCGCTCGCAGACGCCTTGCACCACTTCTTCATTGGCAAGAACACACTTGCAGCCGGTACACCAGTTGACCGACATTTCCTTTTTGTACGCCAGACCCTTCTTGAAAAGCTGGAGGAAAATCCACTGCGTCCACTTATAATAAGAAGGATCGGTGGTATTGACCTCGCGCTTCCAGTCGAAAGACAGACCCAGACTCTTGAGCTGGCTGCGGAAGCGATCCACGTTCTTCTTGGTGACAATCGCGGGATGAATGTGGTTTTTAATCGCAAAGTTCTCGGTGGGCAGGCCGAACGCGTCCCAGCCCATCGGATAGAGTACGTTATAGCCTTCCAGACGGCGTTTGCGGCACACGATGTCCAGTGCCGTATAGGATCGCGGATGTCCCACGTGCAGTCCCGCGCCCGACGGATAAGGGAATTCTACCAGCGCGTAAAACTTGGGTTTGGTGTGGTCAATCTCCGCGTGGAAGCAGTCGGATTCCTCCCAGCGCTGCTGCCATTTTTTCTCAATGGCTTTGAAATCGTATTTCATGTCTGCATCATTCCTTCTCTAAAAAATAGCATTTCACAGGGACAAAAAATGAAGTATTTATACTGTACCGCATATTCCCGGATTTGTCAATCAAAATCTTCAAAAGACCGCTGCGGTTCCGTCATTGTATCCCGCATCGCTGACAGAATCCCGCCAGAACGCTGTCAATCTTTTCGGGGCGCGCCAGTTGCCTGCGCCACGCTTCCGGAATGCCTTCCCAGCCGTACAGCAGCCCCGCCAGCGCGCCTGCCACACAGGCGGCAGTGTCGGTATCATCCCCGAAATTGACCGCCTTCAGCACGCAGTCGCGGTAACTGTCGGTATTCATCAGGCACCACAGCGCACATTCCAGCGTTGCCACCACATATCCGACACTTCGGATTTCCTCTTCCGGCAGGGCAAAAAAGCGCTCATCCGTCACGCGGGCATAATGCTCCGCCAGTTCGTGCTGCATACGGGCGTCGCAGCGGGTGCGATAATGGGTGCACGCCGCGGCAATTCCCTGTGCCACCGCGTCCTTGGAGGGATTTGCCAGCAGCGCCAGCGCCACACCCGTGAAAAGCCCGCAGCCCACCAGCGACCGCCGGTGCGCATGGGTCAGACGGGAAAGATAATGCGCCAGCGTCATGGCGTCGTCAAACGACAAGCCCTTCGCGTCGGCATAGAGCGCTGCCGGCAGGATGCGCATGAGCGAACCGTTGCCGTTGCTGCGCTCACTCTCGCCGCCGCAATGCAGCGGTTCACAGCCGCGTTTGTAATTGTGCAGGGCGGTCCATGTGGTGGTGCCGATATCGAAGCACTCGCCGTAAGGAGTATAGGCTCCCTGCTCCTTCCAGTGCAGGAACGCCTTCATGACCGCGTCATAATTCACGGTATCATCCAGCGTATCGAGCGTGCAAAGAATCATGGAGGTATCATCCGACCATGTTCCCGCGGGCTGACTGTAGGTGCCGCGTCCCACCATATCTGTCGCCGGATGCGCCCGCATTTCAATCCGGCTTTTAAATTCGTAGGGTACGCCCACCGCGTCCCCGATAGCCGCGCCGAATACCGCCGCGCGTGCTTTTTGCGTCGTGATATTCATCAATATCTCCTCCTGTCCGATTTTCAGAAAAGCCGATATACCTTATACCAACATCATCCCGTATGGACTTCCGGCTTACAGTTGTTCTTGATAATCTGCCACTCGGCGTTTTCTTCCAGTGCCTCGCGCCCGAATTCGGCAAAGATAGCGCGAATGCGCGCCGCATTACTGTCCGGTGCGGCTTCGCACGCCTGCACCGCAAGCTGCGCCAGAGATGCGCCATAACGATAACGGGTCACAATATCTTCGTCTGCCTTAAACGCCATACCCGCCGTTACCGCAAGCACGAAGATATTACACAGCGTAATCAAAAACAGCCATACCTTTTCTCCGATGACGAGCGACCAGTCCCCCAGCGGCAACGTAAAAGATATCTTGGTTATCACCATGACCACCGCCACTATCATCATGATGAACCACACAAACTGAACCTGGTTCAGTTTCTTCTGATCATTTTTGAAGGAATCGCAGAATTGCTTGATGCGTTTGTGATAAAACCAAAGCTGTCCGCCTGCTTCCTTCATGTCATACCGTCCGTCCTCATGCTTGGAAACCGACTTCCCCAGCCATTCCTGCGCCAGAACACGATATTTTGGAGTATAATTTGACGGCATTTTCCACTTAGGTGTTTTTGTGGGCAGCACGGGGTAGGTGCCCGGCTTCTTTTCGCATCCATCCAGAAATTCACCCACGAAAAGTGCGTTGAACGCACGGATGGCCCACCGCATATCGCTCTGATACTTGACCGAATAGGCATCTCCCACAGACACATTATGTCCTGTTCCATACCAATAGGTCTGTACCCGCATTCCTTCCGCCAGCACACGGAAAAACAGATAGTCGTTGTGGGCGTTGTCCCTCTTCATCATATACCTGTACAAACCAAACGTCGCTGCCATCAGTAAGCCAAAAACCACCATACACCAGCGATTCAGTTCCAGATCGGCATAGAGAGAACAGAAAATCAGCCCTGCGCAGGATAGTCCCAGCAGGATTTTAAACCATCTTTTCTGCTTGGTCTGCCCACCCATGGACGTCATATCATAATAAATCTGCCGCAGCACCGTATTTTTAATGTATCCGGGCAGCTTTCGGCAATCTTCCTCCGAATGCTGATTCAACAAATCAAACACTTCGCTGTTCTGTTGCCCGATGCGGGGACTGAGTTTGACAACTTTATCGTTAAAACTCCTGATATGTGCCGCTTCTTCTTCAAAATCCTTACGCTTTTGTTTATATCGCGCCTGCTCCGGTTCACGGTCCACATGATAGGTGTCACGGTCAAACCAGGTGTTCTCGGTATCGGACGCAATCCGCTCCAATAAATGCGGATAAATCTCCCGCACCTGATAATCAATGGATTCCGGCGTTTCCCCAATCGGCAGCACAATCTGATATACCGGACAGTTTTGGGGAAAGTTAAGTACCGCGTTTTCTGTGCGGTCGGGCGACTTTGCTTCATCATATTCGCTGCTGAGCAGGCGGCAAACCGTCTCGCCGCAGGAACTCTTTATCACTCCGTCCCACGCGGCAATTGTCAGCCAGCAGTATTTTTTGATTTCCCGTAAATCTTCCGTCACAACCACATCAACCTGTGCGCCGCTGTAAGAACTCTTCAGTTCGTTCAGGATACAATTGGTCAGCGCCGATAGTTTTTCTTCTGCCGACGATAGTTTTTCTTCTGCCGACGATAGTTTTTCTTCTGCCGACGATTGTTTTTCCTCTGCAGGCAACCACACCATCACAATTATCCGCGGACGCGCCATCGCACTGAAGACGTTCTTTTTGTTTTTCGCCTCGAAGCATTCCTTCAGCCGGTTCACAATGGATTGAACGCTCTCTTTCAGTCGAGATGTCATCTCTCCGACAGGCACCGACCCATCCTCCTGTACCACCAGTCCCACCGTAATGGGTACACAGAAATTGATGTTTTGCTGCCATTGATTGTCGGCAAAATATCGTTTTGCGACCATTTTGAAGGTTAAGGTTTCTGTTGTTGTGTCTTTTATCGTTTTATTTTTTTTTGCATCTTTTTTCATATTACTATCCTCCCGCACAAAAGTTTCTAATTGGATGATAGCACATTTTTTATAATAATGCAATATAATCTTAGACCTTTTTAGGATATTTGTTTTAAATTCTTGTCAAAAGAAACGATTTTTAATTGACATTTCACTGATACATGATACAATAATACAGAAAAGAACTCATCGGAAGGGAGTTGATCACACATGAAGCACCCCATCGGAAAAAAAATCAGCGGTGTCATGGTCATTCTCGCATTATTGAGTATGACTTTTCTGACGGGATTCACCTTCGCATTCCCCGCAAAAGGACATGTTGTTACAGAATTAGGTCAGGAGGTTTCCTCTGACCCGTCGGATTATCTGATGGGTCCGTCCTTTATGACCCGCGGCGCGCAGGTGGATGTGAGCGGCGTGGACGGCAGCAAGGCGGGCGTGTATCCCGCGACAGTCAAATGGGGATTTTTTACCTATACCGTGGAGGTTGAGGTCAAGGACACCACGCCTCCGCTCATTACCGCCGACGGCGTCTATCACTATTACGCTGTGGGGCGGGAATACGTGCCGACCGACTTCGTAACAGACATCACCGACTGCTCCCGCATCACGTCGTGTACCGTCGATATCGGCGGCGTTTGCTATGAAACCGTGACCTTTGAAGAAGAAGGTCAGCAGGAAGCGACCATTCGGGCTACGGATGAATGGGGCAACGAAAGCCGTCAGCAGGTCACTTTTACGGTTGACGAGGCACCATGGATTATCGGTGCGTTCGACCGGCACATCGCGCAGGGCTCGGATTTTGACGTGGAAGCGGTTGCCGCCGCCGACCGTCGGGACGGCGTACTGACCGACCGTCTGGAAATACAGCCGGGTCTGTTTGACACGGGGACTGTGGGGGATTATCCCGTTACCTATATCGTGCGGGACAATTACGGGCTGGAGACCGTCAAAACGGTCACACTGTCCGTCGTACCCCGCCGAGAACTGAGCGGTTATAACGATGATCTTTCACTCTCGGATACCGAGAAACAGGTTCTTTGCGACACGGGATATTTTACCTACCAACCGCTGTCGGAACCGGACTGTGAAGCCGCCGCCTCGCTCATCGAACCAACGCTCATCAATCTCAAGCGCTTTATCAACCGCTATTCGTGGGTATCGGGCAGCGGCGCGGTCTATCGGGTCACGCCGGACTATGTGATCTTTTTTTCCGTGGAACACGTATTGAAGGATGTGCATTCCGATTGCCGTATCATGTTCTTCGACGGGAAAACCATTGAAAAGTCCTTTGATTTTGTTTCCTCCGACGCGCACAACGAACTGTGCCTTTTCGCGATTCCCACGCAGGAAATTCCCACGGACACACTGCTCTCGCTCCGGCAGATTGCAGTGGATTCCGATATCTACAACGATTTGCATGAAGGCGATGACGTGGTGTCCTACGCCAAGCATTGGGACGGGACCTCACGCGACCTGATCAAACCAATGAAAATGCGCGCCCCCACAGCCTCTATTCCGGAATTCGACATGATCGATTCGCTGCTCGAAACCACATGGAATCTCTATGGCGGCATGAGCGGTACTGCCACGGTAGACGGAAGAGGATTTCTGGTCGGCGCGGCAAGTGCCACGGGACCTTCCGCGACAGGTTTTTCAGGGCAAAGCGCGTTTCATTCCAAAATTGACGTACTGCCGGAACTGGAGCAGAAACTCGCAGCGCTGATCGGCGAAGACATCACGGCACAGGCGGCATAAAAAAATGGGAAAACGCAAAGCGTCCGTCAGTCACACGGTTTCAACGACTGACGGACGCTTATTGTTTGTTTTCATTTCGGGATTACATATCCACCAATGCAAAGCGCTTCATGGCGACTTTGCAGGATACCAGCGTCGCCACGGCATACACCGCTGCCGCAGCTCCCAGAATGCCCCACATCACGGGGTCGGCCAGAGGAGCGGGCGCATTCAGAAATGTCAGCCCCGGAATATGATGCAGCACTTCCCCTATGCCAACTACCAGAAACGACACAATGAGAAACAGCACAAACGGCTTGCCGAACTTGTACGCTGTCTTAAAAAAACCGCCCATGAATACCACATTGAACAGCGCAAATATCAGCAGAATATATGCCAGAAACGCCTGATTGGCATTCATCATGGGATTGGTCACATAGGGCGTCGCCTTTCCCAGCAGCACCATACGCAGTCCTGTGGCAACGGCGGCAATCCCGAAACCAAGCATCTGGATCAGCACCGTAAAGGCATACTTCGCCTTGACAGTGTCGGTCTTGCGCACAGGAAGCAGCACCGTGTAGAGAATATCATTGTTTTCCCGTCCGCTCTGGAAGGACTGGAAAATACCGAAGCAGATGAAAAAGGCACATACCAGAATCGGATAGCGCGGAATCAGCGCCATCAGACCAAACACCAGAAAGAGCCATGCCAGCGGCGACGCGGCAAGCCGGATTTCTTTACTGAGCAAATTTTTCATGGAAATTCTCCTTTTCATAATGCAGCATGATTTCTTCTAGGTTTTCGCCCGCACCTTCTGCACGACTCTGTTCCACATAGTCCTGCATCGAGCCGGAAAATTGCAGTTTACCCTTGCGGATATAGGTGATGTCATCGGCGCACTTGTCTAGGTCGGAAGTGATATGCGTGGAAAAGAGAATTGCCACGCCGCGCTCCGCCAGTGCCTTGAATACATCCAGCAGTTCGTCGCGGGACACGGGGTCCAGTCCGCTGGTGGGTTCGTCGAGAATGAGCAGCTTCGCCCCGTGCGAGAGGGACATGACCAGATTGAGCTTGACCTTCATGCCCTCCGAAAGTTCGGAGGGCGTCTTATCCTCGTCCAGTTCAAACAGTTCCATATATTTGCGGTAGGCTTCGTCGTCCCACTGCGTATAAAAGGTTTTGGTAACCTGTACGATCTGCCGGATTTTCTTCTTTTTATAATAGTCCACCGCACCGCCGGCGTAACCGATCTGCTGTTTGATGGTCTGCTCCTGCGAAGCGAGATCCATGCCGAAATAGGTAATCTCACCCGACGTGGTATGAATGAGGTTGAGAATGGACTTGATAGTGGTGGTCTTGCCCGCGCCGTTGCGTCCGATCAGCCCCATGATTCTGCCTTCCTCCATCGAAAAGGAGATGTCCTCCAGCGTGAATTTGGGATATTCTTTTGTCAGATGTTTCACAGATAATACGGTACTCATTTGCCTCACCGTTCCTTTCTGCCTGTATTCTACCTGCCAAAGGTTTAGAAAAGGTTAAGAATTTGTAGTTTTAGTCGAAATTTCATAAACCGTCCCGGAAGCAACGATTCCCCGGCAGCGGCGGACAGCATCAGGCTATCCGGACACTGCCGGGGAAAAATCATACGGGGAAGACCCGTTTTGTCAGAGAGATTACGCAAAATCTTGGGCGGTAAAATGATATACCTTGTCGAATTCGCGGTTGACGGCAACATCCACCGCGAAATCATTCAGATGGTAGACGGCAGACCATTCGGTGACGGCAAAGGCATTATCCTGCTGTACCGCGTCCAGAAGCGTCATGGCTTCCTCATAAGTCGTGGTGGGGTGATTGGCAATCCAGTCCGCGAGTGTGTCATATCGTTCGCAAAATCCCAGATAGCTCTCCTTATTCTGCCGCGTGGAAAGCCAGAAATTGGTAACAATAGGCTGGTTTTCCACGACTTTCATCTGTGCGTTCCGCCATTCGACTACGACCGAACGCCCGCTCTTGTCGCAGATGAAAAGGTGATGGGAATGACCGTTGATGGTATGGATATCAATCCCTTCGAGCAGTTCCAGCGCCTCTTCCACATTTTCGGCACGGTCGAGCAGCAGCCGTATCGCGACGTTGATCATCACGTCGTGCTTTTCGGTGCGCTGATGAATCTCGCCGGCGTCCAGTTCGAGAATCGACACCATCAGCCCTTTTTCATTCATGCCGTCGAGCGGCAGATAGGGCGAAGCGAGCATCGCGATTTTTCCGATGAGGCTCTGGGGATCCAGTCCGTCCGGCTCTCCCACACCGATGACGTTGAGGTCGGTCATCGAATAGGAAGCATAGCCGTCCGCCGGGTCGGTGTAAATGAGCAGTTCCTCGGTTCCGGGATAGTCAAAATTGCGTCCCGCCGCGTAGCTGCCGTCCGGCGTCTGAACAAGGAACGAGCTGCAGGCGTACTTGTCCGCGTTGGCGCTGGAAAGCGGGTAACCGAAAAACATTTCCCGTGATAGAAAATCGTACAGTGCATATTCGTCCGAAATATCCGATTCAATCAGCTTGTCGAGCTTGTAATCCTGCTGAAAGTGGATGGTGTAAAAATCCTGACCGACGTACTGCACGCTGGCAACCGTGGCAATCCTCCCATAAAGGACAATAAAGGCGGCAATCAGCGGGGTAAGCAGTATCCCGAGTACAATGAGCAGTACCCACAGCCACGTCTTCTTTTTCTTTCCAGTCGTTTTTTCCGTTGTCTGATTCATGATTATGATAACCTCCCGATTTCTTTTCGTTTGTGTATATCATAACAGCCCCGTCTGAAATTCATCTGAAGAAAAACATTTTTTTCAGAAAAAAACACTTGCAGCGGATGCGGCTTTCAAACATCAGCCGCACCCGCTGCATTCAATACATACGCTTTTCCTGATAATCAATAAAGCCCAGCAATTGCTCTCTGCATCGCTTAGGAATACACATATCCGCAAGAATCCGTCTGGCATCGGATAAGTATTTCTTACACATCGACATGACATATTCATAGGTTCCGGTTTTATGAAATAATACCCGGACTGTATCAAGCTCCGCCGCGCCGCTGGCTCTGTTGCCGTAAACGGAATAAAACACTGCGATATCGTCCTTGTCGGCATGAGAAAGAAAATGCTCTGTAATCACAGTCTTTTTCCCTTCCTGCAAATCGGACAAATCGGATTTGCCGGTTTTTTCCGCGCTTTCAAAAACACCTAACATGTCGTCCTTGATCTGAAACGCAATGCCCATCAAACGCCCCAGTTCTTCAATCTGTCTCATCATGGAGCTGTCAGCACCGCCAATGATAGCACCCAATTGCAACGGACCGACGATCGTATACCATGAGGTTTTCAGGTTGTACATGGAAATAATCTGTTCCTGAGAATAATGCTCGCTGTCAGACAGATCAATATCTGCCAATTCGCCGGCAATAGTCAGTTTATACACCTTTTTCTGATGCACCAGCGCCTTGATTTTAATATCCTCCGGCAAATCGGTGTACAGCAGGATTTCATTGGCGATTAAGATGCCGATATCACCTACACAGATCGCCCGCGAAACCCCCAAATGATTATCCCCGAACCGCACATGATACGTGGGCTTTTTCCGCCTTACTCTGCTTTGATCAATCACGTCATCATGAATCAGGATGCCGCTCTGGTAGATTTCATAAGCCAATCCTGCCATCAACACGTCGTGATTGACTGTTTTCCCGCATAGTTCGTATCCCAGTTTGACAAGATATGCCCGGATCCGTTTGCCGCCCGAGGAAAAATTGAGAAATTCATCACAATACGGCTTCATATAGGGGTAACCGGCATATACTTCCAACAAACTGCGGATGCCGTCTCCCTGTATTTCCCGGTCGATGCGGTTTCTCCATGCGCCGAATTCCTGCAGGAAACGATATTCGCAGATGCAGGCGTAAACCTGCTCACACAGTTCCTCCTTTGTTTTACCGGCAGCGTCTATGATCTTCCCTTGACCGGGAAGCGCGTCTGTCCCCCCCAACGATCCGTCATCCGGCAGTCGGAAGAACAAAAGCAAGCCATTCTGCGCCGCCGCATCGTTCCATTCCGCGGAGTCGGCAACGTCTTCGATAAGATAATCGCCCGGCTCGGACAGCAGGCGTTCCGTCTCTTGCGGGAACGCTGCCCGAAATCCGTATTTTTCCCTGATCATTCCGGCTACATCGGCTTTTTCCGCGTAACCGCAGCCGGCAAAACCAACTACCATACTATTCACCCTTTATCGTGTTGAGATCATTGTGTTTTGTTTCGTCCTGTCTAGCAAAAGTTTTTTCATCTTTCCCTTTTGTAATCTTTTTTGATACCATATTGAATATATGATACCTTTTTCTCATTATACCGCATATGCACGGTTTTGTCAAGGAAACCGTCACCCAATCCAGGGCGACAGCATGAATGAAAAAAATATGAACAAATGACGATATAGATTTGTAGGGGACGGCGTGAATGGGGAAAAACGTCCCGGCGATTTGCACCACGACAAATAACAAGGTCAGGCGAATTCGGATAGGGTACATTATTCGTATTCGCCCCAATGCACCCAATCTTCAAGTGCGTTCTGCCGGGACGTCCGGGGGCCGTCCCCTACAATTATTTTATCTTAGCCAATACATCCTTGAATAAATCATAGTTATAAACCGCCTTTCTGCGAAAGGCACCGATGAGGTTATGAAACGAGTCAACGGAGCTTTCGCTAAAGAATAAAATGCGCTATAATGATAACTGTAGGAAGTCGGCATACTACAGAAAACGTGGAGGTGAG
>JAFPUM010000025.1 GCA_017395425.1 Clostridia bacterium | reverse complement strand
CCATTATGTCGAGGAACTCTTCTCTTTTGGTTATTCTTTTTCTCTTGCTGTATTCCAAATCGCTGAATGTCATCTGTCCCATGCTTTTTCCCTCCACTTTCGCTTTCCTCTATTATACCACTCTTTTCCCTTCTTGGCTAGATTAAATCAGCGTTTCCCTAGTTCCTGAGTTGTGGAAAGAGCCTGGATAATATCAAGTGTCCCTCTCTTTCGAAAGGTGGGGGGCTTTTATTTTTCATGAACGATACATGATGAATTTCTCTCACCACTTGTATTTCATCGCGGGATTTGCTATACTAGGGATACGCTGAATAAGGAACGATGCAGAAATAATTGATACATTTCAATTGCTGAAACACGCAAGCATACTGTATTCTTCTGCATAAATTGACTGACTAAATTCTGCATAGTTCCTAAGTTGATTCTGCCCACACTCAGTAGAGGATTTTGGCGCGGGCGAATCGACGGCTGCGCCTTTATTCAGCGTATCTCTAAAGAAACAGAAAAGCCATCTATCACTTTTTTAAGGACGGTGATGAATTTGGCGCGTCTTGCCAATCGAAAAAAATATCAGAAAAAGCGGGAAACCTTCCTGCAGCTTTACAATCGCACCTGTGACAGAGTATTTGACTGTGCTTATGCGCTGTGCCTCAATCACGCCGACGCACTTACCGTGAGCCGTGAGGCGTATATTGATATGTATTTCGCGATTGGCACGCTTCGCACGGCGCCGAATGTCGAGCACTGGCAGCGACGGCAGGTGGAGCGCACCATGCGCTTCCTTGTGCGCAAGAACCGTCTTTCGCTGATTCACGAAAAGACGCTTCAGGATCCGCCCGATCATCTGACCGCTGACGAGAAGGAGGATCTCTGGCGGCGTATCAACCGCACTGTGGATATTGATCCGTGGCGACTGGTGCCGGTGCCGGGCAAGTCATCACTGCTCTCGGTGCTGGCGGATCAGGCGGTGTCCGATCTCAGCTACATGGGACCGATGGATATTGCCAAAATGGCGCTAACCACACTGCTGATTCTGGTTGTCATCGGCGGCGGCGCGTTCGGGGGATATTACCTGCTCTCGCATCGCTCCGGTGCGCGCGTTGACGAAATGGAGGAAATTTTTCTCGATGAAAGAAGTTACAGTGTCTACAATGAAACCATAGGCGTGCGGGTGACGGATGAGGAAATCAACGCGCTCATCAAGGATGCCTTTGGCGGACTGGACGACGAGGGCGGTTTGACCAAGGGCACTCCCGCCGCGCGAAGTACTGCCGGCGAACCGGTTTATACGGGAAATGAAGCCATTGACAATCAGCTCAAAGCCATTCTTGCCGAGACAGTCACCGACGATATGGATGATACCACACGACTTTGGGCGCTTTATTATTATGTCGGTAAACATATGCGTTATGAGCGTGTCCGGGACAAAAATGACGATTCTCTCACGCTGCTGAAACATTATTTTGCGGTGGAATCGGGTGACAGCCGCCACTACGCGGCTCTGTTTCAGGCACTGTGCCACGCGGCAGGGTATGAGTGCGAGACCGTCCGAGGAAGGTTTGTGCTCAATGCTGATACCGAATTTCGCCGTGATATCCTGCATTATTGGAACCGTATGCGCCTCAACGGGATGTATTATTATTTTGACTGCGAAGCTGACAGCGATGCGTTCGGCACACAGGTGCGCGATTACTATTTTATGGCGACCGACGGCAACGCTAAATGGTCCGTCTGGAACCGTGACCATGTCGGCTCTCCCGGTCAGTCGTCGTGACAAAGGAGGAAATTTTTGATGAGCCAGGAAACAGCCGCTGCGAATCAGCGCTCACAGGAAGACGAAATGGTGCTGGTGAAGGAATTGCAGCAGATTACACTCGCCATGCTCAAGGACATCGACGATGTCTGCACCCGGTACGGCATTCCCTATTATCTCGGTGAGGGTACACTCCTCGGCGCGGTGCGGCACAAAGGGTTTATCCCGTGGGATGATGATATTGATCTGCTCATGATGCGGGATGACTATGAGCGCTTTTTGCAGATTGCACCCGCCGCGATGGGGGAGAGGTATGAGATTCAGCACTACACCACGATGGCAAACTGCTGGACGCCGCTCATGAAGGTGCGTCTTCTCACCGACGACCCCAAATTCCGTCAGTCGCATATTGCGCATGTTACCCCCAACAACGGTCCTATGATCGACATCTTTCCGCTGGATAATGTGCCGAAGCGCTCCTCCTTCGGTCAGACCCTGCAAGGCACTATGGCGCGGATTCTGCGCGGTACGCTCTCACAGAAAATGCGAACCGCTGAGGATGATACCTTTGCCAAAAAAGTACTGCGCTTTGCTTCGCATTTTTTCACGCGGGAATTCCTGTTTCAGTGCATCAACCGCAATTATCTCAGATACAACGCCCCTGACAATCCTTATGTGGTTTGTCTTGCCAGCTATTATAAGGTGCAGAAGGAAACCTTTCCCAAGGAAGCCTTTGGCGAGCCGGTGCGGGTGCCGTTTGAGGACGGTATGTTCCCCGTTCCCCAGAATCCCGATCTGATTCTGACCACGATCTACGGCGACTATATGACCCCGCCGCCCCCTGAAAAACGGGTGATCAAACATCATTTCTGATTTTCATATTGCAATAAGCATGACAATTTGGTAGAATAAGAGGGGGAAAGGAGATGTTGAACCTTGAGCGATGATACCATATGGATACAGGGTGTTCCCTTTCCACGGAAAGACATTGAACGAATCCGCCGTTTCCGATTGTTGGATGATACGTTTTTCGCCGTTTGTTTCGAGGACGGCGGTGAATGTACCGAATTTCTGCTGCGGGTGTTGCTGGACAAGGCGGATTTGCGCATTGTGGAGAACAAAACGCAGTATTCCATTAAAAATCTTCACGGACATTCGGTTGTGCTCGATGTGCTGGCGATTGACAGCGCGGGTGTACTGTATGATATCGAAATGCAGCGCACGGACAAAGGCGCTACGCCCAAACGGGCACGTTACAACAGCAGCCTTATGGACGGGCATATTCTGATAAAAGGCGAAAATTATGAAGCGTTGCCCGAAACCTATGTAATCTTTATCACGGAAAACGATTATTTTGGAAGTGACCTGCCGCTCTACAATGTCGAACGCACCGTGACACAAACAGGTGTGACATTTGGCGATAGCGCTCACATTGTATATGTCAACGCGTCGTATGAAGGCGATTCACCGCTGGGCAATTTGCTGCACGATCTGCGATGTGCCAATCCAAATGAGATTATCTCTTCGGTGCTGGCGGAGCGGATGCGGTATTTTAAAGAAGACCGGAAAGGAGTGACCAATATGTGTCAGATTATGGAAGAAGTCAAAAGGGAGAGTTTTGAGGAAGGCAGAGAAGAAGGCAGAGAGGAAGGCAGAGAGGAAGGCAGAGAGGAAGGCAAAAGAGAAGAACGGGCGAGAGTGAGAGAATCCTCTATCAGAAAAGCATTGAAAATGATACAGGACGGCAAACTGTCGCTGGAGGAAGTGTCGCAATACACCGATCTTTCCTTACAGGAAATCGAGACATTGGCTGCTACTGTCTGACCGAAAACCATACCGGATCACGATGATGGGAGATGTTCATTTGGGCATTTTGGGTAAAATCAAAAAATCCGCGAGCAGTGCCGCGACGGTGGGACTGGGTGCGCTGTATGTGCGGTATTACAGGAAGAATAAGGTCGATGCCAGGCAGATTTTTTATTGTTCGCATTACGGTTCGGGCATGTTGTGCAGTCCGTATGCGATTTTTAAGACGCTGCTGCAATCGGCTGATTTCGAAAAATATACCCATATCTGGCAAATCAATGATCCTGCCGAACGCGCTTTGCTGGCGGAGGAATATGCCGCCTACGATAATGTTAAATTTGTCGGCAAGAACAGTGCTGGGTATTTCAATGCCATCACTTCTGCCAAGTACCTCGTCATCAATGTTACTCTTCCGTACTATTTTACCAAAAAGCCGGAGCAGATTTTTGTGAACACATGGCATGGTATCCCGCTTAAAACCCTGGGCTATGATACCCCCGACGGCAAGTACAGTGTGCGCAATACCATGCACAATTTCTTGCAGACGGATTATATTCTTTCGCCCTGCCGTTTTACCACCGGCATTTTTCTCGATTCCTACAAGCTGCGGGGCGTCTATGCGGGACGTATCACCGAATGCGGACATCCCCGCAATGACCTTTTGCTGAACGCTTCGAGGGAAGGCATTATCGGCAAATTGGAGCGGCGCGGCACCTTGATTGACCCTGCCAAAAAAATCATTCTCTATGCCCCCACATGGAAGGGCGCAGGCGGTGATGTGGAACACGCGCAGAACGATATCGCCCGTTACGATGAATTCTGCGACTATCTGAACCATCACATTGACCCCAGTGTCTATCAGATTCTCATCAAACCCCACCCGGCTGTCTACAAACTGCTCAGTCAGGAAGAACGGGCAAGCGGTAAATATATTTCCCAGTGTGTGGATACCGATGAATTGCTGTCCATCACCGATATCCTGATTTCGGATTATTCCAGCCTGTTTTTTGACTTTCTGCTGACCGACCGCCCCATTCTCTTTTATATTCCCGACATTGACACCTACCGTGAGCAGCGGGGAATGTATTTTACCCTTGACGACCTGCCGGGACCTTATTCCTGCGATATGGACGCTATCGCCCGCTGGATCGGTGAAGCGGATCAGGTGCGCCGGCAATATGCCGGACCCTACGACAAAATGAAAGCGTGGGCGTGCGAATTTGACGACGGAAGGGTGTGCGAACGGGTCATTCAGGGCATCTTCAGGCAGGATCATTCCCAATGCCGTCTGGTGGAAAATATCGTCACCGACAAGAAAAAGCTGCTCATCAACGGCGGCAGCTTCGCCATGAACGGCGTGACTACCACACTGCTGACCCTGCTGCATCTGATCGACTACGACCGCTACGACGTGACATTGCTGATTGTGGACGACGATCGCAGTATGCCCAATATCATGAAGGTGGATGACCGCGTGCGGGTTCTCTGCCGGTGCGGACAGATTCCTTTCAGCGTGACGGAGCTGCTGCGGCACAGACGCATCATTCAACAGGGCGTTACCCCCGCGCTGTATGAGGAACTGCTCAAAGAAGGCGCCTATCACCGCAACTACACCCGCTGCTTTGGGAATTCCACCTTCGATGCCGTGATTGATTATTCCGGCTACGGCGTCACCCAGCCGCTCACGCTGATGCAGTGCAAAGGCGCCGCGCGCATTATCTGGCAGCACAACGACCTCTACCGCGATCTCACCAATAAAGCCAAGCGCCGCACCAAAGCCTATCGGCGCAAGAGTGCCACCACCCTCACCGCGCTGCTCACCCTCTACCGGATTTTCGACAAAGTCGTGTCCTGTTCGGAGGGCGCTATGCTGGTCAACCGCAAGCATCTGGCGACTGCCGAAACCTACGACAAATTCACCTTTGTCACCAACACGCTGGATATGCAGCGCATTGAGAAGGGACTGTCGGAGGCGGTGTATGAGGACGGCTGTTTCGTGGACTGTCCGCGAACGGAGCAGGAGAAACGGGTGATTCTGCCCTCGCCCGACACGGTCAGCTTTGTGACGATGGGACGGTTCTCGCCCGAAAAGAACCATCTCGCGCTGATGGAGGGTTTCGCCGATGTGTGTGCCGTCCATCCCGACTGCCGACTGTACCTCATCGGTGACGGGGAACTGCGGGCTTCGTATGAGAGCCGTATCGCCGAACTGGGGCTGGGCGACAAGGTGATTCTCACCGGGCAGCTTGCCAATCCCTTCGGTTTACTGCGGAAATGCGGCTGTTTTATCCTTCCTTCGCATTATGAGGGAATGCCGATGGTGATCTATGAAGCGCGGGCTTTGGGGCTGGCGATTATCATGAGCCGGTTCAGCACGGCGGAATCCGTGTGTGTGCCTGACGGTCAACTGGTCGTGGGACACACTCCCCGGGAACTCTGCGAGGGAATGATGTCCTTTGCGGACGGACATTTTAAGGCGTCCTATGAATTTGACGGCGACGCTCTCAACCGCAAGGCGCTTGCGGAACTGCAAAATGTGGTCGGATAGCTGGTTTATGACGGTGTTCCTAATACTTTACCCATATCGTGCTGTCCTCTTGGCACTTGCCGGAGGACAGCGTTTGTTTTTTGTTCTGATTTTTTTACCTTGATTTTTGTTTAGCTCTATGCTACAATGATAAACAGATAGTATCAATTATCGAGAGAGGTGATGGTGATGGCGACATATTTCGGCTTTCCGCCCGTGATGTCGGGGGAGTTTTACTTTGTGAGCTATAATTCGCAGGATTCGGCGCGCGTGGGCGGGATTGCCCGTGAGATGAATGCCCGCGGCATTCCGCTGTGGTACGATGAGGGACTGCTGGTCGGCGAGGCGTGGGAGAAGCAGATTGCCCGTCAGATAGAGCAGTGTCGGGCGGTGATTATGTTTGTCACCAAAAAGCTGATGGCAAGGGAAAATCCCTATGTCAAAATCGAATACAACATGGCAATGGGATTTAAAAAGAAAATTTATGTTATTTTTCTTGATAATGTTACATTTGACGATGTGACAATCGACCTCAAAGGCTGGTGGCTCCGCCTGAACGACCTGCATGGTGTTCCTGTGAGCGATATATCCCGTGCGGCTGATATTGTCGATATCATGGATCGGCATATTCATTTTATTAAAAATGCGCCTGAACCAGAGTTTGAACCAGAACCTGAGCTTGAACCAGTTTCCGAGAATGGTTCGGTCGCGCTGAGTCAGCCGTCATTCATCTCAAAATATGGGAAAGCATTGCTCATTTCAATTGCCGCCGTCCTGCTGATTGCCGTTGGTGTGGTAGTTGTACCGAGAATTATCGGAGATATAGGAATAGACAATACAGGATATATTGACGATACAGGATATGATAGCGCATCGAATTATTCCTATACGATAAAGAATGGTGAAGTCATTATCACTGGTTTGAAAAATAAGAATTTAACTGAATTAAGCATTCCAAAAGTAATTGCAGAAAAGTCTGTTACAAGAATTGGTAACAATGCGTTTAGTAATTGCATCTCGTTAACGTCCGTTAAAATCCCGGACAGTGTAGTCTCTATTGGTACAAATGCCTTTCGGGGATCCAATTTATTAACGTCGGTTGCTATACCCAATGGTGTCACTTTGATTGGTTACGGAACTTTCTATGGCTGCACTTCGTTAATGTCAATTACAATTCCTAATAGTGTTACCTATATTGGTGACAATGCTTTTAGTAAGTGTATCTCATTAACGTCAGTTACTATTCCAAATAATGTTACTTCGATTGATTACGGGGCTTTCTATGGCTGTACCTCATTAATGTCAATTACAATTCCTGATAGTGTTACTTCGATTGGCGGGGCGGCATTTACTAACTGCCCTAACCTCACCATCTACGGCAAATCCGGCTCCTATGCGGAAACCTACGCCAAAGAGCACAATATCAACTTCGTTGCCCAGTAGTTTCAAAAAGGTATCAACATTTCGTTGATACCTTTTTCGCTGCGTATGATTGACAATCGGGGCGTTTGGATTTACAATAGAAAGAACGACACGGCATTCCGCCGTTATTCTATTATCGAAAGAGGTAATTTGCATCATGAGAAGCGATATGCTCAAAGAAGGTCCTTCCCGCGCGCCTCACCGCTCGCTGCTGAAGGCTCTCTCCATCACGGATTCCGAAATGAAGCGCCCCTTTATCGGCGTGGTCAACTCTTACAGTGAGTACATACCCGGTCATATGCACCTGCGCGAGATCGGCGAGGCTGTCAAGGCGGGTATCCGCAACGCGGGCGGTGTGCCGTTTGAGTTCCAGACCATCGGCGTGTGCGACGGTCTGGCGATGAACCACCCCGGCATGAAGTACTCCCTGCCTTCCCGCGAACTCATCGCGGATTCCATCGAGGTCATGCTCACCGCGCACCCGATGGACGCGGTGGTCTTCATTCCCAACTGTGACAAAATCGTCCCCGGTATGCTGCTCGCCGCCTGCCGTATGAATCTCCCGGCTATCTTCATCAGCGGCGGTCCGATGATGTCCGGCAAGTGCGACGGCACCAAGTACGGTCTTTCCGAGATGTTCGAGGCGGTCGGCAGCTATTCCGCCGGCAAGATTGACGCCCGCAAGCTCCATGAGCTGGAAGCCAAATCCTGCCCGACCTGCGGCTCCTGCTCCGGTATGTACACCGCCAACTCCATGAACTGCCTGACCGAAGCCATCGGTATGTCGCTGCCCGGCGCGGCAACCTGTCTGGCTGTCTCGGCGAAGCGCCGTCGGCTTGCCAAGATGAGCGGCGAAAGAGTCATGGATCTGCTCAAGAAGGACATCAAGCCTCTTGACATCATCACTCCCAAGTCCCTTGAAAACGCCCTGCGCTCCGAAATGGCGCTGGGCTGCTCCACCAATACGGTGCTCCATCTGACCGCTATCGCTTATGAGGCGGGCTGTCCCATCAACATGGAGATTATCGACGAAATCAGCAAGACCACGCCCCAGATCTGCAAGCTCAATCCCGCCGGTCAGATTTTCATCGAAGACCTAGAGGAAATGGGCGGCATTGAGGCAGTGCTGAAGGAACTCAGCAAGGCGGGTCTGATCAATACCAAGTGCCTGACCGTCGCCGGTACGGTGGCCGACAGAATTGCCTACGCGCCTGACGCGGACGGCACCGTCATCCGCACCCTTGACAATCCCCACCGCAAGGACGGCGGTATCGCCGTCCTGCGCGGCAACATCGCGGTGGACGGCGCGGTGGTCAAGCAGGGCGCGGTAGCCCCCGAAATGATGCAGCACCGCGGTCCCGCGAAGTGCTTCGACTGCGAAGAGGATGCCAGCGAGGCGATTCTGGGCGGCAAGATTCAGGAAGGCGACGTGGTGGTCATCCGTTACGAAGGACCCAAGGGCGGTCCCGGTATGCGCGAAATGCTCAATCCCACCGCCTGTCTGGTCGGCATGGGGCTGGATAAATCCGTCGCGCTCATCACCGACGGCCGTTTCAGCGGCGCGACCCGCGGCGCAGCCATCGGTCATGTGTCCCCCGAAGCGGCTGCCGGCGGTCTGATCGGTCTGATTCAGGACGGCGATATGATCAACGTGGATATCACCAACCGCACCCTGACGCTCGAAGTCCCCGATGAGGAAATCGAAAAGCGCCGCGCGGCATGGGTTGCCCCTGAGAAGAAGCTCAAGGGGTATCTCGCACGCTACTATCAGCACGTCAGCAGCGGTTCGCAGGGCGCTGTCTTCCTGAAGGACGAGTAAGTTTTTCTTTGCGGCTTTGAAAAAATGATTGCACTATCCGCTCGGCGGGGCTTTGTCAAAGTGACAAGACCCTGCCGGGCATTTTGTTTTGGGAATGTTTTACAACTGGTTTCACTTGGTATCATGCGCTTGACAGAGGGTGAAAATAGCGGTATAATGACCATAGGGAAAGGAAGTGACCGCCATGGGCAGCAAAGATATTGTGACCAAGGAATATATGCAGGACAGCGAGATTTTCGCGGATGCGTTCAATTATCTGCTGTACGACGGAGAACAGCGAATCAAGCCGGAACAGCT
>JAFPUM010000024.1 GCA_017395425.1 Clostridia bacterium | reverse complement strand
GATAGGCTGCATGTGTAAGCGTCGTGAGGCGTTCAGCTTGGCAGTACTAATCGGTCGAGGGCTTGTCCAAAGTAGCCTTTTGGATGGCTCGTGCTTCCTTCCCTCCCTCCTTCACCCTTTGTTCGGTTTTGAGTGTACCGTTTTTATATCGCACGTTGAAATGGAAGTCGATTGTTTCGTAATCGGCTTTTTTTGTTTTTATCAAAAATTATCTGGAGAGGTAGTGAAATTCTTGGCATCCATGAAAACATACCCGGATAAAATGCTGGGCGCCATTGCGGGGGATACGATCGGCTCGGTGTATGAGTGGCACAATATCAAATACAAGCCTGCCGCTGATACAATGGCGCAGGGCAAAGCACGGTTTACGGATGATTCGGTGATGACCTGTGCCGTGGCGGACGGCATCATGCGGGCGCTTTCCCGGCTTCCTGACGATTGGTATCTCTCCGGGCGGGAGGAAGGCGGACGGCTGCTCATGCGGGAAATCGTGACGTCTCTCAAGACGTATGGTCGCCGGTTTCCCCGTGCCGGTTACGGCGCTTCCTTCTGCCGGTGGCTGATTTCGGAGGATACAGAGCCTTATAACAGCTGGGGCAACGGTTCGGCGATGCGTGTTTCCTTTGCGGGCTGGGCAGCGCGTTCGCTGGAGGAAGCGGAAGCGCTGGCGACATATTCGGCAGCGGTGACTCACAATCACCCCGAGGGCATCAAGGGTGCCAAAGCCGTGGCAGGCAGTATTTTTACCCTCCGTAACAGTGGCAACAAGGACGACGTCCGGCGCTATGCCTCACAATATTACGATCTCGGTTTTACGCTGGGCGATATCCGGGAAAGCTATACCTTCGACGTTTCCTGCCAAGGCTCGGTGCCGCAGGCGATTGTGGCGTTTCTGACCGGAAATTCGTTTGTAGATGTCGTCGCGGAGGCGATTTCCATCGGCGGCGACAGTGATACACTGGCGGCTATGGCGGGCAGTATGGCGGAAGTGATCTATCCCATTCCGGATGATATTGCGGGACGCGTGGCGGAACGATTGGATCCCTACCTGCTTCGCACCGTGCAAAACGCGGCGGCATTCCTCGAAGGAAAACAGGAGGCTTGAATCATGGCATTCTTCCAAATCCCACAGCCGGACGCAATGGACGAACTGGCAAAGAAGATGAATGAAACATTCATCACGCAGCTCAATGCTTCATCTGTTGATTCGGAGAACGCGCCGAAGCTGTTCGCCGCCGACTTAACATATGCCCGTATGCTTCAGCGAAAGCGGCTTCAGGTAAAGGGCATTACGCTTCAAGCGACCTATGCTCCTGATGATCCGCTGGTATCGGGCGTCTCGTGGAAAATGGATCATGACGCCCGATATGTCACGCGGCTGCCTTTTACCTATGTGAATACAAAGAGAGAATTTTCCGTCAACGGAAACGTGAAAAAATCCTTTGACAGAAAGGAAATCTTCTATTCCAACATTGTGTGGCTCAGAGGACAGCAGCCGGACGCGCCCTATTCCTGTCCGAACTGCGGGGGCAGCTTCGACGCGACAAAGGAGAAACACTGCCCCTTCTGTTCCACCGAATACAGCATCAAGGATTATGACTGGGTGGTGCTGCATTTGGAAAAGAAGTAACCGGCGTTTTAACTCAGATGACAAAAGAACCGGCAGACCCGGTTTCAACGGCTGATACGCGAAAGGTGTGCACACATTGTTGCGTATCAGCCTTTTTCTGTGAGGCGCACCGGTAGACAGTTTTGTATGGGATTGGAAAAATGCCTTCGACACTGTGATGTGGTAATCGGAAAAAGATGGGAAACAATAATGATAAATGATAATTTCCCCCGGAAGAATTGTGTCTTATGTAGAATTTCAAGACACGGTTTGAATTTCAAATCAGATTTTGTTGATTTTTCGGTTGAGCTGTGGTAAGATGTAATAAGGACTTGATTCTATCCAAAAGGGTTTGATACGATCGATTTTACTCTTCTTCTGACCGATACCATTATGAAAGGGATGACACCATGAAAGGAATTATTTTGGCGGGCGGCTCGGGTACACGGCTTTACCCGCTGACGAAAGTGACCTCCAAGCAGCTTCTGCCGGTTTACGATAAACCCATGATTTACTATCCGATGTCGGTGCTGATGAATGCCGGTATCCGGGACATTCTGATTATTTCCACGCCGCAGGATACGCCCCGATTTGAGGAATTGCTGGGAGACGGGCATCAGTTCGGAATTTCCCTGCATTACGCGGTACAGCCTTCTCCCGACGGACTGGCGCAGGCCTTTCTGATCGGCGCGGATTTTATCGGCGGCGATACGGTGGCAATGGTACTGGGCGATAATATTTTTGCGGGACACGGTCTGACCAAGCGCCTGAAGGCAGCGGTGCAGAACGCCGAAGACGGCAAAGGCGCGACGGTGTTCGGCTATTATGTGGATGACCCGGAGCGGTTTGGCATTGTGGAATTTGACGAAGCGGGCAAGGCGGTTTCCATCGAAGAAAAACCGGCTCGTCCCAAGAGCAATTACTGTGTCACGGGATTGTATTTTTACGATAACCGGGTGGTGGAATATGCCCGTTCTCTCAAGCCATCTGCCAGAGGAGAACTGGAAATCACCGACCTGAACCGCATTTATCTGGAAAACGGGGAACTCAGCGTGCAGGTACTCGGTCAGGGCTTTACATGGCTGGACACCGGTACGCATGAATCGCTGATGGATGCAGGCAACTTTGTCAAGACGATGGAAACCCATCAGCATCGGAAAATCGCCTGTCTGGAAGAGATTGCGTATCTCAACGGCTGGATTACCCGCGACGATGTCATGGCGGTTTATGAGCAGCTCAAAAAGAACCAGTATGGTCAATATCTCAAAGATGTACTCGACAGTAAATATCTGGATATCGTTCGTAAGGAACTATGCAGAAATAATTAATACATTTCACTTGCTGAAACACGCAAGCAAACTGTATTTTTAAGCAGAACATGACTGATTAAATTCTGCATAGTTCCTAAAGAAAGTATGGATTTTCAAAATCAGTGAGGAAGGTTTTGTATATGGGGAAAACCATCATCGTCACCGGCGGCGCTGGATTTATCGGCAGTAATTTTGTGTTTCATATGCTCAGGGAGCATCCGGAGGATCGCATCGTCTGTCTGGACAAGCTGACCTATGCCGGCAATCTCTCCACGCTTGCGCCGGTGATGAATCATCCGCAGTTCCGTTTTGTGAAGGCGGATATCTGTGACCGTGAGGCGGTCTATCGCCTGTTTGAAGAGGAAAAGCCTGACATGGTGGTGAATTTTGCGGCGGAAAGCCATGTGGACCGTTCCATCGAGAATCCGGGGATTTTTCTCCAGACCAATGTGATCGGCACCGGTGTACTGCTGGACGCCTGCAACCGCTACGGCATTGAGCGTTATCATCAGGTTTCCACCGATGAGGTGTACGGTGATCTGCCGCTCGACCGTCCGGATCTCTTCTTCACCGAAGAAACGCCTCTGCACACCAGCAGTCCGTACAGCAGTTCCAAAGCGGGCGCCGATTTGCTGGTATTGGCATATTATCGCACCTACGGACTGCCGGTCACTATCAGCCGGTGTTCCAATAATTACGGTCCCTATCATTTCCCGGAGAAGCTCATTCCGCTTATGATTGCCAACGCGCTTAATGACAAGCCGCTGCCGGTTTACGGTGAGGGACTGAATGTGCGTGACTGGCTCTATGTGGAGGATCACTGCAAGGCAATCGATCTGATTATCCACAAGGGACGTGTGGGAGAGGTTTATAATGTCGGCGGTCACAACGAAAAGCGCAATATCGACATTGTGAGGCTGATCTGTCAGGCGCTCGGCAAGCCCGAAAGCCTCATCACCTATGTCACCGACCGCAAGGGTCACGATATGCGCTACGCCATCGACCCCACCAAGATTCATGACGAACTGGGCTGGCTCCCCGAAACCAAGTTTGAGGACGGTCTGGCAAAGACCATCGAATGGTATCTGAACCATCGCGACTGGTGGGAAGAGATCATTTCGGGCGAGTATCAGCATTATTATGAGAAGATGTATGGCAACCGGGACGTAGTGAATAGAGAATAGAGAATAGTGAATAGTGAATAAGAAGTATGGATTTAAAGGAACTCATCAACCACCCAGAACGAATGGACCGCGACACGCT